>NZ_JBIWKA010000007.1:0-93781 GCF_044765445.1 Streptomyces sp. NPDC102467 | reverse complement strand
CTCTGTCGTCGGGCGGGGGCCCACCTTTACTCGTTTTCTCAAAAACCCCCCCCCCCGCCCCCCCCCCCCCCCCCGCCGCGGGGGGGGGGGCGCGCCCCCCCCCCCCCCCCCCCCCACGGCGCTTACGTACGGCGAACGACCGTTACTGGTCGCGGTACATCTCCGCCACCAGGAACGCCAGGTCCAGGGACTGGCTGCGGTTCAGCCGCGGGTCGCAGGCCGTCTCGTAGCGCTGGTGCAGGTCGTCGACGAAGATCTCGTGGCCACCGCCCACGCACTCGGTGACATCGTCACCGGTGAGCTCGACGTGGATGCCGCCCGGGTGCGTGCCGAGCTCCTTGTGGACCTCGAAGAAGCCCTTGACCTCGTCGAGCACGTCGTCGAAGCGGCGGGTCTTGTGGCCGGAGGCCGCCTCGTACGTGTTGCCGTGCATCGGGTCGGTGATCCAGGCGACGGTCGCGCCGGAAGCGGTGACCTTCTCGACCAGCTCGGGCAGCTTGTCGCGGACCTTGTCGGCGCCCATGCGGACGATGAAGGTCAGCCGGCCCGGCTCGCGGTCCGGGTCGAGACGCTCGATGTACTGCAGCGCCTCCTCGGCCGTCGTCGTCGGGCCGAGCTTGATGCCGATCGGGTTGCGGATCTTCGAGGCGAACTCGATGTGCGCGCCGTCGAGCTGACGGGTGCGCTCGCCGATCCAGACCATGTGGCCCGAGACGTCGTACAGGTTGCCGGTACGCGAGTCGACGCGGGTCAGCGCCGACTCGTAGTCGAGCAGCAGTGCCTCGTGCGAGGCGTAGAACTCGACCGTCTGGAACTCGGCCGGGTCGGTGCCGCAGGCCCGCATGAAGTTCAGCGCGTTGTCGATCTCGCGGGCGAGCTGCTCGTAGCGCTGGCCGGACGGGGACGACTTCACGAAGTCCTGGTTCCAGGCGTGCACCTGGCGCAGGTCGGCGTAGCCGCCGGTGGTGAAGGCGCGCACCAGGTTGAGCGTCGAGGCGGACGCGTTGTACATCCGCTTCAGACGCTCGGGGTCCGGGATGCGGGCGGCCTCGGTGAACTCGAACCCGTTGACGGAGTCGCCGCGGTAGGTCGGCAGCGTCAGGCCGTCGCGGGTCTCGGTCGGCTTGGAGCGCGGCTTGGAGTACTGACCGGCGATCCGGCCGATCTTCACGACCGGCACCGAGGCGGCGTACGTGAGTACGGCGCCCATCTGGAGCAGGGTCTTCAGCTTGTTCCGGATCTGATCCGCCGAGACGGCGTCGAAGGCCTCGGCGCAGTCGCCGCCCTGGAGCAGGAACGCCTCTCCCTTGGCGACGGCCGCCAGTCGGGCGCGCAGCTGGTCGCACTCGCCCGCGAAGACGAGCGGCGGATACGACTCGAGGTCCGCGATCACATCGCGCAGAGCCTCGGCATCGGGGTACTCGGGCTGCTGCGCCGCGGGCAGGTCTCGCCAGGTGTTGCCAGCGCTGGCGCTGGTCTTAGCGTTCACGGTCACCTCGACAACATTACGGGTTCGGATCGGGCGTCCATCCCTCCGCTCATCTTTTGAGACGGATCGGAACGGATGAGAGGCGCACGCCACACCTGAGCCCGGCGTCGGGTACGGTGACGCCCATGCTCGCGCAGTTTCTGACCCGCACCTGGTGGTGGACCGCACATCCGGCGGCCCACTGACTGCGCGTATCCAGACTTCGCGAAGGCCGCCCGAGGGGCGGCCTTCAGTGTTTTCGGGACCGGGCCGTTCCTCTCCGACTGAACTGAAAGATCCATGGGATCTCAGGAAGAGGAACCGACCATGCAGCTCTCGGCCCTACTCGCCGACGACCGCCCCTTCGCCCTGCTGCGCCGCCGCGCGCCCGGCCACGATCACGACACCGTCGAGGTCCTGATCGGCCCGGTCGGCACGTACGAACGGCTCGCGGACATTCCGGAGGGCCTGGCTCTCGTCCCGTTCCGGCAGATCAGGGAGCGCGGCTTCGACGTCCGCGACGACGGCACCCCTCTCGCGGTCCTCACGCCCGAGGAGTCGTACGAGATCCCGCTCGACGAGGCGCTGGAGCAGCTCCCCCGGCATGACGTCCGCGTCGAGGACGGCGGTTTCGATGTCGACGACGAGGCGTACGCCGGCATCGTCGGCCGCGTCCTGCGCGAGGAGATCGGGCAGGGCGAGGGCGCGAACTTCGTGATCCGCAGGACGTACGAGGGTGAGATCCCGGGGTTCTCCCGGCGTGACGCGCTCGCGCTGTTCCGGCGGCTGCTCGACGGTGAGCGGGGCGCGTACTGGACCTTCGTCGTGCACACGGGGGACCAGAAAGGGACTGAAAGGACTTCCTTGGAAGGGCGGCGGCGGGAGACGGGTGGGCGGACGCTGGTCGGCGCCAGCCCCGAGGTGCACGTGCGGATGTCCGGCGGCACCGTCGTCATGAACCCGATCAGCGGGACGTACCGCTATCCCGCCGCCGGGCCGACCCCCGACGACCTGCTGGGCTTCCTCGCCGACGGCAAGGAGATCGAGGAGCTGTCGATGGTCGTCGACGAGGAGCTCAAGATGATGTGCACCGTCGGCGACAGGGGCGGGGTCGTCATCGGTCCGCGGCTGAAGGAAATGGCTCATCTCGCGCACACCGAATACGAGTTGAGGGGGAAGTCGACCCTCGACGTGCGCGAGGTGCTGAAGGAGACGATGTTCGCGGCGACCGTCACCGGCTCGCCGGTCCAGAACGCCTGCCGGGTCATCGAGCGCCACGAAGTGGGCGGCCGCGGGTACTACGCCGGTGCCCTCGCGCTCGTCGGCCGGGACTCGGGCGGCGCGCAGACCCTGGACTCCCCCATCCTCATCAGGACCGCCGACATCGACGCGGCCGGGCGCCTGCGGGTGCCGGTCGGCGCGACCCTGGTCCGCGGTTCCGACCCGGCGGGTGAGGTCGCCGAGACGCACGCGAAGGCCGCCGGGGTGCTGGCCGCCCTCGGGGTGCGCCCCGGGCGCCCGCGCGAGGAGAGCACGCGGCCCGCGCTGGCCGACGATCCGCGGGTGCGGGCGGCCCTCGACGGGCGCCGGGCGGCCCTCGCCCCGTTCTGGCTGCGGATGCAGGACCACGACCAGCACGTGGGCGGGCTGAGCGGGCACGCGCTCGTCGTCGACGGCGAGGACACCTTCACCGCGATGCTGGCGCACGTGCTGCGTTCGTCGGGGCTCGACGTGTCGGTGCGGCGCTACGACGAGAAGGGGCTGCGGGAGGCCGTGCTCGCGCACGAGGGTCCTCTCGTGCTCGGGCCGGGCCCCGGCGACCCGTCCGACCTCACCGATCCGAAGATGCGGTTCCTGCGGTCACTGACGGCCCAAGTGATCGGCACGCATGCGTACGGCGTGCTCGGGGTCTGCCTCGGGCACGAGCTGATCGCGGCCGAGCTGGGCCTGGAGATCGTCCGCAAGGACGTGCCGTACCAGGGCGCGCAGGCCGATATCGAGCTGTTCGGGCGGCCCGAGACCGTCGGGTTCTACAACAGCTTCGTGGCCCGCTGCGACGACGACGCCGCGCTGGAACTGGCCGCGCACGACGTCGAGGTCAGCCGGGACGCGACCCACGGTGAGGTGCACGCCGTACGCGGTCCTGGCTTCGCCGGGGTGCAGTTCCACCCGGAGTCGGTGCTGTCGCTGCGCGGCGCCGGGATCGTACGGGAGCTGCTGGGTCAGCTGTCGGCCGGTGCTTCCGCCGGGACCAGCACGTTCTCGGAGCGGCGGCCGGCCCGGTAGTCCAGGACGTTCTGCACCGTGGTGTCGATGATCTGGCCGACCGCGTCCACGGTGTAGTACGCCTGGTGCGAGGTGACCAGGACGTTCGGGAACGTGACGAGGCGGGCCAGGGTGTCGTCGTCGACGATCTCCAGGGATTTGTCGAGGAAGAACAGGCCCGCCTCTGCCTCGTACACATCGAGGCCGACGCCCGTGAAGCGGCCCTCGCGCAGCTCGGCCACGAGGGCCTTGGTGTCGACGAGGCCGCCGCGGCTGGAGTTGACGAGGATGACGTCGTCCTTCATCGCGCGCAGGGCGGCGGCGTCGACGATGTGCTCGGTGGACGGCAGCAGCGGGACGTGCAGGCTGATCAGATCGGCTTCGGCGAAGAGCCGCTCCTTGTCGACGTACTTCATGCCGAGGGCCGTGCACTCCGGGTTCTCGGCGACGTCCCAGCCGAGCAGGTTCATGCCGAAGCCGTGCGCGATGCGGGTGAAGGCCTCGCCGATCTTGCCGGTGCCGAGGACGCCGACGGTGCGGCCGCGCAGGTCACGGCCGAGCAGTCCGTCGAGGCGGAAGTCGAAGTCGCGGGTGCGGTTGCTGGCCCGGACGATGCGCCGGTTGACGGCCATCGCGAGGGTCCAGGCGAACTCGGCGACCGAGTAGGGCGAGTAGTACGAGACCCGCGCGACCGTGAGCCCGAGGCGCTCGGCGACCTCCAGGTCGATGTTGTTGAAGCCGGTGGAGCGCTGGGCGATCAGCTGCGTGCCGCCGGCCGCGAGGCTCTGCAGCACACGGTTGTTCAGGGTCGCGTTGACGCTGGTGGAGATGATCTCGTAGCCGGCCGCGATGGGGGCGGTGTCCTCGTTGAGGAAGACGTCCAGGCAGCGGACGTCGTGGTGGCCCTCGAAGGCCTTCTCGATGAGGGGCTTCTCGTCGGATTGCACGCCGAACGCGAGGATCTCCATGGCGCGAGTGTATGTAGGGCCCCTTGGGACGGCACCCCGAACCAGGGCGCCGCCCCTGCGTCGGCGCTTACCCGAAGAAGACCCCCACCTCCTCGTACAGGGCGGGATCGACCGTCTTCAGGCGGGCCGTCGCGTCCGCGATGGGTACGCGGACGATGTCCGTGCCCTGCAGCGCGACCATCTTGCCGAAGTCCCCGTCGCGTACCGCCTCGATCGCGTGCAGGCCGAAGCGGGTGGCGAGCCAGCGGTCGAAGGCCGACGGAGTGCCGCCGCGCTGGACGTGGCCGAGGACCGTGGTGCGGGCCTCTTTGCCGGTGCGCTTCTCGATCTGTTTCGCGAGCCATTCGCCGACGCCCGAGAGGCGGACGTGCCCGAAGGAGTCCAGCGACTCGTCCTTGAGGACCAGGTCGCCGTCGCGGGGCATCGCGCCCTCCGCGACCACGACGATCGGCGCGTACGACGACGTGAAGCGGGAGGTGACCCAGGCGCAGACCTGCTCGATGTCGAAGCGCTGCTCGGGGATGAGGATGACGTTGGCGCCGCCGGCCAGGCCCGAGTGCAGGGCGATCCAGCCCGCGTGCCGGCCCATGACCTCGACGACCAGGACGCGCATGTGGGACTCGGCGGTGGTGTGCAGGCGGTCGATCGCCTCGGTCGCGATGCCGACGGCCGTGTTGAAGCCGAAGGTGTAGTCGGTGGCGGAGAGGTCGTTGTCGATGGTCTTCGGTACGCCGACGACGTTGATGCCGTAGTCGTCGGCAAGGCGGGCGGCGACGCCCAGGGTGTCCTCGCCGCCGATCACGATGAGGGCCTCGACCTCCTCGTCGGCGAGGTTCTCCTTGACGCGGCGGATGCCGTTCTCCACCTGGAGGGGGTTGGTGCGCGAGGAGCCGAGGATGGTGCCGCCGCGGGGCAGGATGCCGCGCACCGCGGGGATGTCGAGCCGGACGCTGTCGTTTTCGAGAGGACCGCGCCAGCCGTCCCGGAAGCCGACGAATTCGTAGCCGTACTCCTGCACGCCCTTGCGGACGATGGCCCGGATGACGGCGTTGAGCCCGGGGCAGTCGCCGCCTCCGGTCAGTACTCCGATTTTTCTGGCTCGCATGGAAGAGTCCCTTCGCCGCTGAAGTGAACCGTTCACGGGCCACGCTAATGGTGATCCAGGTCACTACTGGAGGGGGCGAATGGTCAATTCCTGGGCGGGATAAGCAAGTTGTCCGGCGAGCGCCCGTCCGCCGGCGCCGCGTCAGGCGTCGTCGAGGCCCCGTTCGATCGCGTACCGCACGAGCTCCACACGGTTGTGGAGCTGGAGCTTTCCGAGGGTGTTCTGCACATGGTTCTGCACCGTGCGGTGGGAGATGACCAGGCGCTCGGCGATCTGCTTGTAGCTCAGTCCCTTGGCGACAAGTCGCAGCACCTCGGTCTCCCGGTCGGTGAGCTGGGGCGCCTTCGGCTCGCCGGTGTCGGCCGCCGGGGCGGGCTCGGAGGCGAGGCGCCGGTACTCGCCGAGGACGAGACCGGCGAGGCCCGGCGTGAACACCGGGTCGCCGACGGCCGTACGGCGCACCGCGTCGATCAGTTCCTCGGTGGACGCGGACTTCAGCAGGTAGCCGGTGGCGCCGGACTTGACCGCCTCCAGCACGTCGGCGTGCTCGCCGCTCGCCGAGAGGACCAGGACCCGCAACGCCGGGTCGGCGCCGACGAGTTCCTTGCAGACCTGGACGCCGGGCTTGGCCGGCAGGTTCAGGTCGAGGACGAGGACGGCGGGGGCCGCGGCCCGCGCGCGGCGCACCGCCTGCTCGCCGTCGCCCGCCGTGGCGACGACGTCGAAACCGGCCGCGGCCAGGTCGCGGGCGACGGCGTCGCGCCACATCGGGTGGTCGTCGACCACCATGACCTTGATCGCGGCCCGTCCGCCGTCGGTCTCCTGCGCGCTCTCGCTCATCGTTCTGGTCCTGCCTTCCCCCGTGACGTCCATGCGGTCACTTCTCGCGGTCACTTCTTCGTGCGGTCACTTCTCGTGCGGTCACTTCTTCTTGGGTACGTGGAGTTCGACCTCGGTGCCCTGGCCGGGTACCGAGACCAGCTCGGCGGTGCCGCCGATGTCGCGCAGCCGGCCCCGGATGGACAGGGCGACGCCGAGCCGGCCCTCGCCCTCGGCCTGGGCGAGGCGGCCCTCCGGGATGCCGGGCCCGTCGTCCCGTACGGTCACGATCACCGCGTCCGGTTCGTCCTCGACCAGGATCCAGGCGTGCGCGCCCTCCCCCGCGTGGCGCCGCACGTTGTCCAGGGCGGCGCTGACAGCGGCGGCCAGTTCGCGGGCGGCGTCGGGCCGCATCAGGACCGGGGCGCCCGGCTCGGAGAAGGTGACCCGCGCGCTCGCGTGCCCGGCGAGCAGGGGCCGCAGATCGCGGGGTGCCGTGTCAGCCGGGTCGTCCGTATCGGCCATATCGGCCGGGTACCCGGCACGGTCCGGTTCGTCGACGGCGCGGACGACGGCGCCCTGCGCGGCGTCCTCCGAGGCGCGGGACGTCGGCATCAGGCCCCCGGCGACCAGGGTGCGCAGCGCGACCTCCTGCTCGCCCGCCATCCGGCCGATCTCGGCGGCCTCGCCGCCCAGGGCGTTGCCGCGCCGCTGCACCATGGCGAGGACCTGGAGGACGTTGTCATGGATGTCGCGGGCCAGGCGCTCCCGCTCCCGGGTGGCGGCCTCGATCTCCAGGGCGCGGGCGAGAGTGCGCTCGGAGGCGCGGGCCACCTCGACCACGTAGCCGATGGCGATGGAGGCGATGCAGACCAGCAGCACGTTGTGCAGAGTGCTGCGGCTCAGGCCGCCGCGCTGGATCACGTTGGCGGCGCCGACGAGCAGGGACGCGGAGGCCGCCCAGCGCCAGCCGCCCTTGAGCGCCCAGGCGAGGACCGCGCCCGCCGTCCATATCGACGGCAGCGTCGAGCCGCCGGTGACCGCGCGCTCGTGGCCCGCGACCGGTGACAGCAGAATGCCGGCGACCGCGATCGTCAGGTCGGCGGTGAGGAACCGCTTCGTGCAGCGCCGGGCGCCCGACACCTGCGGCAGCGTCGCCACGGTCCAGGCGCCCATGACGGCGAAGTAGGCGACGGCGACCCAGGGACGCTCGTACACCTCGTACGCGGAGGCGAAGAGCCCGATGGCGTACACCATGGTGAGCAGGCGGTAGCCCGTCAGGGCTCGCCACAGCGGCTGCTCGACCGACATCCGTACGACCCGCTCGCGTTTGACCGTGCTCCCCATGTCCCCCGCCCCCCGGCGCCCTGGGGCGAGGCGGCTAGGCGCCGCCCCGCTCCTTCTGCGCTTCTCTCCCGGCCTGCTCTGCCTTCGCGGCCTTCTCCAGTTCGGCCTTCGCGGCCTTCTCTGTCTTCGCCGCGTCGGCGATCTGCCGCTTGGCCGCCGTCGCGTACACGTCGACGTACTCCTGGCCGGAAAGCTTCATGATTTCGTACATGACCTCGTCGGTCACCGCCCGCAGCACGAACCGGTCGTTCTCCATGCCCTGGTAGCGGCTGAAGTCGAGCGGCTTGCCGATGCGGATGCCGGGGCGCATGAACTTCGGCATCACCTTGCCAGGCGGCTGGATCTTCTCCGTGTCGATCATGGCGACCGGGATGACGGGCGCGCCGGTGGCCAGCGCCACGCGGGCCAGACCGCCGGGCTTGCCGCGGTACAGCCGCCCGTCGGGCGAGCGCGTGCCCTCGGGGTAGATACCGAACAGCTCGCCGCGCTCCAGGACCTCGATGCCGCTCTTGATGGCGGCCTCACCGGCGCCGCGCGAACCGGAACGGTCCACGGGGAGCTGGCCGACGCCCTTGAAGAAGGCGGCCGTCAGCTTGCCCTTCACGCCGGGCGTCGTGAAGTACTCGGCCTTCGCGATGAAGGTGACCTTGCGGTCGAGGACGGCGGGCAGGAAGAACGAGTCGGAGAAGGAGAGGTGGTTGCTGGCCAGGATCGCGGCCCCCTCGTCGGGGATGTTCTCCATGCCTTCCACCCACGGCCTGAAGCCGAGCTTCAGCGGCCCCCCGATGGCCACCTTCATTGCGCCGTAGATCAACCCACTGCCTTCCATAGTCCGGATCAGACCTTAACCCGCGGGGCCGCTCAGGGGCCCGACGACCCTGGTCGGTGTCAGCCCGGTCGCGTACGGTGAAGTTCACGTCCCGCTGCTCCCGCTGCTTCCCTCCTGCTTCCCCGTCCAGTAGCCCCTTTCACGAACTGGAGACCGAAGGTGCCGGTCCTTCCTGGAGCCGAGCCGTACCGCCACGAAGGCGGCGAGGTCGGCGTCCTCCTCTGTCACGGCTTCACCGGATCACCTCAGTCGATGCGGCCCTGGGCGGAGTATCTGGCCGGGCGCGGGCTGACCGTCTCCCTCCCGCTGCTGCCCGGACACGGCACCCGTTGGGAGGACATGGCGGTCACCGGATGGCAGGACTGGTACGCCGAAGTGGACCGCGCCCTGCGCGACCTCACGGAGCGCTGCTCGCAGGTGTTCGTCGCGGGCCTGTCGATGGGCGGCGCGCTCGCGTTGCGCCTGGCGGCCCGGCACGGCGACGAGGTGGCGGGGCTCGTCCTGGTGAACCCGGGGAACAAAGTGCACGGCCTCGCCGCACATGCCCTCCCGGTCGCGCGGCACTTCGTCCGTACGGTCAAGGGCATCGCCAGTGACATCGCCAAGGAGGGCTCGGAGGAGATCGGCTACGGCCGGGTGCCGCTGCACTCCGCGCATCAACTGCGCACGTTCTTCCGGCTCGTGGACCGTGAACTGCCGCAGGTGACCCAGCCGGTGATGGTGCTGCACAGCACCCAGGACCACGTGGTGCCGCCCGCCGACTCGGTCCGCGTGCTGAGCCGGATCTCCTCCACGGACGTCACGGAGATCCTGCTGGAACAGAGCTACCACGTCGCGACGTTGGACCATGACGCGGACCGGATCTTCGAGGAGAGCCATGCGTTCATCGACCGGCTCGCTCCCAGTGTCGGCAAGACCCCCGGCGAGGGCGTGACAAGCCCCGTCGAGGGCGCGGAAGGGACGGCCAGCGGTGGCTGAGCAGGATCGGCGGGAGCCCGAGAGCCCCGACAGCCCGGACGGCGGCGAGGGCCGGGAGCCCGAGGTGACCGGTGCGGACGCGGCTGCCGGTGCCGGGCAGCCGCCGCGGGACGCGGAGGAGCCGGGCGCGGCGTTCCCGGTCGACGAGGACGCCGTGTGGGCGCAGATCGTCGCCGGGTACGGGGAGGAGCCGCCGGACCCGCCCGGCGCGAAGCCGTTCAAGTCGGTGGAGGATCTGGCACTCCTGGACCCGGAGACCAATACGACGCCGTCCCGCAACCCTGACGAGTCGGCCGATTCGGCGGGGCCGGACGAGCCGGACAAGCGCCCGAAGAAGGACGGCAAGGGCCCGCTCGGCTCGTCGGTCTCCTTCGCCCCCGGCGTCGGCGCCACCCCCGGCCCCCGTGACCACACGGCACCCGAGCCGGCCGAGAGCGACTTCGACGAGGACGACGAGGGCCACTTCGTGCCGCCGGAGCCGCCGCCGCTGCCGGAGACGGACGTGACGGCCAGGTTCGCGTGGCTGGCCGTCATCGGCGGTCCGGTGCTGCTGCTCCTCTCCGTGCTGCTCGGCTGGTCGATGACGTGGTGGCTGGCGACGGTCTGCGTCGGCGGTTTCCTGGGCGGCTTCGCCACGCTGGTCGCGCGGATGCAGTCGGGCGACGACGAGGACGACGACCCGGGGCGCGGGGCCGTGGTCTGACGACGGCGTCTTTCAGACGGCGGGAATCCTGAGGGCGGCCAGGACCGGCAGATGGTCCGTGGCCGCCCTCAGGTCGTTCGCGGGAAGGTCCGGCGGGACGCCGCAGCCGAGGATCTCGATGCCCTTGGTGGCGAGGATCGCGTCGATACGCTGATGGGGATCGGCCGGGGTCGAGGTGTATTCGCTGCCCCAGGGGCGGGCCGCCCAGGCGTCGTTCAGGGTGGCGGCCAGTCGGCGGAAGGTGCGCCCGTCGGGGCGCTCGTTGAGGTCGCCGCCGACCACGACGTGCTCGACGCCCATCTCCTCGATCCGGTCGAGCAGCATCCCGCCCTGCGCGTACCGCTCGTCCTTCTGCAGGCTCAAGTGACAGCTGACGACGCCGAGCCGGGCGCCCCCGAACCGTACGACGGCGGTGGCGAAGCCGCGCCGGTGCAGGCCGGGCGTGAGCGGCAGCAGCACGTCCTCCGTCCGCTCCACCGTGGCCCGCAGCGAGCACAGCAGGGCCGGGCCCGCCGCGCTGCCGCCGCCGGAGAGGATGACCAGGTTCGCGGCGCGGGCGAGCCGGGCGAGTTTCTTGCGCCAGCGGAAGAAGCGCGGTGCCTCCTGGATCAGGACCAGGTCGGGGGCGCAGGCCTTCATGACGCGGGCGAGGGCGACGGGGCTGTCCCGCATCGAGCGGATGTTGTAGCTCAGGACGCGGATGACGGCCGAACCGTCGGCCTGGTTAAGGGAGTTGGGGAGGGAGCCGGAATCCATGAAGATCAAGATACGCCGATGCCCGCCGCCCCCGGGGGGAACGACGGGCACCTGGAGCGCACCGGCCTCACATCACCGGGTCGGGCTCCCGCGCCAGGTCGGCCGCGCCGACCATGCCCGCCTTGTTGCCGAGCTGGGCCGCGATGACGTCGGCCACCGGCCGCCAGTTCCCGCCGACGAGCCAGCGCTTGTACGACTTGCGGATCGGGTCGAGGACCAGCTCGCCCTCGTCCGACAGACCGCCGCCGACGATGAACGCCGAGGGGTCGAAGAGCGAGGCGAGGTCGGCCAGACCCGCGCCTGCCCAGCGGGCCAGCTCGCGGTAGGAGTCCACCGCGACCAGGTCGCCCTGACGGGCGGCCATGGAGATGTGCTTGCCCTCGATACCCTCGGGGGAGCCGTCGCCGAGCGACAGCAGGTACTCGGCGTTCTCCGGCGTCGCGTTCGCCCGCTGCTTGGCGTAGCGGACCAGGGCGCGCCCGGACGCGTACTGCTCCCAGCAGCCCTGCGAGCCGCAGCCGCACAGCAGGCCGTCCGGCACCATGCGGATGTGGCCGAACTCGGCGGCGACGCCGAAGTGGCCGCGCCGCAGCTTGTTGCCGATGATGATGCCGCCGCCGAGGCCGGTGCCGAGCGTGATGCAGATGACGTTGCGGTGGCCCTTGCCGGCCCCGAACTTGTACTCGCCCCAGGCCGCCGCGTTCGCGTCGTTCTCCACGACCACGGGCAGGCCGACGCGCTGCTCGACCTTCTCCTTCAGCGGTTCCTGACGCCAGTCGATGTTCGGCGCGAAGTACACCGTGGACCGCTGCCGGTTGACGTAACCGGCGGCGCCGATGCCGACGCCCACGATCTCGTGCCCGGCCCTGGCACCTTCCACGGCCGAGGCGATCGCGTCCACGATCCCGTCAGACGTGGAAGGAGTCGGCACCTTGAACGTGGAGAGGATTTTGCCCTCCTCGTCCACCACGCCGGCCGCGATCTTCGTGCCGCCGATATCGACGCCGATGGTGAGTCCCATGAATCCCTCAGTTCGGTCGAGCCCCGCTAGCGCCCACCGTACCCGAGCGGGCTTCAGTCCAGGTCGATGTGTTCCCCGTCGGGGCCTTCGTCCGTGGGGGGTTTGGGCTCATGGGAGCGCTGAGTCCAGCGGCGCTCCTGGGTCTCGACGGCGGACCGGTAGGCGGCGAGCAGTTCGGAGCCCGCGGCGGCCAGGTGGTCGAAGACGTCGGAGTTGCGCTCGATGACCGGTTCGACGACGGACCTGGCCTGGCGGACGGCCTGCTTGACGACCTGCTCGGCGGTGCCCTGCGCGACGGCGCCCAGGAACGGGGCCTGCGACCCGGACAGCCCGGAGAGCTTGTCGGCGACCGCGTCGACGAGCTTGCGCAGCTCCTCGGCGGCCGAGCCGGGCGGCGGCCCGTACTCGGCCCGGCGGCGGGCCTTCTCCGACGCGAGATCCTCGGCGCAGGCCTGCTCCCAGGCGTCGGCGTCGACCTGAGGTGCGGGCTGCTCGGTGGCGTCGCTCATGGCGGCTGACTCCTGCGGAGAGCTGAAAAGATGCTGAAGCGCTGACCCCTTCGACGTTACCCGAACGGGTGCGGGCCCTTCACCGGGTCTGCGGCCACAGATCCGGGTCGGGCGCGAACCGCACGCGCAGTTCGCCGTCGGCGAGCCCGGCTCCGGCCACGGTGCAGCGGCGGGGCGCGGCGGGCAGCGGGACGACGCGGCGGAAGGGGCCCGCGCCGATCACGATCTCGTCGCCCCGCCGGATCAGCGTGAGTTCCTCGCGCACGGCGCCGGGCAGCGGGATCCGCCAGACCAGTACGCCGTCGTCGGCGAGGTGGTCCTCGACGGGCCAGGGGGTGCGGGGCGATGGCGCGCCGGGCAGCGGCACGTCGAGGTCGGCGAGGTCGGCGCCCCGCGGTTCACGGCCGAGGTGGGGTATCTCGTACGCGCCCTGCCACTGGGCGGCGACCTTGCGCTGCCGCGCCGCGGCGTCGGCCAGCCACGGGTCGGTGGACCCGTCGGGCAGCACCCGGTTGGCGATCAGCGCCTCGGTGCGCAGGCCGTGCAGGGCGAGCCCGGCGCCGGTGGTGCGCAGGGTCTCGGCGGCGGCCCGGCTGGGCTCGGCGACGAGGCGTACGAGGGTGGTGTCGGCGTCGATCACGGCCTGGGTGGCGGCGAGTTCGGCGTCCCAGCGGGCCGCGCTCTCGTACAGCCACTCGGCGGGCATCGGCACGCCCGCGAGCCGGCCGAGGACGGGGCGCAGGGCGCGGGCCGCCTGGCGTTCGGCGGGCAGCAGGCGGCGCAGGTAGCGGCGCAGCTGCTCGGGCAGGGCGAGGACGGCGACGGCCCGCGGTGCGGGCGGCAGATCGACGACGACCAGGTCGTGGGGGCCTTCGGCGCTGTCCCGCAGGGCGCGCAGCAGGGCGAACTCGTCGCTGCCGGGCAGCGGGGTGAGCTCGTCGGCGTCGAGCCGGGCGGCTCCGAGCAGGTCGAGTGCGGAGCCGGCCCGGTCCTGCAGCGCGAGCAGACCGTCCCGGAACCCGTCGGCCGGGGCGAGCCGGGTGACGTCGACGCCGGGGAGATCATCCACCGCGCCCACCGGGTCCCCGGTGATCAGACGGGTGCGCAGCCCTTCGCGGGCGGCCTGGAGAGCGGTGGCGGCGGCAATGGTGGTCCTGCCGGAGCCACCAGGACCGGTGACGAGAAGGGTGCGCATGGTGTTCGAGGCTACTGTGCCGAGGTCACGGGGCCCCGCCCCGGACCCCCGCTCCTCAAGCGCCGGAGGGGTTCGAGGAACCCGATTCCACGCGCTTCTTCAGGCCTGCCAGTGCGCGGTCGATGATGACCTTCTCGGCCTTGCGCTTGATCATCCCGAGCATCGGGATCTTCACGTCGACGGTCAGCGAGTACGTGACCTCGGTCCCCGTGCCCGCCGGCCTCAGGACGTACGACCCGTCGAGCGAGCGCAGCATCTGGGACTTGACGAGCGTCCAGGACACCTCGTTCGCGCCCGCCCAGGTGTACTTGAGGGTCTGGTCGTCCTTGATCGCGCCGGCGTCCATGACGAGGCGGACCTGCTCGGCGCGGCCCGCGTCGTCGGTCGCGAGGACCTCGGACTCCTTCACCTCGCCCGTCCAGTCGGGGTAGCGGGCGAAGTCGGCGATCACCCCCATGACATCGGCCGGTGCCGCCTCGATCGTGATGCTCGAGCTGGTGTGTTCCGCCATCGCGGTGGTTCCTCCAGATGCGGTCCGGCGTGCATGCGTGTGTCTCGCGTGCAGGCTATCGCGCATGGGCGGCCCCGCCGTCACCACTCCAGGGCCCAGGGCCGACCCTGGCTCGCGAAGTGGCCGACATTCACGCACTCCGTGGCGCCGATCCGCATGCGCCGGGCGAGCGGCTGGTGGACGTGGCCGAAGAGCGAATAGCGGGGCCGGGTACGGCGAATGGCCTCCAGGACCGCCCGGCTGCCGCGCTCGAAGCGCCGCGCCACCGTGTCGTACACCAGTTCCGGGACCTCCGGCGGAATGTGCGTGCACAGCACGTCGACCTCGCCGACGGCCTCGATCTTGGCCGCGTACTCCTCGTCGTCGATCTCGTACGGGGTGCGCATCGGGGTGCGAAGGCCGCCCCCGACGAAACCGAAGGTCCGGCCGCCGATCTCGACCCGCTCCCCGTCGAGCACGGTGGTGCCGGGGCCCGCGTACTCGCTCCACAGCTGCGGCATGTCGACGTTTCCGTAGGTGGCGTACGTAGGAGAGGGGAAGGCCGCGAACATCTCCGCGTACTGCTTGCGCACCGCTTTTTCGATGGCGGGCCTGCGGTCGACACCCGCCCAGAGCTTCGCCCCCAGGGCACGCGCCTCGTCGAAGCGGCGGGCGGTGCGCAGCTCGACGAGCCGGTCGGCGTTCTCCACTCCGAACAGATCGGGAAAAATGCCGCGCGAGTGGTCGGCGTAGTCGAGAAAAAGGACCAGGTCACCGAGACAGACAAGGGCATCGGCCCCCTCACCGGCCCGTGCGAGGTCGGTGGAGTTTCCGTGCACATCGCTGACTACATGTACGCGCATGCGATCACCCTAAATCGCTGGACCGAAGGTGGGTAGAGGCCACCGGACCTGCGGTTACTTCCTAGACATGAAGCAGGTGGACTAGTGTGCGCACAGCACCGCCATGACGTGTGACGCAGCGAACATCTGGTCTGGACCCCCTACCGAAAAAGCTATACCGGTGGGTAACGTCCGGGCAGTCCAGTCGTGCTCAGTTCCATCATTTCGATCAACGAGTCAGTCGACGAGTCGATCGCCGAGGTCCTGAGCACCTGCCCGATCTTGGACCGCACCGACGCAGCACACAGAGTCGTGGCGCCGGCGCCTTATGAGGAGCAGCAGTCTTGCGCGAGTTCAGCCTTCCGGCTTTGTACGAGGTCCCTGCGGACGGCAATCTGACCGATATCGTCCGCAGAAATGCCGCGCAGCATCCGGACGTCGCCGTCATCGGCCGCAAGGTCGGCGGCACCTGGACGGACGTCACGTCCGTCCAGTTCCTCGCCGAGGTGCGGGCCGCCGCCAAGGGCCTCATCGCCGCCGACGTGCGGCCGGGCGACCGGGTCGCCCTCATGTCCCGTACGCGCTACGAGTGGACGCTGCTCGACTTCGCGATCTGGAGCGCCGGCGCGATCACCGTCCCGGTCTACGAGACGAGTTCGGCCGAGCAGATCCAGTGGATCCTCAGCGACTCCGGTGCCGTCGCGATCGTCGTCGAGTCGGACGCGCACGCCGCCTCCATCGCCTCCGTGCGCGACCGGGTGCCGGAGCTGCGACACGTCTGGCAGATCGATGCGGGGGGCGTCGAGGAGCTCAACCGCACCGGTGCCGAGGTCCCCGAGGCGACGGTGGACGAGCGCAGCGGTGTGGCCAAGGCCGACGACCCGGCGACGATCGTCTACACGTCCGGCACCACCGGCCGCCCCAAGGGCTGCGTGCTGACGCATCGCAGCTTCTTCGCCGAGTGCGGCAACGTGGTGGAGCGCCTGAAGCCCCTGTTCCGCACGGGCGAGTGCTCGGTGCTGCTCTTCCTCCCGGTCGCGCACGTCTTCGGGCGGCTGGTGGAAGTGGCCTCGCTGATGGCCCCCATCAAGCTCGGCCACGCCCCGGACATCAAGAACCTCACCGACGAACTCGCCGCGTTCAGGCCTACGTTGATCCTGGGCGTGCCGCGCGTCTTCGAGAAGGTCTACAACTCGGCGCGGGCCAAGGCGCAGGCCGAAGGCAAGGGCAAGATCTTCGACAAGGCCGCCGACACAGCGATCGAGTACAGCCGCGCGCTGGACACCCCGAAGGGCCCGTCCCTGGCCCTCAAGCTCAAGTACAAGACCTTCGACAAGCTGGTCTACAGCAAGCTGCGCGCGGTGCTCGGTGGCCGCGGGGAGTACGCGATCTCGGGCGGCGCCCCGCTGGGCGAACGCCTCGGCCACTTCTTCCGCGGCATCGGCTTCACGGTCCTTGAGGGGTACGGGCTGACCGAGTCCTGCGCCGCCACCGCCTTCAACCCGTGGGACCGGCAGAAGATCGGCACGGTCGGCCAGCCGCTGCCGGGCTCGGTGGTCCGCATCGCCGACGACGGGGAGGTGCTGCTCCACGGCGAGCACCTGTTCACCGGCTACTGGAACAACGAGGGCGCGACGGAAGAGGCCCTCGCCGACGGCTGGTTCCACACCGGGGACATCGGCACGCTCGACGAGGACGGCTACCTCCGTATCACCGGCCGCAAGAAGGAGATCATCGTGACGGCGGGCGGCAAGAACGTCGCCCCGGCCGTCATCGAGGACCGCATCCGCGCGCACGCGCTCGTCGCGGAGTGCATGGTGGTCGGCGACGGGCGGCCGTTCGTCGGGGCGCTCGTCACCATCGACGAGGAGTTCCTCGGCAAGTGGGCCGAGGACCACGGCAAGCCGGCGGACTCCACGGTGGCGTCGCTGCGCAGCGATGTCGATCTGCTCGCCGCGATCCAGTCGGCCGTGGATGACGGCAACGCCGCGGTCTCCAAGGCCGAGTCGGTCCGCAAGTTCCGCATTCTGGGTGCCCAGTTCACTGAGGATTCGGGGCACTTGACGCCCTCGCTCAAGCTGAAGCGGAATGTTGTGGCGAAGGATTACGCGGACGAGGTCGAGGCGATCTACCGGGCCTGAGCGCGCGTCGGCGCCGTAGCTCTGGGTGCCGGTCGGGCGGCCGCGGCTCTCGTCGTGGCTGGTCGCGCAGTTCCCCGCGCCCCTGAAATGCGCACTGCGTGCGCCATTTCAGAGGCACCCCATGGGGCTGCGGCGAAGCCGCATGCTCCAGGGGCGCGGGGAACTGCGCGAGCAACCACGACGCACCCGCGGTCACCCGACGACAGAAACCCGGCAGACGCTCAGGGCCGCGGGGAACTGCGCGGGAAGTCCCCACCGGGGCGCGGCCGCCGACACCCGCACCCGCACCCCCGTAACCGTTACAGCAACCCGCGCAACCTCTCCGCCAGCAGATCCCACCGCCACCGCTCCTCGATCCAGGAACGCCCCCGCTCCCCCATCCGCCGCCGCAACTCCGGGTCCCCCAACAGCGCCACGATGCGATCCGCGGCCTCCTCGGGGACGCCGCCGCGGACGACCCAGCCGGTCTCCCCGTCGAGGACCGCGTCCGGCGCGCCGCCCGAGTCGCCGGCCACCACCGGCAGGCCCGTCGCGGACGCCTCCAGGTAGACGATGCCGAGCCCTTCGACGTCAAGGCCTCCGCGGCGCGTCCGGCACGGCATGGCGAACACGTCACCGGCCCCGTAGTGCGCGGGCAGCTCCGCCCACGGCACGGCCCCCGTGAAGCGCACGGAGTCCGCGACGCCGGTCTCCCGCGCCAGCTTGCGGAGCTCCTTCTCGTACGGGCCGCCGCCCACGATCAGCAGCACCGCGTCCGGTACGGCGGCCAGGATCCGCGGCATCGAGAGGATCAGCGTGTCCTGGCCCTTGCGGGGGACGAGACGCGAGACGCAGACCACCACCGGACGCTGCGAGAGGCCGAGGCGGGCCCGCACCAGGTCGCCGCCCGACCCCGGATGGAACGTCTTCTCGTCGACCCCGGGCGGGAGTTGCACCATCCGCGCCGCCGCCGCGGGCGTGAGCGCCGCCGCGATCCGCGAGCGCGTGTACTCGCCCAGGTAGGTGATCGTGTCCGTCGACTCGCCGATCCGGCGCAACAGGCCCCGGGACGCGGGGAGTTGGGCCCACCCTGCCTCGTGCCCGTGCGTCGTCGCGACGATCCGCCGCGCGCCCGCCCTGCGCAGCGCCGGCGCCATCAGGCCCAGCGGCGCGGCCGCCCCGAACCAGACCGACGTACAGCCGTGCTCCTTCAGGAGGCCCACCGCGCGCCGGGTCATGCGCGGCGTCGGCAGCAGCATCGTCGTAGCGTCGCGTACGACGGTGAACGGCTGCTCCGCGTCGAAGGCGGCCGTCGCCTCGGCGCCCTCCCGGCCGCGCTTCCACGTGGACGCGTAGACGACGAGCTGATCGGGGTCCAGGCGCAGCGCCATGTTGTGGAGGAACGCCTGGATGCCGCCGGGCCTGGGCGGGAAGTCGTTGGTCACGACCAGCGTCTTGTTTGTCTTGTGCATCGCCGCAGACAGTATCGAACCCACCGTGCGGAACGCGCCACGCCGCCTCGTTCCGTGGCCACCGCACAGTTCCTCCCGGCATGATGGTTCGAATGAAGACGCGAAATGCAGCGGCGGCCCTTGTCAGCTGGGCTCTGACCAGGACGTTGCTGCTGCTGTGCGTCTTCAAGGTCCTGGTCGTGCCGGGCCCGGACGTCACGAGCGATGTCTCCGTGATCTACCAGGGCTGGTTCGACGTCCTGCGGACCGGAACGTTCCCGCTGGACGACGTCACGTGGCAGTACCCGCCGGTCGCCGCGGTCGCGATCCTCTCCCCGGCGCTGCTCCCGTTCCTCTCGTACACATCGGCGTTCTTCCTGATGGCGTTCCTGGCGGACGCGGCCGTCTTCCTGATGCTCCTGTTCGTCGCCGACCGGCGGGGTCGTTCACGGCGCGGTGCCTGGGTGTGGGTGGCGGGCCTGCCGCTGCTCGGGCAGACGGTGTACGCGCGCTACGACGTGATGGTCACGGCCGTCGCGGTCGCGGCGCTGCTCGCGGCGGCCCGGCATCCGAGGGCCGCGGGTGTCATGGCCGCGCTGGGCGGGATGCTCAAGGTGTGGCCGGTGCTGTTGCTGGTCGGCACCCGGCGCGGCCGCGCGACCCGCGAGTCGTGGGGCGCCGCGGCGCTGACGGCGGGCGGGCTCGCGGTCACCTTCGCCGTCGCGATGCCGGGTGCGTTCGCCTTCCTGACCTTCCAGCGGGACCGGGGCACGGAGGTCGAGTCGCTCGGCGCGCTGGTCTTCCATGTGGCGCGCCGGTTCGGCTGGTCGGGCACGGTGCAGCTGAACTACGGCTCGGTCGAGTTCCTCGGCCCGTACGTGGACGTGGTCAGCGTCCTCGCGCAGGGGCTGACGGCGCTCGCCTTCGGCTGGCTGGTGCTGTGGCGGCTGCGGGCGCGCGCCTGGCAGTCGGGCACGCTCGCCGACGCGGCGCTGACGGCGGTGCTGCTGTTCACGACGACGAGCCGGGTGATCAGCCCGCAGTACATGCTGTGGCTGGTCGGTCTGGCGGCCGTGTGCCTGCTGTTCCGCGACAGCCGGATGACGCTGCCCGTGATCCTCGTGCTCGCCGCGACGTTCGTGACGTTCCTGGAGTTCCCCCTCTGGTTCTCGCACGTGGTGGTCAGCGACACCCTCGGCCTCACCCTCCTCCTGGTGCGCAACGGACTCCTCGTCGCCGCGACGCTGAGCGCCTGCCGCCGCCTGTGGCGCGCGACGGTGACCGAACCGCGGCACGCCGCACGCACCCCGGTACCCGCTCAGCCCGCCCGTGCCGGACTCAGCGACGCGACCAGTTCCTCCTGACCGGCCGCCCCGCAACCGGCCCTCAGCCCAGTTCGGACCGGACGTACTCCCGCCAGCGCGCCACGAAGTCGTTCTCGTCGATGCCGAGGACGCTCCGCAGGGCGTCTTCCACGGCTCCGGCCCGCTGCTTGTGGCCGCCGACCGCGGTGTAGAACGCGTTGAGTTTCGCCTCGCTCCAGCGGTCGGCGATCATCCGGCAGGCCAGCCAGCCGCTTTCGTAGGCCCGCGCGAGCTTGCTCGAGTCGCTGTCGAACCCGAAGTCGGCGTCCTCGGGCAGCGTGGTGGGAGCGGTGCCCTCCTGCACGGCCCGCTGCAGCTCGGGCGCGGCCTCGCCGGGGGCGCGGCCCGATGTCCGGTACCCCGTCCAGTCCGCGTACCCCTCCGACAGCCACAGCGGTGTCGCCGCCGAGGTGACGGCGCGGGTGGCCACGTGCGCGGTCTCGTGGGTGAGGACGACCTGCTTGCCGAAGGCGCCGAGCACGCCGTACGCCTCGGGGTTGATGATCACCCGGTCCGCGGGCGCCGTGCCGGAGCCGCCCGCCTCGCCCGTCGTGACGGCCGCGATGCCCTGGTAGCCGGAGGCGGGCGCCCCCAGCAACCCGCCCATCCCGTCGAGGGACTTGGGGACCAGGACGACGACCTTGCGCGCCCAGTCGTCCCCCCGGGCGGCCGTCACCGCGGGCACCGCCTCGTCGGCGAGAGCGGCGTACGACCGCAGCACGGACGGCTGCTGCCCGACGCCGAGCACGAGGCTGTGCGCGCCCTTCACCGCGGTGACCTTGCCCTGCTCCCACAGCTGCTGCCCGGACTTCTCGGCGGGCTCGTCGTCGACGACGCGCCAGCGCTCGCCCGTGCGCTGCAGCGTCAGCGTCCGCTCGGCGACGACGGGCGCCTTGTCGTACCCGTCGACGCGGTACCGCAGTTCGGCCGCGGCACTGACCCGGGAGCCCGAACCGTCCAGGCTGGTCAGCTTGTACGCCCAGGAGTCGAGCGGGACCGCGGCGAGATCGAGCAGCAGATAGGGGTCGGCGCCGCCGGTCGCCCGGTACGCGGCGGAGTCCCCGTCCAGTACGGCGGCCGCCCGGCGGTCCAGGACGCGCTGCACGGCGGCCGAACGGGAGTCCGTGCGCCCGGTGTCGTCCGCGTCGCATCCGGACACCCCGACGAGCAGGACCCCGAGCGCCACGAAGCACCCGGCCCTGCGCACCGCACGCCGTCGACCAGCCATCTTCCAGATCGTACGACGTTCAGCGCGGCCGGGTCCGCCTCAGACCCGGGTCACCGAGGAGACCGGCATCATGCCGACCGGGTCGTAGCGCACCGGGGCGCCGGGGTAGGGCGCGTGGATGACCTGGCCGTTGCCCGCGTAGATGCCGATGTGGTGGGCGTCGGACCCGTACGCGACCAGGTCGCCCGGTCGCGCCTGGGAGAGCGGGACCTGCTGCCCCGCGTACCGCTGGGCCTGCGAGGTGCGCGGCAGGCCGACCCCGGCCCGCCCGTACGACCACTGCATGAGGCCCGAACAGTCGAACGCGGTGGGGCCGTTGGCGCCCCAGACGTAGGGCTTGCCGAGCGCCGACTGGGCGGCGGCGAGGGCGGCGGCGGCGCGGGACGAGGACGCGGGTCCGGCGCCCGCCAGGTCGGGGCGTGCGCCACCGCGCGAGGCCCGCTCGTACGCGGCGCGATCGCTGTCCGGCATCGAGTTGAGCAGCCGCCGCGCCTTGGCGAGCTTCGACTCGACGCTGCGCTTGTGCCGGGCGACGGCCTTGCGGCTCTTGTCCAGCTCGGCGAGCTGGCGCTGCGCCTCGGCGCGCCGCTGGGCGAGTTCCCGCTGGGCGCCCTGTAGTTCGGCCAGGTCGCCGGCCTGACGGGCGCTGATCCGGTTGAGGGTGCTGGCCCGGTCGAGATAGGCGTCCGGGTCGGAGGAGAACATCAGGGCGAGCGAGGGGTCCATCCCGCCGGAGCGGTACTGGGCGCCGGCCACCATGCCGAGCGCGTGGCGCATCTTGTTGATCCGCTCCTGGCCCCTGGCCACCTGGTCCTGCGAGGAGGCGAGTTCGGCGCGGAGCTTGTCGGCCCGCTCGTCGGCCTTGTTGAAGGCCTCGGTGGCGGTCTCCGCCTGGTCGTACAGGCGGTCCACCTCGGCCTTGGTGTCGGCCGGCTTGTCCTGCGGCGCGGCGCCCGCAGGGACGGCACCGAGGGCTGCGGCCGCCGACGCGGCGGCCACGGTCAGGACGGTGACGCGCGTGCTCCGGTCGAGCCCCGAGAGACCTGAGAGACCGGAGTGCGCGGTGCGGCGATGGGACCCCACGAGTAGCCGCTCCCCTTTCCGCTGGCGATAGCGCTGACGCTCCCCGTGATCGGGGAATGCGCGCCGACAGTAGCCGCGCGACTACCGCCTGGCCAACGACCGTTCGGGTGCGCACAACGCGATGCCCCGCCTATGACGCAGGTCATGGGCGGGGCGTGGGGTCAGCCGCGGACTCCGGAATTCGCCCGAACGGGCGCGTTTCCAAAGTCTGTTAGGCCTTTGGTACGAGGATCAGATGCGGACGCCGAACTGGAACGAGCCGATCGTGCTCATCGACTCGTAGCGCACCGAGGCCCCCGGGTGCGGCGCGTGCAGCACCTGGCCGTTGCCGGCGTAGAGACCCACGTGCGCGAGGCTGTTGAAGAAGACGAGGTCACCGGGCTTGAGCTGGCTCATGCCTATTTTGACGCCGTCGTTCTGCTGCGTGTACGTGGTCCGGGTGAGGGAGACACCGGCCTGCGCGTACGCCCACTGCGTGAGGCCCGAGCAGTCGTAGGAGTTGGGGCCGGTGCCGCCGGAGACGTAGGCCTTGCCGATCTGGGTGGCGGCGGCGCTCAGGGCGGCTCCGCCGCGCTGGGAGGCGGGCACCTCGCTGCCGAGGTCGACGCGGCCCGCGGAGCCACGGCTGGCGCGGCTCTCGGCGTCGGCCATCTTCTGGCGCTCGGCGGCGGTCAGGGAGTTGAGCAGCTTCTGCGCGGAGCCGAGCTTGCTCTGGACTTCCTTCTTCTTCTTGCCGAGTTCGGTGCGGGTGTCGGCGAGGTCCTTGAGCTTCTCGGTGGCCTCGGCGCGCTCCTGGGCGAGCGTGCGCTGCTTGTCCTGGACCTTCTTGAGCGACTCGAGCTGCTGAGCGCTGAGCGAGTCGAGCGTGGACGCCTTGTCCAGGTAGTCGTCCGGGTCGGCGGAGAGGAAGAGCTGGACGGAGGGGTCGATACCGCCGGAGCGGTACTGCTGGCTGGCGAGCGAACCGAGGCCCGTGCGCAGCTCGTTGAGGTCCTCCTGGCCACGGGCGACCTTGTCCTGGAGCTCGCCGATCTCCTTCTCGAGCTTCTTCTGCTTCTCCTTGGCCCCGTTGTAGAGGTCGGTGGACTTCTCCGCCTCTTCGTAGAGCTTGTCGACCTTGGCCTTGACCTCGCTCTTGTCAGGCTTCGGCGCGGCGTTGGCAGCCTGCGAAGTGAGGGCTACGGCAGCGGCAGCGGTCGCGGTGAGCACGGTCACACGGGTGCGGCTCGGCTGCTTGGGTCGACGGTGGGACGCCACGAAGGCGAGCTCCTTCTTCCTCCAGCCGCCCACGAACCCCCGATGGGCGGTGCCCCTCCACCGTCACTCACCTCATGAGAGTGATCACCCGAGCGGAGGTTCGAGGCCTGACCCTAGTGACCTTCTTGTGATCAGTTCAAATCCTGACGAGAAAAATCTCGGTCACCGAGTGCATTCTTTGCACTCAACTCACGTGCAGTGATGCCCGTTCGACACTACGTTGCGTGAAGGTTTCGCCAATTCGGGCATACAGTACGGACGTTACCGATGTGACGTATGCAACGCAGGTGGCAGCAGGTGGGATCAACCGCGCGAGAGCCGCTTCAGGAGCATGACCGACGCAACCGGACGCGCACCCGCCTTGGCGATGCCGTCGGCGACCTCGCGGTCCGTCGACACGACGATCACGGGCCGCCCGGACGGCTCGGCGCGCACCAGCTGGCGGATCAGCTCGTCGGCGGTGACGCCCGCCTTGGAGAAGAGCACCCGCACACCGCGCGGCGGCGCGAGCAGTACGGGCGCGGCCAGTTCGGCCCCGTCGAAGACACAGGTCACCTCGGCCCCGGTCTGCGCGGCGAGCTGCGAGAGGGAGCCGAGCAGCCGGAGCCGCTGCTTCTCCAGCGGCATCGTCGGATACCCGGTCTTCGTCACGTTGTAGCCGTCGACCACGAGGTGGGCCTGGGGCAGCGCGAGCAACTGGTCGAGGATGGCGGGGTCGTGCTCGTGCAGGGCGCGCGCCGCGATGTCCTTGGGCGTCATCCTGCCCGGCTCCACGGCGTCCACCGAGTCCGCGGGCCGCGCGGAGACGGGCGGCAACGCCAGCTCCCTGCGCAGCCCTTGAGCGGCCTCCAGGACCGTGTCGAGCAGCAGCCGTACGCGCATGTCCTCGACGCTGCGCCCTTCGCGGGCCGCTCTGCGCGACGCCTCCAGGGCCGCCTCCGCCTCACCGAGCCGCGCCTTGACCCGGCGGGTCTCGCTCTCCGCGGCGGACACCTGCGCCTGCCCCTCGGACCGGACCGCCTCCGCCTCGGCCTGCGCCTTGCGCACGGCGGCCTCGCCGCGCTTCACATCGCTGAGGGCCGCCCGCAGCTTGCGGTGCACGGCGTCGCCCTCGCGCTTGGCGGTGTCGAGCTCGGCGCGCAATCGTTCCGTCTCGGCCTTGGTGTGGGCCTGCGCCTCGGCGAGCCGGTCGCGCAGCGACTGCAGCTCGGCCCGGGTCTCCTCGTCGACCCGCTCGGCGTCGGCCCGCTGGGCCTCCTCACCGGCGGCGGCGACGAGCTTCACCCAGCCCACGGGCCGCAGCACGTACGCGGCCGCGGCGACGTCCAGCGGATCGGCGGCGGGCGGCGGCGAACCGGCGTCGAGCGCACCACAGAGCTCGGGCTGTGCCTCCCGGAACCGCTCCGCGATCCGCTGCCGGAACAGGGTCTCGCTCTCCACGGCCGCGGCCATGGCGTTGCCGGCGAACTTCATCCGCCGGGTCGGGGTGAACCGGGCGTACTGCCGCAATTGGGGCGGCAGTTCACCGACC
The DNA here is from genome assembly GCF_044765445.1 of Streptomyces sp. NPDC102467. NCBI lineage: Bacteria > Bacillati > Actinomycetota > Actinomycetes > Kitasatosporales > Streptomycetaceae > Streptomyces > Streptomyces sp. NPDC102467. The sequence goes on along the minus strand of NZ_JBIWKA010000007.1, from coordinate 68,452 downwards.
GTCAGGCCGCCGAAGCCGTCCGAGACGATCTGCACGACCCGCCGCCGTACGCCTTCGGGCAACGGCCGGTCGAGCACCTCGGCGGCGGCGGCCTCTTCGGCGCTTCCGGCCTCCCCGCCAGTGCTCTCCACCATCCGTCACCTCAAAGTCACTGGGGGGCCGCTCCTTCAGGAGTCGGCGCCCGGCCTGTCCACGAGTTCCACCTGGTCCACCGCGTTGCACCAACGGCAGCGCACCGACTCGATGGTCTCACTGACCACGTCGCGTTCCTCGACGTTCGGCTCACCGGCCAGGTCGAGGTGCAGGTACTCGACGACCTTCGAGGAACGGGTCACGTCGAACCGCGTGAGATTGCCGCAGAGCGTGCAGCGCCAGCGGGTGGTGGCGGTCGGCAGGGGAACCGTCATCGGACTGTCGCCTCTTCCTTCGAGCACGGCCCTCGGCACGTGCGCTTTCCGTGATACGTGGTGCGTGCTTTATTGCCCGTAACCCTACGGCCTGCCGTACACCGCCCGCTCCCCGCCTTGCGTCATGCTCTGTCCCATGATCGGCAACGGACGCGACGCGATCGGCAGAGTGACCGCATTCCTCAGAGGGCATCCCGCTCCGGTCACGTACGGAATCATCGCCGTCTGCTGCGTGGTCTTCGTGCTCTCCCCCTCGTCGGGGTTCAACCCGTCGTACGGCACCGGTGACCACCTCCTCTCCGCGCAGACTGCCTACTTCGAGCGGTGGGGCGTACTCCCCGCCGAACTCTTCACCGGATCACCCCGCGCCGCACTCACCCCGGCCACAGCCCTGTTCGTGCACGGCAGCTGGGTGCACCTGCTGGGCAACATGCTCTTCCTCTACGTCTTCGGGGCGATGGTCGAAGAACGCATGGGCCCCCTGCAGTACGCGCTCTTCTACCTGGTCAGCGGCTACCTGGCGCTCCTCGGCTACGCCATCGCGCACGCCGACTCCGAGCAGACGCTGGTCGGCGCATCGGGGGCCATCTCGGCGCTGCTCGGCGCGTTCCTCTACCTGTTCCCCGACGCACGCGTGACGAGCCTGCTCCCCTTCCTCCTCTTCCTTCCGCTGCGCTTCCCCGCATGGGTGGTGCTGCCGTTCTGGGTGGCGCTGCAGTGGGTGGCGGCGGGCCAGGACAGCCAGGGACCCGGCGTCGCGTACCTCGCCCACCTGGTCGGCTTCTCGGTCGGGTTCCTCTACGCGTGGGTGAGGTACAGAGGCCGGGCTAAGGTTGGGGCAGCCCCAGCCACGGCCACCGAGGGAGACAGCCAGCCGTGATCACCGCGATCGTGCTCATCAAGACCAGCGTGGACAGGATCCCCGAGATCGCCGAGTCGATCGCGGCTCTGGAAAGCGTCAGTGAGGTCTTCTCCGTCACCGGCACGTACGACTTGATCGCCATGGTCAGGGTGGCCCGGCACGACGATCTCGCGGATGTCATCCCCGGCCGGATCAGCAAGATCCAGGGAGTCGAGGGGACGGATACGCATGTTGCGTTCCGCACGTATTCGCAGCATGACCTGGAGGCCGCCTTCTCCATCGGCCTGGACAGCTAGGCGGGGAGCCACAAAAAAGCCGCGGACGCGTCTGCCCATGTTCCGAGCAGACGCGTCCGCGGCTTTCGTCGTGGCTGATCGCGCAGTTCCCCGCGCCCCCTACGGGGCCGGGACGCAGCGGCCCTCTTCGGTGCGGTAGTTCCACGCGGCGCCGTCCCGGACGAGTTCCTTCACGGCGCCGACGAACCGCTCCACGTGCTCGTCCGGCGTTCCGGCGCCGAAGCTGACCCGGATCGCGTTCAGCGACTTCTCGCCCGGCGCCGCCTCCGGCGCCCCGCACTCGCCCTGGGTCTCCGGGTCGGAGCCGAGCAGCGTGCGCACCAGCGGGTGGGCGCAGAACAGGCCGTCCCGTACGCCGATGCCGTACTCGGCGGAGAGCGCGGCGGCGAAGTGCGAGGAGTTCCAGCCCTCGACCACGAACGAGATGACGCCGACCCGGGGGGCGTCGTCCCCGAACAGGGAGAGCACCTTCACCTCGGGCACGGCCGCGAGCCCGTCCCGCACCTTCCGGATCAGCTGCTGCTCCCGCTCGACGAGACCCTCGAAGCCGGCCTCGGTCAGCGCCTTGCAGGCAGACGCGATGGAGTACACGCCGATGACGTTCGGCGACCCGGCCTCGTGCCGCGCGGCGCTGTCGTGCCACTCGACGTCCACGCCGCCGTCGACGCGCCGCGCGACCTTGCGGGAGGCACCGCCACCGGCGAGGTACGGCTCGGCCGCGCGCAGCCAGTCGGAGCGCCCGGCGAGCACACCCGAGCCGAACGGGGCGTACAGCTTGTGCCCGGAGAAGGCGATCCAGTCGACGTCGAGGTCCTGGACGGAGACCGGGTGGTGGGGGGCGAGCTGGGCGGCGTCGAGCACGATGCGGGCACCGTGCGCGTGAGCGGCGGCCGCCAGCTCGCGCACCGGCCAGATCTCCCCGGTGACGTTCGAGGCACCGGTGACGCAGACCAGAGCGGGGCCGGCGGGGTCACGCTCGACGAGGGCCCGCTGCAGGGTCTCGACGGCCTCGCCCGGCGTGCGCGGCGCGTTCAGGTACGTCACCCGGGCGTTGCGCCAGGGCAGCAGCGACGCGTGGTGCTCGGTCTCGAAGACGAAGACCTGGCAGTCGGCGGGGAGCGCGGCGGCGAGCAGGTTGAGCGAGTCGGTGGTGGAGCGGGTGAAGACGACCTGGTCGTCCGCGCGGCAGTCGAGGAACTCAGCGACGGTGACCCGCGAGTTCTCGAAGAGGTCGGTCGACAGCTGAGAGAGGTACCCGGCGCCCCGGTGCACGCTGCCGTAGTACGGCGCGTAGGCCGCGACGTCGTCCCACACGCGCTGCAGGGCCGGCGCGCTGGCGGCGTAGTCGAGGGCGGCGTACGTCACCTCGCCACCGGTGACGAGCGGCACGCTCACGTCCCGCCCGAGCACCGGCAGCGGAGCCCCGCAGGCGGGGTCGGCGGACTCGACGCAGGAAGCGGTGGCGGTGGCGGTGGTGTGAGCGGACATGGCTGTCTCCCGGCATGACAAGGCGAGGTGGCTGTGCGGAGCCCGTACGGCAGCCGTGAACCGGCTTATGGCGTACGGGAATCGACCTCGACGCACGGCGCGGACACGGCCATGCGGAGGCTGATGGAGATGGTGAAGAAGGGGCCGCTCGGCCCTAGCACATTCGCTTGCTCACGAGACTGCTCCCTCAAACGACCCAGGACCCCTAGGAGTTCGCGAGGGGTCCGCGCTTGCCGCAAGCCTTGCTGCTTGCGGCCTGGTCTTCACCCAGGGCACCCCGCCACGGACGGAGGGTTGCCGGACAGCGGGCTGGGGCCTCGATCGCTGTCACTCATGACCTTGAAAAGCATCCTGCCATATCTTCCCGGTGCGGCAAGGGCGCAGTCCATTTCTTGAGACAAGTCGGACTGCGCCCCGCGTCGCACAAGTACGGCGCTCAGCGGTTGCTGGCCACCACCCAGCGCTCCAGGGTCGCCTTGGCCGCGCCGGAGTCGATCGACTCGGCCGCGCGGTCCATCTCGGCCCGGAGCTGCTCGGCGAGCGTCCCCGTGCCCGGCCGGACGGCCACGAGCGCGGCCGCCGAGTTCAGCAGCACGGCGTCGCGTACGGGCCCGCGCTCCCCGTCGAGCAGCCGCCGCGCGACCTCGGCGTTGTACGAGGCGTCCGCGCCGCGCAGCGCCTCCACGGGCACCAGGTCCAGGCCCACGTCCCGCGGGTCGAAGGACTCCTCGCGCACAGCCCCGTCCCGCACGACCCACACCCGGGAGGTGGCCGTGGTGGTCAGCTCGTCGAGCCCGTCGTCGCCGCGGAAGACGAGGGAGGAGTTGCCGCGCTCGGCGAAGACGCCGGCCACGATGGGCGCCATCCGCGCGTCGGCGACGCCCACCGCCTGCGAGCGGACCCGCGCCGGGTTGGTCAGCGGGCCCAGCAGGTTGAAGACGGTCCGGATGCCGAGCTGGCTGCGCGCCGCGCCCGCGTACCGCAGCGCCGGGTGGAACTTCACGGCGAAGCAGAAAGTGATCCCCGCCTCCTCCGCGATCTGCGGGACCCGGGCGGGCGTCAGCTCCAGATTGACGCCGAGCTTCTCCAGTACGTCGGACGCCCCGGAGGCCGACGAGGCGGCGCGGTTGCCGTGCTTGACGACCTTCACGCCGGTGCCCGCGATCACGATCGCGGACATCGTGGAGATGTTGACGGTCTTGGCGCCGTCGCCGCCGGTGCCGACGATGTCGACGCTCTCCCCCGGCACCTCGATCACATTGGCGTGCTCGTACATGGCCCGCACCAGACCGGAGATCTCCTCCACGGTCTCGCCCTTGGCCCGCAGCGCCACCACGAAGCCGGCGATCTGCGCGTCGGTCGCCTCACCCCGCATGATGCGGTCCATCGCCCACGCGGTGTCGTCGGCGCTCTGGTCACGGCCTTCCAGCAGACCGTTGAGGACGGCGGGCCAGGAACGGCCCGCCGCGGTGTCGCCTCCAGCGGGGGGCAAAGCGCTCATGGCCGCTCCAGTTGTGTCAGTAAGGGCTACGCAGACTGCGCAGCACCAGCTTATCGAGCGCCGCGGACGGCAAAGAGCCCCCGTCCAGTGCCTGGACGGGGGCTCCTGCCGTGGCGAACAGTTCAGAGATCAGTGATGGCCGTGGCCGCTGGTGATCTCCTTGTACTCCTCGGCGGTGGGCTTGGGGATCTGGTTGTTCTCCCCGTAGTAGCCCTTCGACAGCTTGGCGCGCGTCTTCTGCAGGCGCGACACCTTGCGCTCGACACCGTTCTCGTCGACCGTCGGACCGATCTCGGCCGGCTGGTACTGCTCGTGCGCGGTGAGCGCGTGCAGCGCCTCGGCGTCGAGCGGCTCGTGCACCTCGATGAACTCACCGTGCGGCAGGCGCTTGATGATGCCGGACTCGCGTCCGTGCAGCACCTTGTCCTTGTCGCGGCGCTGGAGGCCGAGGCAGATCCGCTTGGTGGCGATGAACACGAGGACCGGCACGACGAAGAAGCCGACCCGGACGAACCAGGTGATCGCGTTGAGCGACAGGTGGAAGTGCGTGGCCCAGAGGTCGTTGCCACCACCGACGAGCAGGACGAAGTACCACGAGATCCACGCGCAACCGAAGGCCGTACGCGTCGGAACGTTGCGCGGGCGGTCCAGGATGTGGTGCTCGCGCTTGTCGCCGGTGACCCAGGACTCGATGAACGGGTAGACCGCGATGACGACCAGCACCAGCGGGAAGACCACCACCAGCGGAATCGCCACGCCCAGAACGAGCGTGTGACCCCAGAAGTTGATCTCCCAGCCCGGCATCACACGGATCAGGCCCTCGGAGAAGCCCATGTACCAGTCGGGCTGGGCGCCGGTGGAGACCTGGTCGATGCGGTACGGGCCGATGGCCCAGATCGGGTTGATCGAGGCGATCGCCGCGACCACCGCGATGACACCGAAGACCAGGAAGAAGAAGCCACCCGCCTTGGCCATGTAGACCGGCAGCAGCGGCATGCCGACGACGTTCTTCTCGGTCTTTCCGGCACCCGCGAACTGCGTGTGCTTGTGGTAGAAGACCAGGATCAGGTGGGCCACGATCAGGCCGAGCATGATGCCCGGCAGCAGCAGGATGTGGATCGAGTAGAACCGCGCGACGAAGTCGCCGCCCGGGAACTCGCCGCCGAACAGGAAGAACGACATGTACGTGCCGACGATCGGCACGGACAGGACAGCGCCCTCCATGAAGCGGACACCGGTGCCGGAGAGCAGGTCGTCCGGGAGCGAGTAACCGGTGAAGCCGGTGAACATGCCCAGGACGAACAGCAGGAAGCCGAACAGCCAGTTGACCTCACGCGGCTTGCGGAACGCGCCCGTGAAGAACACGCGCATCATGTGCACGAACATGCCCGCGAGGAAGATCAGCGCCGCCCAGTGGTGGATCTGCCGGATCAGCAGACCACCGCGCACATCGAAGGAGATGTGCATGGTCGAGTTGAACGCCTCCGACATCAGCTGTCCCTTGAGCGGGATGTAGCTGCCGTTGTACGTCACCTCGTTCATGGACGGGTGGAAGAACAGCGTCAGGTACACACCCGTGAGGATGATGATGATGAAGCTGTACAGGCAGATCTCGCCGAGCATGAAGGACCAGTGGTCCGGGAAGATCTTGCGCATGTTGGACTTGGCCAGGGAGTAGATCCCCAGGCGTCCGTCCGCCCAGTCGGCGACGCGCTCGCCGGCCGGCGCCTTCTCACGAGAAGGCGCGTCGTTGGTGGTGGTAGTACTCATCCGCGCTCCCAGAAGGCAGGGCCGACGGGCTCAGCGAAGTCGCCCTGCGCCACGAGGAAACCCTCGTCATCGACGTCGATGTGCAGCTGCGGCAGTGCGTGACCGGCGGGACCGAAGATCACCCGCGCACCGTCGGAGAGGTCGAAGGTGGACTGGTGGCACGGGCACAGCACGTGGTGCGTCTGCTGCTCGTACAGGGAGATCGGGCAGCCGACGTGGGTGCAGATCTTCGAGTACGCGACGACGCCCTCGTGGGACCACTCGAGCTCGTGCTTGTCCTTGATGTTCTCCGGCTGGATACGGACCAGCATCAGCGCGGCCTTGCCCATGACCTGCTGGAAGTCCTCGTCGTGCTCCTCCACGCCCTGGGGCTTGGCGAAGGTGAGCGAACCGACCGCGATGTCCGAAGCGCGCAGCGGCTCGTTCGTGTTCATGTTGACGAGCTTCAGGCCCTTCTTCCACGCCGTGTGGCGCAGCTTCGTGCCCGGCAGCGGGCCGAGGTCACGAAGAAGGACGACGCCGGAGAGCGGCACCAGGGCCATCGCGCCGAAGAGCGTGTTGCGGATCAGCTTGCGCCGTCCGAACTGCGACTCGCGCGCACCGTCGGCGAAGTCCGACAGGACCTGCGCCTTGACCTCGGGCTCGGCCTCGATCGGGTGCCGCTCGGAGGCGACCTCGACGTCGGACATCAGGGTGCGGGCCCAGTGGACCGCGCCCGCGCCGATGCAGAACAGCGCCACACCCAGGGTCATGCCCAGCGCGAAGTTGAGCGCGCTGATGTGCCCGATCGGGAAGACGTAGATGCTCGTGTCGACGTCGATGGTGACGTACGAGGCGATGAAGCCGACCGTGGCCAGCATCGAGATCACGAACAGCATCGCCACGACGCGCTCGGATCGACGGGCGGCCCGCTCCTCGATGTCCTGGACCCGGTGCTCGTGCTCCGGAAGGCCGGGGTCGGCGAAGGGGTCGGAGTGATCCGACTTCACCGCGACCGAGCCGTGCCCGGTCTCCTGCTCGGTGGGCAGGTTCTCTTCTGGAATGTCTTGGCTACTCATGACTTCTTGGCCTTTGCGGTCCGAGCGGCAACCCAGATGGCGAGCGCGACCAGGGCGCCGAGACCGAAGATCCAGGCGAACAGACCCTCGCTGACCGGGCCGAGCCCGCCCAGCTTGAGGCCGCCCGGGCTCTGCGTATCGTCGCCGTTGACCGCGTCGAGGTACGCGATGATGTCCTTCTTGTTCTGCGTGGTCATCGTCGTGTCCGGGAAGGACGGCATGTTCTGCGGGCCCGTCTGCATGGCCTCGTAGATGTGCTTGGGAGCGACACCTTCGAGGTTCGGCGCGGACTTGCCGTGCGTCAGGGCGCCACCTTCACCGGTGAAGTTGTGGCACTGCGCGCAGTTGGTGCGGAACAGCTCGCCACCCTTGGCGATGTCCGCGCCGTCGGGGTTGTAGTCCTTCGAGGTCGGCGCGACCGGACCGGCACCCAGGGAGGCGATGTACGCCGCCAGCTGGTCGATCTCGGCCTGCGAGTAGATGACCTTCTTGCTCGGGACCTGGGCCCCCGGCTGCTGGGCCGGCATACGGCCGGTCCCGACCTGGAAGTCGACGGCGGCTGAGCCGACGCCCACCAGGCTCGGACCGTCAGTGGTGCCCTGACCACCGGCTCCGTGGCAGCTGGCGCAGCCTACGGAGAAGAGCTTCTTGCCCTCGTCGATGGCGAGGGACTGGGAGGTTTCATCGGCCTGCGCCTTGCTCGCGGGCGCGAACGCGGCGTACAGCCCCCCGGTGGCCGCCAGCGCGAGGAGTAGTACGACGACCGCCGCCAGCGGATGGCGTCGTCGTGCGGAGAGCTTTTTCACGGATTACCCCGGTGTCAGGATCTTCTGCGTCGGTGCTACTGGAATGTGTCGGGTTCTACGCCCGATGCTGTGATCTTCGAACTACTTGATCAGGTAGATCGTGGCGAAGAGGCCGATCCAGACGACATCGACGAAGTGCCAGTAGTAGGACACGACGATGGCTGCGGTCGCCTGCTCGTGGGTGAACTTCCGGGCCGCGTACGTCCTGCCGAGGACGAACAGGAAGGCGATGAGCCCGCCTGTCACGTGCATGCCGTGGAAGCCGGTGGTCAGGTAGAACACGGAGCCGTACGGGTCGGAGGAGAGCGAGAGCCCATCCTTCTTGACCAGCTCCGTGTACTCGAAGACCTGACCGCCGATGAAGATCGCACCCATGATGAAGGTGACGATGAACCACATTCTGAGCTTCTTCACGTCGCCGCGCTCGGCGGCGAACACGCCGAGCTGGCATGTGAGTGAGGAGAGCACCAGGATCGTGGTGTTCGTCGCGGAGAACGGAAGGTTCAGGCTCGAGGCCATTTCCTTCCAGTGATCCGGTCCCGTCACCGATCGCAGGGTGAAGTACATCGCGAAGAGGGCCGCGAAGAACATCAGCTCGGAACTCAGCCAGATGATGGTTCCGACGCTGGTGAGGTTCGGTCGATTGACCGACGGGTGCGCGTGCCCGGTTTCTACTGTCGTTGCTGTCGCCACGACCGACATTATGTCGGTCGCTTATCTCGCCCTCACTCCCGGGGGTGCCGTTCGGAGTGTCTGAGGGGTGTGTCCAGCCCATATGGCCCATCGGAGGCCTGTGCGAACCGCTGTTGACGGGGTGTCGGGAGGAGTAGGCTCCGCGCCGAGGACGCCCTAGAACACCCAGACTGACAACGCCTCGGAGGAACGATGCAGTCGACCGCGACGGTTCTGGTCTACAGCGACGACGCCAACACGCGGGAGCAGGTCCGCCTGGCCGCCGGCCGCAGGCCCGCATCGGACGTGCCCGAGGTTCAGTTCATCGAGTGCGCGACACTCCCCGCGGTCCTCAAGGAGCTGGACCGGGGCGGTGTCGATGTCTGCGTCCTGGACGGCGAGGCGGCCCCCGCGGGCGGCATGGGGGTGTGCCGGCAGATCAAGGACGAGGTCTTCCGCTGCCCGCCGGTGCTGCTCCTGATCGGCCGCCCGCAGGATGCCTGGCTGGCCACCTGGAGCCGCGCGGAGGCCGCGGTGACGCTGCCGGTCGACCCGGTCGAGTTCGCCGGCGCGCTGGCCTCCCTGCTCCGCACCCGACAGGCCGTCAGCGCCTGACGCCGCGGGCGGGAACGGGCGACTCCCGTACGCCGTCGGCGTACGGGAGTCGGAAGTCTCACACCGAGCGGCTCAGACCGCGGGGCTGAGCCGGGCCTGTCGCGCCGGATCGGCCTTGCCCGCGGTAGAGAGGGCGCTGCCCTCGCCCCACTTCTTCCAGCTGACGTTCCAGTCGCCGAAGCCGTTGCCGAACGGGTCCATCTCCTCGCCGTAGCTGTTGACGACCTTCACGATGTCGCCCGTGCGCACGGTGTCGAAGAACCAGGCCGCGTTGCCGGTGCTCATACCGGTGCAGCCGTGGCTGACGTTGGCGTAGCCCTGGGAACCGGTGGACCAGGGCGCGGCGTGCACGTACTCGCCGCTCCAGGTGACGCGGGTCGCGTAGTACACGGGCAGGTCGTACGAGTCCGAGCTGCCCGTGGAGATGCCGATGCTCGTACCGCGCATCCGTACGTAGTACTCCTTGCCCAGCACGACCTTGACGCCGTTTCGGGTCTCGAAGCCCGGCTTGCCCGTGGTGACCGGGATCTCGTTGATCTCCTCACCGTTGCGGTAGACCGTCATGGAGTGCGAGCCCGCGTCGGTGATCGCCTCGACGCGGTCGCCGGTGGTGACGGTCAGGGACTTGCTCTCGCCGCCCCAGAGGGTGTCGGTGACCTTGATGCCCTTGAGGTTGCTGTGCGCCGTGATGGTGGCGTGGGCGGGCCAGTACTCCTTGGGGCGGTAGTGCAGCGTCTTGCTGTCCACCCAGTACCAGGAGCCGCCGTCCGCCGCGGGCTGGGACTCCACCTTCAGGGCGCGCTCGACGATGGCGCGGGCCTTCTCGTCCTTGACGGCCTTGTTGAGTTCGGCCGTGATCGGCTGGCCGACGCCGTACTTGCCGCGCTCGGGGCCGAAGGTGACCTTGAGCGACTTCTCCTTGCTGGGGTTGCCCGTCTCGAAGGCGAGCACCTTGCGGCCCGGCGCGCCGTCCTCGTCCTGGGTGCTGACCCGGACCGTGTACTGGGCCTCAGCGGCCAGCGGGGCCGTGGTGTGCCATCTCCTGCCGTCGGCGGAGAGTTCGCCCGCGACATAGCGTCCCAGGGCGTCCGTGGCGATGACGTCGGTGATGCGTCCCTCGTCGCCCTGCGCGGAGACTTCCAGGGGCTTGTCCGGATCCGCCTTCTTGCCGCTCGCGGGCCCGCTGAAGGAGATCTGGCTCGCCGCGTCGTAGGGCTTGGCGGAGAGCGGGTGGCCGGTGCTGCCGCAGGCCGTGACGCCCGCACCGAGTGCGGCCACCAGCAGGGTGCAGCCCAGAACCGTACGGATGCGCGGTGAGTGGTCCATGAAGACACCGTAAGAAGGTTCGTCACGTCCAGCGCGGTGAATGAGCCGCACGGGGCATGTCGGACACACCGAAGGGCCCGGACGCTCCCTCAGGAGTGTCCGGGCCCTTCGGGCACGGGAGTTCAGAACCGGCTGGTTCTACTGGGTCTGGTTCTCACCGCGGTAGTACTCGAAGACCCAGCCCCACAGGCCGAACATGATGACGGGGGCCGAGAAGTACAGCAGCCACCAGCCGAAGACGACGCCCAGGAAAGCGAGCGCGCCACCGACGGCGAGGGAGAGCGGCTGCCAGGAGTGGGGGCTGAAGAAGCCCACCTCGCCGGCGTCGTCCGCGACGTCGGCCTCCTTGTTGTCCTGCGCGCCGGTGTCGACCCGCCGGGCCGTGAAGGCCAGGTAGTAGCCGATCATGATGCACAGGCCGAACGCCAGGAAGAGCGCCGTCGTACCGGCCGGCTCCTTCGACCACACGCCGTAGACACCGGCCATGATCAGGACGAAGAGGCTCAGCCAGATGAACATCTTGCCTTGGACCTTCACTTGCCGGCCTCCTTGCCGCCAGCGAGGGCTGCGTTGTCCTTGGCACCATGGCCAGAGTTCTCCAGCTGGTCCAAAGCCGCGATCTCAGGGTGATGCAGGTCGAACGCCGGCGATTCGGAGCGAATGCGCGGCAGGCTGACGAAGTTGTGCCGCGGCGGCGGGCAGGACGTCGCCCATTCGAGCGAACGGCCGTAGCCCCACGGGTCGTCGACCTCGATCTTCTTGCCGTACTTGGCGGTCTTCCAGACGTTGTACAAGAACGGCAGGATCGACAGACCGAGCAGGAAGGAGGAGATCGTCGAGATCGTGTTCAGCGCGGTGAAACCGTCGGCCGCGAGGTAGTCCGCGTAACGACGCGGCATGCCCTCGACACCCAGCCAGTGCTGCACCAGGAACGTGCCGTGGAAGCCCACGAACAGCGTCCAGAACGTGATCTTGCCGAGTCGCTCGTCGAGCATCTTGCCGGTGAACTTCGGCCACCAGAAGTGGAATCCGGCGAACATCGCGAAGACGACGGTGCCGAACACCACGTAGTGGAAGTGCGCCACCACGAAGTACGAGTCCGAGATGTGGAAGTCCAGCGGCGGGGCCGCCAGGATGACGCCGGTCAGACCACCGAAGGTGAAGGTGATCAGGAAGCCGATCGCCCAGAGCATCGGTGTCTCGAAGGACAACGAGCCCTTCCACATCGTTCCGATCCAGTTGAAGAACTTCACGCCTGTTGGTACGGCGATCAAGAACGTCATGAAGGAGAAGAACGGTAGGAGCACGCCGCCGGTGACGTACATGTGGTGCGCCCACACGGTCACGGAGAGACCGGCGATGGCGATCGTCGCACCGATCAGGCCCGAGTAGCCGAACATCGGCTTTCTCGCGAACACTGGGATCACTTCGGAAATGATTCCGAAGAATGGTAGGGCGATGATGTACACCTCTGGATGGCCGAAGAACCAGAAGAGGTGTTGCCATAGCAGCGCGCCGCCGTTCGCGGCGTCGAACACATGGGCACCGAACTTGCGGTCCGCCTCCAGGGCGAACAGCGCGGCGGCAAGCACCGGGAAGGCCAGCAGGACCAGCACACCGGTCAGCAGCACGTTCCACACGAAGATCGGCATGCGGAACATCGTCATGCCAGGAGCGCGCATGCAGATGATGGTGGTGATGAAGTTGACCGAACCGAGGATCGTGCCGAAGCCGGAGAAGGCCAGACCCATGATCCACATGTCGGCGCCGATGCCCGGCGACCGGACGGCGTCCGAGAGCGGGCTGTAGGCGAACCAGCCGAAGTCGGCCGCACCCTGCGGGGTGAGGAAGCCACCGACCGCGATCAGCGAGCCGAACAGGTACAGCCAGTAGGCGAACATGTTCAGCCGCGGGAACGCGACGTCGGGGGCGCCGATCTGCAGCGGCATGATCCAGTTCGCGAAGCCCGCGAACAGCGGCGTCGCGAACATCAGCAGCATGATCGTGCCGTGCATCGTGAACGCCTGGTTGAACTGCTCGTTCGACATGATCTGCGTGCCGGGGCGGGCCAGTTCGGCGCGCATGAAGAGCGCCATGACTCCGCCGATGCAGAAGAACGCGAACGACGTGACCAGGTACATCGTGCCGATCGTCTTGTGGTCAGTGGTGGTCAGCCACTTGATCACAGTCGCGCCGGGGCTCTTGGGCCGAGCCGGCAGCTCTTTCTCGTACGAGTCAGCTGCCGCGGCACCCTTGGGATCGTTGAGGATGCTCACAGGTTGTTCGTCTCCCGGTTCTTCTCGTGGTCCGTCTGGGCGATGCCAGACGGGACGTAACCGGTCTGCCCCTTCTTGGCAAGGTCCTTGAGGTGCTGCTCGTAGCGCTCAGGAGAGACGACCTTCACGTTGAAGAGCATCCGGGAGTGGTCGACGCCGCACAGCTCGGCGCACTTGCCCAGGAAGGTCCCCTCCTTGTTGGGGGTCACCTCGAACGCGTTGGTGTGGCCCGGGATCACGTCCTGCTTCATGAGGAACGGCACCACCCAGAAGGAGTGGATGACGTCACGCGAAGTGAGGACGAAGCGGACCTTCTCGCCCTTGGGGAGCCAGAGCGTGGGGCCGGGGTTGTTGGTCTGCGGATTCCGCTCGCCAGGAGTACCGACCTCGTAGACACCGCCGGCGTTCGCCGGGAAGTCGTCCACGAAGCGCGACGGGATGCCCGCGAGCTCCTTGGACGTCTTCGCGTCGCCGCTGACACCGGGCACGTTCTCGACGTAGTTGAAGCCCCAGCTCCACTGGTAGCCGACCACGTTGATGGTGTGCGCCGGCTTGTCGTCGAGCTTGAGAAGCTTCGACTCGTCGCGCGCGGTGAAGTAGAAGAGGACCGACACGATGATCAGTGGAACAACCGTGTACAGGGCCTCGAGCGGCATGTTGTACCGCGTCTGCGTCGGAACCTCGATCTTGGTCCGGCTGCGCCGGTGGAAGATGATGCTCCACAGGATCAGCCCCCACACCAGCACGCCCGTGGCGAGCGCTGCCGCCCACGAGCCCTGCCAGAGGGAGAGGATCCGGGGGCCCTCTTCGGTAACCGGGGTGGGCATACCAAGACGAGGAAAGTCCTTGTATGTGCAACCTGTAGCGGTCACCAGGATCAGGCCCGCAGTCAGCACCTGCGGCAGCTTCCGCCGCATCGGGCGCCGCGACGAGCGGTCGGAGCCGTTGGGACTCACGTAGCGCCTTCCCGAGAGTCTCGCCCGCGCTGGTTGGCTACGGCCGTCTCGCTGGTCGCTCGCCGCCCTGGCACACGGGCAGGGGTTTGGATGTTTATGCGGACCAAACCCTACTGGACGCTATTTGGGGTCGCGCGGGGAGGGTGCCTAACGCGCCGCGGGTCACTCCGAAGGGTGGGATCCGGCCCGTTGGGGGTTTCTGACGGGGGGTCGGTGCGCCATGCGGGGTGGGGGATTCGTCGAGTGGCGGCTGCCGGTCCGTCGTGGTTGCTCGCGCCCGCGCGGCGGAGCCGCAGATCGATACGGCCCCGCGCCCCTTCGGGGGCGCTCCAGATGGGGCGCTTTAGCGTTGAGGCGTGGCTTACTTCGATGTGGCGTCGTCCGCTCCCCTTCATCCCGTTGCCCGGCAGGCGCTGCAGGCGTCCCTTGACGACGGGTGGGCCGATCCGTCCCGGCTCTACCGGGAAGGACGAAAAGCGCGGCTTCTCCTTGACGCCGCGCGCGAGGCGGCCGCGGAGGCGGTGGGATGCCGGCCCGACGAGCTCGTGTTCACCTCGTCGGGGACGCGGGCCGTGCACGAGGGAATCGCCGGCGCACTCGCGGGACGTCGGCGTGTCGGGCGCCACTTGGTGGTGTCGGCGGTGGAGCACTCGGCGGTACTCCATTCGGCGGCGGCCCTGGCCGGCAGCGGCGGCGCGGTGACCGAGGTGGGCGTGGGGCGGGAGGGCGCCGTGTCCGTTTCGTCGTACGCCGATGCCGTGCGGCCCGATACCGCTCTGGCCTGTCTGCAGTCGGCCAACCATGAGGTCGGGACGGTCCAGCCGGTCGCCGAGGTGGCCGAGGCGTGCCGGGCCGAGGGGGTGCCGCTGTTCGTGGACGCGGCGCAGTCGCTCGCCTGGGGGCCGGTCGAGGGCGGCTGGTCACTGCTGGCCGGGAGCGCCCATAAGTGGGGCGGCCCGGCCGGGGTCGGGGTGCTCGCCGTACGGAAAGGCGTGCGGTTCGCCCCGCAAGGGCCCGCGGACGAGCGGGAGTCCGGGCGGGCCGCCGGGTTCGAGAACATCCCGGGCGTGGTGGCCGCCGCCGCTTCGCTGCGGGCCGTACGTGCCGAGGCGGCCGAGGAGTCGGCGCGGCTGCGCGCGCTGACCGAACGGCTCCGGGCCCGGGTGCCCGAGCTCGTGCCGGATGTGGAGGTCGTCGGGGACCCGGTGCGACGGCTGCCGCACCTCATGACGTTCTCCTGCCTCTACGTCGACGGGGAGACGGTGCTGCACGAGTTGGACCGGGCCGGTTTCTCGGTGTCGTCCGGGTCGTCGTGCACCAGCAGCACGCTGACGCCCAGCCATGTGCTGCGCGCCATGGGGGTGGTGAGCGAGGGCAACGTACGGGTGTCGCTGCCGCTCGGGGTTCCGGAGGCGGAGGTCGAACGGTTCCTGGAGGTGTTGCCGGGCCTCGTGCGAGGGGTGCGGGAGAAACTCGGAGCACCCGTGGTGGGCGGGGACGGGGACGCCGAGGCGGTGACCGTCGACGCGGTCGGCATGACCTGCCCGCAGCCGGTCATCGAGCTGGCCCGCGCGATCGGCCGCGTCCGGGTCGGCGGCACGGTCACGGTCGTCGCCGATGACGAGGTAGCCGCCGTCGATATCCCGGCGTGGTGTTTTACGCAGGGGCACGAGTACGTGGGTTCCTCGCCCAGGCCTGACGGGGCCGTCGCTTATGAGGTGCGGAGGGGCTAATGAGGGACGCGGGGCTGTGTCGGTATGCGGCTCCGCCGCGGGGGCGCGACCGACCGACGAAAAGCCGCGGTCGCGTCTGCTCATGTACCGAGCAGACGCGACCGCGGCTTCGTTGTGGCTGAGCGCGCAGTTCCCCGCGCCCCTTACGGGGCTCTCTCAGCCGAGGTAGGACTCGACCTCGACCGCGGCCTCGTCGCCGTACTCCTTGCGGAAGCGGTCCATGAACGGCGCACGCTTCAACTCGTACTCCTGGGTGCCGAGAGTCTCGATGACCAGGGTCGCGAGCATGCAGCCGACCTGGGCGGCGCGCTCGTGGGAGACGCCCCAGACCAGCCCCGAGAGGAAACCGGCGCGGAACGCGTCGCCGACGCCGGTCGGGTCGACCTTGGCGTGCTCCTCCGGGCAGCCGACCTCGATCGGGTCCTCGCCGACC
Source organism: Streptomyces sp. NPDC102467 (assembly GCF_044765445.1). Lineage (NCBI taxonomy): Bacteria > Bacillati > Actinomycetota > Actinomycetes > Kitasatosporales > Streptomycetaceae > Streptomyces > Streptomyces sp. NPDC102467. Next base: position 52,253 of record NZ_JBIWKA010000007.1, on the reverse strand, counting down.
CGCTCGATTCGCACGCCGCGCGCGCCGAGGGTGGTGACGCGGTGGCCGACCTTGGCGAGGATCTCGGCCTCGGTCCAGCCGGTCTTCGACTCGATGAGGCCCTTCTCGTACTCGTTGGAGAAGAGGTAGGTGGCGCCGTCGAGCAGGAGGCGGATCTCGTCGCCGTCCATGCGCGCGATCTGCTGCGAGAAGTCGGCCGCGAAGGGAATGTTCCGGGAGCGGCACTCCTCGGTGTGGCGCTTCATCCCTTCCGGGTCGTCCGCGCCGATGAGCACCAGGTCGAGGCCGCCCACGCGGTCGGCGACGGTCTTCAGCTCGATGAGACGGGCCTCGCTCATCGCGCCCGTGTAGAAGGAGCCGATCTGGTTGTGGTCGGCGTCCGTGGTGCACACGAAGCGGGCCGTGTGCAGGGTCTCGGAGATACGGACCGAGGCGGTGTCCACGCCGTGGCGGTCCAGCCAGGCCCGGTACTCGTCGAAGTCGGAGCCGGCCGCGCCCACCAGGACGGGGCCGGTGCCGAGCTGTCCCATGCCGAAGGCGATGTTGGCGCCGACGCCGCCCCGGCGGACGTCGAGATTGTCGACGAGGAAGGAGAGGGAGACCGTGTGCAACTGGTCGGCGACGAGTTGGTCGGCGAAACGGCCGGGGAAGGTCATCAGGTGGTCGGTGGCGATGGATCCGGTGACTGCGATTCGCACGGCGAGGTCACGCTTCCTGAGGGGAAAGGGATTGACAGTTCACGCTATCGGGTCGGACGGCCTGCTCTGAAGTGCGAAAACTACCCGATAGTAGGGCTTTTTTCGTACGACCTGTCGTGCCTACGGTGCGGCCATGACGTACGACGTGTCCTTCATGGTTCAGGACGGACTCGCCGCGCTGCGCGGCGACTGTGCCCGGATGGTTCCGCACTGGGTGCTGCCGCGCGCACCCTGGGAGTTGGACAGGCCGGTGTCCGTGGCCGATGCATCCGGCATCCACGGCGTCGTCGTGCCCGCCGCGTCCGCCCGGCTCATCGACGCCATGGCAGATTTCGGCGACTGACGGCGCCCGGAAGGGAACCGCACGCCCCCTCGTCACGTCCCATCGCTGTCCCTGTAGTTGTCCCTCATAGAGGGGATGCGGGATACGACGCGGCAGCGAAGGAGCGATGCGGTGAGCACCGAAGAGCAGACACAGGATCAGCGCCGGCGGCGGCGCACGCTGGCCGTCGCCTCGGTCGCGGCGGCTGTGCTGCTCGCCGGTGGCGGTGGAGCGTACCTCGCGACGAATGCGTCGGGGGGCGGCGAGGACCGCGCCGGTGGGCCCAGCGGCGACGGCACTCCCCCGCCGCTCGCCCTGGACGGGTACGCGCAGGGCGGCAGTCCTGGCACGACGAACGGGATCGCGCCGGGTGAGCCCGACCCGAACGGCACGCGCTATCGGGCCTCCGGTGCTCTGCCGGACGGTCCGGGCGAGGCTCCCGTCTACCGGGCGGAAGGCGAGGTGACCGCCGCCGAGGTGGCCACGCTCGGCAAAGTTCTCGACGTCGGCGGCACGCCACAACTGAAGGACGGCGCCTGGCGGTTGGGCCCGGCCAAGGACGGTTCGGGGCCCTCGCTCCAGGTGAACCGGAAGACGCCGGGGACCTGGACGTACGCCCGGTACGCGCCGTCGGCCGGCGCCAAGTGCGGCAGCGGGACGAAGTGCGCGGACCCGGCGGGCGACGGCAGCGGAAAGGACGCGGTGAGCGAGGCCGTCGCGAAGAAGACCGCGGCGCCGGTCCTCAAGGCCCTCGGCCAGGACGACGCCAAGCTGGACGCGACGCAGCTCATGGGCGCCATCCGGGTGGTGAACGCCGACCCGACGGTGGGCGGGCTGCCGACGTACGGCTGGTCGACCGGGATCCAGATCGGCTCGGACGGTCAAGTGGTGGGCGGCAGCGGCCAGTTGAAGTCGCCGGTCAAGAGTGACACGTATCCGACGATCGGGGCGAAGGAGACGATCGGGCGGCTGAACAGTACGGCCGCGGGTGATCGCGGGTCGGTCGGCGGGTGCGCGAGCGCGGAACCGCTGGGCTCGGGCACCCCGGACGCGAAGCAGGGCGCGGAGCAGGGCACCAAGCAGGGCGCCGGGTGTACGCCGTCGTCGCCTCGGCCGCCCGCGTCCGCGACGGTCGCCGTCAGGGAGGCCACGTTCGGGCTCGCCGCCCACTTCGTGGAGGGGCAGCAGGCGTTGGTGCCGTCGTGGCTGTTCCGGGTGAAGCCGGGCGGGGCCGGGCAGGAGTTCACCGTGACGCATCCCGCGGTGGAGCCGAAGTTCCTGGTGGCGCCGGGGAGTTCGACGTCTCCCTCGGCATCCGCGTCGGCCTCGGCGTCGACGGGGGCCGGGGCGGACAAGCGCAATGTGCCGGTCGAGGGATACGGCGCCGACGGGCGGACACTGACGCTGCACTTCTCCGGGGGCGTGTGCGCGAAGTACGCGGCGTCCGCGGACGAGTCCGGGGGGCAGGTCACCGTGCGGGTGGCGTCCACCGAGAAGAAGGGCACGGTCTGCATCCAGCTGGCGAAGTTCTACACGCTGCCCGTCACGCTGGACTCGTCGCTGGGTGACCGCAAGGTCGTGGGGACGGACGGCTCCGCCGTGCCGCCCGCGCAGAAGAACGGGCCGGGCGGGGCCGCTCCGGCGCCGCGGGACTGAGACCCGCAACCGACACGGACCGGCACGACGAAGGGCGGCCACCCCTGGAGGGGTGGCCGCCCTTCGTTCGCGCTGTTTAGCTGAACGAGTCGCCGCAGGCGCAGGAGCCCGTGGCGTTCGGGTTGTCGATCGTGAAGCCCTGCTTCTCGATGGTGTCGACGAAGTCGATGGACGCGCCGCCCAGGTACGGGGCGGACATGCGGTCGGTGACGACCTTGACGCCACCGAAGTCCTTGACGACGTCACCGTCGAGCGAGCGCTCGTCGAAGAAGAGCTGGTAACGCAGGCCGGAGCAGCCGCCGGGCTGAACGGCCACCCGCAGAGCCAGGTCCTCGCGGCCTTCCTGCTCGAGCAGCGCCTTGACCTTGGCCGCGGCGTCGTCGCTCAGGATGATGCCGTCGCTGACGGTGGTGGTCTCGTCCGATACGGACATCTACATCTCTCCCGGGTTGTACGGAGACTGCTTGCCGACCATTGCAACCGGCAAAGGCCCGGATCCATTCCGGATCGTCGGGGCGTTTCGCGCTTCTCTTTCATGCTCGCACACCCGGGGCGAACAGGGCACGGGGTGGCCGGGGCGGATTGCGTCACATCGACGACATCCACGTCGTCAAACTGACATGAAGCGGCTATGATAGATAACGTCAATTCGACGAGAAGTCGCTCTGCTGGCAAGAAGCTGACAAGAAAGGGTGCGTGACGTGACCACGGCCCAGACCCCTCAGGCACCCGTTGACCTGGACGTTTCACCTACGCCGCTGGCGCTGCTGCTGCTCGGCCGGGAAGCCGACGCCGCGAGCGAGCGCGGTGTCGAGTGCCCCGGCGACCTGCCCTCCCCCTCCGACCCGGACCTGGTGGAGCGCGCTCGCGCGGCCAAGGAGAAGCTCGGCGACAAGGTGTTCGTGCTCGGGCACCACTACCAGCGCGACGAGGTCATCCAGTTCGCGGACGTCACCGGCGACTCCTTCAAGCTGGCACGGGACGCCGCCGCGCGGCCCGAGGCCGAGTACATCGTCTTCTGCGGTGTGCACTTCATGGCCGAGTCCGCCGACATCCTGACCGGGGACGAGCAGAAGGTCGTACTGCCGGACCTGGCCGCGGGCTGCTCGATGGCCGACATGGCCACCGCGGAGCAGGTCGCGGAGTGCTGGGACGTGCTGACCGACGCCGGGATCGCCGAGTCCGTGGTCCCCGTCTCGTACATGAACTCGTCCGCGGACATCAAGGCGTTCACGGGCAAGCACGGCGGCACGATCTGCACGTCGTCCAATGCCGAGCGGGCCCTGAACTGGGCGTTCGAGCAGGGCGACAAGGTGCTCTTCCTGCCCGACCAGCACCTGGGCCGCAACACCGCGGTGCGCGATCTGGGCCTGTCGCTCGACGACTGCGTGCTCTACAACCCGCACAAGCCGAACGGCGGCCTGACCGTCGAGGAACTGCGCGCCGCCAAGATGATCCTGTGGCGCGGGCACTGCTCGGTGCACGGGCGGTTCTCGCTGGAGTCGGTGAACGACGTGCGCGAGCGCATACCCGGCGTGAACGTGCTCGTGCACCCCGAGTGCAAGCACGAGGTCGTCGCCGCAGCGGACCAGGTCGGGTCGACCGAGTACATCATCAAGGCGCTGGAGGCCGCGCCCGCCGGGTCCAAGTGGGCCATCGGCACCGAGCTGAACCTCGTACGGCGTCTCGCCAACCGGTTCGCGCCGGAGGGCAAGGAGATCGTCTTCCTCGACAAGACGGTGTGCTTCTGCTCGACCATGAACCGGATCGACCTTCCGCACCTGGTCTGGACCCTGGAGTCGTTGGCGGACGGCAAGCTCGTGAACCGTATCGAGGTCGACCGCGAGACGGAACAGTTCGCCAAGCTGGCGCTTGAGCGCATGCTGGCTCTTCCGTAGCCCCGTAAGGGGCGCGGGGAACTGCGCGCCGCAGGACCACCGGGCCGCGGGCCGCGACGTACCTCAACCCGCCCGGCACCGGGGCGAGCGCCTGATCAAGCGCTCGCCCCGCGCTGGGGTGCCGCCTTGCCCACCCGCCGCCCATGGCGGCAGATCGCCCAAGGCGGGGGGGCGTCAGACCCCGGCCGGCTCCGACTCCTGGGAGACGGACTGGGCCGGAACCCCGGCCTTGCGCTCCCGCTTCGCCGCGCGCTTGGCGGCCCGCCGCTCCTTGCGGAGCTCCAGCATCGCGTAGAGCGTGGGCACCAGGAGCAGCGTGAGCAGCGTCGACGTGATCAGGCCGCCGATCACGACCACCGCGAGCGGCTGCGCGATGAAGCCGCCCTCGCCGGTGACGCCGAGCGCCATCGGGAGCAGGGCGAAGATCGTGGCCAGGGCCGTCATGAGGATCGGCCGGAGACGGTGGCGACCGCCCTCGACCACGGCCTCGACCACGCCGAACCCCTGCGCGCGGTACTGGTTGATCAGGTCGATCAGGACGATCGCGTTCGTCACGACGATGCCGATGAGCATCAGCATGCCGATCATCGCGGGGACACCCATCGCGGTGCCCGTGATGACGAGCAGTCCGATCGCGCCGGTCGCCGCGAACGGGATCGAGACCAGCAGGATCAGCGGCTGGGCCAGCGAGCGGAACGTCGCCACCAGGAGGATGAAGACGATCGCGATGGCCGCGAGCATCGCCAGGGCCAGGTTCTTGAACGCGCTGTCCTGGTCGGAGGTGACACCGCCGATCGTGGCCGTGGCGCCGGCCGGCAGATCCAGCTTGTCGATCTTCGACTGGAGGTCGGTGCTGACCGCACCCGTGTTGTCACCGGTCGGCTTGGCCGTGATGGTGGCCGCGCGGGCGCCGTCGATCCGGGTCATCGAGACCGGACCGTCGACCAGCCGCACCGTGGCGATGTCGCCGAGCTTCACGCCGCCCGGACCCATCGGCAGCTTCTTCAGGCCGTCCATGGTCGTGGCCGGCTCGGCGGGCATCACGACGACATCGCGCTCGGTGTCGTCGAGGATCGCCTTGCCGCTGGTGGTGCCGCGCACCGCCTGGGCGACGGCGGCCCCCAGCGTGGTGTCGTCGAACCCGGCCGCGGCCGCCTTGGAATTGGCCCTGACCGAGATCCGCGGCACCGACTGCGACAGGTCGCTGGTGACGTCCGTGACGTCGTCGAGCCCGGCGACTGCCTTCTGGACCTGCTCCGAGGCCTTGTTCAGCACATCGCCGTCGGCGGCCTTCACGACCACGCTGAGGTCCTGGCTGCCGAAGCCGTCACCGGCCGAGATCGTCGTCGTGCCGGCGTCGGACAGCTTGTCGAGCTCGCGCTCGATGCGGTCCTGCGTGTCCTCGTAGGACGCCTTGTCCTTCAGCGTCACCTGGTACGAGGCCTGGTTGGTGTCGGTGCCGCCGCCGAAGGCCGCCATGAAGCCGGACGAGCCGATGGTGACCTGGTAGTCCTTGACCTCGTCGATGCCCTGGAGCACCTTCTCGACCTTGCGCGCGGAGGCGTCGGTGGCGGCCAGGCTGGTGCCGGGCTTCAACTCCTGCTTGATGGACAGGACTTCCTGCTCGCCCTGGTCGAAGAAGTTGGTCTTGAGCAGCGGCGCCATGCCGAACGTGCCGACGAGGACGACCACCGCGATGGCCAGGCTCGTGAGGCGGCGGCGCGTCGCGAAGCGCAGTACGGGAACGTAGATCCGCTGCAGCCAGGAACGGGCCTCCTTCTCCTCGGCCTTGCGGCGCGCCTCCTCCGGGTCGATGCCCTGGATCCCCTTGGGCGCCCGCAGGAACCAGAAGGAGAGGACCGGGACGACCGTGAGCGAGACGAGGAGGGAGGCGATGAGCGCGGCTGTCACGGTGATCGAGAACGAGCCGAACAGCTCGCCCACCATGCCGCCGACGAGGCCGATCGGGAGGAAGACCGCCACCGTGGTGAGGGTGGAGGAGGTGACCGCCCCGGCGACCTCGCGGACCGCCTTGAGGATCGCCTCGTGGCGTTCCTCGCCGTAGCCGAGATGGCGCTTGATGTTCTCCAGGACGACGATCGAGTCGTCCACGACGCGGCCGATCGCGATGGTCAGCGCGCCGAGCGTGAGCATGTTGAGCGACAGGTCGCCGATCCACAGGACGATCAGCGCGAGGACCACGGACAGCGGGATCGAGACCGCGGTGACGAGGGTCGAGCGCAGCGACGCCAGGAAGACCAGGATCACGATGACCGCGAAGAGCAGGCCGAGCGCGCCCTCCGTGGTCAGCCCCGAGATGGACTTCGAGACGGCCGGGCCCTGGTCGCTGACGACCGTCAGCTTCGCGCCGGAGCCGAGGTCCTTGCGCAGGTCGGGCAGCTTGTCCTTGACCGCGTTCGAGATGGAGACCGCGGAGCCGTCGTGGTCCATGGTGACCGCGACCGCGAGGCTGGGCCGTCCGTCGGTGCGGGTGATGGAGTCGGCCGTCGCGGGCCGCTGCTTCACCTCGGCGATCGCGCCGAGCCGCACGGGCTTCTTGACGCCCTGGCCGGTGACCATCAGGTCCTCGATCTGGCGGACCGAGGTGAAGCCGCCACCGACCTGGACCGTACGGTTCTTGCCGTCCTCGGCGAAGGAGCCCGCGGGCAGCGTGGCGCCGCCGGCCTGCAGGGACTGACTCAGCGTCTGGACGCCGACACCGGCCGCGGCCATCTTCTTGTCGTCGGGCGTGACGTCGACCTGGAGGTCGCGGACGCCGTCGACGCTGACCTGGCCGACGCCGTCGATGTCCTTGAGGGACGGGACGACGGTCTTGTCGAGCTGGTCGGCGAGCGCCTGCTGGTCCTTGTCGGACGTCACGGCGAGCACGACGGTCGGGATGTCGTCGGTGGAGCCCGCGACGACCTGCGGGTCGACGTCGTCGGGCAGTTGGGCGCGGGCCCGGTTGACGGCCTGCTGGACGTCGGCGACGAGCTGCTTGGAGTCGCTGCCGTTGCCGAAGTCGAACTGGGCCATCACCACCGCGTTGCCCTCGGAGGCCGTGGAGGTGATGCCGGAGATCCCGTCGACGGCGTCGATGGAGTTCTCCAGCGGCTCGACGACCTGCTTCTCCACCACGTCGGGGGACGCGCCCTGGTACGGGGCCAGGACGGAGACCATGGGCAGTTCGATGGTGGGCAGCAGCTGCTGCTTGAGCTGGGGTATCGCGATGGCGCCGAAGGCGATGGCGATGATCGACACCAGCCCGATCAGGGCGCGCTGAGCGAGGCTGAATTTCGACAGCCAGGACATGGGCTGGGGTTCTCCAGGGCGTCTAGCGGTGGTTGACGGCCCATGACGCGGACATGCGCAGGGGCCCGCTCACACCCTCGCCCACGGGACCCGTCGAATGCGTCGCTCCCAGGTCCCGTTCTTATACGGCGCCTACTGCGGCCGTAGTACGTACGGCGGTGGGATCACTCCACCCTTGGACGGACCAGGCCCGATTCGTAGGCGATGACGACGAGTTGGGCGCGGTCGCGGGCGCCGAGCTTGGCCATGGCGCGGTTCACGTGGGTCTTCACGGTGAGCGGGCTGACCTCCAGGCGCTCGGCGATCTCGTCGTTCGAGAGGCCGCCTGCGACCTGGACCAGGACCTCGCGCTCGCGTCCTGTGAGCGCGGCGAGCCGCTCCGCGTGGCCGCCGCCGACGCGCGCCGCGTCGTCCGAACCGTCGCCCTGCGCGAGGAACTTGGCGATCAGGCCCTTGGTCGCGACGGGCGAGAGCAGGGCGTCCCCCGCGGCCGCGATGCGCACGGCGCCGAGGAGTTCCTCGGGTTCGGCGCCCTTGCCGAGGAAGCCGGAGGCGCCGGCCCGCAGCGACTGCACCACGTACTCGTCGACCTCGAACGTCGTGAGCATCACGACGCGTACGTGGGCGAGTTCGGGGTCGGCGCTGATCTCACGGGTCGCGGCGAGGCCGTCGGTGCCGGGCATCCGGATGTCCATGAGGACGACGTCGGGCCGCTCGGAGCGGGCGAGGCGGACCGCCTCCGCGCCGTCGGACGCCTCCCCCACCACCTGCATGTCGGACTCGGAGTCGACCAGCACACGGAAGGCGCTGCGCAGCAGGGCCTGGTCGTCGGCGAGGAGCACCCTGATCGTGCTGATGGTGCCGGTCGTCATGGTGTGGCATCCCCTGAGGTGGTGGTGCGGGCGTCGACCGGAAGGATCGCATGGACGCGGAAACCGCCGCCGTAGCGCGGTCCCGCGGTGAGGGTGCCGCCGAGTGCGGTGACCCGCTCGCGCATGCCGAGCAGGCCGTGGCCGCCGTTCTCGTCGAGCCGGTCGGGGGGAGTGGGGGTGGCGCCGGGTCCGTTGTCGAGGATCGTGACCTCCACGTCGCGCCCTACGCGTACGACGCTGACCTCGGCCTTCGCGTCGGGGCCCGCGTGCTTCTGTACGTTCGTGAGCGCTTCCTGCACGACGCGGAAGGCGGCCAGGTCGACGGCGGCGGGCAGCGCCGGGGCCGACTCGGTGCGGGCCACCTCGACGGGCAGGCCCGCGTGCCGGAACGTGGCGACGAGGTCGTCGAGGCGGACCAGCCCGGGGGCCGGTTCCGTCGGGGCCTCGGGGTCGCCGGTCTGGCGCAACAGGCCGACGGTGGCGCGGAGTTCGTTGAGCGCGGAGCGGCTGGCCTCGCGGACGTGCGAGAGCGCTTCCTTGGCCTGGTCGGGCCGCTTGTCCATGACGTGCGCGGCGACCCCGGCCTGGACGTTGACGAGCGCGATGTGGTGGGCGACGACGTCGTGCAGATCGCGGGCGATGCGCAGCCGCTCCTCGGCGACGCGCCGCCTGGCCTCTTCCTCGCGCGTGCGCTCGGCCCGCTCGGCGCGCTCCCTGATGGCGTCGACGAAGGCACGCCGGGAGCGGACCGCGTCCCCGGCGGCCGCGGCCATGCCGGTCCACGCGAAGATGCCGAGGTTCTCCTGGGCGTACCAGGGCAGCGGGCCGACGAACATGGCGATGCCGGTGAGCACGGCCATGGTGGCGAGGCCCACGCGCCAGGTGGTGGGGCGGTCGGTGCGGGCGGCGACGGTGAAGAGCGCGATGACGGCGGACATCACGACGGGGGCGCGGGGTTCGCCGGTGACGAGTTCGACGATGGAGACGGCCGAGGTCGCGCCCAGTACGTACATGGGGGCGATCCGCCGGAAGATCAGCGCGGCGGCGCCGAGCACCATCAGGAGGAGGCTGAGGCCGTCCGGCGCGTGGGCGCCCCAGATGTACGCGCCGTCGGGGCCGTGCGGGTCGACGAAGGAGCCGGCGACCATGGCGATGAGGACGCCGAGGGCGACGATGGCGTCCAGGGCCAGGGGGTGCGCCCTGGCCCACCGTACGAGGGGGGTCACCGGGCTCACCGTAGCCGCCCCCTTCGCCGCGGTGCTGATCAGCCCGGGATGAGGCCGTCGTCGCCGAGCATGGAGCGCACCTCTTCCAGGGTCGCGTCCGGCGCGGGGAGGATCAGTTCCGAGGGCTCCAGGGCGTCGTCGGGGAGCGGCTCGCCGAGGTGGCGGACGGCGTCGAGGAGTGCGGCGAGCGTGCGACGGAAGCCCGCTTCGTCGCCGCTCTCCATCTCGCCGAGCAGTTCGTCGTCCAGCGTGTTGAGCTCGGTGAAGTGGCTGTCGGCCAGCTTCACCTGGCCCTCCCCCATGATCCGTACGATCATGACGCCCTCCTCGGGGCTGTGGCTGCTACTGCTCGTCGAAGCTACTGCTTGTCGAAGCGCGGAGTGTCCTGCGGCTGCTGCGGCTGCTGACCCTGTCCGGCGCCGCCCTCGATCGCCTGCTGCGACGACGAGGAGCCTCCGGCCAGCTCGGCCTTCATGCGCTGCAGCTCCAGCTCTACATCCGTACCACCGGAGAGGCGATCGAGCTCGCTCTGGATGTCGTCCTTGGCGAGGCCGGAGGAGTCGTCGAGGGCGCCGGACGCGAGCAGCTCGTCGATGGCGCCGGCCCGCGCCTGCAGCTGGGCCGTCTTGTCCTCGGCCCGCTGGATCGCCATGCCGACGTCGCCCATCTCCTCGGAGATGCCGGAGAACGCCTCGCCGATCCGGGTCTGCGCCTGCGCCGCGGTGTAGGTCGCCTTGATGGTCTCCTTCTTCGTACGGAAGGCGTCCACCTTGGCCTGCAGCCGCTGCGCCGCGAGGGTGAGCTTCTCCTCCTCGCCCTGCAACGTCTGGTGCTGCGTCTCCAGGTCCGTGACCTGCTGCTGGAGTGCCGCGCGGCGCGAGAGCGCCTCACGGGCCAGGTCCTCACGGCCGAGCGCGAGCGCCTTGCGGCCCTGGTCCTCCAGCTTCGAGGACTGGCCCTGCAACTGGTTCAGCTGCAGTTCCAGGCGCTTGCGGCTCGTCGCCACGTCGGCGACGCCGCGGCGCACCTTCTGCAGGAGCTCCAGCTGCTTCTGGTACGAGTAATCAAGGGTCTCGCGCGGGTCCTCGGCCCGGTCAAGGGCCTTGTTCGCCTTCGCGCGGAAGATCATCCCCATACGCTTCATGACACCGCTCATGGGCTTCGCGCGCCCCCTTCTGACAGTTCCGACCGGCCGTTCAAGCTCCAGCACTGCGACAGAATCCACAGTACGGGTCCTGCATCTATTACCGCACTGTTCAGGTGCGGATGCGCTCATCCCCAAGGACGACTGCGTCCGGCTCCGCTCCGGCGTAAGGAGTAGGTGTGCCCCTATGTGCACCGATGGATGTGCCCCTGGATGTGCCCCTATGGACGCGCGGTGTTGCCGGATCGTTCCCCACGGGCCTGTGGTCCATGCACGACCACCGCGTACCCTTGGCTTTTGTGTTCCGTAGCCGATCCAAGGATGACAAGGCCCCCGCCGCCAAGGCCCCGGTGACCTCCTCCTCCACGCAGACCCGTGACCCGCAGGCGCCCAAGGGCCGCCCCACGCCCAAGCGCAGCGCGGCTCAGTCGCAGCGCCGCAGCGTGGCCAACACCAAGATGTCGCCGAAGGAGGCCCGCTCCCGGCAGCGCGACGAGCGCCGCACCGCGATGGAGCGCCAGCGCACCGCGCTGGCCAACGGTGACGAGCGTTATCTGCCGGCCCGCGACAAGGGCCCCGTGCGCAAGTACGCGCGCGACTTCGTCGACTCGCGTTTCTGCATCGCCGAGTACTTCCTGCCGATGGCGGTGATCATCCTCGTCCTGAGCATGGTCCGCGTCGGCTCGCTGCAGAACATCGCGCTGCTGCTGTGGCTGTTCGTGATCGTGGCGATCGTGATCGACTCGGTCATCACCGCCTTCCGCCTGAAGAAGCTGCTGGCGGAGAAGTTCCCGAACGAGCGCCGCAAGGGTGCCGTCGCGTACGCCCTGATGCGCACGCTCCAGATGAAGCGCCTTCGTCTGCCCAAGCCGCAGGTCAAGCGCGGGGAGCGGCCCTGAGCACCGAGGCCTTCGCCGGCGACGCGCCGAGAGCCTGGCTGGCGAAGCTGGACGGCGTTCGCAACGTCGTCCGGCAGGAGCTGGTGGCCCGGCAGCTCGACGAGCAGATAGCCGGGCGGTTTCCCGTCGGGCAGCGGCTGCGGGTGCTCGACGTGGGCATGGGCCAGGGCACGCAGGCGCTGCGCCTTGCCCGCGCCGGGCACAAGGTGACCGGCGTCGAGCAGGACCCGGGCATGGTTTCCGCGGCCCGGCAGGCGCTGGCCGCGGAGCCCGAGGGAGTACGCGAGCGGGTGCGGGTCGTCGAGGGCGACGGCCGGGACACCGGGGTCCACTTCCTGCCCGGCAGTTTCGACGTCGTGCTGTGCCACGGCGTCCTGATGTACGTCGAGGACCCGGACGCGCTGCTCGCGGGCCTGGCGCGGATGCTGGCCCCGGGCGGCCTGCTCTCGCTGCTCGTACGGAACGCGGACGCGCTCGCCATGCGGCCCGGTCTGGCCGGCGACTGGGTCACCGCGCTCGGCGCCTTCGACTCGACGAAGTACCACAACCGCCTCGGGCTCGATGTACGGGCGGACCGCCTCGACACCCTGACGGCGACGCTCGCCGGGATCGGCGCGCCGCTGCACGCCTGGTACGGGGTGCGGGTCTTCACGGACCAGGCGGGTGACGGAACCGAGCCGCCGGAGCGTGGGGAGCTGCAGACGCTGCTCGCCGCGGAGGAGCGGGCCGGGCGTACCGAGCCGTACCGGCGGGTGGCGGCGTTGATGCACCTGTGCGGAGTGCGCGGCTGATGTGCGGAGTGCGCGGCTGACGCCTGTTCGGCGGCGCAGGGCGGGCGACCGTCCTGCGCGAACGTGACAATCCGGGCATGAATGTCTCCTCCCCGCGTGTTCGCCGCACCCCCTTTGTCTTCCCGGCCGCCGCGCTGTGTGCCGCGGCGCTCGTATCCGGCTGCTCGGGCTCCGGTGCGTCCGGTCCGCCCGACACCACTACGCAGGCCGCGCCCGCGGCGGCCGACAGCCTTCAGGACGACTACCAGAAGGTGATCAAGGAAGTCCTGCCGTCGGTCGTCCAGATCCAGGCCTCCTCCGATCTCGGCTCCGGGGTCGTCTACGACGATCAGGGGCGCATCGTGACGAACGCGCACGTGGTCGGCGACGAGAAGACGTTCAAGGTCACCACGTCCAACAGCACGGACGAACTCACGGCGAAACTCGTCTACGCGTATCCGGAGCAGGACCTCGCCGTCATCAAGCTGGACAAGGTGCCGGACGGGCTGAGGGCCGCGAAGTTCGGGGACTCCTCGAAGGTGGAGGTCGGGCAGATCACGCTGGCGATGGGGTCGCCGCTCGGGCTCTCCTCCAGCGTCACCCAGGGCATCGTCTCGGCGACCGGCAGGACCGTGAGCGAGGGCCGGTCCGGCGGCGGCACCGGGGCCACCATCGCCAACATGGTGCAGACGTCCGCCGCGATCAACCCGGGCAACAGCGGTGGCGCGCTGGTGAACCTGGACGGTCAGGTCATCGGCATCCCGACACTCGCGGCGACCGACCCCGGCCTGGGCAACAGCGCGGCGCCCGGCATCGGCTTCGCCATTCCCGCGTCCATGGCCACGACCGTCGCCGACCAGGTGATCAAGGACGGCAAGGTGACGGACTCGGGGCGGGCCGCGCTCGGCATCACGGGGCGCACGGTGCTCGACGACGGCTACCGGTCGGCCGGGGTCGCCGTGGTCTCCGTGACGGACGGCGGCGGCGCGAAAGAGGCGGGGATCGAGGCCGGGGACATCATCACCCGGTTCGGCTCCACCGACGTGTCGACGATGCAGTCGCTGTCCGAGGCGCTGGCCGCGAAAAAGCCGGGCGACAAGGTGTCGGTGACGTACACCCGGGACGGGACGCGCAAGCAGGCGGACGTCACGCTCGGCAAGATCTGAGGCCCGCGCACGATCCGAGGCCGGCCGGAACAGGCGGCGGGGTCTCCCCCGCCCCCGCCCGACCCGCTCCCGCCCTGAATGCGCGTCAGCTCTCCGCGGCCGTGTCTGCTGCGTCTTCCGCGTGCAGGCTCATCGGGCCGTAGATCACCGTGCTGTCCTCGGACAGGGTGACCTGGTCCGCGCCGCCCTCCACCAGTTCCTTCCACTGCTCGCCGATCCAGGACTCGGCGTCGCCCTGCGTCGTGAACTCCTCCGGCTGCACCGCCGGAGACACCTCTGTCCCGTCGGACTTCTCGAACCGCCACGTCCATGCCGCCATGTCAGTCAGCCTCCCGGTACCGGATGTCCTGCATGTCTCTGGAACCTGCATGTCTCTGGAAAGCCTAGCCGGGCGCGCGGCTCTCGCGGTGGCGCGGGAGGATCTTCCCGTGGAACTGACTCTGCTCGGAACCGGCGCCCCCGAAGGGCTGCCCCGCCCCGACTGCCCCTGCGCGGCCTGCGCGACCGCTCTCGGCCCGGACGCCCGCGCCGCGACGGCCCTGCTGATCGACGGGACCGTACTGCTCGACCTGACGCCGGGCGCCGCGTTCGCCGCCGCCCGCGCGGGGCACAGTCTCGGCGGCGTACGGCAGGTGCTGCTCTCGCATCCGCACGACGGGCCCGCGGTGGAGGTGCCGGCCGGGCTGCCGCGGCCGGGGCGGGTGCCGGACGGGCGGGAGCTCGCGCTGCTCACCGGGCACCGGGTGCGGGCGCTGGCCCTGGACGCGCCGGGCACCGGGTACGAGGTGACGGGGCCCGAGGGCGGGCGGCTGCTGTATCTGCCGCCGGGTGCCGCGCCCGCGGGGCTCGAAGGCGTGCGGGCGCCGTACGAGATGGTCGTCCTGGACGTCATCGGGCGGCCCGACGCGCTGGCGCGGCTGCGGTCCGTGGGCGCGGTCGGGCCGACCACCGACGTGGTGGCCGTGCACCTGGACCACGACGTGCCGCCGGGCCCCGAGCTGGCCCGACGCCTTGCGGCCGCGGGCGCGCGGGCCGTGCCGGACGGGACCACCCTGACCGTGGGGGTGTACGAGGACGTGCCCGATGTACCGCGCAGGACGCTGGTGCTCGGCGGGGCGCGGTCCGGGAAGTCCGTGGAGGCGGAGCGGCGCCTGGAGGCCTTCCCCGATGTGCTGTACGTGGCCACCGGCGGGACGCGCGGCGGGGACTCGGAGTGGGCGCACCGGGTCTCCGCGCACCGCGAGCGGCGGCCCGGGTCGTGGCGCACGGCCGAGACCTGCGATCTTCTGCCGCTGCTGGCCGACGGGACGGACCCGGCTCCGCTGCTCGTCGACTGCCTGTCGCTCTGGCTGACGTACGCGATGGACGAGGTGGGGGCATGGGACGACGCCGAGTGGGCCGGCGGGGGCGAGAAGGCGCTGCGCGCGAAGGTGGCCGAGCTCGTCGACGGCGCCCGGCACACCCGGCGGGTCCTCGTCGCCGTCTCGAACGAGGTCGGCTCCGGGATCGTGCCCGCCACCGCGTCCGGGCGCCGCTACCGCGACGAACTCGGCCGGCTGAACGCCGCGTTCGCGGGCGAGTGCGAGCAGGTGCTGCTCGTCGTCGCCGGACAGGCGCTCGCGCTGCGCGGCTGACGGCGGGGCGGCGGGGGGTTCAGGAGGCGTCCGGGTTGCGGCGCGCGATGACCCGGTACGCGTTGGAGAAGCGGGTGCGGCTGAGCAGCGGGGCCAGCACTTGGTCGGCGGCGTAGCACGCGACGAAGGCGGGGGCCGCCAGGTACATCAGCGCCTGGCGCAGCCTGCGCCGGACGCGGCCCGGGGCCTTGGTGCGCCACGGGTCGTCGGCGTCGGGCAGGCAGTGGCCGAGGAGCAGGGCGCAGGCGGCCGACAGGTCCAGCGGGAGGTGCGGTTCGCGGCGGTCGACGGCGACGACCGTGTAGCCGAGCGCCGTCAGCTCGGTGCGCAGGTTGGCCAGCGGGATGAGATGCAGGTGCTGCGGCTGGAAGTACGAGACCCACCACTTGCCGAGCAGCTTCGCGTAACGGCTCTCCGGGTCGGGGACCTCGATCATCAGGTGGCCGCCGGGGCGCAGGACGCGGTGGGCCGCCTTCAGTTCCTCGCGCGGATCGACGGAGTGCTCCAGGTGGTGGAACATGCTCATCGCGTCGTAGCGGCCGGCCAGTTCGGTGGCCAGGTCCGGCAGCGTGCCGCGGTGGGCCTCCTCGACGCGGCCCCGTCTGCGGCCCTCCTCGACGCCCGGGCCGATGTCGAGGCCGTCGAACGCCGTGTAGGGCAGCACCTCCTTGGCGACCGCGGGGAAGTGCGCCCGGCCGGTGCCGACGTCCAGCCAGCTCTCCGGCTCGATGAACGCGCTCAGGGCGCGGGCGGCCCGCAGATAGCGCTTGGTGGAGCTCTGCGGGCCGAAGATCTTCTCGGCCTGGTCGGCGCAGAGCCCGTCGTAGAAGTCGCGGTAGTAGAAGTCCAGGCCCTCGGGGGTGAGCCGCGGGTTCTGGAACGAGTGGGCGCAGGACCGGCACTGGTCGATGGTGAAGGTGCCCGGCTTGTGCTGGAGCAGGTCGGTAGTGCGCAGCCGGGTGCGCAGCCTCGTGGAGCCGCACCAGGGGCAGTCGCGGCGACGGGGCTCGTGGAAGCGCTCGGTGCCGCGGGCGAGTTCGGTGAGGTAGCCGGGGCGCCGATCGGCCACGGCCTGGTCCTTCGGGGACATTTCTTCGTCAACTCCTGGTACCGCGTGGGAGGTTCGGTGCTGGGCGCGGGCAGCACCGGGCACCGACAACTCCCCGCCGCGACCGCCGCGATCACCGTTGAACGACCATCCGAATGAGTACGACAATCCGATACAAACACGAATACAAGGGACCATCGGCGCCCTCGCCATGACGCTCCGGAGTCGGTGCACCGCATGGCGTAACGGAGCGTCAGAAAGCGGTCCGGGCGGGGCCGTAGTGACGGACGGGACGGCAGGGGCCGGCCGTCGTCGCGGCCGGTACTGTTCGACGAATGAGCTCGCTTAATCTCGACGACTTCACCGACCTGATCGAGCGCCCCGACGGCGGGACCCGCCGCGACGCCGAGGAGCGCAGGGCCCGGCTCGCCGTGCCGCCCGGCGCCCTCGGCCGCCTCGACGAACTGGGCGAGTGGCTCTCCGCCGCCCAGGGGTCCGTGCCCGTGCGGCCGGTCGCGCGGCCGCGCGTGATCCTTTTCGCCGGCGACCACGGTGTCGCCGAGCTCGGTGTGTCGAAGCGGGCCGCGGGCTCCGCGGCCGCGCTGGTCCGCGAGGCCGCCGAGGGCGCGAGCACCGGCGCGGTGCTCGCCCGCCGGCTCGGCGTCGGCGTCCGGGTCGTCGACATGGCGCTGGACTGCGAGCCGGACGAGGTGCCGGGGGATGTCGCGGGCCACCGGGTGCGGCGCGGCTCGGGGCGCATCGACATCGAGGACGCGCTGACACCGCAGGAGGCCGAGGCGGCGTTCCGCGCCGGTATGGCGATCGCCGACGAGGAGGCCGACTCGGGTACGGACCTGGTGGTGCTCGGCGACCTCAGCGTGGGCGGCACCACGGCGGCGGCCACCCTCATCGCGGCGCTGTGCGGTACGGACGCCTCCGTCGTCACCGGGCGCGGCGGCGACCCCATCGACGACCTGGCCTGGATGCGCAAGTGTGCGGCGGTGCGGGACGCGCTGCGCCGGGCCCGGCCGGTCCTGGGCGACCAGTTGCAGCTCCTCGCCACGGTGGGCGGCGCGGATCTCGCGGCCGCGACCGGGTTCCTGCTCCAGTCCGCGGTACGCCGTACGCCGGTGATCCTGGACGGCGTCGTGTCGGCGGCCTGCGCGCTGGTCGCACAGCGGGTCGCGTTCCGCGCGCCGGACTGGTGGCTGGCCGCGCACGTCAGCGGCGAACCCGCGCAGGCCAAGGCGCTGGACCGGATGGCCATGGAGCCGCTGCTCGACCAGGGCGTGCAGGTGGGTGGCGGCACGGGCGGGCTGCTCGCGCTGCCGATGGTGCAGGCCGCCGCGTCCCTGGCCGCGGAGCTTCCCGAGGCGGCACAGCCGAAGGACGACAGCAGTGACATTGACAGAGACGGCGACGGCGACGGCGACGAGGGCAGCGACAGCAAGAGCGGCGGCGTGACGGAGTAGAGACCGCCGCGCCGGGTCGGTGCCGCTCCGCACGGCGACGCCGACCCCCTATCGCCCCAAATCGCCCATATGCTCCCTGCCATGGGCGATACACGGACAAGCACACCGACCTCACGGCGCGCCGCGGGCTTTACCGTCTGGTATCTCCGGATCGTCACGTTCATCAACCTGCTGAGCGCCGTGTGGGTCTCGTTCGGCCAGGACCTGCGCCGCCACAACGCGGAGAACTACTTCACCCCGTACCTGCTCGCCGCGGGCTTCTCCTCCGCCGTCGTCACCTGGTTCCTGGCGATCACGATGCGCCGCCGCAAGCGCGCGGCCTGGATCCTCAACCTCGTCCTGAGCGGCCTGTTCCTGCTGCTGTTCGCCTTCGTGATGTGCTTCCCGGAGGTCCGGCAGTACGCGCAGAACTGGATCTCGCTCGTCCTGACCGCCGCGTTCGTCGCGGCCCTGCTCGTCGGCCGCCGGGAGTTCTACGCGAAGGGCGACCGCTCGAACCCGAAACGGGCGGCGGCGGTCGCGGTCGGCGGCCTCCTCGTCACCTCGCTCTTCGCGACGTTCCTGGTCACGGTCACCAACCACGCCCACGACGAGCACCGTTCGACCTTCCTGGACCGCTGGCGCTACGGCACCCTGCGCCTCATCTCGGTCGCCACGAACGACTCCCACTACCCCGGCATCACGACCCCGAACTGGGTCAACGTCGTCATCAACATCCTCTCGACGGCCCTGCTGATCGCCGTCGTCTACGTCGCGTTCCGCTCCCGCAGGGCCGTCGACTCCCTCTCCCCCGAGGACGAGTCGAAGCTGCGCGGCCTGCTCGACAAGGGGGGCGAGCGCGACTCGCTCGGCTACTTCGCGCTGCGCCGCGAGAAGAGCGCCGTGTGGTCCCCGACGGGCAAGGCCGCGGTGACGTACCGGGTGATCGGCGGGGTCTCGCTGGCCTCAGGCGACCCGATCGGCGATCCGGAGGCCTGGGGCGGCGCCATCGAACCCTGGCTCGCCGAGGCACGGGTGCACGGCTGGATCCCGGCCGTGATGGGCGCGAGCGAGGAAGCGGGCACGATCTACGCGCGGCACGGACTCGACGCCCTCGAACTCGGCGACGAGGCCATCGTGGAGACAGCCGACTTCACGATGGAGGGGCGGGCGATGCGTACGGTCCGGCAGGCCTACAACCGCGTCAAGCGCGCGGGGTACACGGTCCGCATCCGCCGCCACGAGGACATTCCCGAGGACGAGATGACGTACCTTCTCCAGCGCGCCGACGACTGGCGCGACGGAGCCACCGAGCGCGGCTTCTCGATGGCGCTCGGCCGGCTCGGCGACCCGGCCGACGGACAGTGCGTGATGCTCGAATGCAGCGCTGGGGAGGGCGAGTTGAGAGCAGTACTCTCGTTCGTCCCCTGGGGGCCGCGGGGTCTCTCCCTCGACCTGATGCGGCGTGACCGGGACTCCGAGAACGGGCTGATGGAGTTCATGGTCATCGAACTCCTGCAGCGCGCCCCTGAGATCGGGATCACACAGGTCTCGCTCAACTTCGCGATGTTCCGCTCCGTCTTCGAACGCGGCTCGCGACTCGGCGCGGGCCCGGTGCTGCGCCTGTGGCGCTCGCTGCTCAGCTTCTTCTCCCGGTGGTGGCAGATCGAATCGCTGTACCGGGCCAACGCCAAGTACCGGCCCATCTGGGAACCCCGCTTCCTGCTCTTCGAGAAGAGCGCCGATCTGCCGCGCATCGGCATCGCGTCGGCCCGCGCCGAGGGCTTCCTCGACGTACCGGGCCTGCCGAAATGGCTGCGCCGCAGACGTCTGAACCCCCGCTGATGAGCGGCGCCGTACGCGCCTGGGCGCGCGAGGAATGGGGGTCGCTGTACGGCGTCGTACGCGAGCGGCTGCGCGCGCGCAGCTGGCGGGCGATCCCGCTGACCCTGGCCGCCGTGTGCCTGACGGCGGTGTTCCAGTACGTGCAGAACCAGCCCTGGGGCTACCGGTTCGTGCAGGACATCGGCTCGGTGCGGGCCGAGGACCCGCTGTGGCTCGCGCTGCTGCGCACGCCCCTCTCCCTCTTCGTCCCCGCGCTCGACCTGCCCGTGTGGGGCGCGCTCGCGCAGATCCTGCTCGTGTTCGGCATCGCGGAACTCTGCCTGGGCCGCTGGCGCACCCTCGTCATCGCCTACGTGGTCACGCTCGCCGGGACGCTGTACGCGCGGCTCGGCATCGCCCTCGGCCCGGACGGCCCGCTGGGCCTGCCGGCGTCCGACGCGCGGGTCGTGGACACCGGCCCGTCGGCGGCGGTCGTCGGGCTCGCGGTGTACGTGTGCTGGCGCCACCGGGCGTGGTGCACGGGCGCGCTGGTCGTCGCGACGATGGTCGTCGAGTGCGTGGTCGAGCCGAACCTCGCGGGCAAGGAGCACCTGGCCGCGATCGGCGCGGCCCTTGCCCTGTGCGCCCTCACGGCGCTACGTCACCGGCGCGGCCCCGTGCGGTTCGGGGCCCCGCCGACGAGATCCTGAAAGCCGCGGGCGATCCGGTTCCAGCGGCGCGCGTGCCGGTACGCCCGCAGGCTCGCCCTGGCCCGGGCCCGGTGCCGCCGCTTGTAGAACCTGCGCGCCCAGTACGAGCTGGGGCGCGCGAGCCGGACGGCGCCGAACAGCGCCACGAACGGCACCAGCACGCCGATGACCGCGAGCCGCGGTTTCCCCTTGAGCAGCGCCACGAGCACGAACGAGAAGTTGGCGAGGAGCGTCGAGATGAGCGTGGCCCGGTCGTGCTGTTCCTGGGCCGTCATGTCGTTGACGCCGAGCGGTGAGAAACCGCCGATGACGAGCAGGCCGAGCGCCCCCGCGAGCACCACCACCTCGACGCTGCGCCGGCCCTGCTCGGTCCAGTACACGTCGTCCAGGTGCAGGATCAGCGCGAACTCGTCGAGCACCAGACCCGCGCCGACCCCGAAGACGACGGCGCAGACGCCGGCCGTGACACCGTGCCGGCCGCTGCCGACCGCCCCGAACCCGCCGACGACCGTGAGCACGATGCCTGGCACGACGTGGTGGATGTGCAGGCCGCCCGGGCTGATGTCGCGGAAGGGACCGCGGCCCGCGCGGATCAGCCGCGTGACGGTGCGCGTGATCAGGAACGTGGCCAGGAAGGACACCAGGGCGAGGAGCAGGGGCAGCTTGCCCGGCTCCGCGATGTTCCGGTGCCACCAGTCGCCCATGGGCCCATCCTGGGGTCGGCGCACGGGCCCCGCCCGTCGACGCGTCCACCCCGGGTAACCTCCCCCGGTGTCCGCAACAAGCTCCCGCGCCTCCCTGACCGACGGCATGCGTTTCGCCTTCGGCACCCTCACCGTCCTGCACGTGACCGTCACCCGGTGGGACCGGGACGCCGCCCGCGCCGGCATGCTGTGCGCCCCGCTCGCCGGCCTGGTCGTCGGGCTCGCCGCGGCCGCGCTCGGCGGGGCGCTCACCTTGCTCGGCGCGGGCGCGCTCCTCGCGGCGGTCGCCTCCGTCACCGTGCCGGCCGTACTCACCCGGGGCCTGCACCTCGACGGGCTGGCGGACGTGGCGGACGGCCTGGGCAGCGGCAAGCCCGCCGAGGACGCGCTGCGGATCATGAAGCAGTCGGACATCGGCCCGTTCGGGGTCGTCACCCTGGTGCTGGCACTGCTCACGCAGATCGCGGTACTGGCCCAGCTCTACGCGGAATCCTGGTGGCGGGGCGCGCTCGCGGCGACGGTGTGCGCGGTGACCGCACGTCTCGCGCTCACCCTCGCCTCCCGCGCGAACGTCCCGGCAGCCCGCCCGGAGGGTCTCGGCGCCGCGGTCGCCGGGACCGTACCGCGGCGGTCGGCGCTGATCGCGGGCGCGGTGGTCGTGGCGGTGGCGGCGGCGTTCTCACCGCAGGCCGCGCTCGCCGTCGTCCTGGGCTGCGGCGCGGCCGAATTGCTCCTGCGGCACTGCCGCGCACGGTTCGGCGGAGTGACGGGCGACGTGTTCGGAGCCCTGGCGGAAACGGCGGCGACAGCAACCCTGCTGACCCTGGCCATCCTCTGAGCGATCAAGCCCCTCCGGCGATCGAGGAGCGGGGTCCGGGGCAGAGCCCCGTGACAGCACCTCAACGGGGCTCACGCCACACCACCGGCGTAGGCTCAAGCCGGGCTCACCAAACCCCGCAACACGAAAGAGGGACCTCACCACAGTGACTGCTCTGACTCTCAGCACCGCCGCGGCCACCGGCCTGCGCGCCGACGCGATCGTCGTCGGTGTCGCCAAGGGCGAGAAGGGCCTCGTCGTCGCGCCCGGCGCGGAGGCCGTGGACAAGGCGTACGACGGCAAGCTCGCCTCCGTCCTGGAGGCGCTCGGCGCCACCGGCGGCGAGGGTGAGGCGACCAAGCTCCCCGCGCCCTCCGGCTCCAAGGCGCCGGTCGTGCTGGCGGTCGGTCTTGGTGCGCTGCCCGAGAAGGATGAGGTGTTCGACGGCGAGACGCTGCGCCGCGCCGCGGGTGTCGCCGCCCGCGCGCTCGCCGGTTCGAAGAAGGCCGCGTTCGCGCTGCCGATCGAGGACGCCGAGGACGCCGGTGTGATCGCGGAGGGCGCACTGCTGGGCGCGTACTCCTTCGACGCCTACAAGGAGTCCGCCAAGGACCCGAAGAACGGCAAGGCGCCCCTCGCCGAGATCGCCCTGCTCGGCGGCAAGCCGCGCGACAAGGCGTACAAGGCGGAGATCGAGCGTGCCTCCGCGCTGGCCGAGGAGCTCAACCGTGCCCGCGACCTGATCAACACCCCGCCGAACGACCTCAACCCCGAGGCCTTCGCCGCCGTCGCCCAGGCCGCGGCCAAGGAACACGGCATCAAGGTGCAGATCCTCGACGAGAAGGCGCTCACCAAGGGCGGCTTCGGCGGCATCCTCGGCGTCGGCGCCGGTTCCTCGTCGGCCCCGCGGCTGGTGAAGCTCTCGTACACGAGCTCCAAGGCAGACAAGAACACGAAGCACCTCGCCTTCGTCGGCAAGGGCATCACGTACGACTCGGGCGGCATCTCGCTGAAGCCCGCCGGTCACAACGAGACGATGAAGTGCGACATGGCCGGCGCCGCCGCCGTGTTCGCCGCCGTCGTGACCGCGGCCCGGCTGAAGCTCGACGTGAACGTCACCGGCTGGCTGGCGCTCGCCGAGAACATGCCGTCCGGCTCCGCCACCCGCCCCGGTGACGTGCTGCGCATGTACTCGGGCAAGACGGTCGAGGTGCTCAACACGGACGCCGAGGGCCGCCTGGTCCTGGCCGACGCCCTCGCGAAGGCCTCGGAGGAGAAGCCGGACGCGATCATCGACGTGGCGACGCTGACCGGCGCGATGGTCCTCGCGCTCGGCAACCGCACGTACGGGATCATGGCCAACGACGACGCTTTCCGTACGTCGGTCCACGAGATCGCGGAGGAGGTCGGCGAGCCGTCCTGGCCGATGCCGCTCCCCGCCGACCTGCGCAAGGGCATGGACTCGCCCACCGCCGACATCGCCAACATGGGCGAGCGGATGGGCGGCGGCCTGGTCGCCGGTCTGTTCCTCCAGGAGTTCGTCGGCGAGGGCATCACGTGGGCCCACCTCGACATCGCGGGCCCGGCCTTCAACGAGGGCGGCCCGTTCGGTTACACGCCCAAGGGCGGCACCGGTTCCGCGGTCCGTACGCTGGTCCGCCTCGCGGAGCGCACGGCCGCGGGCGACCTCGGCTGACCCGCGCACGACGGTGACGGACGGCCCCGGTGCACGGCACCCGGGGCCGTTCGCTTTCGACGGAATCCGCAGGATCTGTCGCATCTGCCACACCTGATTCCGGTGTAACCGCGGTCTCAGAGCCCGGCCCGACGTCCCGCATGCCTTCGACAAGTGCGAGGATGGGGGGCGGCAGGACAGGGCCCCCACCACAGGGCCGAATAACGAGCGGCCGAATACCAGCCGCCGCCCGGTCGCAGGAGACCGGCGTACGGCGCACATGCATGGAGGACGTGACGTGGCGAACGACGCCAGCACCGTTTTCGACCTAGTGATCCTCGGCGGTGGCAGCGGCGGTTACGCCGCGGCTCTGCGTGCCTCGCAGCTGGGACTCGACGTCGCCCTGATCGAGAAGGGCAAGGTCGGCGGCACCTGCCTGCACAACGGCTGCATCCCGACGAAGGCCCTGCTGCACGCGGGCGAGATCGCCGACCAGGCCCGCGAGAGCGAGCAGTTCGGCGTCAAGGCGACCTTCGAGGGCATCGACATCGAGGCCGTCCACAAGTACAAGGACGACGTCATCTCGGGCCTGTACAAGGGCCTGCAGGGGCTGATCGCCTCCCGCAAGGTGACGTACATCGAGGGTGAGGGCAAGCTCTCCTCCCCGACGTCCGTCGACGTGAACGGCCAGCGTGTCCAGGGCCGCCACGTCCTCCTCGCGACCGGCTCCGTGCCGAAGTCGCTGCCGGGCCTGGAGATCGACGGCAACCGCATCATCTCCTCGGACCACGCGCTGAAGCTGGACCGCGTCCCGCAGTCCGCGATCGTGCTGGGCGGCGGCGTCATCGGCGTCGAGTTCGCCTCCGCGTGGAAGTCCTTCGGCACGGAGATCACCATCGTCGAGGGCCTCAAGCACCTCGTGCCCGTCGAGGACGAGAACAGCTCCAAGCTTCTTGAGCGCGCGTTCCGCAAGCGCGGCATCAAGTTCAACCTCGGCACCTTCTTCGACAAGGCCGAGTACACGCAGGACGGCGTCCGCGTGACCCTCGCCGACGGCAAGACCTTCGAGGCCGAGGTGCTGCTGGTCGCCATCGGCCGCGGCCCGGTCTCCCAGGGCCTCGGCTACGAGGAGCAGGGCGTCGCGATGGACCGCGGCTACGTCCTGGTCGACGAGTACATGCAGACCAATGTGCCCACGATCTCGGCCGTCGGTGACCTCGTCCCGACGCTCCAGCTCGCGCACGTCGGCTTCGCCGAGGGCATCCTGGTGGCGGAGCGTCTGGCCGGTCTGAAGACCGTTCCGATCGACTACGACGGCGTGCCGAAGGTGACGTACTGCCACCCCGAGGTCGCCTCCGTGGGCATCACCGAGGCCAAGGCCAAGGAGATCTACGGTGCGGACAAGGTCGTCGCTCTGAAGTACAGCCTTGCGGGCAACGGCAAGAGCAAGATCCTGAAGACCTCGGGCGAGATCAAGCTCGTCCAGGTCAAGGATGGTGCCGTGGTCGGCGTCCACATGGTCGGCGACCGTATGGGCGAGCAGGTCGGCGAAGCCCAGTTGATCTACAACTGGGAAGCGCTGCCCGCCGAGGTCGCCCAGCTCATCCACGCCCACCCGACGCAGAACGAGGCCATGGGCGAGGCCCACCTCGCCCTTGCGGGCAAGCCGCTGCACTCGCACGACTGAGCAGCGTCCGCACCCGCGTCACCTGCGTCGCACATGGGCGCGACGACCGACCGACCACAGACTTCCGCAACTCGGCACCCGTAGTTGCGTATTCGTAAGGAGCAACAGAAACCATGTCGGTTTCCGTATCCCTTCCGGCGCTCGGTGAGAGCGTCACCGAGGGCACTGTCACCCGCTGGCTGAAGGCGGAGGGCGAGCGCGTCGAGGTCGACGAGCCGCTGCTCGAGGTCTCGACCGACAAGGTCGACACCGAGATCCCCTCGCCCGCCGCCGGTGTCCTGGCCTCCATCAAGGTCGCCGAGGACGAGACCGTCGAGGTCGGCGCAGAGCTGGCCGTCATCGACGACGGCTCCGGCGCCCCGGCCGCGCAGGAGGCGCCGCAGGAGCAGGCCGCTCCGGCCGCCGAGCCGGCCCAGCCGGCCGAGGCCGCGCCGTCCACCGAGGCCGAGGCTCCCGCCCCGGCCCCCACCGCCGACGCGGCCGCCGGTTCCGGCTCCGCCTCCGGCACCGACGTGACGCTGCCCGCCCTGGGCGAGTCCGTCACCGAGGGCACCGTCACCCGTTGGCTGAAGGAGGTCGGCGAGGAGGTCGCGGAGGACGAGCCCCTCCTCGAGGTCTCCACCGACAAGGTCGACACCGAGATCCCCTCCCCCGTCGCCGGTGTGCTCCTGGAGATCACTGTCGCCGAGGACGAGACCGCCGAGGTCGGCGCCAAGCTCGCCGTCATCGGTGCGCCCGGTGCCGCTCCGGCCGCCGCGCCCGCGCAGCCCGCCGCCCCCGCTCAGGAGGCCCCGGCGCCGCAGCAGGCCGCTCCGGCCAAGGAGGCTCCGGCCGCTCCGGCTCCGCAGGCCCCCTCGGCCCCGGCCCCGCAGCAGCAGACCGCCCCGGCGCCCGACCCGGTCCCCTCGGAGCCGGTCCCGGCGCCCGCGCCGGCCAAGGCCGAGGCTCCGAAGGCTCCGGCCGCTGCCGCCGCCCCGGCGGACGACGGTGCCTACGTGACCCCGCTGGTGCGCAAGCTCGCCGCCGAGAACAACGTGGACCTGTCCACGGTCAAGGGCTCCGGCGTCGGCGGCCGTATCCGCAAGCAGGACGTCACGGCCGCGGCCGAGGCAGCCAAGGCACAGCAGGCTCCGGCCGCTGCCGCCCCGGCCGCCGCGCCGAAGTCCCCGGCCCTGGAGGTCTCTCCCCTCCGTGGCCAGACGGTCAAGCTGCCGCGCATCCGCAAGGCCATCGCGGACAACATGACCAAGGCGCTGCACGAGCAGGCGCAGCTGTCCTCGGTCATCGAGGTCGACATCACGAAGCTGATGAAGCTCCGTGCCAAGGCCAAGGACGGCTTCGCCGCCCGCGAGGGCGTCAAGCTCTCCCCGATGCCGTTCTTCGTCAAGGCCGCCGTCCAGGCGCTGAAGGCCCACCCGGTCATCAACGCCCGCCTGAACTACGACGAGGGCACGATCACCTACTTCGACTCCGAGAACGTCGGCATCGCCGTCGACTCGGAGAAGGGCCTGATGACCCCGGTCATCAAGGGCGCGGGTGACCTGAACATCGCGGGCATCTCCAAGAAGACCGCGGAGCTGGCCGGCAAGGTCCGTACGAACAAGATCGCCCCGGACGACCTGTCGGGCGCCACCTTCACGATCTCCAACACGGGATCGCGCGGCGCGCTCTTCGACACGGTCATCGTCCCGCCGAACCAGGTCGCCATCCTGGGCATCGGTGCCACGGTGAAGCGGCCTGTCGTCATCTCCGACCCGGAGCTCGGCGACACCATCGCCGTACGCGACATGACGTACGTGACGCTCTCCTACGACCACCGTCTGGTGGACGGCGCCGACGCGGCCCGCTACCTGACGACGGTCAAGCAGATCCTCGAGGCCGGCGAGTTCACCGCCGAGCTGGGTCTGTAAGCAGTACGACCAAGCGGTACGACATGAGGCCCCCGCCCGGAGTTCACCTCCGGGCGGGGGCCTCTGTCCGGAGGGCCGCGGCCACCCGGACAGCATGCTTGCGCATCCACGCGGGCACCTCTCTGTAACAGGCATCACCCGCGGCGGGAGGAGCCCTGCCCCTTCTGTCCTGGGCCGCAGCCGTATTGTCTAAGGGTCCCGCCGACCCCCGGGTCCGCACCTGCCGAGGAGCCCCCATGACCACGCCCGTCGTCCACTCGCTGCGCGAGCAGATCCGCGAGCACATCGTGGAGGGGATCGTCAGCGGTCGCTGGAAGCCGGGTGAGCGGATCGTGGAGCGGCGGATCGCCACCGAGCTTGAGGTCAGCCAGACGCCCGTGCGGGAGGCGCTGCGCGAGCTGGAGTCGCTGCGGCTGATCGAGTCGGCGCCCAACAAGGGCGTGCGGGTGCGCAACCTCTCGGCGGCGGACCTGGAGGAGAGCTACCCGGTCAGGGCCGGGCTGGAGGCCATCGCCGCGGAGCTGGCCGCCGTACGGCTCGCCGGGGACTGCTCGGCTCTGGAGCCGCACGTCGCGGCGCTGTACCGGGCCGACAGAGACGCCGACGGGACCGCGCAGGTGCGCCACACCGTCGGTTTCCACCGGGAGCTGGTGCGGGCGGCCGACAACTCCGTGCTGCTGCACACCTGGGAGGGGCTCGGCATCGAGGTCTTCACCGCGCTGTCGATCCGCTGGCTGGGGACCGTGCAGCAGTCGTACGCGGAGGAGCACGAGGAGCTGGTCGCGGCGTTCCGGCGGCGGGATCCCTCGATCGCGGAGCTGGTCAAGGCGCATGTCCTGGGGTGCGCGCCACGTCCTGGCGAGCGTGAGCTGCGTCTCACCGCGGACGGCCTTTGAGGGCACTGGGTGCCCCGGGGCGCCCGGTTACCGGTCAATTGACGGGCACCCTGTGCCTACTTTCTTGATCTGAAGAGGTTTTGCACTTCAACCCTTTGATCGATCATCGATCACGGAGTTATTGTCGCTGTCGGGTCCCCACCGGGACCCTCGCCCTGTCCTGCCAAAGACCAAGGGCACTTACCCCACCCCCTTCGACTCAGGAAGGCGTGCGGCGACTATGACCGACCCCATGCGCATCCAGCCGAGCGAGCTCGACCAGCTCCCGGACCGCGACCCCGAGGAGACCGCCGAATGGCAGGCCTCCCTGGACGCCGTTACCAAGGCGGCCGGGCCGCACCGCGCCGCGCAGCTGATGCGCCGCACGCTGGAGCGCGGCGAGGCCGGCGGCCTGCCGCTGCCCAAGCTCCTGTCGACCGAGTACATCAACTCGATCCCCACCTCCGCCGAGCCGGACTTCCCCGGTGACATGGAGATGGAAGCCAAGATCACCGCGTACAACCGGTGGAACGCGGCGGCGATGGTGACGCGCGGCAGCAAACACGGCGTCGGCGGCCACATCGCCACCTTCGCCTCGGCCGCCTGGCTGTACGAGACCGGCTTCAACCACTTCTTCCGCGGGAAGGAGGGCGACGGCTCCGGCGACCAGCTGTACATCCAGGGCCACGCCTCCCCCGGCATCTACGCCCGCGCCTTCCTCGACGGCCGCCTCTCCGAGGCCCAGCTGGACAACTTCCGCCGCGAGGCCGGGGGGAACGGCCTGCCGTCGTACCCGCACCCGCGCCGTCTGCCGTGGCTGTGGGAGTTCCCGACCGTATCGATGGGCCTCGGCCCGCTGTCGGCCATCTACCAGGCGCGGTTCAACCGCTACCTGGCCGCGCGGAACATCAAGGACACCTCGAACTCCCACGTCTGGGCCTTCCTCGGCGACGGCGAGATGGACGAGCCCGAGTCGACCTCGGCGCTCACCCTCGCGGCCCGTGAGGGTCTCGACAACCTGACGTTCGTCATCAACTGCAACCTGCAGCGCCTGGACGGCCCGGTCCGCCCGAACTTCCGCGTCGTGCAGGAGCTCGAGGCGCAGTTCCGCGGCTCCGGCTGGAACGTCATCAAGTCGATGTGGGGCAACGCGTGGGACGAGCTGTTCCAGCTCGACACCACCGGCGCGCTCCAGGAGCGGCTCCGTGAGGTCCCGGACGCCCAGTTCCAGACGTACCAGACGCGCGATGTCGCCTACATCCGCGAGAACTTCTTCGGTACGAGCCCGGCGCTCGTCGAGCTCGCGAAGGTCCTGTCCGACGACAAGATCTCCGAGTG
The DNA here is from genome assembly GCF_044765445.1 of Streptomyces sp. NPDC102467. Lineage (NCBI taxonomy): Bacteria > Bacillati > Actinomycetota > Actinomycetes > Kitasatosporales > Streptomycetaceae > Streptomyces > Streptomyces sp. NPDC102467. Next base: position 22,617 of record NZ_JBIWKA010000007.1, on the reverse strand, counting down.
CTTCCACGTCTCGCGCGGCGGACACGAGCCCCGCAAGGTGTACGCGGCGTACAGGGCGGCCGTCGAGCACAAGGGCGCGCCGACGGTCATCCTGACGCAGACGGTGAAGGGCTTCACGCTCGGCAAGGGCTTCGAGTCCAAGAACGCCAACCACCAGATGAAGAAGCTGACGATCGACGAGTTCAAGGACATGCGTGACCTCCTTGACCTGCCGATCCCGGACAGCCGCTTCGAGGACGGTGTCGTTCCGTACGCGCGTCCCGCCGAGGGCTCTCCCGAGCTGCGCTATCTCGCCGAGCGCCGTGCCGCCCTCGGCGGCCCGGCCCCGGCCCGCCGTACGCAGCCGCTGGCGCCGCTGCCCGCGCCCGCCGACAAGGCCTTCGCCTCGTTCGACAAGGGCTCCGGCACCCAGTCCATGGCCTCGACGATGGCGCTCGTACGGCTCCTGAAGGACCTCGTACGGGACAAGACGTCCGGCAAGCGCTGGGTGCCGATCATCCCCGACGAGGCGCGCACCTTCGGCATGGAGTCGCTGTTCCCGTCGCTCGGCCTGTACTCGCCCAAGGGGCAGACGTACGACCCGGTCGACCGTGACCAGCTCATGTACTACAAGGAGTCCGAGTCGGGCCAGATCCTCAACGAGGGGATCAACGAGGCGGGTTCGCTCGCCGACTTCATCGCCGCGGCCACGTCGTACTCGACGCACGGCGAGCAGATGATCCCGCTGTACATCTTCTACTCGATGTTCGGCTGGCAGCGCACCGGCGACCAATTCTGGCAGCTCGCCGACCAGATGGGCCGCGGCTTCGTCGTCGGCGCCACCGCCGGTCGTACGACGCTGACGGGTGAGGGTCTGCAGCACGCGGACGGCCACTCGCCGATGATCGCGGCGACGAACCCGGCCGCCCTGTCGTACGACCCGGCCTTCGCCTACGAGATCGCCACGATCATGAAGGAGGGCCTGCGCCGTATGTACGGCGAGGCCAAGCCGGGCGAGGACCAGGACGTCTTCTACTACCTGACCGTCTACAACGAGCCGATGCCGCAGCCGGCGAAGCCGACCGTGGCCGGTCTGGACGAGGCGATCATCAAGGGCCTCTACCGGTTCAACACGGCGGAGTCCGCAGGTGTGGACGTGGCGGCCGCGAACGCCCCGCGCCTCAACCTCATCGGTTCCGGTACGGCCATCCACTGGACGCTCCAGGCGCAGAAGCTGCTCGCCGAGGAGTGGGGCGTGGCCGCCGACGTGTGGTCCGCGACGTCCTGGACGGAGCTGCGCCGCGACGCGCTGGAGGCGGACGCCGCCATCCTGCGCGGCGAGGAGCGGGTGCCGTTCGTCCGTCAGGCGCTCGAAGGCGCGCAGGGCCCGGTCCTGGCCGTGTCCGACTACATGCGCCAGGTCCCGGACCAGATCGCGCAGTGGGTCGAGCAGGACTGGTCCTCGCTCGGCGCGGACGGCTTCGGTCTCTCCGACACCCGTGAGGACGCCCGCCGTCACTTCGGCGTCGACGCGCAGTCGATCGTCGTCGCGGCGCTCGCCCAGCTCGCCCGCCGCGGTGAGGTCAAGGCGACGGCCGTGAAGGAGGCGCGCGAGCGCTACGGCCTGTAGTCGTCCTGTGTGCGTGCCCCGTCCCGATTGCCGGGGCGGGGCACGCGTGCGTGAATGGACGGGTCCGCCGAGGGGGGCGCTCCCGGGAGGCATTCGCGTGCAGATCTCCAAGACCCCCTCCGCGCCCTGCTGGGCCGATCTGTCCACCACGGACACGGACGCGGCCCGGCTCTTCTACGAGGCGCTGTTCGGCTGGCGCTCGCGGCCGGTGGCGGAGCCGGGCTCCGACGGGTACAGCATGTTCGCGCTGGACGCCGAGGACGGGCACCTGGTCGCCGGGGTCGGCCCGGTGGCGGACCCGCGGCAGCCCGCGGCCTGGCTGCCGTACTTCCAGTCCAGCGGGACCGACGCGGTCACCGCGCGCGTGAGCGGCAACGGCGGCCGGGTCGTCGCCGGTCCGATGCCCGTCCTGGAGCAGGGCAGGCTGACGGTCTGCCAGGACCCGGCGGGCGCCGCGTTCGGCCTGTGGGAGCCGCGCGCGCACGCGGGCTTCGAGGCGGTGAACGTGCCGAGCAGCTTCTGCTGGTTCGAGCTGCTCACCCGCGACGGAGCGCGCGCGGTGGACTTCTACCAGTCGGTGCTCGGCTGGGGCACACGGCAGCGGCCCTTCGGGAACGACGGGCGGGCCGTATACACCGAGTGGACGGTCGCCGACGAGGCGTTCGGCGGCATGGTCGACATGTCGGCCGGGGAGTTCCCGCCCGAGGTGCCCTCGCACTGGAACCTGTACGTCGCCGTGGACGCCCCGGACGCCACCGCCGCACGCTGCCAGGAGCTGGGCGGGCGGGTCCTTGTCGAGCCGACGACGATTCCCACCGGCCGCTTCGCGATCCTCGCGGACCCGCAGGGCGCGGCGTTCTCGGTCATGCACTTCACGGAGCCCGCAGGCGGGTTCTGAGGGCGCTGTCAGTGGGACGGTCCATGATGGCGGCATGCGTGCTGCCCGCCTGATCAAGATGGTGCTGCTCCTCCAGTCCCGGCCGTCGATGACCGCGGCCGAGCTGGCGCGCGAGCTGGAGGTGTCCGAGCGGACGGTGACGCGGGACGCGCAGGCGCTGTCGGAGGCGGGTGTGCCGGTCTACGCGGACCGGGGGCGGGCCGGCGGGTACCGGCTGATCGGCGGCTACCGGACCCGGCTGACGGGGCTCGCCCGAGGCGAGGCGGAGGCGCTGTTCCTCTCCGGGGTGCCGGGGGCGCTGCGCGAGATGGGACTGGACGACGCGGCGTCGGCGGCGCGCCTGAAGGTGTCGGCGGCGCTGCTGCCGTCCCTGCGGGACGCGTCCCGGACGGCGGCGCAGCGGTTCCATCTGGACGCGCCGGGCTGGTTCAGGGAGCCGCGGACGCCCGAGCTGCTGCCCGCGATCGCGGAGGCGGTGTGGGACGACCGGGTGCTCCGGGTCGAGTACCGGCGCCGGGATCGCCAAGAGGACCCGGTGGAACGGGAGTTGGAGCCGTACGGGCTCGTGCTCAAGGCGGGCGTCTGGTATCTGGCGGCGGCCGTGCGCGGCGGGGACGGGACCCGGGTGTACCGCGTCGACCGGTTCACGTCCGTGGCGTCGGCGGGGGACGACCGGTTCGTCCGGGACGAGGAGTTCGATCTGCCCGCGTTCTGGGAGGAGCGGGCGGCGCAGTTCGCGCGGGCGATCCTGCGGGCCGAGGTGGTCGTACGGCTGACGGCCGACGGCGTACGACAGCTGCCGTACGCCACCGATCCCGCGTCCGCGCGGGAGGCCATGGAGTCGGCGGGGGCCGCGGACACCGACGGGCGGGTGACGGTGACGCTGCCGGTCGAGTCGGAGGAGGTCGCGTACACGCAGCTCATGGCGCTCGGGCCGGAGGCGGAGGTGGTGGCTCCGGAGGCGCTGCGCGAGCGGTTCGCGCTGGCGGCGGGGCGGATGCGGGCCTGGTACGGATGAGTGCGCTCGCGGGGCGCGTGCCCTTCGCGGGGTGCCCTGGGCATGTGCGCGCGTAACGAAGTGAAGCAGCTGGGGCGCTCGGCGTGCGCCCCCTGGGTCCAGGGCCGATGCTTGTCCCGTGATGGACGAGACCGAGTTCTGGGAGATCGTGGACAGCACCCGCGAGGCCGCCGAGGGCGACCCCGAGGACCACGCCGAGCTGCTCGTCGACAGACTGCTGCGCGCCGACCCCGACTCGGTGCTCGACTTCGCCCGGCACTTCGAGGTCCGCTACAACCGGGCCTACCGGTGGGATCTGTGGGGTGCCGCGTGGGTGCTCCTCGGCGGGGCGAGCGATGACGCGTTCGACTTCTTCCGGTGCTGGCTGATCGGCCAGGGCCGGGAGGTCTTCGAGGGCGCGCTGCACGATCCGGACTCGCTGGCGGAGTCGCTCCGTGACTTCGACGAGGAGGTCGACGGGGACGGTGAGGAGCTCGGGTACGCGGCGGACGAGGCGTACGAGGAGCTGACCGGTGCGGTCGCCACCGACCTGGGCATCCCTCCGGCCCCGACGGAGCCGGAGGGGACGCCGGTGGATTTCGAGGACGCGGAGGCCCTGGCCGGGCTTTATCCGCGATTGACGGAACGGTTCGGCTAGCGCGGGGCGCTGGGCGCGGGGCCGGTAGGTGTGTATCTCGCGTGCGGCCCGGTGGGGGCTGGTCGCGCAGTTCCCCGCGCCCCTGAAAGCTGCGGCTTCGCCGCGCTTTTTCCCTGGACCCCCACCAGGCCCGCGGATCACGCTGCGCGGATCGCCTGTTCGACGCTCGGGAACGCGAACTCGAAGCCTGATTCCAGGAGGCGGGTGGGGACCGCCCGGGTCGAGCCCAGCACGTCCCCCGCCATCTCCCCCAGCGCCAGCTTGAGCGCGGGCGCCGGGGCGGTGAAGAGGGTCGGGCGGTGCAGGACCCGGCCCATCGCGGCGGTGACCTCGCGGTTCGTCGCCGGGTGCGGCGCCGTCAGGTTGACCGGGCCGGTAAGGCTCTCGGTGTCCAGGATGTGGCGCAGCGCCGCGACGTGGTCGTGCAGCGCGATGTACGACCAGTACTGGCGGCCGTCGCCCATGCGCCCGCCGAGCCCCGCCTTGAAGAGCGGGAACAGCTTCGCCCAGGCCCCGCCGTCCCGGGAGACGACCAGTCCGGTGCGGGCCAGGACCGTGCGGACGCCTGCCTGGTGCGCGGGGGCCGTGGCCGCTTCCCACTCCACGCACAGGGACGGCAGGAAGCCGTCGCCCGCCGGGGCCGACTCGTCGACCGCGCGGCTGCCCGTGTCGCCGTAGTAGCCGACCGCGCTGCCGTTGAGGAGGACGCGTGGCCGGGTGTCGAGGGCGGCGGCCGCCTCGGCGAGGACGGTGGTGCCCAGGACGCGGCTGTCGTGGATCTCCCGCTTGTAGGCGTCGGTCCACCGGTGGTCGCCGACCCCGGCCCCGGCGAGGTTGACGATCGCCTCGCAGCCTTGGAGCCGGTCCGTGTCGACGGCACTCTTCTTCGGGTCCCAGCGGACCTCGTCCGCCGCGCGTGGAGCCCGGCGCACCAGCCGGAGCACGTCGTGCCCGTCGGCGGTCAGGGAACGGACGAGGGCCGAGCCGATGAGTCCGGAGGCGCCCGCTACCGCGATACGTGTCATGGCTCCATCCTGCCGGTCGTACAGTGACCCGCATGTCGCTGTCGCAGCCCCTCATACGTTTCGCCGTCCCGGACGACGACGAGGCCCTGAGCCGCCTGGACCGGGACACCTGGTCCTACCTGCACGCGGTCAAGCCGCGGGAGCAGCCGCCCTACCGGCCGTTCTTCACCGACCGGTTCGGCCCGCGCGACCATCTCGTCGCCGAGCTCGACGGCCGCGTCGTGGGCTACATCCGGCTCGGCTACCCCACCGCGCTGCCCGCGACCGCGCACGTCCGGCAGATACAGGGCCTCGCCGTCGCCGACTCCGCGCGCGGGCACGGCCTCGGCCGGACCCTGGTGCGGGCCGCGGTCGACCGGGCCAGAGAGCAGGGCGCCCGGCGGATCACGCTGCGCGTCCTCGGGCACAACACCCCGGCCCGCAAGCTGTACGAGGCCGAGGGCTTCGTCGTCGAGGGCGTGCTGCCCGGGGAGTTCCTGCTGGACGGGGCGTACGTGGACGACGTGCTGATGGGGCAGGCGCTCGGGCCCGGGGTGTGGCGGAATGCGGCGGCCCGCGACTCGTAGCAGGGTTGAGCCGTACGCCCGTCGCGAAGGGAGCCCCGCCGGCATGACCTGGCCCGTGGCCCGCCGACGTGACGGGGAGGAGCGTGCCTGGCTGCGCGGGGCGCCGCCGCCGCGCTGGGTGCGCTGGCTGCCGATCGTGCTGCTCGTCGGCCTCGGCGTGCTGCAGGTCGCCACCGAGCAGGACCTCGAACTGGGTTTTCTGCTCGCCGCCATCCCGCCGCTCGCCGCACTGTCGTACGGGCCCGCGGCCACGGCGCTGCTGGGCGGTGTCGTCGTCCTGATCCTGGATCTTCCCTCGGCGGGGTTCGGCCGTCCGGGCAACAGCGACGTGCTGACCGTGGCGTTCGTCTCGGTGCTGAGCGTGCTGATCGCGTGGGTGCGCAGCCGCCGCGACGAGCAGCTGGTCACCGTGCGCACGGTCGCGGAGGCCGCCCAGTTCGCGGTGCTGCCGCCGCTTCCGGAGCGGGTCGGCTCGGTGCGCTGCGCGGGTCTGTACCGGGCGGCACAGCGCGGGGCACTGGTCGGCGGCGACTTCTTCGACGTGCGGCGCGGCCCGGACGGGGTGGTGCGGGCGGTCGTCGGGGACGTACAGGGGCACGGTCTCGCGGCGGTGGGCACGGTGGCGGGGCTGCTCGGCGCGTTCCGGGAGGCGGTGCTCGACCAGCCGGACCTGGAGGGCGTCGCGGCGCGGCTCGACCGGCGCCTTGTGGTGGACTCGGCGCAGGACGAGCATCCGGAGCTGTTCGCGACGGCGGTGCTCCTGGAGTTCCCGGACGACTTTCCCGTGGTCCGGGTCGTCAGCTGCGGCCATCCGTATCCGCTGCTGCTGCGCGCCGGGCAGGTGACGGAGGTGCCCGTGCCGTCGGGGGCGCCGCTGGGCCTGGGCCTCGCGGGGCTCGAACCGCCCGAGCGGCTGACGCTGGAGCTGCGGGCCGGGGACCGGCTGCTCGCGCTGACCGACGGGGTGACGGAGGCGCGGGACACGTCGGGCCGCTTCTATCCGCTGACGGCCCGTCTGCCGGGGTACGACTGCGAGGATCCCGCGGCGCTGACCGACGCGTTGTGGCGGGACGTGGTGCGGTTCGCGGGGACCGTACGGGACGATCTGACGCTGCTCGTCTTCGCTCCGGACGCCCCGGGCGTGCCGGGCGGAACGCGAGGTGTGAACGTAGGGCCATGAAATACCTGGGACTCCCGCGCCGCCCGGGGCGTCGCCGTACCGCGACCGCCGCTTCCGTACTGCTGCTGCCTCTGACGTTGTCGTCGCTGTCGGTGCTGACCGCCTGTTCCGATGACGACGACACGGCCACGCCTCCGGTGGCGTCCCCCGCCGCGACCGCGAGCGGCGCGCGGTGCGAGACGGATCCGCCCGCCCCGGACAGGGGCGCGGACGCGGCGCCGGCCGCGACCGGCGCGTACACGCTGGAGAGCGGCGACGAGGCGGCGCCGCGGAAGACCCGCTTCAAGGCGAAGAAGGACGACGAGTCGGCGCTGCTCGTGTCCGGTTCGGGGAAGCTGTCGACGCGCGACTCGTCCCTCGGCAAGCGGGGTGACACCTCGTCCGTGGACGCGTCCGGCGGCCACGGTCTGAACGCGGCGGCGCTCGCCCGCGACGGTGGCGAACTGTCGCTGTCCGGCGGCCGGTTCATCACCAAGGGGAAGGGCGCGACGGCCGTGTTCGCGTCGGGGAAGGGGGCGCGGGCGACGCTCAGCGCGAACTCCGTCAGGACCAAGGGCGCGTCCGCGCGGGGCGTGATGGCGTCGTACGGAGGCCGGCTCGACCTGACGTACACGGAGATCGACACGGCCGGCGCGCAGGCCGCGCCGGTCGCGACCGGTCCCGGCGGGGCGAAGGTGACGCTGTCCGGCGGCACGATGACGTCGGCGGGCTGCGGTTCGCCCGGGGTGCAGACGAGCGGTGATGTCTCGGTCACCGGGACGCTGTTCGATCTGGCGAACTCGGAGGCGTTCACCGTGGAGTCCGGCGGGTCGCTGTCCCTGAAGGACGTGCGGGCCACCGCGGCCGCGGGCGGGGTGGTGCTGCGGGGCGGCGACGAGACGTCGTTCTCGATGTCGGACGGGTCGATCCAGGCGGCGGAGGGCGACATCTTCTCGGTCGAGCAGGCGGTCGCGGACATCAAGGTGACCGGCGGCGCGGAGCTCAAGACGAAGGACGGCGTGCTGCTGCGGGTCCGCGACAAGGGGGTGGCGACCTTCGCGGCGGACAACGAGAGACTGAACGGCGACGTGATCGTCTCCAACGGCTCGGCCGTCCTGGACCTGAGCGGATCGACGACGCTGGACGGGGCGGTCGCGGGGGCGACGATGACGCTCGGCGCCCGTGCCAAGTGGTCGGTGTCCGGCGATTCGTGGGTCAAGGGCCTCGAACTGGGCTCCGGGGCACGCGTCTCCGACGTGATCGACGGGAACGGGTACTCGGTGACGTACGACCGGGCCACCAGCCCGGGGCTCGGCGGGAAGACGTACCGGCTGAACGGGGGCGGGACGCTGCGGCCGGGAAAGTCATAGGGCCCTTCTGACGGATCTCCGTGAGAGGGGGCCTAGGAGCGTTTCTGCAGGCGGGCGGCGTGTTCGCGGATCGCGGGGAGGTCGCTCATCAGGGCCAGGCCGGGGCAGGAGGTCTCGTAGCCGTCGCGGTGCCCGGAGATCGCGCGGAAGTCGGCGGCGGTGCCCTCCTCGAACCGGCTGTTGCTGTTGCTCGACACCAGTCGCACGGTGGAGCGCGGGTCGACGCCCGACAGGCCGAGTTTCCACGCGGCGAGGGCGGCGATCGCGTCGGTCAGCGGCGTCGGCGTCGGCATGCCCTGGGTGTACGTGCCGATCGCGGCGATCCCGGCGGTGTTCCGGTTGAAGCCCTGGGTGTGGGCGCCGACGACGGCCCGCTCGACGCCCCCGGCCCGGCCCTCGTAGACGGTGCCGCAGCGGTCGACGAGGAAGTTGTAGCCGATGTCGTCCCACTCCTTGGTGCCGGCCTGGCCCGTGTAGAGGTCGCGGATGATGCGCGGGGTGTCGGCGCAGTCGTAGCCGTTCGGCGTGTCGGTGTGATGGATGAAGACGGCTTCGACGCGGTCCGCGTACCGGACGGGGTCCCGGTGGTAGGTGGCCGAGCCCGCCAGCCAGCGGGCGCGCGGCACGATGTGCGGTGCCTCGGCGGAGTGCGCTGCGCCGTCGTCGGCGCGGCGCACCGGTACGGCCGCGGCCGGCAGTACGGCGGCCCGCGCCGTGCTCCCGGAATCCGACGGCCCGGGGCGGTCGATCATGACGGCGCACAGCACGAGGAGCCCGAGGGCCAGGGCCCCGGGCACACAGCGCAACACCGCCCGTACGACACGCACGCCTCCCACTCTCCGGCCACTCTCGGGCCGTCGCGCGCTGTGCGGTCGGCCACATGTCGGCCGGTTGGCGGAACCAGCCCGGGGCTCCGGGTCGTTTGTTACCGATATGGACCCGCACATACATGTCCTCGACGTCGCGCTGATCGTGCTGGCGCTCGCCTACGCCGTGTCCGGCTACCGGCGGGGGCTGCTGGCCGGCTGTGTCTCGCTGGCCGGGTTCGTCGGCGGCGCCGTCATCGGCGTCTGGCTGCTGCCGTTCGCGATGGACGCGGTCACGACCGGTACGTCGACGGCCACGGTGGTCGCCGTGCTCACGGTGCTGCTGCCCGCGATCATCGGGCAGACGCTGGCCGGGCGGCTCGCGGTGCGGGTGCGCGGCGGGATGGACCGGGCGCCGGGCCCCCTGCGGGTGGCGGACGGGGTCGGCGGCGCCGCCGCGAGCGCGGTGGCCGTGCTGGTCGTGGCCTGGGTGGCGGGCAGCGTCCTCGCGGCGTCGTCGTCGGCGGGCCTGAACCAGGCGATCCGCGGCTCGACCGTGCTCGGCTCGGTCCAGGACACGATGCCGTCGGCGACACCGGCCTGGTTCTCGCGGGCCACCGGGGCGCTCACCTCCGCGGGCTTCCCGCAGGTCTTCGACCCGTTCGCGAACGAGCCGTCGGCCGAGGTCGCGAAGCCCTCGGGGGACAACGTGACGCCGGCCGCCACGCGTGCTGCGCAGCGCAGCACGGTGAAGATCGAGGGTGCGGCGGGCTCCCAGGGCCGCGAGGGCAGCGGTTTCGTGTACGGGCCCGAGCACGTCATGACCAACGCCCACGTGGTCGCGGGCATCGACGACCCGTCGGTCCGGATCGGCGGGGTCGGCCGCTCGTACGCCGCGAAGGTGGTCCTGTTCGACCCCGACAAGGACGTGGCGGTGCTGTACGTGCCGGACCTCGAGGCCCCGACCCTGTCCCTCGACGACAGCGCCTCGCGCGGTGACGCGGCGGTCGTCGCGGGGTACCCGCAGGACGGCGGCCTCGACCTCCAGGCGGCCACGGTCGCCGACACCATCCGCGCGGGCGGCCAGAACATCTACGGCTCAGGGAACGTCACGCGCGAGATCTACTCGATCCGCTCCACGGTGCTGCCCGGCAACTCGGGCGGTCCCCTGCTGACGAAGGACGGACGGGTGTACGGGGTGGTGTTCGCGCGGTCCACGACGGACGCGGGGACGGGGTACGTGCTGACGGCCGACGAGGTCTCGGGCGACGCGCGGCGGGCGGCGACCGCGACGACACCGGTCGACACGGGCGCGCTGGTCTCGTCCTAGGACCAGGTCCGCGGAACTGTCCGTTCCCGGGTCCGCGGGCGCGTCCGTGCGGCCTGGGGGGCGCACTCCGTGCCGCCCGCGTGCGCCGATGCAGCCCCGCCGCGCGGGCCCCTTTCACGGCAGCCACACCTACCCTCGACGCCAACTCAGGTATTTCGGGAGCGTGTTGGGGGCATGCCGTTCCCAGCCGTCAGCCGCCCAACCGCCGCCGGAGGCACACGTGCTGGAGCCCGCAGACACGGGATCAGGGGTTGTCGTCGTCGTGGGCGCCGGCGTCGCCGGGCTCTCGGCCGCCCAACACCTGACCAGGGCGGGCGTGCGGGTGCTGGTCCTGGAGGCCGCCGGTGGCGTCGGGGGCCGGATGTCCACGGAGAAGGTCGACGGGTTCCGCCTGGACCGGATCGGGCAGCCGCTCTCCACCTCCTACCCCGAACTGCGCAGAACGCCCGGCCTGGACGGTCTGGTGCTGCGTCTCTTCGCGCCCGGCGTCCTGGTGCACAGCGGGGGGCGTCGTTTCCGGGCGGGCGAACCGGCCGACCCCCGGCGCGCGAGGGGCGCACTGAGAGCGGCCCGCGCCCTGGCGAGCACCCCACGGCCGCCACGCGGTGTCCGGCCCCCGCTCGGCGGCCCCCTGGACCACGCACGGCTCGGCGCGGGGCTCGCCCGGCTCGCCGCCACCGAGCCCGCCCACCTCCTCGCCCGCCCCGAACTCCCCATCGGCAGCGCGCTGACGGCCCGCGGCCTGCCCGCCAGAACCCTGCACGGTTTCGTACGACCTCTGCTGTCGGCCCTGTTGTGCGACCCGGAGCTGACGACGTCCAGCCGGTGTGCCGATCTCGCGTTGCACGCGTACGCGGCGGGCCGGCTCGCCGTGCCCGAGGGCGGCGCGGACACGCTCCCCGAGCTGCTCGCGGCCACCCTGCCGCCCGGCTCCCTGCATACCGGCGTCCGGGTCACCGCCGTCTCCACGAACGCGGTGACCACCGCCGAACACGGCGAAGTGCCGTGCCACGCCGTGGTGTTGGCGACCGACGCGAGAACCGCCGCCGGGCTGCTGCCCGGCCTGCGGGTGCCCGCCTTCCATCCGGTGACCGTCGTGCACCACACCGCGCCCGAGGCGCCGCTCACCGAGCCCGCGCTGCTGCTCGACGCCGACCGGCGCGGGCCCGTCGCCCACACCTGCGTCATCAGCCAGGTCGACCCGACCCGCGCCCCGGCCGGGCGCGCGCTCGTCTCCTCGACGGTGCTCGGGGCGCCGCCGTCCGACCACGAGCTGCGGGCCCACCTCGCCGCCCTCTACGGCACGTCGACGAGCGACTGGGAGACCCTCGCCGTCCACCACGACCCGCGCGCCGTGCCCGCGATGCCCGCACCGCACGACGCGCGCCGCCCGGTCCGGCTCCTCGACGGTCTCTACGTGTGCGGGGACCACCGGAACACGAGCTCCGTGCAGGGCGCCCTCCACTCGGGCCGACGCGCGGCGCGTGCCGCCCTGGCAGACCTGGGGGCACCCTGGGCCGCCGCCTCCGTTCCGGAGTCCGCCCAGGAGGCGCACGCGGGCGAGGCGGCCTGAGGGCGCCCCGCGACCACCCAAGAGCCGCGTCCGCCTCCGTGGCACATTCCGGGGGCGGACGCACCCCACCTCAGCCGAGCGCGGCGACCCGCTCCCGGTACCCCCGGACGGGCCCCGCGTCGCGGTACGGCTCCAACCGCCGCTCGAACTCCCGCACATACTCGTGCGCCCGCACCGACCGCATGTCCGCGGCGGCGGCGGCCGCCTCCGCGCCGAGCGCGCAGGCCGAGTCCAGCTCGCCGAGGCCGAGGCGCGCGGAGGCCAGCACGACCCGGCAGAACAGCCGACTGCGCGCGAACCCCGGCGCCCTCAACTGCAACGACCGCTCCGCGTGCTGCGCCGCGGCCCGGTACTGCTGCAGATCCCGGTGGCAGTGCCCGAACTCGTCCGCCAGCTGCGCCTCGTCGAAGAGCCGCGCCCAGTGCGGCACATCGTCCCCGGCCCGCGCCGCTTCCAGCGCCCGCTCGGCCCGCACCAGCGAGGACGTACAGGCGCGCACCTCGCCGAGCACGCCGTGCCCGCGCGCCTCCACGGCGTGCAGCAGCGCCTGCAGCACGGCCGGGGCCGCCGCCCCGACGCCCTGCTGCGCGACCCGGGCCAGCTGTACCGCCTCCCGGCCGTGGCCGAGGTAGACGGCCTGCCGGCTCATGGTGACCAGGACGTACGAGCCGTACATCCGGTCCCCCGCGGCCTGGGTGAGCCGCAGCGCCTGCACGAAGTACCGCTGCGCGAGCCCGTGCGCCGCGATGTCGTACGAGGTCCAGCCGGCAAGGCGGGTCAGATCGGCGACGGCCCCGAAGAGCCGCCGCCCGGTCTGCTCGCCGTACGTGCCGCGCAGCATGGACTCGGCCTCGTGCTCCAGGTACCGCACCAGCGCCTGCCGGGCGTGCCCGCCGCCATAGGCGTGGTCGAGCGCGCGGAACAGCTCGCCGACCGAGCGCAGCGCCGCGATGTCGCCGCCGGTCACCCGGTGGCCCGGGCCGCGCTCGGTCTGGGTGCGCTGGCGCGGCACGGCGGGTCTGCCCTGCGCCGGGACGCGGTGCGCGGCCTCGCCCCGGGCGACCCGGTCGTCGGCGCGGCCGATCAGCCAGTCGCGGCTGGGCACGACGAGCCCGGCCGGGGTGAACGCGATCTTGCGCAGCTCGGCGTGGCTGCCGGAGTCCTTGCGCCACAGGCCGCTGACGATGTCGACGGCCTCCTCGGGCGAGCCCGCGAATTCCAGGCCCGCGTAGACCGGAGCACAGGCGTCGAGCCCGAGGTCCTGCGCGGAGAGTCTGCGGCCGAGGCGGCGGGTGAACACTTCGGCGATCAGCGCGGGGGTCGTGCCGCGCGGCTGCTGTCCGCGCAGCCATCTGGTCACCGATGTCTTGTCGTAACGCAGGTCCAGGCCGTGTTCGAGCCCGAGCTGGTCCACGCGGCGCGCGAGACCAGCGTTGGAGAAACCGGCCTCCGCGATGAGCGCGGCGAGCTGGCGGTTCGGTGTGCGCTGCGGAGGTCGTTCCGTCATCAGCTGTGCGCTCTCCTGCCTTCCGGGCCGGGGTGCAGCCCTCATGGAACGGCGCGAATGTAGCGGCGATATCCGCCCTCCACGGGGCCTTCGCGGCGCCTTCATCCGATCGTGTGACGAACTCCGTGAGGAGTGGACAAAAAGGGGCCGGAGCGAGGACAGAGCGAGGACGGGACGATGACAGGACGGAGACAGGACGGAGACAGGACGGGGCGGTCCGGAGGCACCCTCCGTTCGGCCATACGATGAGTGTGCGCTACACCCGGAAGTACCCGGGGAAGTACCCGGAAGGTTTTGTCCCGTGCCTCATATCGTCATCGACCACTCCGACGGCCTCGCCGGCACGGTCGACGTCCCCGCCCTCGTGGCGGAACTCCATCCCCTCGTCGTCGAGCACGTGCGCTCGGTCGGCGTCGGCAAAACGTTCGCCCGTCCCTCCGCCACCTATGTGGACGGAGTCGCGGCGCTCTTCCTGCACGTGGAGGTCGGCCTGTTGCCCGGCCGCCCCCGCTCGGTGAAGGCCGCACTCTCCGAGGACGTACTGGCCCTGCTGGACAAACACACGTCGGCGACCCCGGGCGTCACGTGCTCGGTCGAGGTCAGGGATCTCGACGAGTCCTACCGCCTGTTCCCCACGCACTGAGCGCGGATCCGGGCGCCGTACAGTGGTTCGGGGCGCGATATTTGCACGGTGAAGCCTGTGGTCAGGCTCGTAAGGGAGGCACGTGCCGTGAGTGAGTTCCGGTTCGTCCGCATGGGGTTCGGTGCGGACATGGTCGAGTACCAGGTCGCCTGGGACGAGCAGCGCCGCGTGCACGCCGCCCGTTTCGCGGACGAGGTGCCCGACACCTGTCTGCTCCTGGAGCACCCGGCGGTCTACACCGCGGGCCGCCGCACCGCGCCCGAGGAGCGCCCGCTGGACGGCACCCCCGTGATCGACGTGGACCGCGGCGGCAAGATCACCTGGCACGGCCCGGGGCAGCTCGTCGGCTACCCGATCCAGAAACTGCCCCGCCCGGTGGACGTGGTCGCGCACCTGCGCCGCCTGGAGGACGCCATGATCGCGCTCTGCGCGGAGTTCGGCATCGAGACCTCGCGGGTCGAGGGCCGGGCCGGCGTCTGGGTTCTCGGGGACTCCGCTGACACCGCCGACACCGCCGGGCAGCGTCCCGAGCTCGGCGGGCTCACCCTCGACTTCGATCCACGCGCGGCCGACCCGGAGTTCGACCCGCGGCTCAACGGCCCGGAGTACGCCCCCTCGAACGCGGGCCAGCGCCGCGAGGACCGCAAGATCTGCGCCATGGGCATCCGCGTCGCCAAGGGCGTCACGATGCACGGCTTCGCGTTGAACGTGAACCCGGACACCTCGAACTTCGACAAGATCATCCCGTGCGGCATCCGTGACGCGGGTGTCACCTCGCTCTCGTACGAGCTGGGCCGCGAGGTCACGATCGACGAGGTACTGCCGGTCGCCGAGAAACACCTGCGGGCCGTCCTGGGCAACGCGGACCTGCGCCCGCGCCTCGTCGAGAAAGTCACGGCGTAGCGGCCCCCGGTAAAGCTGCGGGGAATGCACCCCGATGGCCAGAGGTTGGCCATCCGTAAGGGCATGAACATCACGGGCGTACCCTGATGTACGCCGAGGAATCAAAGCTTTAGGGAGCCGGTCGTGTCCGCAGTCGCACCCGACGGACGCAAGATGCTGCGCCTGGAGGTCCGTAACGCCCAGACCCCCATCGAGCGCAAGCCCGAGTGGATCAAGACCCGGGCGAAAATGGGCCCCGAGTACACGAAGATGCAGAACCTCGTGAAGTCCGAGGGCCTGCACACCGTCTGCCAGGAAGCGGGCTGTCCCAACATCTACGAGTGCTGGGAGGACCGCGAGGCCACGTTCCTCATCGGCGGCGACCAGTGCACGCGGCGTTGCGACTTCTGCCAGATCGACACCGGCAAGCCCGAGGCCCTCGACCGCGACGAGCCGCGCCGCGTCGGCGAGTCCGTCGTCACGATGGACCTGAACTACGCCACGATCACCGGCGTCGCCCGCGACGACCTGGAGGACGGCGGCGCCTGGCTGTACGCGGAGACGGTCCGCCAGATCCACGCGCAGACCGCGGACCGCGCCGACGGCCGGACCAAGGTCGAGCTCCTGGCCCCCGACTTCAACGCGGTGCCCGAGCAGCTGGCCGAGGTCTTCTCGTCCCGCCCCGAGGTCTTCGCGCACAACGTCGAGACGGTGCCGCGGATCTTCAAGCGCATCCGCCCCGGCTTCCGCTACGACCGCTCGCTCAAGGTCATCACCGAGGCCCGCGAGTTCGGCCTCGTGACGAAGTCGAACCTGATCCTCGGCATGGGCGAGGAGCGCGCCGAGGTCAGCGAGGCGCTGCGCCAACTGCACGAGGCCGGCTGCGAGTTGATCACCATCACGCAGTACCTGCGGCCCTCCGTGCGGCACCACCCCGTCGAGCGCTGGGTCAAGCCGCACGAGTTCGTGGAACTGAAGGAGGAGGCCGAGCAGATCGGTTTCTCCGGTGTCATGTCGGGCCCGTTGGTCCGCTCCTCGTACCGGGCCGGGCGGCTGTTCCAGATGGCCACCGACCTGCGCCAGTCGGCCGCACGCGTGTGAATTCACGCACAAGCGACTACCGGCCGGTATAGGCCGAGAAGGCGCGGTCCCGACCGTCCCCGCAGTTGAGGGCGACCGTCAGGGCCGCGCCTGCGTTTGAGCCGCGACCGTCAAGGCTTCATCACGGTTTGACCGTCCGGTCACGCCCTGGTAACACCAATCAGTGACGCTGTACTCACGCCTCGTACACCTTTCACCCAAGCCGTGATCCGACTTCGAGGGGGGACCTCACCCATGCAGGCCGCGCCCGTACGCGCCACCGCGATCCCGACATTCACCGACGCTCTGCGCGCCGTCGAGTCGCTGCTGATGAGCAGCGGCCAGCGCACCGCACGCCGTAATGCCTGGACCTCCGTCCTGGAGGACCGCCGCCGCGCCAAGGACCGGGTCGAGGCCCAGCGCGTCCTCGAAGCGGTCAGCTCCAGGGGCTGACCCGCCTCGGGGCCGGTGCTGCTGTTCATCGGCGGCTCCCGGCCACGTAGACTTCGAACATGGCGAGGAAGGAACCCGCAGCGGACGCTGCGAATCAGGGGCGACTCAAGCAGATCGCTCTGACCTACAAGATGACCCGCAAGGCCGACTCGAAGATCGGTCTTGTACTCGCGGCTGTGGGAATCGTCACCTTCGGTGTCTTCCTCGCGATCGGTTTCTTGATCGGTCACCCCATTTATCTCGGAATTCTCGGGCTCCTGCTCGCCTTCCTCGCGATGGCGATCATCTTCGGGCGCCGTGCCGAGCGAGCGGCCTTCGGGCAGATGGAGGGCCAGCCCGGCGCGGCGGCCGCGGTGCTCGACAACATCGGGCGCGGCTGGGCGACGACCCCCGCGGTCGCGATGAACCGCAGCCAGGACGTCGTGCACCGCGCGGTCGGCAAAGCGGGCATCGTGCTGGTCGCCGAGGGCAACCCGAACCGGGTGAAGACGCTGCTGGCGGCCGAGAAGAAGAAGATGGCCCGCATCGTGTCGGACGTGCCGGTCCACGACCTGCTCGTGGGCAACGGCGAGGGCCAGGTGCCGCTGAAGAAGCTCCGCACCACCATGCTGAAGCTGCCCCGCGTCCTCACCGGCCCCCAGGTGACGTCGACCAACGACCGGTTGCGCGCGATGGGCGACCTGATGGCGAACATGCCGCTGCCGAAGGGCCCGATGCCCAAGGGGATGCGGATGCCCAAGGGTGGCGGCAAGATGCGGTGACGCTGCCGCTGGGTCTACGTGACTGAAGGGCGCCCCGGGACTTTGTGTCCCGGGGCGCCCTTTCGTCTGCGTGGTGTTGGTGCGTCGGCGAGTGCCGCTCTCGTCGTGGTTGCTCGCGCCGTTCCCCGCGCCCCTGGAGCATGCGGCTGCACGCCGCAGCCCCATGTCCCGAGATGGCGCACGTAGTGCGCATCTCAGGGGCGCGGGGAACGGCGCGAGAAGTCCCCACCGGCTCGCGCACGAAGAACAACTCAGCGGCGCGGGGCACGGCGAACCAGCCCGATCAACTCGCGGCCGGCGACACGCTCAGATGCGGACCTCGACCGACTTGGCCAAACGGTCGTGCAGCCCCCTGCCATCCCGGTCCCAGATCAACGCGGGGACGGCCAGACACAGAAGCACGGTACGGACGACGACCCGGCCGAGTCCCAGGCGCCCACCCGCCTCGGAAACAACCCGCAACCCGAAAAGCCGCTTACCCGGCGTGCAGCCGATCGTGCCGACGGTGAGAACACCGAGGGCGAGGAAGACGAGCAGCGCCCAGTTTCCCGTCGCCTGGTTGTAGCCGTGCGTGAGCAGGCCGTATGCGATCAGCATGCAGAGCGCCCAGTCGACGACGAGGGCTCCGACGCGCCGACCGGGGCGGGCGATGGAACCGGGGCCATGCTCCGGCAGCCCGAGCTGTTCTCCGCGGTATCCGAAGTCCGCGCCCGACTGTTCCATGGCCTCGCGGGGCCCGGAGAGCCACGATCCCATTGCTTCCCTGTTGTCCACCCGTCCACGGTACTGCGCCTCGCGCCTCACACCGTCTCGCCCCCTGGTCCGGTTAACTTCGGCGAAACAAATGGGTCATGCTTGAGAAACCACGTCTGCCTAAGGTCAGGTCCAGCGTGTGCCACCGCACTGGCCCCACGACCGAGCTGCAAACCCCGCCTTTCCCGGTGGGAGTAGGAGGAGTTGGATGTTCCAGAACGCCGATGACGCCAAGAAGTTCATCGCGGACGAGGACGTCAAGTTCGTAGACGTCCGCTTCTGCGACCTGCCGGGTGTGATGCAGCACTTCACGGTCCCGGCTGCGGCGTTCGACCCGACCGAGGAGCTTGCCTTCGACGGTTCCTCGATCCGCGGCTTCCAGGCCATCCACGAGTCCGACATGGCGCTCCGCGCCGACCTGACCACCGCGCGCGTCGACCCGTTCCGCCGCGACAAGACGGTCAACATCAACTTCTTCATCCACGACCCGATCACGGGCGAGCAGTACTCCCGTGACCCGCGCAACGTGGCGAAGAAGGCCGAGGCCTACCTCGCGTCGACCGGCATCGCCGACACCGCGTACTTCGGCCCCGAGGCCGAGTTCTACGTGTTCGACTCGGTCCGCTTCGAGACCTCCGCCAACCGCTCGCTCTACGAGATCGACTCGGAGGCGGGCGCCTGGAACACCGGGTCGACGGAGAACAACCGCGGCTACAAGGTCCGTTACAAGGGCGGCTACTTCCCGACTCCGCCGGTCGACCACTTCGCCGACCTGCGCGCCGAGATCTCCCTGGAACTGGACAAGCAGGGCCTGCAGGTCGAGCGCCAGCACCACGAGGTCGGCACGGCCGGCCAGGCCGAGATCAACTACAAGTTCAACACGCTGCTCGCCGCGGCCGACGACCTGATGCTCTTCAAGTACATCGTGAAGAACGTCGCCTGGCGCAACAACAAGACCGCGACGTTCATGCCGAAGCCGATCTTCGGTGACAACGGCTCGGGCATGCACGTCCACCAGTCGCTGTGGGCCGGCGGCGACCCGCTGTTCTACGACGAGCAGGGCTACGCGGGCCTCTCGGACATGGCCCGCTACTACATCGGCGGCATCCTCAAGCACGCCCCGTCGCTCCTCGCCTTCACGAACCCGACGGTGAACTCCTACCACCGCCTGGTCCCCGGCTTCGAGGCCCCGGTCAACATGGTCTATTCGCAGCGCAACCGCTCCGCGGCCATGCGTATCCCGATCACGGGCTCGAACCCGAAGGCCAAGCGCGTCGAGTTCCGCGCGCCCGACCCGTCCTCGAACCCGTACCTCGCCTTCTCGGCGCTGCTCATGGCGGGCCTCGACGGCGTGAAGAACAAGATCGAGCCGGCCGAGCCGATCGACAAGGACCTCTACGAGCTGGCTCCCGAGGAGCACGCGAACGTCCAGCAGGTCCCGACCTCGCTCCCCGCGGTCCTCGACGCCCTCGAGGCGGACCACGACTACCTCCTGGCCGGCGGCGTCTTCACCCCCGACCTGATCGAGACGTGGATCGACTACAAGCGCACGAACGAAATCGCCCCGATCCAGCTGCGCCCGCACCCGCACGAGTTCGAGCTGTACTTCGACATCTAAAGATCAGGTCCGGGCGACCTGGGCGGGAATCTTGAAACTTGCGTTGACCTGCGAAAACACTGCTCATCGGTTCTCGCTGATCCCGCTTGTTTTCCGCCCTCTGGTGCACCGCGTGTGCACCGCTCGGTTGATTCACTGACGTAACGTCAGCAACAGTGAGGCCGTCACTCCGATCGGGGTGGCGGCCTCACTTGTTCTATGGCGCGACCCTGCGTGTGTCGCTCGCACACACACGTTCATTCGCCTTGAACCCACGACCTCTTCGTCCCGAAGCAACTGGGGACGCTCGCTGTCCTTGGGCTGCTGCGCCTGTCACCTGCGCTGACGGTCCGCTGACGTCCACGGTTGTTCGCGGGTGTGCGTCGCGGTTGTCACGCAGTTAGACACTCACCCGAGACGTGCCCAGTTGCACTCGTCAGCTCTGGAAGTGACGCTCCCATGCAGCCTTCATCTGCTCTCCCTGCTCGGCCGTGATGACCCCCGCGTCTACCGCCACGGCCGCGAGCTCGGTGCCAGTCGCCAGCTTCATTGCGTTCATGGCTTCGCTAATGCGGTCTGAGTTTCGAGGTGTCCCGACGTGCCCAGGCTCCAGGTCATCGGGGAGGAAGTTGGCCACCTCTCCGTCGTTGCGCTCGAACGCGGCTTTGTCCATCGTTACGTGGACCCGCTTCGTGCCGATCGTGACGACGGTCCCGTGCGACCCGTTGTGGTACGTGGGCCTATCACTTGGCCCTCTGACCGTGACCTTGTCTCCCACCTTGAAGCTGCTCAAGGTCTTTCCGCTGCCGAACATGTGAGTCCCCCCTCTAGGACATGGATCAAGAGGCCCTACCTACTGGGCCCGTCCTATTTGTACACCGATGGTCTACGAAGCTCGGCTGGTTTAGCCTTCAAGGCCACAGTGGTTGATCCATCAGAGAACGCTCTGAGCTTGGGAAGCTCGGGTGATCTAGGGGGAGTTGGTTCTCTGGCCTGCGGGGGAGCGGTCTAACGGCCCCTCGACGCGGCCGACTTCGTGCCTGCCGTTCCCCGTGGTTCCCCGGTCGACCTGGCACGGCTGTGGCACGACGCTTCTTCGCGCAGAGAGGGGGTGGCGGTGGATCGGGCCGGACTTCCGATCCCCCCTCGCAGTGAGGAGCTGCTGACGGACCAGCTCAACTCACTGCACCCCCTGTTGGCGACTCCGGCGGGGGCTGGCGGGTACATGGACCATAGCGGGCCGGGTTTCTTGATCACCATTTTTTGGGGTGGCCAACTTCGCTGAGTTGAGCGCCGACTCCCTGGCATCGGGACCACCATCAGCCTCCCCTGGCCCGGGCTGATTGTCAGTGCCGTGCCGCAGACTCGCCAGAGGAGTCCACGAGGGAGTCATGATGGGTATTTGGGTAACGGCCACATTCGCATTGATCGGTGTCATCACCGGCGCTGTCTTGGGGCCATGGGCTACACGACGGCAGGCATGGGTTTCGTCCAGACGTGAGGCGATAGATAGAGCCATCGTGGCGACCAAGAAGGCGAAGTTGCGCCTCAACTATTTGAGGGGCACAGCAAGAGATCAGTTGTTGCCGGTGCAGGTAGGAGATCCCACAGTCGATTACTGGCCGTCGCTGACAGACGAGCAACTGGCTCGCGCTCACGATGCGTACGCCCAGCTACCGCTCGATGGTTTTACTGAGTTCCGAAGTGCCGTTGTTGAGATGCGTGACGCTCTCGCCATGGTGGAGCCGTACGCGGATCTTGATTGGAACTCGGAGAGCGAGTGGCTGCCTGGCCCAGATACGTTCACGTCTTTGCTCGTCCAGTTGAAGCGCGTGCGTGACCATGGCGGCATTTCGCACCGCGTACGTTCTGCTGTCCGGCGGCGGCGCTCCCTGCCGTAACCCACCACCCAACCCCAGCTCCCATCCCGTCCGCCGTCGACCCACACAACGTGGAGCGGGCGTGGTTCATGGCGTCCAGGTGGAGCGCGCCACTGTACGAACGACCTGGACGCCATGAACCACGTCTGCTCGGCTTTGCCTGGGTCGACGGCGGACGGGATGGGAGCCCTTCACGCAACCAACGACGTGCCCGCACTCGGCAGCGCGACCCCGGCCCCCGGTGCCGGTCGATCCCCCGCCGGAGGCATCGTCTTTGACCGCGACCAGTGACCTTGGCCCCTCTCACCTCATCGGGCACTCGTGTCACTGTGGATGCATGAACATGAACGGCCCAATCCAGAGCCACGACAGGTGGACCCGCCCACAAGTCGCTGCCCTTGCTGTGGTGTGCGCGCTCGGGGCCGCGATTGTGGTCTGGAAGCTGGGCGGCACCGACTCCGGCTTCGGGGCCGTGGTAGCCGGGATCCTGGGCTTCATCGGCGGCGGTTGGATCGGCACACGGCTCTTCCCCGGCTACGACGACGACGAAGACGGGTAGCCGCGAAGACAGGTTCCCCGCCTTCACCCGCATCGCACGCAGGCGCGCCGCCGTGCGCGGGTCTTGATGAAGTAGCCGCACCCACGGCCCGAACGCCGCCGCCTCGGTCCTCGACGGCCTCATCATGGGCCTCGCCGCCCCCGCCGTATTCTTCCTCGCCCTGGCACTCGCGCTCCCCTCGCTCGGGCTGTTCGTGTTCGCCGTGGCCGCGATCGCCGCACTCGCCACCCAGGCTGCGACCATGTTCGCGATCCCCAGCGACGACACCGGCAGCACCGCGACCGTGCCGTCCCACTGACACCGGGCCGCCAGCCCATCAGCTCGTCGCCCCTATGAGGCTCGGACCCACAAACCAATGGATCAAAAGTGTCCGCGATCTTCTGCTGGATGATCGCGGGGGCTGATCCGTTATCCAGCTAGTGTCCCGCGTCGGAGATCCGTCGTTAGTTTGTGTATGACTGCTTCTGCGGATGTGCCGGTGCCTCGTCGTGGTCCGAAGTTGGAACCGTTG
>NZ_JBIWKA010000006.1:374572-516590 GCF_044765445.1 Streptomyces sp. NPDC102467 | reverse complement strand
ATCCACACCGAACCGGAAGGCCCTCACCTGTTCAAGATCCCTCAGCCGAGATCTGCCTCACCCGTCCACAACCTCCCCGGACAGAACACCTAGGGGTTCCGCGGCGGGCGCTCAGGGCTTGTAGACCTTGCCGGGCTCCGCCTTGCCGGGCGCGAGCAGCTGCGGCACCGTCACGAAGACGTACCCCTTCTGCTTGAGCGCGTCGATGATGCCGGGGACGGCCGGGACCGTGCCCTTGTAGATGTCGTGCAGCAGGATGATGCTGTCGCGCTTCGTCTGCTCCACGGCGCGCTTCTGGATCAGCGCGGAGTCCGTGGTCGTGTAGTCCTTCGTGGTCACGTCCCACAGGATCTGCGCCAGACCCTCCTCCTTGGCGAGCTCGCCGACGTGGTCGTCCGTGCGCCCCTGGGGCGGTCGCATCAGCGTGGGGCGCTTGCCGGTGAGCTTCTCCACGGCGTCGTCGGTGCGCCGGAACTCGTCGCGGATCTGCGCGTCGTCGATGTCCGTCAGGATCTTGTGGTCCCAGGTGTGGCTGGCGAGCTCGTGCCCCTCCCTGGCCATGCGCTTGACCAGGTCCGGGTGGTCGGCGATGTGGTTCTTGCCGAGCAGGAAAAACGTCGCGGGGACCTTCTTGTCCTTGAGGATGTCCAGGAGGCGCGGGCTGTTCTCGCTCGGGCCCGCGTCGAAGGTCAGGGCGACGCACTTGGCCTTGCGGCAGTCGACCGTGCCGAACCGCGCGGGGCCTGCCTTCCCGTCGTCGGCGGAGGCCTTGCGGGCGGCGCTCGGGCTGGTCGTGTCGTACGTCGTACAGCCACTCAGACCGAGGGAGAGGGCCCCGGCGGCCGCCAGTACGGCGACCGCGCGGAACCCTCTTCGTATTTTCATCATCTTCTCAGGTGCAGCAGGCATGGCAGCACTATACACACGGTCTATACACTGAGTGTGTACTGCTCTGAGCTGCGATTTTTGTGGCTCAGGCCTCCCTGTAGGCGGTCAGCAGTGTGGTGAGCGCTCCCGCGTAGTCGCCGGTCAGGGACAGGTGGTCGGCGTCCGCGAACGGCTTGGCCCACGCGGCTGTGATCCGGTCGCCCGCCTTCCGCTGGACGATCAGCCGCGCCGTGTCGACGAGCGCGCGTCCGGCTTTCGCGTCGTGCACGTGCCCGGCCGCGAGCGCGAGGGCCTTGAGTGTGAACTCGCCGCCGACCGGCACCTTCTTCGACGTCGTCAGGCCGTAGCCGTACGGGAACTGCGGATCGTAGGAGGAGTCGCCCACGTTGATCGGCAGCTGTGTCTCCGACTTCGGCCAGGTGACCGGGAGTTGACCGGTGAAGGCCCGCTTCCCGTACAGCACGTCGACCACCCCGTCGCCCTCGGTGCCCGGCAGCCAGGACGCGACGAGACCGTCGATGTCCGCGAGCCGGTCGCCGATCAGCTGCGGGCGGCCGGAGACCATCAGCACCACGCACTTCATGGCCCCGCAGACCTTGTCCACCGCCGCCTTGTCCGCGGCGGTCAGCTCCAGGTCGTTGCCGTTGCCGACATCGCCCACGCCCTCCGCGTAGGGGGTCTCGCCGACGACGACCACGCCCACGTCGTATCCGGCCGTCGGCGCCGAGGCGTCCTTGGAGTAGTCGATCGCCGCGCCCGGGGAGGCCTTCTTCATGGCCTGGAGGATCGTCGTGCCGTCCGTGTGCTTCCCGGACTGGCCCTGCCAGGTGATGGTCCAGCCGCCGGTCTGGTTGCCGAGGTCATCGGCGTTCGACCCGGCGACGTACACCTTCTGCGACTTCTTCAGCGGCAGCACGTTCCCGGAGTTCTTCAGCAGCACCTGCGACTCGGCGGCGGCCTGCCGGGCCACGGCGCGGTGTCCGGCCGAGCCGATGTCGCCGATCCGCGACGTGTCCGCATACGGCTTCTCGAAGAGCCCGAGCTTGAACTTCTGGGTGAGGATGCGCGACACGGCGTCGTCGATCCGCTTCTCGGTGACCCGGCCCGCCTTCACCTCGGTGACCAGGCCGTCGCGGAAGTCCTTGTACGCGTACGGGGCCATGACCATGTCGACGCCCGCATTGACCGACGTGCGGATGTCGCTCGCGTAGTCGCCGGGTATCTGGTCGATGCCGTTGTAGTCGCTGATGACGAAGCCGTCGAAGCCGAGCTTGCCCTTCAGCTCCCCGTTGATCATCGCGGCGTCGCCGTGCATCTTCACCGGGCCCTGGTCGTCGCCGATGATGTCGAGCGAGGAGTACGACGGCATGACCGTGCCCACGCCCCGGTCAACCGCCTCACTGAACGGCGCCAGGTGCACCGCCTCCAGCTCCTGCCGCGTCACCGTCGTGACGCCCTGGTCGACGGTGTACGTGCCGGAGGTCGAGGAGCCGTACGCCGTGCCCCCGTCGCCGACGAAGTGCTTCGCCGTGGCGAGCACCCTGTCGCCGCGGTCGAGGTCGCTGCCGTCCGCGCGGCCCTGGAAGCCCTGGACCATCGTCTCCATGGACGTCACCAGCGCCGGGTCCTCGCCGAACGACTCGTAGGAGCGGCCCCAGCGCTCGTCGCGCGAGACGCACAGGCAGGGCGCGAAGTCCCAGGGGACGCCGGTGGCGCGCACCTCGGAGGCGGTCACCGACCCTGTCTTCTGGGCCAGTTGGGGATCGCGGGTCGCGCCGATGCCGATGTTGTGCGGCATGATCGTCGCGCCGGGCAGGTTGTTGTGGCCGTGCACCGCGTCCACGCCGTAGATCAGCGGGATCTGGAACCGCGTTGCCTGCGCCCGCAGTTGGAAGCCGTCGATCATCCCGGCCCACGCCTCGGCCGTGTTCGGCGTCGGCGTCGAACCGCCGCCGGAGAGCAGCGAGCCCAGGTCGTAGCCGGTGACGTCGGCGCCCGCGCCCACGCCGCCCCGCTCGGCCTGCGTCATCTGACCGGCCTTCTCCGCCAAAGACATGCGCGAGACGAGGTCGGCGACGCGCTTCTTCACGGGCAGCTTCGCGTCGAGGTAGGGCAGGCCGTGGGCATCGATGACGACCTGCGGGGTCTCCGCGGGCGACTTGGCGCCGGTGACGGTGAGCTTCAGCGGGATCGTCTCTGCCGTCTCGGCCTTCTCGCGGTCCTTGGACGTGGTGACCGTGACCGTCTTGGACGCGCCGGATGCGGTACCCGCGGGGAAGCTGACCTTGCCGCTGACCGGCCGGTAGTCGGTGCCGGGCGTCGCCGTGCCGCCGTCGGTGGCGTACGCGACGGTTACGTCGTCGGCGAGCGGCACGTTCCCGGTCGTCGTCACCGACACCTTCACGCGGGCCGAGCCGCCCTCTTTGACCGGGAGGACGGCGGCGTCCGTCGACACCTGGGCGCGCAGCGCCGGGTCGGCCTTCCCGTACAACTCGACGTCGTCGACGGCGAATTGGCCCTTGACCCCGGCCGGCAGGGTGAGCGAGTACCCCCACATCCTGTCGAGACCGAGTACGTGGTCGATGCCGCCGACGGGCTGGTAGTCCGTGCGGTACGCGAACTGCGTGAACGGCAGCTCGATCTGCTTCCAGCCGGTGAAGTCGTCCGTGAACGAGGTGTTCCACAACTCGGACGCCTCGCCGTGCGCTCCGCCGTCCTTGATCTCGAAGGGGATCTTCCGGCCGGAGCCGTCCCCGTACCACCACAGGCGGATGCCCTGGTGCGCCGTCCAGTCGTGGGCCGGCTGATCGGCGGCGTAGTCGTGCGTGAAGCCGCCGTAGCCGCTGATGTCGTACGAGCCTTCGAGCACCTTGGCGCCCTCGGGCGCGTCCGCGCGTTCCTTCAGCTCCAGCTTCGGGTTGTCGTCCGCGTCGCCGCCCCAGGTGAAGAGGCCCTCGGCGGGCTGCGAGGCGAAGGGCACCTCGCCCTCGAAGCGGTCGACGGGTACGGGCGCCGGGTCGTCGGCCGAGGCCGCCCCTGCGGTGGTGAGCGGCAGCAGTCCTGCGGCGAGCGCGGAGACGGCGAGCAGAGCGGCCCGTCTTCTCCGGCCCGGAGCGGGGGTGTGCGTGGAGTGGCGCAAGATTCTCTCCCGATGTTCCCGTGCGGGTGATGGTGGTGCATCGTGGAGTGCCTAAATTCAAGAGTTGAGTTAAAGGGGGCGCCGGGGGACCGTCAAGTCTTCGGAACGTAAAGGGAGTTGGCGGGCCGCGACCGATTGACAGGCCCCCCGCCGCCCCGGATCGTGTCAACAGGGATGTGACACCTGACGGTTGGGGGACCGCGATGAGGTGGCCGGGGGACATGTCCGACAGTGAGGCGGGACGGGCCGGACAGGAGGGGCAGGCGGGACCCTCGGGGTCCTCGGAGCCCTCGGGAGGCGGCGCGTTCGGGCCACCGCCCGCGATGCCGCCGCCGTCGGGAGCCGCGCCGGACGCGCCGCCGCTGCCCGGGATGCCGCCCGTGCCCGCGCCACCACCCGCACCCGCACCCGCGCCTCCGTCGATGCCCGTGCGGCCGCCGGAACCGCCACCGGGGCCCGCGGACCCGGCCCGCGCGCTGGCCGTCGGCCTGCTCAACCTCTCCGGCCTGGGCCTGGGTTACGTGTTCCTGCGCCGCCGGCTGCTCGCCGCGCTGTGTCTCGCCGCGACGGCCGGGCTGCTCGTCGTCGCCCTGCCCGCCGACCCGGACGGGGTGCCGGGGTGGGCCCTCGCCGGATACGCGGCGCTGCTGCTGATCGCGGCGGCGGACGGTGCGCGCCGGGGTCTGCGCGCGCGCTCAACTGCGCTACGGGCCAAGCCTGTTCTGCTGGTCGCCCTCGCGGTCGTCCTGCTCGCGGTGCCCGCCGGGGGAGCGGTCGCGTACGGCGGGCTCCGGGACGACGCCGTCGAGGACATGCTGCTCGACCGGCTCGCCGCGACCGACGCCCTCGTCAAGAACGCCTCCGCCGACGACTTCGCCCAGGCGCGCCCCGCCTACCGCACCGCTCTGGCCCGCTACCGCGCCCTCACCGTGGACCACCCCGGCTCCCGCGCGGCGCACCGCGTCCACGACAGCCTCGACACCTACTACAAGACGGTCGCCGCTCCGTACACCGAGAAGGACCGTTGCGGGGCCGTCGCCCCGCTCGAATACCTCCGGGACGTACCGAGATCCATCGCCCGCGACATCCTCGGCGACCTCGCGGCCTGGCCCGACACACCCCTCGCCGTCTCCCTACTGGAATGCGGAACCGGCAAGCTCGGCACCGCCGGGGGCGACGGACGCGGCGGCGAACTGGGTCAACTCCTGCGTACATTCCCGAAGTCGGCGCAGGCGGCCGAGGTGACGCCCGCGGTGCGCGCCGCCGTCGACAAGCGCGCGGGCGACCTGTCCGGCGCGCAGCCGTGCCGCGCCACCGACGAGCTGCACCGCATCGGCGACACGGCGAAGGACCTGCCCGCGCCTGCCCCCGCACGGTTGCGCGGCGACATCGAGGGGGCCGAGCGCGACGGCGCGTACGCGTGCGGGATGGATCAGTTCAAGGACGGCAAGTTCGGGGACGCCCGTAAGACGCTCGCCGAGTTCGCGGGCACCTACAAGAGCGACCGGCGCGGCAGTCGCGCCCGGCAGGTCGCCATCGCCGCCGAGATCGCCGAGCAACGCCCGGCCGCGGGCACGCAGTTGCCGCCCGCCCACGCGCCCGGCGGCACACGTATGCAGATGGTGATCAGTAACGACGGCCCCGGGCCCGTCGAGATCCTCTACACCGGGCCCGTCACCGGTCGCGTCACGATCGGCGGGTGCGGTGCGTGCTCGGAGTACGCGAGCGAGGCCGCGGGCAGCAGCAAGGCCTGCAAGGCGAGCGGCCGCACCTACCCGAAGAAGACGCTCCGGCTGCCCGCGGGGACGTACCACTTCCTGCACAAGCCGGGCGGCTCACAGGCGACGGCCCGCAGCCGCGCCGCGGGCGGCAGCATCCGGCCCGGATACACCTACACGCAGTGCAGTTACGTGGTGAGCAGCGGCCTCGGCGCGGATCTCTGAGGGGGCCCGCCTCGGAGACCGGGTCAGGTCGGCCGAGTAGGGTGGACGGCGCGTCGGCCGGTGGCCGGCGCGCGGCGGTGGGGCCCGCCGCACCCAACCGCGGCGTGCGTGCCGCCAACGGTCCCTACTTGCGACGATGTGCGTCCGCGCCGCGCTACCGGTGCGGATGCCAGGCGAGTAGGAGACGTAGACGTGGACAAGGCCCGCGCGCCCATGACGAACGAGCCCGTCGACCCCGACGCCGAGCCACCCGCCCCCGCGCAACGTCAGGAGGCGTGGCGGGGGCAGGGTCCGGTGATCGGGGTCGTCGCGCTCGGCGGCGCGCTCGGTGCTTCGGCCCGTTATGGCGCGTCGCTGCTCTGGCCCACGCCGCCCGGCGCGTTCCCCTGGACGACCCTGGAGGTGAACGCGGCCGGGTGCGCCGTCATCGGTGTCTTCATGGTCGTGATCACGGAGGGGTGGGCGGCCCCCCGGCTCGTCCGCCCGTTCTTCGGCACCGGCGTCCTCGGCGGCTTCACCACGTTCTCCACGTACGCGGTGGACATCCGGCAGCTGACCGACCTCGGCGAGGCCCGCACCGCGCTCGGGTACCTGGCCCTGACCGTGTGCGTCGCGCTGGCGGCGGTGTGGACCGGCGCGCATCTCGCGCGCCGCGTCGTCGTACGGAGGACCCGATGAACTGGCTCCTGGTGATCGCGGGCGCCATGGTCGGCGCCCCGCTGCGCTACGTCACGGACCGTGCCGTCCAGTCGCGGCACGACACGGTCTTCCCCTGGGGCACGTTCGCGGTGAACGTCGGCGGCTCGTTCGTCCTCGGCCTGATCACGGGCGCGGTCGCCGCGGGCGCCGCCTCCTCCCAGCTCCAGCTCCTGATCGGCACCGGCCTCTGCGGCGCCCTGACCACGTACTCCACGTTCTCGTACGAGACCCTGCGCCTGGCCGAGACGCGGGCCGGTCTCTACGCGGTGGCCAACGTCGTGGGCAGCATCGCGGCGGGCCTCGGCGCGGCGTTCACGGGTGCGGCCCTGGCCCAGGCGCTCTGGGGCTGAGCGCTTCTCACGACGGGTCGCCGGGCACGGCCGACAGCAGGCTGTGCAGGATCGGGCCGGCCGAACCGCCGCCGGTGACACCCTGCTCCACGACGCAGGCGACGGCGACGTTCCCGCGCCGCGCGACGAGCCAGCCGTTGTTCGGCTCGCCCTCGGAGACCTCCGCGGTACCGGTCTTCGCACCGATCTCACCGGGCAGGTCGGCCAGCACGTGCGCGGTCCCCTCGGTGACGGTGGCCCGCATCAGGTCACGCAGCTGCGTGACGACAGACCCGGGCAGCGGGGTGGTCGTCGTCGTGTTCCTGCCGCCGCGCACGATCACCGGCTGGTGGAAGGTGCCGGACGCGGCCGTCGCCGTGACCGACGCCATGATCAGCGGATTCGCCTGGATACGGCCCTGCCCGATCATCGACGCCGCCTTCTCGGTCTCGTCACCCGGCACCGGCACCGACCCGTCGTACGACGGGATCCCCACATGCCACTCCTGCCCGACCCCGAAGTACTTGCGTGCCACGTCACCGAGTTCGGACCCGCCGAGCTTGCCGCGCAGGCTGATGAAGGCCGTGTTGCAGGACTCGGTGAAGTCCTTGCGGAAGCTCGCGCCGGGGAACTCGGACGTCTCCACGTTGTGGAACTCCTTGCCCACGGTGAGGTGCTTGGGACAGTCCACGACGGTGTCCGGCGCGACGGCGCCCTTGAGCAGCAGCGCGCTGCTGGTGACGATCTTCCAGGTGGAGCCGGGCGCGTAGGTGCCCGAGACCGCGCGGTTGAAGCCCGTGGCGGGGGAGT
Source organism: Streptomyces sp. NPDC102467 (assembly GCF_044765445.1). Taxonomy (NCBI): domain Bacteria; kingdom Bacillati; phylum Actinomycetota; class Actinomycetes; order Kitasatosporales; family Streptomycetaceae; genus Streptomyces; species Streptomyces sp. NPDC102467. Next base: position 508,782 of record NZ_JBIWKA010000006.1, on the reverse strand, counting down.
TGGCCATGGCGAGCACCTCGCCGTTGTCGACGCGCAGTGCGACGAGCGAGGCGTTCTTGCCGCCGGCCTTGGCCATCGACTTCTCGGCCGCGGACTGCCAGGAGGCGTCGAGGGTGGTGGCGACGGGCTCGTCGGCCCCGGCGTCCTTCTCGCCCTTGCCGAAGCCGGTCTCCGTCCCCTCGACGTGGCCGGTGACCCGGTCGACGAGCCGGATCGCCCCGCGCGGCCCGCCGCCGCCCCCTGCGAACTGCCCGAGCACCGCCTGCAGGGACGGATAGGAGTCACCGGTCAGTGAGGCGCCGCGGCGGTCGGTGACCTTCGGGGCGGCCGTGTCCTCCCGTTCGAGGCGGAACTTGGCGCTCTCGCTCAGGTGCGGATGGACGAGCGACAGCCTCCAGTCCACCTTCCACCCGCCGTTCTTCTGTTCGCGCAGGGGGAGTTGAGAGGTGTACGTCCATGTGCCGAGGCCTGTCACGGGCATCTTCGCGGTGAACGGGACACGGACCGAACCGTCGTCGCCCCGGGTCGCCCGCGCCGCGGTGAGCCGGGGTTTGCTGATGTCGAGCCCGGCGGTGAAGTTGCGCAGTACCTCCTGCGCGGTGGCGGGGTTCGTGGTGCGGGCGGCCGCGCCGTCGAGCCGCCCGCCCGCCCAGTCCGCGAGGAACGCCCTGGCCTGCGCCGCCGCTGCCGGGTCGAGGGCGTCGTCGTCACCCCGGTCGAAGGGGCCGAGCCCGGCCGCGTAGGCGCCGCCCGCGGCGACGGCGAGGACCACGGTCACGGCGACAGCGGCCTTGAGAGAGGAGGGCAGGCGGGTTCTGCCGCGTGGAGAGGAATGGTGCGTCATGCCGCGAGGAGAGCAATCCGTCCCGGCCTCTGTCCAAGTCTCATATCGATGGGAGATCGATCAAAATTGCATATGATTGCTGATCGTGGACCTGATCCGGCATCTTGAGTGCTTTGTGGCTGTTGCAGAAGAGTCACACTTCGGCCGCGCCGCCGCTCGCCTGGGCATGGCCCAGCCGCCCCTGTCACAGCGCGTCCAGCGCCTGGAGCGGGAACTCCAGGTGCGGCTCTTCGACCGCACCAGCAGACAGGTGACGATCACCAAGGCCGGGATGCTGCTGCTGCCCGAGGCGCGTGAGCTGCTTGCCCGCTCCGAGGCGCTCCGGGCCGCCGCGCGCCGCATCCGGGACGGAGAGAGCGGTCTGCTGCGCGCCGCCCTGCCGCCGGACATCGGCGGCGACACCGTGGCCGCCGTCCTGACGGGATTTCAGAAACGGGCCGTGGGTATGGAGTTGGAGCTGCACGAACTGTCCACCACCGAGCAGCTCGGGCGCTTCGCCGCACACGAACTCGATGTCGGACTCATCCACCACCCCTGCGACGTGACCGGCCTCGAACTCGGCCCCGTGCTCCGCCGCGAGCTCGGCGTACTGCTGCCGCGCTCCGCCCCGGCGGCCGCGCGCGCCGAGGTCCCGCTCGCCGCGCTCACCGGATCCGACCTGATCCTCTTCCCGCGCTCCGGCGCCCCCGCCCTCTACGACGACCTGCTGACCGGCTGCGCCCGCGGCGGCTACACACCGCCCGCGGTCCGGCACGGGCAGGGCGCCAGCTTCGTCCGCGGTCTCGTGCTCTCCGCGGGCGCCGTCGCCCTCGGCCCGCGCGACGCGGGACCGGCCGAGGACGACGCCGACCTCGTGTGGCGGCCGCTGGCCGCCGCCCCGCTGGCCTGGCGGCACTCCGTCGCCTGGCCGCGCGGGCACGGCGACGCCGCCGTGCACGCCTTCGCCGACGCGGCCACGCACGCGCTGCGCACCACCGCCGACGCCCGACCCGACACCCCCACGCGCCCCATGCACCTGCGCCCGGCAGCGGAGTACTGGCTGTGATCCTGGTACCGGCTGTGATCTTGGAGTACTGGCTGTGACGATCCGAACCGACACCCCCGACCGCATCAGGGCGGCCTTCGCCGACGCCGGGGTCGCCGGCCGGCTGCACGCCCTCGATATCGACACCGGAGACCAACTCGGCATCGACGCCGATGACTTGGTCTGTACGGCGAGCGTGCACAAGCTCCCGCTGCTGGTCGCCCTGCACGAGCGGGCGGCGACCGGAGCCCTCGACCTCACCGAGCAGCTCGACTGCCCGCCGGGCGGCCGCACCCCGGGCCCCACCGGCCTCGCCGCGATGCTGGACGCGGCCCGGCTCTCGGTGCGCGACCTCGCCTATCTGATGATGTCCGTCAGCGACAACGCCGCGGCGGACCTGCTGCTCGCCCGCGTCGGCCTCGACGCGGTCAACCGCACCACCGCCCGCCTCGGCCTCGACGCGACGTACGCCGTGCACACCTTCGGCGCCATGATGGCCTCCATCAAGGAGGACGCGGGCCCCGCCGGCGCCCGAGCGCTGACCGACCCGCACATCATCGCGCGGCTGCGCGCCCTCGACCCGGCCCGCTCCAACCGAAGCACCCCGCGCGACCTGACGCGGCTGCTCGCCGCCGTCTGGCGTGACGAGGCGACCACCCCCGAACACGGTGCCGCCATACGGCGCCTGATGGGCCTTCAGGTCTGGCCGCACCGGCTGGCGTCCGGCTTTCCCTTCGACGACGTGCACGTCGCGGGCAAGACCGGGTCGCTGCCGACGCTGCGCGCGGAGGCCGGCGTCGTCGAGTACCCGGACGGCGGCCGCTATGCCGTCGCCGTGTTCACCCGCACCGCGCAGACCGCGGCCGTCCTGCCCGCCGCCGACGCGGTCATCGGCACGGCAGCCAGGATCGCGGTCGACGCGCTGCGCGCCGGGTAGGCGGCCCCGGTGCTCACGACCGGGTGGCGGTTCCGCACTCCTGGCCCTCGCCGTCCCTGATCGCGGTGCTGCGGTCGTACGGGTCGACGGTCGGGCCGCCGCCCTGCCGCGCGGCGTCGAAGGTGGGCACGAGGAAGCCCGTATAGGTGTCGCAGCCGGCATTGGTGGTGTCCAGGCCGGTCCGTACGACGGAGAAGGTGCCCGCCTCGGTCTTGATCTTCGCCGGGTCGTCCCAGTTCACCACCACTTCGCGACGCACGATGGTGCGCACCACCTGGTCGCTGCCGGACTCCGCGCGCACCACCGGGTACACGTACGTCACGTCGGTGCTGACCTTCAGCGCGCCGTGCTCGCCCTCCTCGAACGTCAGCCGCCCCCGGGTCTTGACGACGTCCCCGACGAGCCGTGCCCGCGCCGTGTCGAAGCGGCTGAACAGCACCAGCGGGTTGTTCTTCTCGCTCGGCGTGCTCAGCGAGGTGTCCAGGAACGTCCGCTCCTTCGGCTGGTGCGGGTTGATGAACGCGATGGCTTCGGCGGGCCGTTCGCCGCGCAGCACCTTCGGGTCCAGGCTGGACGCCACGAGGAAGTCCCGGGTCCGCCGTAGCGCCTGCGCGACCTGCGCCTTGCTCATCCAGCCGGTGGCCCGCGCCGCGGGCACCCCGATCCCGGCCGCTCCGTCGGCCCAGCGCGTGGCGGGCGAACCCCTGAACGGCTCATCCAGCGTGCCCTGTTGGGCCGCCTCGGCCGCCGGTGCCTCCGTGGGCCGCTCCGTCTCAGTGGCGAGCGGCGGCGCGTCCGCGCCGCCGCCCCCGAACCAGCCGGTCACCCGGCCCGGATCGAGCGCGACGAGCACCAGGGCCACACAGGCCAGGAGCCCCACCACGTACCAGACGCGCTTCCGCTGCCGGGCGGGCGCGTACGTCCGCCACCCCTGCGGTTGCTGCTGCCCCGCGTCCTGCTCCTGGAGCCGCCGCGTCACCATGCGGGCGCGCGCCGACGGCTCCTTGGGAGCGTCCCGCACCCCCTCCTCGGACTCCCGAAGGAACCGCTCCCACTCCTCGTCCGGCACGGACGACCCGACCTGTTCGCCACCCGAATTCACGCTGTGCTCCCCGTAGTTCCGTAGCGCGTCCACCGGCGGCCGACCCTCCCCAGGCCGGTCGTCGTCGCAGCATGATCGCACAGGCGTGCGTACACCGAAGTACGCCAGTCGACCGGTACCGACGCCGCCCCGCGGTTATTAACTTTCTTCGCGTGGCCGCGACGGCCGGCCACACCGAGGGAGGCGCCATGAGTACGAGCCCGGAGCCCAGGCACGTCGTTCTCGTGCACGGAGCGTTCGTGGACGGATCGGGCTGGCGGGGGGTCTACGACCTCCTCAAGCGCGACGGGTACCACGTCAGCGTCGTCCAGAACCCGACCGTGTCCCTCGAAGGGGACGCCGCCGCGGTGCGGCGCGTCCTCGACGCGCTGGACGGTCCGGCGGTCTTGGTGGGGCACTCCTACGGCGGTGCCGTGATCTCCGTGGCGGGAACCCACGCGAAGGTGGCGTCGCTGGTCTACATCGCCGCGTTCGCGCCCGACAAGGGTGAGTCGGTGAACACCCTCATCGCGGACCCGCCGCCGGGCGCCGTCGTCCCTCCGATCCTGCCGCCCAGGGACGGCTTCCTCCTCCTGGACCGAGAGAAGTTCGCGGGCGCCTTCGCCGCCGACCTGCCCGCGGAGCAGGCGGCGTTCCTGGCCGACTCCCAGGTCCCGTGGGGAGTCGAGGCACTCTCCGGCGCTGTGGCCGAACCGGCGTGGCGCTCGAAGCCGAGCTGGTATCTCGTCCCGACCGACGACCGGATGATCCCGCCGCCGGCCCAGCGCGCGATGGCGGAACGCGCGGGATCCCGGGTGGTCGAGGTCGCCGCCAGCCACTCCGTCTACGTGTCGCAGCCGACCGTGGTGACCGCCCTGATCAAGCAAGCGGCCGGCCACTGACGCCACCCGCCTACCGCGGCGCCCGCTGATCCAGGAGCGAGGCCCGACGGAGCGGCACCGTACTCCAGGACGTGCTCAGGCGGCGGTCTTCCAAGGTGAGTACGGTGTCGAGGCGGTGGGGGGTCTCCAGGAACTGGACGGCGGCGCGCAGCACCGCGCCGTCCGTGTCCCAAGCCGCGCCGGCGGCGACGGGCGGGGCGTCGGCGGTGCCTTCGGTCACCGCCCAGCCGCCGACGCCCAGAGGTACCGCGAGCCGGGCGCCCGAAGGCTCGACCAGGGTCAGCGTCCAGGTGCCGTCCGGGCCCGTCGCGAGGGACGCACCGGCCGCGGGCTCCTCCTGTGCGGCAGGGGTGAACGGCGCGGACGTCCATGCGTGCGCGCCGCCCCTGGGCGCGGCCGCGCCGGTCACCGGAGGGAGCGCCAACTCACCAAGCCTGTCGGCGAGTTCGGAGTCCGCCTCCGGGGTGCCCTTGGCGCCGAGGGCGGGCAGCAGATGTTCCCAGGCCGCGTCCAGCAGATCCTGCATCTGCTCGGTGGCAGCCGTGATCGCCACCACGGCGTCCCGCTCCGGCAGCACCAGACAGAACTGTCCGTACGCGCCGTCGCCGCGGAAACCGTGCCGGCCCATCCAGAACTGGAACCCGTACCCCAGCTGCCAGTCGGGGCTCTCATCGGGCGCCGGGGAGCGGCGGTCGGTCTCCACCTGGCACCGCGTCGCCTCGCGCACCCAACTCTCGGACAGCAACCGTTCGCCCTGCCACACGCCCCCGTTCAGGTACAGCTGGCCGAGCCGGGCGATCGCGTCGGTGGCGGTGTGCAGCCCGCTGAAACCCATCACCCGGCCTGGGGTCTGCTCGGTCCACAGGGCCTCACCGATGCCGAGCGGCCCGTAGAGCCGCTCCCGCAGATAGTCGTCGATGTGGCGGCCGGTCACCTTCGAGACGATCGCCGCCAGCGTGTAGGTGTTGGGCTGGTTGTACGTGAAGACGGTCCCCGGGTCCCGCTCGGGAGGGTTGAGGAGGAAGCCGCGGACCGGCTCGACCCGGTCGGTCCGGTGGGCGACGACGATCTGCTCCTCCAGATGGCCGCTGGCCATGGCGGCGATATGGCGCACCAGGATGCCGCGGGAGCGCGGATCGGTGATGTCGTCGGCGAACTCGGGGAAGTAGGAGACGACCGGCGCGTCCAGGTCCAACAGCCCGTCGCCGTACGCCAGTCCGGCGGCCGTCGCGGCGAAACTCTTGCTCAGCGAGTAGAGCAGATGAACGCGGTCCGGCCCGTACGGGGCCCACCAGCCCTCGGCGACGGTGCGCCCGCCGCGCAGCACCATGAGACTGTGCGGCTCGATACCGGGATGCGCGTCGAGGGCGTCGACGAAGCGGGCGATGCCGCGGGCGTCGACATCCATCTCGGAGGGAGCGGCGGCTGGTAGGGCGCGAGCGGAGATCGGTGGGTGCGTCATGCAGGCATCCTCCGTCGGCCGATGACGCGCCGTCCAGGGGGCGCCCCACCAGGCTTCTGCCAGGGTTGCGCCACCGTGATACCAGCCTGGTATCATCCTCGTATGGCGATGACACTCCGACTCCCCGACGACCTGGACGCGAAGCTCACCGAGCGTGCTCGTCGCGAGGGCCGCAGCAAGCAGGAGCTCGCTATCGAGGCCATCCGCGACGCCCAGGACCGGGCCGAGTTGAAGGTCGACGACGTCCTGGCCGAGCTCATGGACAGCGACGCGGACATCCTGGACCACCTGAAGTGACCGCTGTGCGTCACGTCCAGATCGACGAGATCCTGACCATCGCCCGCAAGGTCAACGGCACCGAGCACAGCGTGCGGGACATGGGACTTCTGGTCTCGGCGGTCGAACGACCCCGGACCCACGTGTTCGGAGCCGAGCTCTATCCCACGCTCCATGAGAAGGCGGCGGCACTGTTGCACTCCGTTGCCCGCAATCATGCGCTGATCGACGGCAACAAGCGCACCGCCTGGCTCGCCATGCGTGTCTTCCTGCGCTTCAACGGCGTCGGCGCCAGTGCCGCCCCGCCGCCCGTCTCCGTCGCCGGCCCCTTCGTCGAGGACGTCGCACAGGACATGGTCGACGTGCCGGTCATCGCCAAGCGCCTGGCGGCCTGGTTCCCCGTCTCCTGACATTCGGCGCCGCGAGGCCGCCTGAGCCGGTCACCCGGGTGGCCAGAAATTTACGTTCCTTCGCGGGGCGATCCTGCACGGGCTCGTCACCCCGGCGAGCCGGGGCCGATCTGCTGAATTCTCGTATCCGAAACACAGCTGACGCCGGAGACAGGCTCCGCGATGCCCGCTCATGCAGGATTCCATCGTTGACGGGTTTTCCGGTCGTGATTAGCGTCCCTGCCATGTCACCCCGAGCCCACGCAGACATGATCGACGAGCTGGACCGCCGCGTCATCGCAGCGCTCCAGCTCAACGGCCGTGCTTCGTGGAACTCCATCTCGCGATGGGTGGGGGCCAGCGAGACCACCGCCCAGCGGCGCTACCAGACGCTGCGTGAGCGGAAGCTCGTGCATGTGGTCGGCGCGCTGGAGCTGGACCGCACCGAGAGCGGTTCGTCCATGCTGGTACGCGTGCACGCCAAGCCCGGCAAGGGCCTCGAACTCGCCGAGCTGCTGGCCGAGTGCCCGGAGGCGCGGTTCCTGGCCGTCGTCACCGGCACGGCCGACCTCATCGTCGACTTCGTCGCCCAGGACAACGAACAACTGATGAGGCTGCTCTTCACCGACCTGCCCGGCGCGCACCTGATCGCCGGCACCGAGTGCGTCGCCGTCATCCGCAACTTCACCTCGGCGGCCATGTGGGACACCGGCCTGCTGCCGCCCGAGGCCGCCGCCGACCTGCGGCCCGCCACGCTCGCCCCACCGTACGACCGTGACGACTGGGACCAGGCGCCACAAGCGCTGTCCGGTCTCGAACAGGCCGTGGCCGAGGGTCTCGCCGAGGACGGCCGACTGCCCGTCAGCACGCTGGCCCGCCGGCTGGAGCGCAGCGAGTCCAGCGTCTCGCGGGCCCTGGACCGGCTGGTGGAGCGCGGAGTCCTGCACTTCAGGACCCTCGTCGACCCGGCGCTCCTCGGGTACCAGGCGGAGTTCATGGTGTGGCTGTCCATCGAGCCGAACCAGCTCGACGCGGCGGGACGGCAGCTCGCACGCCATCCGGGCACCAAGTTCCTCGCCGCGGCCACCGGCAGGTTCAATCTGGTCGGCCACATGGTCCTGCCCCGCCGTACCGACCTGTTCCGCTACACCGGTGAGGCCATCGGCGCCCTACCGGGACTGAACGCCTCCGACGTCACCGTGCATCTGGCCACCGTCAAGGGTGCCTGGACCCGGCTGGACCAATCCGGCTGAGCCCCCGGCCGGCCCTCCATCCGTCATGCGCCGACGGCGCACACACGTACCGCCCCACACATGTACGCGGCAGCCTGCCCGCACGCCGAGCCGCGCACCCCGAGACCTCGTGCCCGAGCCCCGCCCCCGAGTCAGGAGAGCACCATGTCAACGAACGAGCCTGACACCGCGACGCAGAGCTGGCGGTGGCCCGAAAGCGAATGGCGGCGCCATGTCGAGGCAGTCCGTGCCGGGCGTCGGCTGGTGCCGGAGCGCCGGCCCGGCGGCGCCCGGGTCGCGGTCGCCCTGTCCTTCGACGCGGACCACGAGACCATCCCCCTCCGCGACGGCCTGACCAGCCCGGGGCTGCTCGCCCAGGGCGAGTACGGGGCACGGGTCGGCGCACCACGGGTCCTGGACCTGCTCGCCCGGTTCGGGGTCCCGGCGACGTTCTTCATGCCGGCCGTCTCCGCGCTGCTCCACCCCGACGAGGCCCGGTCCTACACCCGCGACGGCCACGAACTCGCCGTCCACGGCTGGATCCACGAGCGCAACACACTCCTCGGCGCCGAGGACGAGAAGGAACTCGTGGGCCGGGCCCTCGATGCCCTGACCGAGCTCACGGGGCAGCGTCCGACCGGTATCCGCACACCGTCCTGGGACTTCTCGGACTCGACCCTGCAGACCATCCTCGACCTGGGCTTCTCCTACGACTCGTCGCTGATGGCGGACGACGAGCCCTACGAGATCCTGGCCGCGGGCCGCGCCACAGGACTGGTCGAGATCCCCGTCGACTGGATCCGTGACGACGCGCCGTACTTCACGATGGACCGCTACGGCGCGGTCCGCCCCCACAGCCGCCCCCGCGACGTGCTGGAGATCTGGACCGACGAATTCGACGCCGCCTACCGCGCGGGCGGTGTCTTCCAGCTGACCCTCCACCCGCATGTCATCGGTCACCGCTCACGGCTGGTCATCCTGCGGGAACTGCTGGACCACATCGCCGGCCACCCCGACGTCTGGTACGCGACCCACGCGGAACTGGCCGAGGCCGTCCGCACCGCGCCTGCGCACGAGATCCCGGAGCACACGTCATGAGTACTGAGTCCCCCGTGGCCCCGGCCGCGCAGGCCACGCACAAACTGAGCGGCAAGCAGCGCAAGGCCATCGTCGCCGGCACGATCGGCAACACCGTGGAATGGGTCGACTGGGCCCTCTACTCCATCTTCGCCAAGATCATCGCCGATGAGTTCTTCCCCTCCGGCAACGAAGCCGTCGCCTTGCTGTCCACTCTGGCCGTCTTCGCGGTCGGCTTCGTCATGCGGCCCGTCGGCGCGGCCGTACTCGGTGTGTACGCCGACCGGTACGGCCGGAAGAAGGGCATGACCCTGACGGTCGGCCTGATGGCGGGCGCCGCGTTCGTCATCGCCCTGACCCCGAGCTATCAGTCCATCGGCGTGTTCTCCCCGCTGTTGCTGCTGCTGGCCAGGCTGGTCCAGGGGTTCTCCGCCGGGGGCGAGTTCGGGTCGTCCTCGGCGTTCCTCGTGGAGTCCGCCGCCACCGGCCGCCGCGCCTTCGCCGGATCGTGGCAGCAGGTGTCGGTCGCCGGCGGGGTGCTGATCGCCTCCCTGCTGGGAACCGTCACCACCTCCGCCCTCAGCGACGCGGCCCTGCACTCGTGGGGCTGGCGCCTCGCCTTCATCGCCGGCGGGCTGCTCGGCCTGGTCGGGCTGTGGCTGCGGGTCTCGGTGGCGGACACCGAGTCCTTCACCCAGGTCCAGGGAGAGGGCCGGACCCGTTCCCACCCGCTCAAGGCGATGTTCGTCGAGCACCCCGGGGCCGCGCTGCGCGTCGCGGGAATCACCATCGCGGGAACGCTCACGTACTACATCTGGGTCAACTACCTGCCGACGTACGCGAATCTCACCACCGGCATCCCGCTGAGCAAGGCGCTGTTGTCGCAGACGCTGTGCCTGATCGTCTTCGTCGTCCTGCTGCCCTTCGCCGGTCTGCTCTCCGACCGCCTCGGCCGCAAGCCGACCATGGCCGTCTTCGCGGGCGGGTTCGTGGTGCTGGCCTGGCCGTTGCTGCATCTGCTGGGCGATAGCTTCCTCAGCCTGTTCCTGGTGCAGCTGGTCGGGATGCTGCTGATCCTCGGCTACTCCGCGAACTGCGCGGTGATCATGGCCGAGCAGTTCCCCGCGGAGATCCGGGCCACCGGGATCGCCCTGCCGTACGCGCTGGCCGTCGCCCTCTTCGGCGGCACCGCCCCCTACCTCACCACCTGGATGCACGAGAGCGGCCACAGCGACCTCCTGTGGTTGTACGTCGTCGGGGCGTCGCTCATCTCGTTCGTCGTCTACGTGACGATGCCGGAGACCAAGAACAAGGAGTTCAAGTGATGCGCCATGTCCTCATCACGGGCGCGGCCGGGGGGATCGGCCGGGCGATCGCGGCGGAGTTCGCCGCGGGAGGTGCCGTGAAGAGTGCCGCGAGAGGTGCCGCGGAGGGCGTCGCCCTCACTCTCGCCGACCGCGACCAAGAGGCCCTCGACCGCGTTGCCGCGGAGCTCGGCGTGACCGGCTCGGGCTCCGGATCCGGCGCAGGACCGGTCGGTACGCTCACCGTCGACCTGACCCGACCGGAAGCCGCGGCGGACCTCGTCCACCAGGCGTGGCAGGCGCGAGGACCGGTCGACGTCCTGGTCAACGCGGCCGGCGTCTACCCGTCACTCGACATGGGCGACGTGTCCGCCGCGGACTGGGACCGGCTCTTCGCCGTCAACCTGCGGGCTCCGGTCCTGGCCACCGGCGCCTTCGCCCGGCTGGCCGCGGAGCACGGCCGGGGCGGCGCGGTGGTCAACATCTCCTCGGGTTCGGCGCTCCGGGCCCGTCCCGGCGGCGGTCCCTACGCCAGTTCCAAGGCGGCCCTCGAGATGGCGACCCGGGCCGCCGCGCTCGAACTGGGCGCCCAGGGTATCCGGGTCAATGCGGTCAGCCCCGGGTTCGTCGCTGTCGACAGCGCGTGCAATCCGGTCTCCGACGAGTACGCCGCCGCGATCGGCACCAATCCGCTCGGCAGGGCGGGCACCCCCCAGGACATCGCCCGCGCGGTCCGCTGGATCGCGGGCCCCGACGCCTCCTGGATCACCGGCGAGATCCTGCGGGTCGACGGAGGGTCGAGCACCGGCGCACTCCATCTGCCCCGGATCTGGCCACCGGATGGCTCGGGGACGGCCGACGGCACCCCACACGCCTCCACCTCCACCCCCACCGCCGTACCCGCGTCATCGGCCGAGGCTCCGGCTCCGGCCAAGGAAGGAAACCCCGCATGAGCAGCGACAGTTACACGGTGGTCGGAGCCGGAGCCATCGGCGGGACCCTGGCGTTCAGCCTGGCCCGTGCGGGCCACCGGGTCCGTCTCATCGACACGGACGCGGCGCACGTGGCGGCGGTCCGTGACCGGGGGCTGACCGTCGCCCGGGGCGAGCACCGCGAGAGCGTACGGGTCGAAGCGGCGACACCCGACGCGTACGACGGCCCCCTCGGCCGCGTGCTGCTGGCGGTCAAGGCACAGGCCACGGGCGCCGCGCTCGACTGGATCGCCCCGCGACTGGCTCCGGACGGCTGGGTCGTCTCGTTCCAGAACGGCTTCAACGAGGAGCTGATAGCGAGCCGGATCGGGGCGGAACGCACCGTCGCCGCCTTCGTCAACATCTTCGCCGACGTCATCGAGCCGGGGGTGATCCTCGACGGAGGCGCCGGAGCCCTCGTGGTCGGTGAGTGCCACGGTGCCACCGTCTCGGAGCGGGTCCGCGCGCTCGTCGCCGACCTGCAGAGCTGGGGCCCCGCGGTGGCCAGCGACAACGTCGAGGGCTACCTGTGGGCCAAGGCCGGGTTCGGCGCCATGCTGGCGGCCACCGCCCTGGCCGACGCGCCCATGGCCGAACTGATCGACCGGCACCCGCTCACCATGCACGCGGTGGCCGGTGAGGTCTTCGACGTGGCCCACGCGCTGGGAGTGGAACTGGAGGCGTTCGACGCCTTCGAGCCCGACGCGTTCCGGTCGGCCGCCGACCCTGCCGTACGCCGTGCCGCCACCGTGCGCCTCACCGCCTGGCTGGCCACCCAGGCCAAGGACCGCAGCGGCATCTGGCGAGACCTTGCGGTACGCCGTCGGCCGGTCGAGGTGACCACGCACTACGCGGAGGTCTTCGCCCAGGCCGAGCGGCACGGGGTGGGCGCCCCGGTGCTGCGCTCCGTCATCGACGGGCTGCGCGAGCTGGAGCGCGACCCGGAACTGATGGCGGAGTCACGGCTGGACGCGCTCGACCGCCTCGCGGGTGCCTCCGCCCCGGGCTCCGCGGCGGAGGTGTCCCGTCCGCGCGTGTACGACGGTTCCACGCGTCCCGACCGGGAACGGGCGGACGCGGTGAGCGAGTGGCTGGACGCGCATCAGCAGGACATGGTCGACGACCTGGCCGCGTACACCGCCCAGGGGAGTGCCAGTGACGACAGGGAGGCGCTCGCCGCCTGTCTGACGTGGCTGCGCGGCTGGCTCGACGACGCCCTGGGCACCCCGCAGGCCGAAGAGGTGCTGGAACGCGAGCGGACGGGCGACATCCTGGTCCGCCGCTACCCGGGCTCCGGGGACCGGCCGGTCCTCCTGCTGGGCCACTACGACACGGTCTGGCCGACCGGCACGCTGGACGAGTGGCCGTTCGAGCGGGACGGCGACCGGATCACCGGCCCCGGCGTCTTCGACATGAAGGCCGGCCTGGTGCAGGCGGTGTGGGCGCTGCGGGCACTGGACGCGCTCGGCCTGCCGCGTCCGGGCTGCACCCTCATGCTGAACGGCGACGAGGAGACCGGCAGCCTCACCTCCAGCGAGGCCATCGTCGCCGAGGCCCGCGGCAGCCGCGCCGCCCTGGTCTTCGAGGCCGCGGCCGACGGCGCCGTCAAGACGGCTCGTAAGGGCGTCGGCCTGTTCACCGTCACCGTCACCGGCCAGGAGGCGCACGCGGGCCTCGACCCGCAGGCCGGCGCCAGCGCGGTCGAGGAACTGGCCCGCCAGATCCTGCGACTTGGCGACCTGCGTGACCCGGAAGCCGGCACCTCGCTCAACGTAGGGGTGATCGAGGGCGGCACCCGGAGCAACGTGACGGCGGGCCGGGCCGTGGCCCGGCTCGACATCCGGGTCGCCACCGCCACCGAACAGGGCCGCGTCGGTGCGGCGTTGGCCGCGCTGGAGCCGGTCGACCGGCGGACGACGATCGAGGTCACGGGCGACTGGAACCGTCCGGTCTTCGAACGCACCGCGGGCGTCGCCGAGTTGGCGGAGCTGGCCCGCACCTGTGCGGCGGCGCTCGGCAGGGAGCTGCGGGAGACGTCGGTCGGCGGCGCCAGCGACAGCAACTTCGTGGTGGCGGCGGGCGTCCCGGTGCTGGACGGCATCGGCGCGGTCGGCTCCGGAGCCCATGCCCGCTCGGAGAACACCTCGGTGGCCGGGATGGTGGAGCGGGCGGCACTGACCGCGATGGTCCTCACGACTCTGGCCGACGCCTGAATCCGTCCTCGCAGTCCTCCCTCGCACGTGAGCACAAGGGCAGACGTCACCTCTGGCGCAACTGGCCGCACCGTCTCGACCGCCCGCCCGCGCCTGCCCGTTTGCGGTCCCCACATGCCCGTCGTGTCTCCGCTTCGATTCGGACGCTATGGTATTTCCCGCCCAGCTACGCACCGGTCACATTTTGGGGGCATCATCAGCATGAATCGGCGGCGTGCGAACGCCGGCCGGGCGGGTTCGGTGGAGTGTCGGAACGGGTGACCGATGCGAAGGAGCGAGAGATCCTCGCGGTCCCAGCGCAGTGGGCGCCCTCGTCGCACACAATCCCCGGAACCGGTGCGTATCCACAGGAGAGGACCCTCAAGTCTGTGAAGAATCGATTCCCCGTTTCGCATGGGGCCACGCGAGTTTCCTGTGTTCCCACGTTGTTCGTCACAGGCAGGGGACGACTGTGAGGCAGCAGGCTGAAGATCCCACGATCGGTGTCGGCCACAAGCTCGGCCCCGAGGAGGTGGCCGTCTACCGGCAGCTTGCCCTCCACCGGCAGTTCGATCCGGCCCGGACGGCAGCGGAACTGGCGCTGAGCGAGGCACAGGTGACCGGCGCCGTCGACTCCCTCCTCCAACTGGGCCTGCTCCAGCGGGACACGGAGGGCCACGGAGTACTCAGAGCGGTCGACCCGCACCTGGCCGCGGCGGTGGCCTCGGCGCCGGTGGAGCGGGCCATCCGCGAGCAGGAGATATCCTTACGGGCCCTGCGTGACCAGTTCGTCCAGCTGTCGTCGCACTACGAGGAAGGGTTGCGCGGCGCCCCCGCCACCCTGGAGACCATCCCCGCTCTGAGCGAGGTACGGGCCGCCCTGGACCGGGCCGCCGAGACGTGCCGCGAGGAGATGATCACCGTCCAGCCCGGTGGCACACGCGCCCCCGAGGTACTCAAGGACGCTCTGGCCAGAGACAGTGACGTGCTTGCGCGTGGCGTGCGGATCCGCACCCTCTACCACCACACCGCGCGCTTCAACAGCCCGAGTCAGGCGTACGTGGCTCTGGCCAGCGCCCTCGGTGCCGAGTACCGCACCGCCCACCAACTCTGCGGCCGGATGATCGTCTTCGACCGCACCCTGGCCTTCTTGCCAGACCACCGCGGAACGTGGGGGGCCGTCGCGATCCGTGAGCCGTCGGTCGTGCACTTCCTGTGCGAACTGTTCGAGCAGGCGTGGACGGAGGCGCAGCCGTTCTCCGACGCGGCCACCGACGGACTGGAGGTCGTGGCCAAGGACCTGGACCGCACCATCCTCCGGCTGCTGGCCACCGGACGGAAGGACGAGACGATCGCCCGCCGCCTGGGCATGTCGCTGCGGACCACCCGCAAGCACATCGCGGACATCATGCAGACGCTGGGCGCGGAGAGCCGCTTCCAGGCCGGATTCGCCGTCGCCACCCAGGGGTTGCTCGGCGACGACGACCCGGGCTCCGGCAGCGAGGACCTCCGAAGCGCGCACTGACGGCACATCAGGAACATCGCCAGTCAGTCGGTTTCGCTCAGGACGAGTTCCATGAGGACCGTCGGGGTGTGGACATCGAGGAGGTCGTAGGCGTGGTCGCGGGGCACGAAGAGTGTCCCGCCCGCGCGCAGGCGCAGATCCACGGCGTCACTGGGGGGTCCACCCGCGGCATCGGCATCCCGCGTGACCCGGCACCGGCACGCGCCGTCCAGCACCGTCACCATGTACTCGGCCGTGCGCGACGCCTGCCGTGCGCCGACCGCCGCGGACGGCAGGAACCGGTAGGACGGACGGACCAGAAGTCCCAGCAGTTCGCCGAGTGCGGCTGCCAGCCCTTCGGCCTCCGGGCCGACGGCCCCGGACCGTCGCGGCGGCCCGTCCGTGGGGGAGAGCCACGTTCCCGCTCCGTAGGGCCATCCGCCGGGCGGGCGGACGGAACGGGCGAGGCGTTGCAGCTCGGGCAGGGTGTGGAAGTTCTCGGGCCAGAACAGCGCCGGGCCCTTGTCTCCGTTCGTCGCGACGCACAGCGCGATCTCCCGGACGAACGAATCGAGCGGCTTCTCCAGCCGTTGGGGCTTCGGCACAGCTCTCCGATCTCGGGTCGGCCCCCCGGCCGGACAATCGTGGACTCCGTCGAGTCGGCTGCCGCTTCGGTCGCTCTCCACCGGGTTTCCACCGGTCCCGGCACCGTTCGACGGCGGTGTGAAAGGCATTGTGGCGTTCGCGCGTTCGTCCTTGTAGTCACGAGTTTCAGCGACACCGCGCGGGCGCTCCCGGGCAGCAACGGGGCCGGGGTGGTGGTGGGGCCGGGGGGAGGCCGTCGGTCCGTGGCGGCGGCCGCCCCCTCCGTCCGAGCTGCTGTCGTCTCCCGGGACAGCGGCGCGAAACTAGCTGAACGACTTCGGGGGTTCCACGCTGCCCCAGCCGCTGTCGCCTTCCGAGGCGGCGGTGCGCAACTCGCTGAACGACTCCGGGGGTTCCACGCTGCCCCAGCCGCTGTCGCCCGGCGAGACGGCCGCACGCAGCTCGCCCGAGGCCACGGGGGGTTCCACGCTGCCCCAGCCACTGTCGTCGGTGGTCGCCGCGACGACGGCGGAGTGAAGGGCCGCGCCCTCCGCGGCGGACACGGCGCCGAGGGCGAGCAGTGCGGCTGCGATCACTGTGGTGACGGGGCGTCTGGCGTTCACTGGGACTCCTGTCGAGGTGGTGCGGAGGAGGCGGGGCGGGGCTTCCGGGCCGGAACCCCCGCTGACTCAAGGTTCTCCGGTGCGTGACCCGCCCGCCATGGGTTCAGGTGCTCACCAACCTGCTCGGCAGCAAAGACGAACGGGCCGCAAAAGGTGTGAAGTTGAGCAGAACGGTTGCGATCCTCAGCCGATTCGGCCGCCGGGTGTGGAGACGGCGGCCGCGCCCGACGGCGTCCCCTTCCGCCCTGTGGGCATTCAGCGGGCCGACCACTCGGCCTGCCAGACGGCGCTGGAGATGTGGTGCGTGAGGTCGTCCTCGTCGGCTCCCCTCGCCTCGCATGCCGTCTCGGGGGGCGCGGACGGTGCCCGCGAGTCGCCGCTCTCGTAGTGGAACTCGTCCCTGACGGCTTTGAGGAACTCGTAGCCGTCCAGGAAGTCGAGGCTGGTGGCATACCGGTGGATGTCACCGGGGAACGGTGTACCGATCGAGGAGAAGTACCAGCGGAGGACTTCCTTGTCAGCCACGTGGCTGGAGCCGGACGGGTCCGCGAGTCCGTGTGCCTCGAGGAAGTGCTTCTTCGCCCGGGTGCGGCGCACGATCGGCCCGTAGCCGGCATCCGAGCGCAGTGCGCGGAGCAACGGCAGGTTCAGGGCACCGCCGTAGGGGCGGTGGCTGCGTGCGAGGACCTCGTCCTCGATGAGGGAGGTGAAGCCGTCTTGCGTGTACGCGTGCTCGGCCAGCCAGCTCTGCCACTCCGCACCCGCTGTCAGACGGTGGGTCGTGCGGAACCGGGCCAGCGCGGCCGATGTCCTGGCCTCCGCGTCGGCCGGCGGTGTGCCCAGGTGGGGCACGATGGCGCCGAGCGCGCTGCGGCGCAGGCGGAGATAACGGGCGGGGCGCAGCCTGACCTCGTTGAGGATCGCGTTGATCCGCAGGAAGTCACCGTCCCCGTCGTGGACCAGGCCGTTGCTGTGCGACCGCTCGACGAACGCGTTGCGCTGGAGGGGGAAGTCCGCTGCGGCCTTGGGGAGCGTGCCGTGCTCGCTGCGCATGACGGCGAGCATGGCAAGGGCGTCACACTTCTTCTGGTCGACCGAGTGGTCCGCGACGAAGGCCGAGAGTGCGTCGATCTCGTGCTGCGGCAGCCCGGCCGCGCGGCCTTCCGCGAGGGTCAGGCGCAGATTGCGCTGGGGGTAGTACGTACCCTTGGCGAGGTCCAGGAGGAGTTGATGGGTGGCGTCGCCGACGAGGTTCTGGGTGCGCGCCGCGTGGAGCGTGGCCCGTATGTTCACCATCGCGTCGGAGAGTTGTACGTGGCCGTCGTCCGGACCGGCGTGCGCGACGGTGACCTCGTCGTCGTCCTCGAGGACGCCGCCCAGGTACTGCTCGAAGACCCTGCCGATCCCGCGCATGCCGAACGGGGCGAGTTCGGCGGCGCGCAGCGCCCCCATGCTGGCGCTTCCGTAGACGGGTATGCCGGCATGCAGCGCCTCAAGGATCTCCTTGTGCCAGACCGCGGGCACGTCGTGGAACCTGCCGTCGATGATGCCGATCGCCGTCGGTCTGTCCCGCACCAGCGCGTGGATGTGGCCCTGCTCGACCGGCGGCAGATACACCACGTCCCAGTCCCGCGGACGGTCCTCTTCGGTCAGGGTCGGGCCCACGAAGACGAACGCTGTCATTGGATGGCTCCTTGGTCGGTCACGGTGCTTGCCGCGGCTCACTCCATCGGGGCCAGCAGGCCCGGGACGAGCACCTTCATCACCGGGATGTCGATGTGCGTCTTGGTCAGGTCGACCACGACGATCTGCGACTGCCCCCTCTCGCGCAGCGCGTCCACGATCTTGAGCACGTCCTGTTCGAACGTGTCGTGCGGGTGGCTCGGCGTCTCGTGGAAGGCGCGCGTGCCGCTGCTTTTGCGCATCTCGTTCCACTTGGCCGTGAGCCGCAGCTTGTCGCGCTGCGAGTCGTACACATTGCGGGGCAGATCGTCGCGGGCGCCGGAGATGAAGGTGAGCCGGGTCTGGGCGGCCTCGGTGAGGGCCCGCAGGAGCGCTATCTCGCGGCGTAGATGCGTTCCCCAGCCGGTGTTGACAGGGAGCGGACTGTGCGAGGTCCTCGGGTCCTCCCCGATGCTGCACTCGAACGTGGGGATGCCCAGATCAGGTGTCAGGTCCCGGACCGCGACCTCCAGGCCGGCGGAGAGGAAGACGTCGAGGACCTGTCGGCAGGCGGGATCGTCCACCGTGGCGAGGTCCACCGTGTTCCGCGGGGCAGTTGGCCGCATCGAGTCCCTGATGAACGTATCGCGTTCGACCAGTTCACACAGGGCATGGGCCAAGGCCTCCATGGGGTGGTTGCCGGAGGCCAGCCCGTTGGAATTGCCCCACGGCGGGACGGTGCCGTGGGCGAGCAGGTCGAAGCCGTCACAGCGGAAGTCCATGGTGACGAGGTCGTAGGGGACCCAGACGGCGGCGCCGCCGGTCAGTTCGCGTCCCTCCACCCAAAGCCGCCTGCGGTCGCGGAAGTCGTGGCTCTGGAAGAGGTCGTGCCGGTCCAGGTCCAGCACCTGCCCCTGCTGCGCCATCTCCCGAGGCGTTCCCAGGCGCAGGGGCAGGGTCATGTTCTCCGCGTGCCACCGCTCCAAGCTCTCCATGACGCAGGACGCCCTCGCCGCGTCGAGGGTGAGGCCCTTGCCCTGGTGGACGGCGAGGGAACGCGAGTTGGGGCGGACCGACAGCACGACGGGTATGCCCAGCACGTCCAGCCCTGTCACGTTGGCGACCCGGGTCAGACCGATCTCGGCGAAATGGGGGCGGACCTTTTCGAAGGTCTCGCGCGGCGGCACCAGGCGGTCCGTCCCGTGCCGGTGCCCTTTCGCCGTGGCCGCTGACTTGATCGTGTCCAGCGAAAGTTCCATCACGCTGATTCCTTCGTCAAGGGTGGGTTCGACGGTACGGGCGACGGGAGCCGGTCGGGGGCTGGGTATCGGTGCAGAACGACACCGCAACTCCTGTGACGAGTATTTTTCCAGAGCCCGGCGTGCGTCATAAGTACCGAATACTCGTGACGGCCGCCCTCGCCGCCCGGAGCAATGAAACGGCGAAGCCGGTGCCAGGATGAGAGCGAGAGCGACGCGTGCGGTGCGCTGCGCATGGCCGGCCGGAACCAGCCGGAACACTTCAAGGACTTCGACCGGCCGCCGCGGCCATCGGAAGGGAAGGGAACTATGGAAACCAGCTATGCCAAGCTCCACCTCGATCCCGAACTGAACCACAGCTCAGGCTATTTCACGAGCGACACCCATTCGTTGGAGCAGGCCCAGCGCGCCAAGACCGACGCGATCTTGTCCCACTGCCGGATCGAGCCGTCCATGAAGGTCCTCGACGTCGGCTGCGGCTGGGGCGCGACCGCCAGGGCCGCGACCCAGCGGTACGGGGCGCACTGCATCGGCATCACGCTGGATGAGGGACAACTGGCGTACGCGCGCCAGAGGGATGCGGAAACCGGCGGCCCGCGCATCGATTTCCGCCTCAGCAGTTGGGAGGAGTTCTCTGAGCCCGTCGATCGCATCGTCTGCGTCAACGCCTTCGAGAACTTCGAGGACAAGCGGGGCTTCCTGCCGCACTGCCGCACCCTGCTTCCAGTGGGGGGCGTCATGGTCATGCTGACGGTGACGGCCGAACGCCGGATGTTCCGCGTGACGTCGAAGGACGAGATCGTCGAATTCGCCCAGAAAGCAGGATTCGATGTGTGCACGTCCGGGTCTCTCGCCGACGACTACGCACGCACGCTAGAGCTGTTCGTCCAAAACCTGAACGACAACCGGAGCACATTGCTTTCCCTGGTCAGTGAACGGCGGCTGGACTGGCACCTGAACTACTACTCGAAATCCGCCGAATACCTCAGGTCGGGACTGAACGACATGTTCGAGTTCACGTTCACGGCCCTCTGACACGGAACTCCGCCGGCGTCATCCGCCATCGAGACCGCCGTGCCGCCCAGGCGTGTCAAGAGAACTCGTGATGGTGGCCCTGAAGCCGTCCTGTTTAGCATCGGCCGCATGACTGTTCCCAGCCGAGAACTGACCCCCGACGACCTCGAACTCATCGAGTTCGCCCGCGAGATCGTCGACGCGCACTCCGACGGCGACGTCAGCGCCCACACCATGGCCGCCGCCGTCAGGGGCGCCGACGGGAAGGTGTACGGCGGAATCAACGTCTACCACTTCACCGGTGGCCCCTGCGCGGAACTCGTCGCGCTCGGCCACGCTCGGGCATCCGGCGCCAGAGACCTGTCCACGATCGTCGCGGTGGGTGATGCGGGCCGGGGACCCGTCGGCCCTTGCGGCAGGGACCGCCAGGTGCTGTTCGACTACCATCCCGGCATCCGGGTCCTCCTCCCCACCCCCGACGGCGTCAGGAGCGTCCGGATCGAGGACCTTCTGCCGCTCGCCGAACACGCCGGCCGCGCACAAGTCCTGAGCCGGCTCCGCAAGAATCGCCGGGCACGGACCGAGCCGCCCTCCCCCACAGCCCGCGCCTGCCGATGACCTTCCCCGCGAGAGCGCGGGGCACCTGCGTGCGGAACCACGCGTCAGCCCAGAAGGCCGTCCACGCTCCCGCCCAGCCACTCCGCGGTGGCCTCCTCCTCCACACCGAGTTCCTCGGTGAGCGAGGTCGCGAAGACCCGGTCGGTGTGCCCGCAGGCCCACGCCACCGGGCGGGCAAGGCCGTATGCGGCGACCGCGTCGAGGACCGACGCGCGTTCATCGGCGTCGAGCCGGCGCCACTCCCGCAGCACCTCGGCCACCTGGGACAGATTGGCGCCCTTGAGCCGGGCGAACCGGTCGACCCACCCCTCACGGAACAGGTGCAGGCACACGAACAGGAAGGAATGCGCGCTGGACAGCGCGGGCAACGACACCCCGCCCACCGTCAGACTCCGGCGCCCGGCCAGCACCTCATCCATCGGCACCTGCCACTCCGCGCCGTGCCAGGTGAGACTGTTGGCGACATCCAGGACGAACACCGGTACGACCGGGTCCGGGCCGATCCGGTGGAAGTGCGGCAAGTGGTCCGGTGACAACTGGTAGATGCGCAACTCGGCACGGGACCGGGGCAGCAGGCGGCCCGAGACCGAGTCCCAGACCCGCTCCGCGGCATACCCGGCATCGAGCAGCGCGGCGCTCAGCCGGCCCCGGTCCTCGGGCCGGATCATCAGGTCGATGTCGTTGAACTGACGCACCGCGCGTCCGTCATAGAGCCGGTCACGCGCGACCACTCCCTTGGTCCAGGCGGCATCGATCCCGGCCGCGGCGACGGCCTGCGACACGCGCGCGGCCTCTGCCGTCAACACGGCCTCCCGGTGACGGGCGCTCTGCAGGAACGACAACAGCGGAACCCGCAGCTGGACGGGGAACGAGCGGCGCAGTCCGTGCCGGTGCACATAGTCGGAGAGCGCCGCGCCGAGCTTGTGCCGCAGAGCGTGCTCGATCAGCCGCCCGTGGTCGAAACCGGGCCGGCGCAGCAGGTCCGCGACGCCGTCCGGCGCATGGTCGAGTCCCTGATGCTCGGCCACCGCCAGCAGCACGGCCCGCACATCGCCTTCCAGCGGAAAGTGTCGCGTTGTCCTGCCGGCCGCGGGGGCCGGCGCGTGTGTCGATGAGGTGGTCACTCGTTCCTCCACGAGGACGTGGTGCCCGGCGGACGCTCCGCGGGCCGCTGGTGGACGCTCTGACGAAAGCCGCCGGCCCAGCCGTCGGCGGCGAAGGCGACGGCGGGCGGCAGCGTGAGATCACCGGAGGAACGATCGCCGCCCGGGTATGTGGTCTCCACGACCGCGCCGAGCAGCGAAGCCGTCGCGCCGTCACAGTGCCGCGCGGGGCTCCAACTCAGCTGCCGCACGGGCACGTCCGCGACGAGTCGGCCCAGTGCCCGGCGCGCGGCGGCCGCATCCTCCCGGAAGGGCCGGGCGGCGAGCCAGTGTGTCCGGTACGCGGGGTCGGGCACGAGCAAATGGGCCTCGACCGCGGCGAGCGGATCGGCGAAGTGGGTCGCCTCCGGCCGGGCGATGTCCTGCGCCCGCAGCACGACGATCTGGTCGAGCGGGGCGGCGCTGAGGAAGCCGCCGCCCACCAGGGTGCGCACGTCCCTGTTGCTGAGCGACAGCTTGCCGGCGCTCCGGGAGGCCTCGTTCAGCACGCCGGAGCGGGCCAGCGACGCCAGCCAGTCGGGCCTGGACCGTCCCAAGGCGGCTTCGCCCGCGAGCCGGGGGGCCAGCCCGAGTGCCGCCACCGCCCCGGCACCGAGCCGGGTGGTGGACGGCAGGCCGACCATCCACCAGCCGCCCGAACCGCCCGCGCCACCCGGCGGCAGCAGGAGCAGACGGTCGGTGGCGACGACCTGGCCGCCCGCCTCGGCCACCCGGACGGCCGACGAGGTCTTGCCCGCTCCGGCGTCGCCGGGCAGCATCACGGCCCGGCCGCCGGGCAGCACGGCGGCCCCGGCATGGAACATCAGCGCTCCCCGCCGTACCAGGTCCTCACGGATCAGCTCGCGCAGCAGCCGGCCCACGGCGACAGCGGCTCCGTCCACTGTCGTGCCGACCACCGTCCAGGAAAGGAAGTCCTCGGTGAGCAGGACGTGGTCCCACTCCTGGCCCTCGCCGGAGGCCAGTACCCGCCCTCCGCCCTCGCCCGGCCAGGTCTCGTACCACCATCCGGCGAACGACTCCACCGAAGCGGACGGCCGTTCGGTGCCGCCCGAGCGGACGCGCTCAACAAGGCCGGGGTCGATGACCAGCGTCACCCGGCGGTCCGTGCGGGACCCGCCGGCGGCGTCCAGAACCTCGTGCTGCGCCGCGATCTCGGCGCGGACGCCGTCGAGGCCGGTGACCACCTCCAGCCGCAGGTCGAACCACGACAAGGTGAGAGGCAGGCCGGCGCCCCCAGCAGGGGAGGGTGTCCAAGGGAAGTCCGGTACCGCGTGTGGCCCGTTCACAGCAGCCCCACCTTCCGGTCGAGCAGCGCGAGGGAACCGTTGGCCGTCAGCAGACGGTCGTTGGCGTAGTTGAGGGCGGCCGACCGCAGGTCGCGGAAGGCGCGCTCCAGGCGCAGCGGGCTCTCGGCGCTGTAGCCCGCCGAGAGCCCGGCCAGCTGGACCATGCGGTCCACCGCGCTGAACGACAGCTCGGAAGCGGCGAGTTTGAGGGTGTTGAGCTGAATCTGCGTGGCTGGGGAGTCGAGGCTGCCACCGGCGGCGCGTACCTCGTCGACCCGTTCACGCATCCGCTCCAGATAGGCACTGACCAGCTCCAGTTCGAGCCGTACGCGGGCGATGCGCTCCCGGACCAGCGGGGACGACGTGTCGTGCGCGGAACTGTCGCGCAGCCACGCCAGCAGGCCGCGCAGCGCACCACGTGCCGCGCCGAGCCAGCACGCGCTCCAGCCGAGATGGGCGAGCGGAATCATGCTGTCGGTCGCCACCCGGCGAAACCCGCCCGGAGTACCGACGATCTGGTCGGCCGGGACACTGCCGCGCAGCCGTAGCGGCCCGCTGTCGGTACCGCGCATTCCCAGGGTGTTCCACCTGCCGGTGGACTCGACGGTCAGGGCCGACCGGTCGGCGTAGACGAGGGACACGGAGTGCCGGCCCGCGTCCTGCGCCGCGCGCATGGTGACGAGGAAGCCCTCGGCCCGGCTGCCCCCGGTGACGACGGGGGCGGTCCGCTCCAGCCACAGATCGCCGTCCGCCTCCGAGGCGTCGTCGCCCGTTACGCGCCGCAGTGGCTCGGCGGCGGTCAGCAGATGCCCGCCCGTCACCGGCCCGGTGGTGACGGAGGCCAGATACAGCTCCCCGCGGGCGACCGCAGGCAGGAGCCGGTCCAGCAGATCAGCGTCGGCGTGCCGCACCAGGACGTCGACCTGCTGGCAGTGCATCACCCAGATCATGGCGGTCGACAGACAGCCCCCCGCGAGGGCCTGGGCGGTCTCCACCAGCCCCGCCAGGTCGCGGCCCATCCCCCCGTGTTCGGTGGGGACCAGGAAGCCGAGATAGCCCGCGCGCCGCAACGCGTCCACGCTTTCCTCGGGGAACGCCGCCGTATGGTCGGCCGCATCGGCGTGCTCGGCGAGGACCTCGACGAGCCGGGCGAGCGTGTCGGGCTCCTCGCGGCACGAGGGCCGGCTCCGCTCGGGTTGCGGGCGGCGCTCACGAGGTGCCGAAGGACGCTGCGCTCCGCGCAGGCCGGTATCAGTCATTGGTGTCAACTTCCGTTGTCTGAAGCGTCAGTTGCCGGGCCGCCACCAATGTGGGCCCGTCCACTGTGATCTCGACGGGGGCCGGACGGCTGAGAAAGCCCACCAGGCTCGCGGTCAGTCCGTAGGCCCCGGTGTTGGGCACGGCCAGCAACTGGCCGGGCCGCGGATCGGTCAGCTCGACGGCCGGGTTGAGCACGTCCAGGGGGGTGCACAGCGGCCCGACGAGGCTCACCCGCACCGTGCCCGCCCCACCCGGCCCGGCTCCCTCAGCGGGCAGGACGGGCACCGGCACCGTCCGGGGAGCCATGAGACGGCCCAGCCCTGACATCCCGCCCAGGACGTTGACGCCCGCGTCCAGGACCACGAAGGTCCGGTCCCCGGACCGTTTGACGTCGACGACCGTGGTGAGCAGCGTGCCGGCGGCCGCGGTCAGATGACGGCCCGTCTCGAAGGCCACACGCGGTCCACCATCCTGGCCACGGCCGGGGAAGTGCGCGTCGAGAGCGGCCGCGAGCGTCCCCGCCAGGGCGGGAAACCGCCGAAGTGGGCCCGGCTGTGCCATCGGTGCGGGAAAGCCCCCGCCGAGGTCGAGGAGTTCCGGCACGAAGCCGGCGCTCCGGGCCACCTCGGCCGAGGTGGCCAGCGCCTGCCGGAGTTCGACGGCCAGCGCCTGCGGGTCCTCGACGTTGGTGGCCGAGAAGGTGTGGGTGCCGATCGGCCGGGCGGGCCCGGCCGAGGTGAACAGCGCGGCCAGGTCGTCCCGCGCCCGCCAGTCGGTGCCGAAGGCCGTCGGCCGGCCGGTCATCCGCAGCGACCCGCCGCGGCTGCCGCGCGGCCCGTTGAGCCGCACCAGATACTCCGCCTGCGTTCCGGTGTCCCGGCAGGCCCTGGCCAGCCGGTCGCGGTCGGCGAGCGACTCGACGGAGAACTGCCGGACACCGGCACCGAGCGCGCTGCGCAGCTCACCGGGCGTCTTGCCCGGCCCCGTGTACAGGACACCCTCGATCCGGGCGCCGGCGCTGCGCACCGCCGCCAGCTCGCCCAGCGAGCTGATCTCGGTGCGCAGGCCGCACGCGGCGAGTTCACGGATGACCAGCGGATGCGGATTGGCCTTCACCGAGTACAGCAGCTCGGCCCCGGCGGGCAGGTCGGCGCGCAGAGCGGTGGCGGCCTCGCGCAGGGCGGCCAGGTCGTAGACGTAGGCGGGGGTGCCGAAACGCTCCGCGAGGGCGTGCAGCCCGGCGTGGTCCAAGGGACGCGGAACGCCGTCGGCCAGGACGGCCGTGTCGCGGCTCATCGCGCGGCCCCTTCCGGCCGGGGCAGTGCGGCCCGGTCGACCTTGCCGTGCGCGGTGCGCGGCAGGTCGGCGACGACGACGCACCGGTCGGGGGTACGGGCGGCGCCGAGGCGCTCGAAGAGACCGCTCAGCACCCGCTCCGGCGCGAGGTCGGTGACCGCCCACACGGTCAGGGTGCCGTCCGGGGCGGGCGGGACCGCTGCCGCGGCCCGCACGCCGGGTATGTCGAGCATCGCGAGCTCCAGTTCCTGAGTGCCCATGCGCCAGCCGCGCCGTTTGAACAGGTCGTCCGCGCGACCGGCGAAGTAGAGCCGCCCCTCGGCGTCGAGGCAGCCGTGATCGCCCGTGAAAACGGCCGGCCCGTCGCCGTCCGGCGCCGGGCGGAAACGCCGGGCGCTCTGCTCCTCGGCCCTCCAGTAGCCGGCCATCACGTGGGAGCCCGCCGCCACGATCTCCCCGCTCTCGCCGGGCGGCAGGGGCGTCCCGGAAGAGTCCACCACCCATAGGCGGGTGCCGGGCAGGGCCCGGCCCACGGTCGCCGGGTGGGCGAGGTCCTCGTCGGGGTCGGCGACGGTGATCCGCTTGCACTCGCTCATGCCGTACATGCAGACCACCGCCGCACCGGGAAAGGCGCCGCGCAACCGTTCGACGTCCTGACCGACCAGCGCGGCACCGGTGTTGGTGAACAGACGGACCGGCAGCGGGCGTTGGTCGCGGGCCGCGAGCCGCGCCAGCATGGCGGCGTACGTGGGGACGACCGGCACGACGGTGGCCCCGGCCGCGCGCAGCGCCACCAGCTCACGGGACGAGGCGGTGCCCTGCGGCAGCACCAGTTCGGCCCCCGCGAGGGCGCAGAGGAAGATCTGGTAGAGCCCGTAGTCGAAGGAGAGCGGGAGCCGGGTGAACACCACGTCGTCCGGGCGGTAGTCCAGCCGCCTAAAGATCGCCCCGGCGGCGAAGGTGACCGCCCGGTGCGGGCAGACGATGCCCTTCGGGCGGCCGGTGGAGCCCGAGGTGTACAGCAGCAGGGCCGTGCCGTCGGCAGGGACCGCCACCGGCTCGGCCACCGGCCCGTCCAGCAGCTCCGCCGGGGTGATGGCCCTTGCTCCCACGCGCTCGGCGAGGGCGGTGAGTTCGGCGCGGTCCGACACGAGCACACGGGGCTCGGCATCGGTCAGCACCCAGTCCAGTTCGAACGGCGAGGCGGAGCCGCCTGCCGGTACGACGGCGGCGCCGACGCGCATCGCGCCGAAGAGCACTGCCGCGAACTGACGGCCGGGCGGCAGCACCACCAGCACCCGGTCGCCCGGGGCGACCCCCAGGGCCAGCAGAGCACCGGCGACGCGACGACTCGCGGCCTGGAGCCGGCGCCAGGTCCAACTGCCCGCGTGGTCGGTGACACCGGGACGTGCCCCGAAGCGTCCGGCCGCTCCGTCGAGCAGCGCCACCACGTCCGGCACGGCCTCGCCCGCACCCGCGAGTCGGTCGTCGGCCTGCGGCGTCGTGGACCTTCCGGCCGCGGCGCTCACGAGGCCAGCTCCCGGTACGGGCCGTCGGCGGCCATGAGATCGCGGTGCCGGCCGTGCTGCACGACGCGGCCCTTCTCCAGCACCACCACCTGGTCGGCATCCTCCACCGCGGTCAGCCGGTGGGCGATCACCACCAGGGTGCAGTCCAGCGCGGTCAGGCGGCGGAACACCTCCCGCTCGACCACCGGATCGAGCGCGCTGGTCGCCTCGTCGAGGATGAGCAGCCGCGGTCTGCGTACCAGCGCACGAGCCAGCACCACTCGCTGCCGCTGGCCGCCCGAGAGCCCGCCGCCGCCCGGGGCGAGGAGGGTCTGGTAGCCCATGGGCATGGCCGCCACGTCCTCGTGGATGCCCGCCACCCGGGCCGCCTCCTCCACGTCCGCATCCGAGACGTCGGTGCCGCCCCAGGCGATGTTGTCGCGGATGCTGGCGCCGAACAGCCGTGCGTCCTGGGCGACGAAGGCGATGGCGCGGCGGTATTCGGCGGTGTCGACCGAGGCGAGGTCCTGACCGCCGGCCAGCACCCGGCCCGCGGTGGGGGCGTACAGACCGGCCAGCAGCAGCCCGCAGGTCGACTTGCCCGAGCCCGACGCCCCGATGAGCGTGGTGAAGCTGCCGGGCGGCACGTCGAACGAGACGTCGGCGAGCACCGCAGGACCGCCCTGGTAGGCGAAAGAGACGTGCTCCACCGCGAGATCGCCCGCCTCGCGAGGCCCCGCCGCGCCGGGCATACGCTCCGCCGGGGACTCCAGGATGTCGCTCAGCCGGGAGAGGGACGCGCCCAGCGCCGACGTCTGCAGGCAGACCTGGGCAAGGTTGGCGAGCGGCACCAACAGACCCATGGCCAGCACGCTGAAGCCCAGCACCCTGCCTTCGGAGATCCCGCCCTGCGAGATGCGAACCGAACCAGCGACCAGGATGAGCAGCGGAGCACCGACCTGCAGAGCGATGCTCAGGCTCGACGCCAGGGCCGCCAGACGCCGACTCCGCAGCCGGGTGTTCAGCTCCTCGGCGAGGGTCTGGCTCCACCGGCGGCCGGCCACGGCTTCCAGACCGGCCGACTTCAGGGTTCCCATGCCTTCCAGAAGTTCGGTCAATTCCCCGTCCGCCCGCGCCTGCGCCTCCAAGGCGTCGGCGCCCGCGTACCCCTGGCGCCGCCAGAACAGGGCCACGAGCGCGACCTGGAGGAGCGCCAACACGATGACGAAGGCGGCGAGCAGCGGATCGGCGATCAGCAGCAGGGCCATGTAGACGAGGATCAGCAACCCGTCGAAGACACTGGCGAAGGCGGTGGCGGAGAGTGTCTGCCGCACGGTCGAGCTGGTCCGTACCCGCTGCTGGAGATCACCCGGACTGCGGCTGGTGAAAAACCCGTACGGCAGCGCGAACAGTCGGTGCACGATGCCCAGGGTCACCGTCTCGTCGACCAGCGTCTGGATGGCGAGGAACGCCGCGGAGCGGACGAACTGCAGGACGAAGTCGAGGCCGACGAGGCAGGCAAGCCCGACGGCGAGGAACTCCAGGTGGCCGAGGGCGTGCCCCGGCGCCACGTTCTCCACCACGTAGTTCGTGGCCAGCGGGGTGGCGAGGTTGAAGCCGAGCAGCAGCAGCGAGCACACCACGAAGGGCGTCCAGCGACGCGTTCTGGGAAGGAACAGCCGCAGATAGCGCCAGGGCCGGTCGGTTCCGGCCGGGCGCTTCGGGGACGGCCCCGCGGAGGGATTCTTCAGCGGCGGGGTCAGGACCAGCGCCACACCGGTGAACGAGTCTCCGACCTGCTCCAGCGGCAGCCGCCTGCGGCCGTGCTGCGGGTCGACGAGGTAGACCCACTGCCCGCTGACCCGCTCCAGCACCACGAAGTGGTCGAAGTTCCAGAACAGGATGGCGCCGGTGGGCAGATCGTGCAGCCGCTGCAACGGCACCCGCACGCCCCGCCCCTCGAACCCGTACCCGCGGGCGGCGTCCAGGAGCCGGCGGGCGGAGACGCCGTCCCTGCCGGTGGCGGTGGCATCCCGCAGGTCCCGCACCGGCACGTCGACGCCGTGCAGGGCCAGCACCATGGAGAGGCTGGCCGCACCGCAGTCGCTGGTCTGCGCCTGGAGCCGCACCGGCACGCGCCGTCGATCGCGCGAGGGCAGCCACCTTTCGGCCAGCCGCCGCACCAGGAGCGGACGGCTCAGCAGTCGGCCGGTCTCCAGTGCCTGGCCGCACTCCCTGGATCCGCCGCGTGCCTTGACCGCCTGGCGGCGGTAACGCAGCGGGCCGGAACGGGACGCCGAGGCCGGTGACGGGGTGTCCGCCGCGGGTGTGCCGTCCCCGTTCTGGGGCGACGCCGGCCGGGACGGGGAGGACGGGGACATGGTCACGAGGGGTCTCCCGGGAAGACGGCCCACGGCGATTCCGAGCGGGCGACGGCGCCGAGCGCCGTGTTCAGGTCCGCCGTGAAGCGGTCCGCCTGCGCCACCGAGAACTCACGGGGATCGAAACAGAGGACGAACGTCACGACCTGGCGGAATTCATTGACGATGAAACTGATGCCGTCGCAGGTGTAGCTGACACGCGGGGCGAAAGCGTTGTGTGTGATACGCAGCCCGCCGGGACCGGCGTCCACGAAACGCTCTGCATGCAGGGTGTAGCGGACTATGGCCTCGCGAAGACCGCCGCCCGCCCGGCCCGGCAGGTTCTGCGCCCGGTACAGGTCGGCGTACGAGATGTGCTGATGACGCATCGTCTGCATCAGTTCGGAGCCGATCCGGCGAAGAAGCGTCGTGATGTCGTCGGAGCGTTCGATGAGAATCGGAAGACCCCGTGAGAATTTTCCCATGATGGTCCGTTCCCCGGCGCTCCGTGCATCCAGTGGAAGGGTCATCGAAAGACCGGAGTGCGTCGTGTGCAGGAAAAACGTGCGGGCGAAATGGGCGAGCGCAAACTGGAAGAGCGTCACTTTGGCCTCCCGGCAGCTTCGCTGAAGGGAAGCGACAGCCGGGCCGGGAATGAACGAAAAACGTGTGATCGCGGGAGGCGCCGGGCCGTCGGAGGGGGCGTCAGCTCTACTCCCGGAATCTTCCAGGGGGTTGTCGGACAGCGCGGCCATGGTCTCGAATTTCCGGGACCAGTAGCGGTGCTCGACCGTGGCGGAGCGCTGGGCGTGCTTCTCACGGGCCTGCCCGATCGCGGCGAGCAGCCCGTCCCCCTCGGCATCACTCACGTAGTCCTGGCCCGCCAGCGCCGCGCCGTAGGCCTCCCACAGCCGGTCGCGGAAGAGGGACCGGCTGGCGAGATCGGCGGTCAGCGTCGGCAGATCGGCGGTGAACGCGTGCAACTGCTCGGAGTAGCGGAAGAGACGGAAACGGAAGGGAGGCCGGCTCGTCAGGTCGAAGGGCTCCGAGAGGGCTTGGGCGCGAACCCCGGCCAAGTACGTCCCGAACTGCTCCGGTGAACGGGCCTTGATCCGACGGGCGTCGAGCAGGCCGTCGGGCGGGGGCGCGTCGGCGAGCCACTGCACGGGCCGTCCGTCGGAGGCCTTGCCCACGCGCAGCCGCAGGGTCTCGTGCATGCTCACCAGCGCCGACAGAGCGCGGTGCAGGGCCCGCACGTCCAGCGGGCCCTCGATCCGCTCGGCGAGCTGAACGACCTTCATGGGCTGCCGCTTCTCCTGCTGCCGCCCGTACTCGTGCTCCTGAGCGTAGGAGAGCTCCGACACGGCGCCGGTTCGCTGCTGGGTCACTGGGCTGCCTTTCCGTACATGCTCCGGACGCGACGGTGGCCGGGACGGGCGCGCAGCGCCCTCCCCGGCCACCGTGCTCACTCAACGGGTTTGCTCAGCGAGCTCAGATGCACCCGGCGGCGATGACGGGTGCCGTGCCGCCGACGATCTCGTCGAGCTCCTCGTCCGTGAGAGCGTCGATTTCGACGGTCTCGAATGAAACATTCTCCATATGCCTACTCCTTTGTTGTGAAGGAATCCCCGGGCAATGATGTTGTTTCGGAGTTCACCGGAACAACATCCACGTCACAGTTCGAGTGACGGTAATTCCGGGGCGCAGAAAGAAAATATCAGCGCGGCGTCGGACCATTCCAGTCACGCAAGTTCGTGACACGTGGACCGGAATATGCGACTTATTGAGCGACCTTCGCGTCGCGCGCCAGAATATTCCGCTTGGACCTCAGCCGGCGCATTGCCTCGGTACGGGAGATGGGGTGCGCGTCGTCCCACTCGATGGTGCGGCGCATCATTTCACGCAGCGTCGGATGGACCGTTTCGAGGTAGCCGGGCTCGCGCATGAATTTCCACGACGTCTGGCCGCCCGCCGGCTCGTCCGCGGCCTGGAGGTTCATGTGGAGCGTCCGGCGGGGGCCGCCGTTCTCGCAGGAACCCCGGTGCACCGCGTGGTGGTTGAAGAAGAGGACGTCGCCCGCTTCGCACGGCACCCGTACCTCTCCCGGCAGCTCTCCGCTGCCCAGACGGCCGATCTCCTCGCGCTCGGCGTCGGTGAGAGGCCTGCGGTGCGAACCGGGCACCACACGAAAGGCGTCGTCCGCGGTGAGACAGACGTTGAACTGGACATGGGTGGGCCGGCCCGACGCCTCGTAGTGCTCGTGCTCCTCGTTGTCCTTGTGCCAGCTCAGCTCGTAGTCCACCGCCTCGGGTGACCACAGCGCGTGCGCCGTCCAGAACCGCAGGCGCGGGCCCAACACCTCCTGCACGAAGCCCAGCAGGCCCGGATGGGCGAGAACCTCGGCGAGCCGGTCGTCGTACAGCTCGGGAGTCATGATGTGGCTGACACCCCACACGTCGATCGGGCCCGGCGGGCGCGAGCTGTAGCGGACGGCATGCTTCTCGGGACCGGCCAGGACGGTGTCCCTGAGCTCCTCGAGGGCGGCCAGGGCCGGCGCCACCTCGGCGGGGGAGAACAGGCCGGGGACACGGACGAATCCGTCCCTTCGGAAGGCGTCCGCCTGTGTACTGGTCATCGGCTCTCCTCCTTGTTCTTGGCGCACACGAGAACCAGGTGCCGCGAGGTGGCGGTCCACGGCTCGCCGGCGAAGCCCCCGTACCGCTGGGTCACGGTGAACCCGCCCTCGGCCAACAGCCGTTCGACCTGTTCCAGGGCGAGCATCCGGCTGTGCCTGGTCACCCGCTCGACGTGTTCGACGCCGTCCCTGCGGTACTCCATCTCGTCCACCAGGACCTGGCTGACCGGGTCGTAGTGCCGGGCCCGGCTCACTTCGACGGCCTGGCCACTGCGCGGGTCGCGGTACTGGAAGGCGGGGCGCCACCGGCCGTCCGCCTCGGCCGTCAGGGTGGCTGCCGGGTTCACCATGTCGAGGGCGAAGACGCCGTCGTCGACGAGGTGTTCGCGCACCCGCGCCAGACAGGCGGCGATGTCGCTGTCGTTCAGCAGGTGACTGATCGAGCTGCACGGCAGCAGGACCAGGTGGAAACGCCGGCCCAGGTCGAAGTCGCGCATGTCGGCCTCGTGCAGCTTCAGGGGCAGCCCGGGGTTCCGCTTGCGCTCGGCCTCGCGCAGCATGGCAGGGGCGACGTCGATTCCCGTGACGTCGTGTCCGTCTTCTGCCAGCGGAATACTGATCCGGCCGGTACCGGCGGCCAGTTCGAGGACATCGGGACCGTGCCGGCGGGCGAGATCGCGCCAGAACGGCACGTCATCGGCGTAGTCGGCATAGCGCTGGTCGTACACCGCCCCGTCGTAGTAGAGATTGTCGACCAGAGCGGCGGCCTTCACGGGGCTCGGCCGCCGGGCGCCCGACGCGGACAGGAACCAGGCCAGCACCTGCTCGGAACCGGGAACATCGAGGACCTGTTTGAGGTACTCCGCGCTCCCGGGCCTCCCGGGGTAGCGATCGGGCAGCCCGACGCGGCGGAAGGGCATACCGCCTCCCGCTTCCGCGATCGTCTCGGCGACCGCGCTGCCCAGGCCCCCGATCACCGAGTGCTCCTCGAACGTGGCGACGGGGCGTCCCTCCGCGACGAGTTCCTCCACCCGCGCCGTGTCCAGCGGCTTGATGGAAGGCATGCTGACGAGCCGTACGGCAAAGCCCTTGCGGCGCCACTCGTCGACCCAGGCGACCGCCTGCTCCAGAACGTGACCGGTGGCGATCAGGGTGCCGAGATCGCCCTCACGCAGCACCGCGGAGCGGCCGAGCCGGATACGGGTGCCCTGCGGATGCAGGACGGGCAGCACCGTGCTCTCCATCGGCAGGCGGATGTAGGCGGGCCCCGGCAACCGGTCGATCTCGGCCAGCAGATCGAGGAGTTCGGTGCGATCACCCGGCGCGACCACGGTCATGTTGGGCAGGGCACGCAGGACCGCGATGTCCTCGATGGAGATGTGGGCGTTGCCGTACATCGCCCGGCTGAAGCCGGCGCTGGTGCCGATCAGCCGCAACCGCGCGTTCGCGTGGGCCGCGTCCAGCCGGATCTGGTCGAACGGCCTGTACAGCAGGAACGTGCTGATGTTCGACAGGTAGACGTTCTTGCCGGACTGGGCAAGGCCGGAGCCGATGGACACGGCGTTCTGCTCGGCCATCCCCACGTTGACGAAGCGCTCCGGATACCGCTGGGGGAAGGGATCCGACTCGGACATGCTGTCCGCGGTGATGTAGTACAGGTCCTCGTCCACCGCGGCCCGGTCGGTGATGAAACGCCCGAACAGCCGGCTGACCCCCTCCTCCTCGATGACGCCGGCCGCGGGCATCGCCGGGGCGCTCACCGCAACTCCCGCAGGGCTTGCGCGAGTTCGGGTCTGGTGATCCTCCGACCGTGCCAGGACACGTCGTTCTCCATGAATGTCAGTCCCTTCCCTTTGACCGTGTGGGCGACCACGCAGCGAGGACCCTGTTTGGGCCGCAGCAGGACGTCCGCGAGCGCGTCGCCGTCGTGTCCGTCGACGTCGTGGACGTCCCAGCCGAAGGCCGCGAAACGCCCGGAAGCACCGGAACGGGGCATCAGGGTCTCGGACGACGAGAACGCCTGGAAGCCGTTGTGATCGACGATGAGCGTGAGATTGTCCAGTCCCAGCGCGGGGGCCAGCGTCGCCGCCTCCCACATCTGGCCTTCCTGGCACTCACCGTCACCGGCCAGGACATACACCTGGTACGGGCGGTCCATCGACTGCGCCGCCAGCGCCATGCCGATACCCAGGGAAAGGCTGCGTCCCATGGACGTGGTGGAAGCCTCGACGCCCGGCAGCAGTTCCGAGCGTTCCGTGACCGGGAACAGGCCGCCGTCGGCCTTGTAGGCGGCCAGCCGCTCGGCGGGGAAGAACCCGCGGTCGGCGAGGACGGTGTAGAGCACCGCCGACGCGGTGCCCTTGCACACGAACCGGTCCCGGCCCTCCCAGTCGGGGCGGGCGGGGTCGACGTCGAGCACCCTCGAGTAGAGGGTGTGCACGATCTCCACCGCCGAGAGATTCCCGCCGATGTGCGCGCTTTCGGCCCGCGCGACCATCTTGATCATCGAGCGCCGGATGTCCTGTGGAGTGATCACACCATTCCTTTCTGTACGGTTCGGGTCCGATCGGTCAGGGGACCAGGTCGATCGGCTCGGCGGGCGCGCCGTCGGTGAGCAGGTCGACGAGCCTCGGGTGCAAGTCGTCCGGGACCAACCGGTCCGCTGTCGCGGCGAGTTCGTCCAGCGACCACCAGCGGTGGCCGACGATGGAGGTGCGTTCGTTCTCGGTGAAGCCGTCGGTGCTGATGTCGAAGGCGGGGACGCGGGCCAGGTAGTAGCGCTCATGGAAGAGGTAGGCGACGCCCCCCATGGACCCGGTCTTGCGGCGCCGCCACACCTCCGTCTCGGGGACGAGCCCGGTCAGCCCGGTCTCCTCGGCGACCTCGCGCGCTCCGGCCTGCTCATAGGTCTCACCGGCCTCCACGCCGCCACCGACCGGGTACCAGAACGTGTGCCCGTCGCTCTCGTCCTGGCTGGAGAAGAGCAGCAGACGGTCGGCCTCGTCGACCAGGAGCACCCGCACCGTGGGCCGCAGGACGAGGTCCGCTTCAGTGGGCTCGGCGTGTGCTTCATGCGCTGTTCTCTCGTGCATTTTCGAGTTCCTTTCCTTCAAAAACCTGACGATCACGCCCCGTGGGCCATGTACTAGAACGCGGGGCGTCGTCCTCAGGGACGTTCGGGGCGTTGGTCCTGATACGGCGGGTGCGTACCCTTCGGTGCCGGCCTGCGGTGCGCCCCCGAGCACGGCGTGACACCACTTCGACGGGAGATGCCACGGGAGACGGCGGCCTGCGACAGGCGGGCCGCCCTGTCGGGGCCGAAGCCGGACAGGAAGTCGGCGAGAGGCTGGTCGAGGCAGATATGAGCCGAGCGGGCGCAGGCCTCGTCCGCCCCCTCCACCGCCACCCCCAACCTGCACGAGGCCAGCAGGCAGGCGTCGTTGAACGCGTCACCGAAGGCGGTCACCGCGTCCAGCCCCGGACGCCCCGCCCGGTTCGCGAGATGGGCCGCGAGTCCGGACGCCTTGCACGTCCCACGCGGACGGATCAGCAAGGCCGCGAACGGGCCGATGCGGTCGGTGTCATGCCGCACCGCGAGCCGCCGGGCGAGGTCCTCAGGCGCGTCGAACACCGTGATCCCCGTCAACTCACCGCGGGCGGGGGCCGACTGGGCGTCCACCGTGACGGCGGAGCGGCCCAGCGCGTACATGCGCGTGTACAGCAGGGCCGCGCGCCGGGACGAGGAGACGAGCTCACCGTCGGCCTCGGCCACGAAGTCCCGGGCGCCGGCGTCCACAAGGGTGCGCACGACGCCCGCCGGTAGCCGACGCAATGCCGTGACCTGGCCGGTCGAGCGCCGCAACACCACGGCGCCGTCCCCCAGCAGCACCTCGTCCTCCAGCACGGACGACGGAAGACGGGCCAGCGGGAGCTCGCGGAAGGAACGGACGGCCCGGCCGCTGACCACCAGCGGAGCCAGGCCGCTCGCGGCGAGTTCGGCGAGACGGTCGGCCAGTTGCGGCCGTAACCGGCCACGCGTGTCGAGCAGCGTCCCGTCGAGATCGAACGCCGCGAAACGCACGGCGGGCAGAGACTCGGCTGCGGCGACGACCATGGCGGGGCGGCTCAGACGATCCGGTACTGGCGCAGGACGCGCGTCGCACCGTAACTGGCCGGCACCGGCCGGCCCGTCGACGGCGAGATGCTCGTGGTCCGGGCCACTCGCACCGGCTTGCGCCGGTCGGTGAGCAGTTGGTGACCGCCGAGCGCACGGTCCAGCAGGGCGGCGCCGTCCTCTTCGCCGACGAGCAACCGGCCCGGCGGGCGTTCCCCGGTGGAGTACGTGATGTCGCACAGGAGAGTGACCAGCACCGACCCGCCCGCGCGGGTCCGGTCGGCGAGCAGCGCGACCGTCTCCTCGACGCGCTCGGGGTCGGCACTGCTGTGATGGACCGAGTCGAAGCAGACGACGGCGTCGAGCGTCGACGGCGCCAGCTCGCGGAGCCAGGCGAACGCGTCCCCCTGGATGATGTCGCAGCCGTCGATCCGCTCCTCGTCGACCGCGCCTTGGAGCTCGGCGACAGCGTGGGCGCTGTGGTCGATCGCGGTCACCCGCAGGCCCTGGCGTGCGGCGTGCAGAGCGTGCCGGCCCGCACCGCACCCGAGGTCCGCCAGGTGAGGCCGCGGCCCGTCTGCCGAAGGAGCCAGCGCGTCGATCATCGCGCGCGCCGTGTCGGAGGGCGGACGGATGCCCTCCTGGGCCCAGATGTCCCGGTACACCAGGCGGTCACGGGCCGTCTGGCTCGCCCCGGTCGGCCGGGCACCGGGCTCCGACGCCGCGGCGGACCGGGCGGGAATCAGCCGGGATATTTCCATGGAAGTCCCTCGCATTGTTGGCTGAAAAGGCTTTGATGGTCTGCGTGCCTTCTGCCGAAGGGCCGCGATCTTCGACCTGGAGTGACGGGATGAGGACATCGCAGCGAACGCCTTGCGTTTAATCTGCGGTGCGGTCGATTGTAGTCGGCGATGCGGAGCGGCACGCGCCGCAGGGCGTCACGAGATTTCGCTACTTTTTTGTCCTGCACCCCCTGTGACAGGCTGCTCGCCATAAGAAGCGCGGTGTTGTCCGGCAGTTGCTTCGCCGCGTGTGCCCCGAGACCGGGGACGTCCATCGCGCCGCTCAGGCACCGTACTTGGGAGTGAAGAATGCGAGGGCTCGCGGGAAAGACCGTTATCGTCACCGGCGGTGCGCAGGGAATCGGGCGCGCGGTGGTCGACAGGGTCGTCCATGAAGGCGGAAACGTGGTGATAGCCGATTCCCATGCGGAATTCGGAAAGTCGGCCGCCCAGGAAGTCGACGAGACCGCGGGCCGACCGGCCGCACTTTTCGTCCACACCGACGTGTCCGACGAGGAATCGGTCCGCAGCATGACCGAAAAAGCGGTCGAGCATTTCGACGGCCTCGACCAGCTGGTGAACTGCGCCGCGGTGTTCATCATGCGCGGCCTGGAGGCCACCGTCGAGGAATGGCGTCGGATCATGGACGTCAACATCATGGGCCAGGCGCTGTGCGTGAAGCACGCGGCACCGTACATGCGGGAACGCGGTGCGGGATCCGTCGTCAACATCGCCTCGATATCCGGGCACATCGCGCAACCGGGATACCTCACGTACAACGCGACCAAGGCGGCGGTGGCCAACATGACCCGCTGCATGGCGATGGACCTGGCACCGGACGGCATCCGCGTGAACGCGGTCAACCCCGGCACGGTCTGGAACAAGAACAACGAACGCTTCCACCGCGAGCAACTCGGGATGGACCGGGCCCAGGCGGACGCGGACCCGGAGATCGGCGGCCGGCACATGCTGGCCCGTACCGCCGACCCCGAGGAGATCGCGTCCGCCGTGGCCTTCCTCCTCTCGGACGAGGCCAGTTACATCACCGGCGAGAACCTGATGGTCGACGCCGGCTACACGGCGATGTGAGGCGAGTACGTTGATCTTCGACCTGCACACCCACCACCGCCGTTGCGGTCACGCCCGCGGAGAACTGAGGGACTACGTCGAGGCGGCGCTCGCCGCCGGCCTGGACACCCTCGGGTTCTCCGACCACTCGCCCTTCTTCGCCCAGGAAGCGGACCACCACAAGCCGTGGGTGGCGATGGCCAGATCGGAGTTCGGGGCCTACCTGGCCGAAGCGGCCCGGCTGCGCGAGGAGTACCGCGGCCGCATCCGGCTGCTCATCGGGGTGGAATCGGACTTCTTCCCGGAGCACGCGCGGCTCTACGCGCAGACCTACGCGGGCCTCGACCTCGACTACCTCATCGGCTCCGTGCACGTAGTGGGCGACACGGACATCTTCCACCAGGACCGATGGGCCGGCGCCACCGAGGAGTACCTGCTCGCGGAGAAGGAGCGGTACTG
The DNA here is from genome assembly GCF_044765445.1 of Streptomyces sp. NPDC102467. NCBI lineage: Bacteria > Bacillati > Actinomycetota > Actinomycetes > Kitasatosporales > Streptomycetaceae > Streptomyces > Streptomyces sp. NPDC102467. Next base: position 469,895 of record NZ_JBIWKA010000006.1, on the reverse strand, counting down.
CGACCTCGTCGCGGCCTCGGCCCGGTCGGGCATGTTCGACATCCTCGGCCACATCGACGCCCTACGGGGCAACTACCCCCGCCTGGACGAGATCGAGACGCCGGCCGAGGAACGCATGATCGAGGCCATCGCCGAATCCGGTGTCGTGGTAGAGGTCAACACCTCGGGAAGCACCAAGCGGTGCGGCGGCTGGTATCCGAGCGACCGTCTGCTCAGGCGGCTGCGGGAACACGACATACCGCTGACCTTCGGCTCCGACGCCCACGATCCTGAACGTGTCGGGGACCAGTTCCAGGAAGTCCGCCGGCACCTGCGGGCACTCGGCTACCGCGAATGGCACGTCTTCGAGCGCCGCGAACCCCGCCCGGTCCCCCTGTGACCGCACCAGGCACGAGGACGGGCACGACGGGCCGGCCGGCAACGCCCCAAGCACCGGCGGAAATCCCAGAGAACTCTGCTTTCGCACTGATCGTGAGGTGTCTGATGACCAAACGCAACGTCAGGGTCGCGCTCGCCGGCGCAGGCTCGTGCGCATCGAGCTTCGTCCAGGCGGTGGCCGCCGCCGCCCTCACCCGTGGTGAGGGACAGCCGGGCGTGATGTACGACCGGATCGGGGGCTACCACCTGTCCGACCTGACCTTCGTGGCGGCCTTCGAGGCGGACGCGAACAAGATCGGACGGGACCTCGCCGACGCCCTGCGCCAGCACCCCACCGTGGCCGTCCAGCACGTCCAGGTGCCCGACACCGGCGTGCTGGTCCGTCCAGGACCGGCACTGGACGGCATCGCCGGACGCCTTGCGGACGTCGTCGACGTCGCACCGGCCGCGCAGACGACCACAGTTGAGGACGTGACCGCCGAACTGCGCAGGACGGCCGCCGACGTACTGGTGTGCTTCCTGCCCACAGGGGCCACCCACGCCGTGCGGGCCTATGCGCGGGCGTGCGCCGCGGCCGGCACGGCGTTCGTCAACGCGACGCCGGAGGCGGTCGCGGGCGACGCCGACCTCGCCGCCCTCTTCGAGGACAGCGGCGTCCCCCTGCTCGGCGACGACCTGCGCAGCCACCTCGGAGCGACCACCCTGCACACCGCGCTGCTCGACCTGCTCATCGGCCGCGGACTCACGGTCAAGGACACCTACCAGCTCAACGTCGGCGGCAACACCGACTTCCTCAACCTCTCGGACCCCGCGCGGTCGGCCAGCAAGCAGGTCTCCAAGCGCCGTGCCCTCACCAACGCGGGGATCGACGCGACCGATGTGGCCGCCGGACCCAACGGCTACGTGAAGCATCTCGGCGACCGCAAGGTGTGCTTCCTGCGCATCGAGGCCGAGAACATCATCGGCGCGCCCGTCGCCATGGAAGTGCGGCTGGAGGTCGAGGACAGCCCGAACGCGGCGGCCGTGGTCGCCAACGCCGTACGGGTGGCGAAGGCCGCGGCCGACCGCAAACTCGCCGGCGTGGTCGACCCGGTCTGCGCCTTCCTCTTCAAGAGTCCCCGCGAGGGCATGTCCGAGCCGCAGGCACTCGCCGCCTTCCGCGCCTTCGTCACCGCCGTGCAGACAGAGCCCGGCGACGTTCACTCACCCCCGCCCTTCACCGCTTCGCTGGACGACCACTCTCTCGTAAGGACGGCCTGACATGGACCGGAAGATGGTGCAGGACATCATCCGCACCGAGCTGGAGCGGCTCCTGGGCACCGCTGTCACGTTCGGCGACGACGAACCGCTCGTCGACCACGGGCTCGACTCGCTCCTCAGCGTAGAACTCACCCTCAACCTGGAGGACGCCTTCGCCATCACCTTCGAGGACGACGAGCTGTCGTTCGAGAACTTCGCCTCCGTGGGGGCCGTCACCGACCTCGTCCGGGCGAAGGACTCGGCGTGACCGCCGAGGTCTCGGCCGGGCATCCGGCCGCCGCCGGCCCGGTGCCCGCCGCGGCCGGGCCGGCGGACACGACCGGCTGGCAGCCATGCGCCCCCGGCGACCCCGGCCCGACGGTCCTGCTCACCGGCTGGGGCCTTCACGCCTCCCACGCCGAGCGGCTGTACCGCGAAAGCGTCAACGACCTCTGGCGGTTCCGCACCGACCAGGGTGTCCTCATCCTCAAGGCGCTCGGCCGGCCCGCCACCACCGCCTGGCTCGACTTCCAGACGGCGGCCGGCGAACTGGCCGCCGGGGCCGGGCTCCCCGTCCCGCTGCCCATGCCGACCTCCGACGGCGCCCCGATGGTGCACCGCCACGGCCGGCAGTGGCAGCTCCGCCCCTACCAGCAGGGACGGCCCTTCGCCCCCGACTCGCCCGGCCACCTCGCGCAGACCGCACAGGCGCTGAACACGCTGCACCGGCTGCCGGTGACGGCATTCGGGCACGCCCCGACGTGCCCCGGCGACGAGACCGCGTTCTGGCGCGCCGCCGGCGATGAACCCTGGAACCACCTCGACCGTGCGCTCGCACACGTGCTCACGGCGCCGCAGCGGGCGAGCGCCCTGTCCACCTGGCGCACCATCCACCAGCGGGCCATCGCCGAGCTGGACGGCGCCGGATACGACACCCTGCCCGCCGTCCTCACCCATGGCGAGATCGCCGGCTCCAACCTGGTCTTCGACCAGGAGGGCACCCTGCGCGCGCTCCTGGACTGGGACGCCGTCCAGCTACGACCCCGTGCGTACGACCTGGCGAAGGCGGCGCTGTTCCTCGGCCGTGTGGCCCGCGGCAGCCTGGACATCGATCCGGACCGCGCCGCCACCGTGGTCGCGGGCATCGCCGGAGGGCAGCCACTGGAGGGCCGGGAGGCCGCGGTCCTCACCCCGCTCCTGGAGCTGTACTTCGTACCCACCCCCGACCAGCTGCACCGCATGGCGCACACCGTCCCCCAGCACCTCGACTGGTACGTCCACTGGGCCCTCGACGGGGCCCGACGCGCCCGCCGTCTGCTGGCCCCGGTGATCCGGCGCCTCGAGGGCGCGAGCACGCCATGACAGCCGTGCGCGGTCCGGGCCGGGCCGGCGAGCATACGGCGGTCCACCTGTCCGTCCCCGGCGCACAGGTACACCTGACGGGACCCGCGCGCCTCGTGAGCGGCGCGGCGGCCCGGCTGGCTCCGTTCGTCGCCTCTTCGGAGCCGGGCCTGCTGGATCAGCCGGGAAACACCTGGTCGATCCAGCACCCGACCGAGGCAAGGACGGACACAGCCGAACTCGAACACGTGACGATCACCGCCGCCACGGAGCCCACGGCCACGCTCGCGGTGGACCACGAGCGACGCCGCCTGATCCTCGACCCCGCCTGCACTCTTGAGTTCGCCACACACCTCGCCGCCCGGTACGCGAGAATCCTGCTGCGCCTGCAACGGGCCACGCGCGCCCAGGAGTTGTTCCTGCACGCCGGGATGGCGGCGAGCGCGCCCGGCGCCGGCGAAGCCGACCGCGGCATCGCCGTGATCGGGCCCAAGCGCGCGGGGAAGACCTCCACCGTCATGGCGGCCATGCGCGCCGGCGCCGCCTTCGTCGGCAACGACGACCTCAGCGTCACGCGATCCCCGGACGGATGGACCGGGCACGGCTGGCCCCGGTCGGTCTCTGTACGGTCCGACACCTTCACCGCTCTGGGGATCTCGCCGCCCGAGCGATCCGCGCACCCGGGCCGCCCACCCCGCCCGCAGGAACCGGCCGCGGGAGCCGCCCCGGTCATGCTGCTGCCCTCGGAACTGGCGAGCCTGCTCGGCGCACCCGGCGTCCGCCCGTCGGCACCGCTCACCGCACTGGTCTTCCCCCGCTTCGCCCCCGACGCCGGAGACACCGCACTGCGGGAACTGACCCCCGATGAGACGGCGCAGCGCCTGCGGCGTGAACAGCCCGTCCATGTGGTCAAGCAGGCCGACTTCCTGCTGCCCCACTTCCCGCGCCCCTCGCCCGCCGAGACGGAAGAGGTATGGCGGGCCCTCGTCACCGACGTACCAGGCTTCGAGCTGGCCCAGTCCTTCACCGGCCTGACCGTCGGAGCCCGGCGCCTGAAAAGCCTCTGGAGCTGAGGACCGCCCGCCTCCCGACTCCCGACCCACGACACGGCCCCGCCCCGGTCCGTGACACCCCCCCCATGCCCCGCACGCGGCACCCCGCGGTCGAGCCGGTCCACCCGCCGAGCACCCCGCACCGATCCGTTCCCCGATCCCGAACAGGGCCGTTGGGCCCACCCGAATGAGGAGCAGCCATGTCCGCAGCCACTACTCCGCACAGCGTCTCGGTGTACGCCGACCACGCCCAGCAGATCGAGGAGCTGCCCTACGAGCTCGTGGAACGCAAGGGCATCGGGCACCCCGACACGATGTGCGACGCCATCGCGGAGCGCGCCTCCCAGCTGTACTCCCAGTACTGCCTGGAACACTTCGGCCGGGTGGCACACCACTGGTTCGACAAGGTGATGATCTTCGGCGGAGAGGCCTACCTGGAGTACGGCCGAGGCGAGCTGACCAACCCGTACACCGTGCTCTTCGCGGGCAAGGGCGCCTACCGGTGCGGCGACCGGCCCATCCCCCTGGAAGAGATCCTGCGCCAGGCCGCCGCCGAGGTCCTCGACGCGGTGAGCACCGGCTTCGACGCCGACCGCCACCTCGTCATCGACTGCCGGATCGTGGACCACCAGGGCGCGGGGCGCCGCAACTCCCGCTACCGCCCGCGGTCCGCGGACGACCTGATCGCCATCGGCGACCCCGGCCTGGTGTCCAACGACACCAACCTCCTGCACGCGTACGCGCCCTTCAGCCGGCTGGAGCAGGCCGTGCTGGACGTGGAGCGGTTCATCAACGGGCCCGACTTCAAGGACCGCAACCCGGACACCGGGTGGGACGTCAAGGTGTTCGGCAGCCGCAGCGGCGAGGCGTTCAACTTCGTGGTGAACATGCCCTTCCTCGCGGGCCACATCACCTCCTTCGCCCACTACCTGGAACGCAAGAAGGCATGCCAGGCCGAGATCCTCGCCCTGCTCACCCGGAGCGTGGGCAGCACGCCGACGCTCACGGTCAACCCCACGGACCGCAACGGACTGCCCTACCTCACCGCACTGGGTTCGGTCGCGGACACCGGCGACGTCGGCGCGGTGGGCCGGGGCAACCGCGTGACGGGGCTGATCACACCGATGCGATCGATGAGCATCGAGGCACCGGCCGGCAAGAACCCGCTCGACCACACCGGCAAGCTGTACGGGGTCCTGGCCAGGCAGCTCGCGGTCCGGCTGCACGAGCTGCTCGGCAAGCCGGTCGAGACACACATCTTCACCTCCAAGGAAGCCCCGCTCAACCGGCCCGACGAGGTGGTGGTCCGGGTCCACGGACTCTCGCGAGACCCGGCCGAGGAGGACCTCGTCCGCAAGACCGTGGACGACGCGCTGGCCGACACCGCCGAACTGACCCGCGAGATCATCGTCACCGGGGTGACGATGTGGTGACAGCACACCCTTCGCTCGCCACCGACATCCTCACCGCGGCCGCCGCCGTCACCACGGACGGCCCCGCCGCCGCAGGGGGCGGCTGGGTCCGCCACTACACCCCGCCGGGCCCGGACGACGGCAGCCAGTTCCTGCTGATGCTGAAACCGGAACTGCTCGCCGAGGCCTCCACGGACGCCTCGGACGGCGGTGGGCTGCTGGGCCGGGTGCTGGACCGGTTGGCCGCCGGCGGCCTGCATCTGGGCGCCGTCCGCGTGGTCGGCGCGGCCGAACTCACCGCGCGGCGCGTAGTGGAGCACCACTACGCCGTACTCAACCGAGTCTCCACCCAGGGCCTCGACGCCCTACCGCCCAACGCCCGGCACCGGCTCGCCGAGCGGTACACCCACACCACCGAGCACTCGGACACCGTCCCGACCCGCATCCTCGGCGGCCACCAACTGCTCGCACAGCGACCCGACTTGACGCCGACGGCCCTGGACGCGTTCGCCCGCAATCTGCCGGTCGCCAAGGCCGCGGCCGGGGTCTACACGACGGAACTCCTGCTCGACGGCGAGAGGCTCGTGGTACTCAACGCCTTCCACCCCATGCAGCTGGCCCACTTCCAGCAGCCCGGCGGCGCCGTCGCCCTCCTGACCTGCACGACGCACCGGCCCACCGACCTGGTGCGACGCGAAGTGATCGGCGCGACCGACCCGGCCCAGGCACAGCCCGGCTCGGTCAAACACATGCTGTACCAGGACCGCGCCACCTTCACCGAATGGAAGGTCTGCACGCGACTCAACGGCGTCCACCTGTCTCCAGGACCGGTCGAAGCGATGTTCACCATCCAGAGGTACTTCACCGACGACTGGACGCCGATGCCCCTCGCCCGCACGGCGTTGGGCAGGAGGCTGCTGGCCGCCGGCGCGGACGAGCGCGCACTGTCGGCGCTCGGCGACAACCCGGTGGTCGAGTACGGCGGCGGTGGACACCTCTTCGACGTCACGGAGGACCTGACCACGCAGGAGTGCGAGCACATGCTGCTCCGGCTGCTGGAGCGCCCGCCGGCCGCCCGCCCGTACGCGGACCAGGAGACGACGGCGTGACCCGCGACCCCGAGGGCACGGACCTGCCAGGACTCGCCTCGGTGCCCCAGCGGATCTGGCTGCTCGGGCCGCCCGGCTCGGGCAAGACCACACTGGGCCGACGGCTCGCCGAGCGACTCGTCCGCCCCCACCACGAACTGGACGCGTACTTCTGGCACCGGGGATGGACCCGCGCCGACAGCGACGCATTCCACGCCGCGGTGACCGAACTGGCGGCAGGGGAGACGTGGGTAATCGACGGGCAGTACCACGACGCGCACCCGGTGCTGGCCTCGCGAGCCGACACCGTCATCTGGCTGGACGTCCCGCTGGGGGTGGCCCTGTGGCGGGTGACACGCCGCACGCTGCGTCGCCTGCTCACCCGGACGGCGCTGTGGAACGACAACCGGGAAACCCTTGGCAGTGCCCTGGGGCTGCTGGTGTGGACCGTACGCAGCCACCGCGCTGTCGCCGCCGTCAACCGGCCGCTGCTGGCCCGCCTCGCGGCCCGTGACGTGCGCACGGTCCGCACCGCCTCGGCAGAGGCCGCACTCACCGAACTGCTCGGCGCGCCCCCGCCCGCTGGAAACAACCCCCTCGCACCCGTCAGGAGACAGTGATGCCGCCCCCGCACACCACCCCACTGGCGCTACTCGGCGGCGAACCCACGACAAGCAGGCCGCCGGACCCGCGGCCGAGGCCGCCCACGGAGGAGGACCTGGCCCTCGTCACGGCGATGCTCCGCCGGGGCGAGGGTGCCTACGTCGGCGACGAGGGCCAAGTACGCGAACTGGAAAGCGAGTTCGGCCGGCTGGTCGGAGCGCGACACGCACTCGCCGTCAACTCCGGTACGTCCGCGTTGTACTCCGCGTTCTTCGGGATCGGCCTCGAACCCGGCGACGAGGTGCTCGCACCCACCTATACGTTCCTCGCCACCGTGATGCCGTTGTTCGCCGTGAACGCCGTGCCCGTCCTTGCCGACGTGGACGAGCGGACCGGGAACCTCGACCCGGCCGACCTGGAAAGGCACCTGACCCCCCGCACCAGGGCCATCGTCGTCACCCACCTCAACGGCGTGCCCGCCGACATGCCCGCGTTGACGGCGTTCGCACGCAGGCACCAACTCGCCGTCGTCGAGGACTGCTCGCAGGCGCACGGCGCGATCTGCGCCGGCAAGCACGTGGGCTCGTTCGGCGACGCGGCCGCATTCAGCCTCCAGGCCAAGAAGACGGTGAGCGCCGGGACGGGAGGCATTCTGCTCACCGACGACCAGCGGGTGTACGAACGCGCCGTGATGCTCGGGCACTTCCTCGACCGCGCCGAACAAGCCGTGACCAGCGACGAGTACGCCTGCTTCGCGAGCACCGGGTTCGGCCACAACCTGCGCATGCATCCGGTCGGCGCCGCTCTGGCCCGAGGCTCCCTGCGAGCACTCCCCGGGACACTGCGCAACCGGAAGGCGAACTACGACCTCCTGGACCAGCTGCTGACCGGCATCCCCGGCCTCCGCCCACCGGTCCGCGAGCCCTACATGGACGAGCTCGGCTACTACAGCTATCAGCCGCTGTACGTCCCCGGCGAACTCGGCGGCCTGTCCGCCGAGTTGTTCGTACGCGCGGCGGTCGCGGAAGGGGTGCCGCTGTCAAGGCCGCGCTCAGCACCACTGCACTGCCTGCCCGTCTTCACGGACCCCAGCTGGCACTCCCGGACCTTCACCCCGGGCGCCGGCACGGACCGCGGCTACCGGCACTACCGCCCGGAGCAGTTTCCCGGCTCGCTGCGCTACCTGGAGCGTGCTCTGCGCCTGCCCGTGTACTCGACCGACATCCGCGACCATGTGGAACGCTGGGCGCAGGCGCTGGCCAAGGTGGCCACACAGGCAGATGCGCTCCGGGCCTACGAGTCACGCTGAGCCCGTGCCCGGGCGATGCAGCGCGACGCCTCCCTCCACGAACTCTTCGGGCGGCTCCTGCCCAGCGACAGTTAGATAAGTCCGTTTTGGCGCGTTCTGCTTACCGTTCCCCATGCTGCCGGGCCACTTGCTGAAGAGGAAGCGTGCTGGAGGCCGAAGCCGACGCGATGACATTCTCGTCATGGGTCGCGGGGCGAAGTGGTAGGCACCTCCACAGCCCCTGGGGAGGGTGAGTGATCGCGCCCCGATGCTTCAGCCGGAAATCGCACTGTCCCGAAGAATCAGGGAGTCACGGTGAACTCGACCAACTCGACACAACCCCTCATCACTCCTCGCGAAAAGCAGGTTCTCTCACTCCTCGCGGAAGGCCTCACATACGGCAGCATCGCGAGAAGGCTCGGGATCAGCCCGCATACCGTCGACACGCACTTGCGCCGCCTTCGGGAAAAGACGGGTGCGGCCAACCGCATGCAACTCGCCGTCTTGAGCCACGTTTTGGGTAACGACAGCATGCGGAGCGCCGGCTGACGGCACACCTCATGCAGTCGGCAGACCTGGGGCACGCACTTTCTCACGAAACAGGGATCCCATGAATTCGACTGAAATGCATCGTTGGGTGGGCGATGTCGAGGCGTTCGGCTCCACGTATTGGCGGCAAGGGCCCGCGGTGTTCGACACGGCGCCGCCTCCGCCCATGAGCCTTGACGAAATTGACGCCGCTCTGGCTGGGGGAACGCTCAGGTCTCCCCACGTCGAGATGGTTCGAGCGGGTAAGGAAATGGCGCTCAGGGAATACACAGAAGCACGTGAGGTGGGTTCGAAGCCGGTCGGCGGTTTTGCAGACAGCACAGCGATACTCGCCCTTCTGCAGAAGGGAGCGACACTCCTCCTGCGGAACACCGAGCAGTGGCACCGCCCCACGGCCGAACTCGTAGCTCGGCTCGCAGACGAGGTGGGGCGGCGAGTGGAGGCCTTCTTCTTCGTCACGCCACCGGGAGGGCAAGGGCTTGCCGTACATCGGGATGACGCGGATGTGCTCCTCCTGCAAGTGGCGGGCAGCAAGCGGTGGACAGTCCAAAGCGGTCCGCCCGATCCCCATTGGCAGGCCGGAGAGGTGTCGGGAGACGCTGGTCCCGTTCTACTGAATGCCACCGTGTCCACAGGGCAAGTGCTCTACATCCCGCGTGGATACGCCCATTCCGCCGTGGGGGATCAGGGCTTGTCGGCTCATGTGTCCCTGACCATCCGGGAGATAGGCGGACTTCACCTCACGCGTGCCATACCGCGACTGCTCTGCGAAGGAGTGCGGCTGCCTGCGCGCCCCCTTGAGGAGTCCGGACTGCTGGAGTCCGCGAGCCGGCTGCTCGAGGCCGCACGTGAGCGGCTGGCGACCCTTGAGCCAGGCGACCTGGTGCGGTACGCGCGGGAGATGCAGCGTGACCAGAAGCTCAACAACGCAGAACCCGCATCCGTGGCCCGATTCGCTGAGCAGCTGACCGAATAGAAATGCCTCCTCTGTGAGCCGGAGTGGCTTTGAGGCCCCTGCTCGTGACAGTTGGCACGCTCCCTCGCTCGTGACGATCGGGCGCGGACCTTGGTCCCGATCACGTCCTCCTCCGCGAGGACGGGTCCGTACGGGTTGGTCTAGAGCCAGTCCCGCCGCTTGAAAATCACGTACAAACTGACGCACACCACCCCCATCAAACCGATCGCGAAGGGGTATCCGAACCTCCAGCCCAGCTCCGGCATGTTCTCGAAGTTCATGCCGTAGATCGTTCCCACCAATGTGGGAGCGAAGAGGATCGCCGCCCAGCTCGAAATCTTCTTGATCTCTTCGTTCTGTTCGAACCCCGCCTCCGCGAGCGCCCGCATCTCCGCGTTCTGTTGCTGCGTGACCAGCGTCGCGTTCACCGTGAGGATGTCGGCGAGCGCCTGCCGGAAGCCGTCGACGCGTTCGCTGGTGTGGGTGACGTGGTCGGCGACGTCGCGCAGGTAGCGCTGCAGTTCCTCGTCCGTGCCGTACTTCGCGAAGCCCGCCATCAAGGCGTGCAACATGCCGACCAGGGGGCGGGTCGCGCGCTGGAACTCGACCATTTCGCGGGAGAGTTCGTAGATGCGGCGCGAGACCTGAGGGGCGCCGGAGAAGACCTCCGTCTCGATCTCGTCGATGTCGTTCTGGACGCCGTCGACGACGGGGACGTAGCCGTCCACGACCGCGTCGAGGATCGCGTACAGGATCGCCTCGGGGCCCAGCTTGAGGAGTTCGGGACTCGCCTCCATGCGGTGCCGTACGGCCGAGAGGTCGGGGGCCGCGCCGTGCCGCACCGTGATGACGAAGTCCTCGCCGACGAACACGTGCAGCTCGCCGAAGTCGACCTCCTCGGACGCGTCCAGGTAGCGGGCGGCGCGCAGGACGACGAAGAGGGTCTCGCCGTAGCGCTCCAGTTTCGGGCGCTGATGCGCTTCGAGCGCGTCCTCGACCGCGAGCTGATGCAGGTCGAACTCGGCGGCCAGCGACTTCAGTTCGGCCTCCGTCGGGCGGGCGAGTCCGATCCAGGCCACCGTCCGCGGATGCTCGTGCAGTTGCCGGTACGTGTCCGTGAGGGTCTCGGGGCTCGCCACCCGCAGCCCGTCGCGGTACAGCGCCGTGTGCACGACGCTGTCCTCCGGTTCCAGCGAGGGTGCCGCGCCGCAGGCGGGCGACGCGGGCGGTTCGGCCGCCGGGCCCGAGGCCGTGCCCCGGCGCCAGGTGTAGCGGCGCCCACTGCCGCGCTGGTCCCGGTCAGGTCGCTCCTGCCGTCGCGGCATCGCCGCCTCCTTCCGCCGTCGGGTCCTGGGCAGCGTAACCAGCGAAGGTGTCCCACCTCGGCAGCGGCATCCAGCGGCATTGAGCAGCCACAGGGAGCATCTAGGACACCGTCTGGCCTCGATGGCCGCTACCGTCCTCCTATGACGACGAAGCCGATGACAGCCCGAGCCCTGGGCCGGGCCACCCTGGAGCGCCAACTGCTGCTGCGGCGCGCCCCGATGGGCGCGGTCGAGGCCGTCGCCCATCTCGTCGGGCTCCAGGCGCAGGACGTCCGGCCGCCGTACGTCACGCTCGCCGCCCGCCTCGCCGACTTCACGCCGGCTGCTCTCTCGACAGCATTGGAGGAGCGGCGCGTCGCCCGCCTCGTCACGCTGCGCTCCACGATCCATCTGCACACCGCCGAGGACTGCATGAGGTTGCGTCCCCTCGTGCAGCCCGCGCGCGAGCGTGAGCTGCACATGTTCCGCAAGGGGCTCGTCGGTGTCGACCCGGCGCGGCTGCGCGCCCTGACCCGGGAGTACGTCGAGGCGGAGCCGCGTACCTCGAAGGAACTGCGCGAGCTGCTCCTGAAGGAGTGGCCCGGGGCCGACCCGCAGTCCCTCTCCGTCGCCGCCCGCTGCTCACTGCCGCTCGTTCAGGTCACCCCGCGCGGCCTGTGGCGGCGCAGCGGTGGCGTGCGGCTGACCACCGCCGAGCAGTGGCTGGGGCGGGCGCCCGAGGCGACGCCGACGGCCGACGCCACCGTCCTGCGCTATCTCGGTGCTTTCGGTCCCGCCTCGGTGAAGGACTTCCAGCAGTGGTCGGGGCTCACCCGCACCAAGGACGCCTTCGATCGGCTGCGCCCGCAACTCGTGACCTTCCGCGACGAGCACGGCGTCGAGCTGTTCGACCTGCCCGACGCGCCCCGCCCCGACGAGGACGTCCCGGCGCCGCCACGGCTCCTCGCCGAGTTCGACAACCTGCTGCTCTCGCACGCCGACCGCACCCGTGTGGTGAGCGACGCGGACAAGGCCCGCACCTGGCACGGGAACGCGCCCCATGCGGCCTTCCTCGTCGACGGCACGCTCGCCGGACTGTGGGCCCTCAAGGAGGGCAAGGAGGGGGGTGGCGAGGGCAGTGCTCTGACCCTGGAACCCTTCCGCGAGCTGACCCGCACCCAGCGCGACGAACTCGCCGCCGAGGCAGAGCGCACCGCCGCCGTCCTGGAGGCCCCCGGCACGGTCACAGTGGACTTCGGCACCATACGGAAGAAATAACGGAAGAAACAGGCATAGGCGGAAGCCGGCGCGGACCTGAGGCCCGCGACGTCCCGAGGCCGCGACGGCCCCGCGACGACCCGAGGCCTCGACGGCCCCGCGACAACCCGAGGCCGCGGAAAAGTCAGTCCGCGCGGCCCGTCACCGCAACTGTCACACCCAGGCCTATCAGCGCGAAGCCACCCGTCCCGCCGATCAGCGAGAGACGGCGGTCCGAGTGCGCGAACCAGTTGCGCGCCGCCGACGCCGTCAGACCCCACAGCGTGTCCGTGACCAGGCCGATGGAGATCGGCACGAGCCCCAACAGCAGCATCTGCGCGGGCAGTCGACCCGCATCGTGGTCCACGAACTGCGGCAGCACAGCGGCGAAGAATACGATGCCCTTCGGATTGGTGACGCCCACCAGCGCACCGTCGAGCACGGTACGCAGATCACCGCGCGCCGGGCCCACGGGCCCGCTGATGTCCGCCGCCTTCATGGCGTGCCGGTGCCGGAACGCCCGTATACCCAGATGGACGAGGTACGCGGCGCCCGCGAGCTTCACCGCGACGAACAGCTCCGCCGAGCGCTCCACCAGGGCGCCGATACCGAGTGCCACGGCCACCACCAGCAGATAGGAGCCCACCACATTGCCGAGCGCCGTCGCCACCGCCGTGCGCCGACCGTGCGCGAGCGCCCGGCCGATCACGAACAGCACGCTCGGCCCAGGAACCACGATCACCAGCAACGACATCGCGGCGAACGCCAGGAACCGGTCCGTCGACACCATGTGCCTCACCCCCGCACACCATTGAAGCCCACCCCACCGACAATCGGGCCCTAGGGTCACGGTCATGGAACTGCGCCAGCTCTCCTACTTCGTGGCCGTCGCCGACGAACTGCACTTCGGGCGGGCGGCGGAGCGGCTGCACATCGTCCAGTCGGCCGTCAGCCAGCAGATCCGCCGGCTCGAACGGGAGCTGGGCGCCGCCCTGTTCGACCGCTCGCCCCGGCATGTGCGGCTGACCGGCGCCGGTGAGCGGCTGCTGCCCGAGGCGCGGGCCGTGCTCCTCGCCGCCGACCGGGCCAGGGCCGCCGTGGCCCGGCGGCCCGCGCTGCGCCTTGGCACCGGCAGCGGACTCGGAGCCCATCTCGACCGGATGCTCGCCGCCCACGCCGAACTCGCCCCGGACACCGACGTCGAGCTGGTCGACGTACCGGCCGACGAGCGGCTGCTGCGGGTGCGCGACGGCCGGCTCGACGCCGCGTTGCTACGGTTCGGCGCGGCCGGGCCCGATCCGGAGGCGGGTCTGCGCACCGTGCCGGTGTGGTCCGAGCCGCTGGTCGCCGTGGTGCCCGCCCGCCACCCGCTTGCCGCCGGGCCCGACCTCGACGTCGCCGACCTCGCCGGACTGCCGCTCGCCCTGACCGGGCGCCGCAACCACCCGGCGCTCGTCGACCTGGTGGTCGGGGCCTGTCACGATGCCGGGTTCGAGCCGGTTCCCGCGTCCGTCAGCGGGCCGTTGCAGAACATTCTCGCCGTGATCGGCACGGGCACGCGCGCGTTGTGGACGGTCGCGTACGCGGCGCACGCCCGTGTCCTGCACAGCCCCCGGGTCGCGTTCGTTCCGTTCAAGGCCCCGGGGCTCGCCCTGACCACCGGTCTCGTGCTGCCCGCGGGGGCTCCGGACCCGGCTCTCGAACTTCTCCGGAAAGCCTGCTCGTCCCGCTCGGCCTGTTCATCCCGCCCCACCAGCGACGATCACGAAAGCTGATCGCTGCGGTCGCGGACTGCTTCTTGGTCACCGGCCGCCACCGCGATGAACTGTGGATGAAGCAGGAAGCAGAACACAGGACGTAGGAAGCAGACAGGAAAAGGGAGTTCAGTCATGCCGATCGTCACCGTCCAGCAGGGTCCCCGCGATGTCGAGCTCAAGCGCGACCTCGTGCAGCGGATCACCGACGCCTTCGTCGACGCGTACAAGATCCCCGCCGAGACCGTCCAGGTCTGGATCCACGAGGTCCCGACCGACAGCTGGGGCGCGGCCGGGACGCTGACCGTGGACAAGTAACGGACGTGGAAGGGCAGGACAAGCAGCCGCCTGAGCGCGAACGGCGGGGCCGGCACCGGAAGGACTACGGCAGCAGCCCCGCCCGCCGCGCCGCCACCACCGCCTCGCCCCGGGTGTGCGCCCCGAGCTTGCGCATGGCGGCGCGGAGATAGCCCTTGACGGTTTCCGGGCGCAGCCCGAGCCGCTCGGCCGCCACCGCGTTCGTCGTGCCCGCCGCCACGCAGACGAGGACGTCCACCTCGCGCGGGGCGAGGACCACCGCCACCTCCCGCGCCTGCGGTGCCGAGGCCGACGCCAACCGGCCGCACACCGCGAGGAGTTCGGCCCGCAGCCCCGGGTCGGCGATCTTCGGGGCGAGTGCCCGCAACGCCCCGTGCGCCTCGCGGACCTCCTCCCAGGCCCCGGCCCCGTCGCTCACCGGCGTGGTCGCCGCCGCCAGCAGCGTCCGGGCCTCGTCCCGCACCACCAGCGCCTGCTCCACGTCACGGGCCGCCGCCATCGCCGCGTCCAGCGACCGGTCGCCCAGCGGATGAGCCGCGCGCAGCGCCCCGTACAGCACGCCCCGTACCCGGCGGCGTACGACGACGGGCACCGCGAGGACCGAGCGCAGCCCCTCGGCCCCGACGGCGGCGTCGTACTCGTGGCTGATGTGCCGCGAGCCCTGGTAGTCGGTGACCGCGCAGGCCCTGGCCAGGGTGAGGGCCTTGCCGCCCAGGCCGTGGCCCGCCGACACCGCGAGGCCGCGCAGCGCGCCCGTCGCCGTGCCGCTCAGCTCGGCGATGCGGACCTGGCCCGCGCTCGGGGTGAGCCCGCCGAACGCCACGGGCAGCCCCGTGCCCCGGCGCAGCCGGACCAGCGCCGCGCGCATCTCGACCGCCTCGGCGGCTTCTGCCGTCACCCTCGATCTCCTTGCCGTGCTCTGTTCACCCCCGTTCGGGGGTGGTGAGACCTGCGTCACGCATACACGATGGCAGACACGGTTCCCCCTCACACGGGTCGGGCATGACACGGTCCGCGACGACGCGGGACGAGCAAGGACTCCAGGAGCGCACATGACGACGCCGGACAGCCCCACGCAGCAGTTCCGCAGGGCCCGTGACTTCCTGCTGCGGCATGCCCAGGACTACGAGACGGCGTACGAGGGCTTCGCCTGGCCCCGGCCCGACCGGTTCAACTGGGCCCTCGACTGGTTCGACGTCATCGCCGACGGCAACGAGAAGACCGCCCTGCACATCGTCGAGGAGGACGGCGACGACAACCGTTTCTCCTTCGACACCCTGCGCCGGCGCTCCAATCAGGTCGCCGGCTGGCTGCGTGCCCAGGGGGTGCGGCCCGGCGACCGGGTCCTGCTGATGCTCGGCAACCAGGTCGAGCTGTGGGAGGTGATGCTCGCCGCGATGAAGCTGCGGGCCGTCGTCATCCCCGCGACCCCGCTGCTCGGCCCCGCCGACCTCACCGACCGCGTCGAGCGTGGCCGCGCCCGGCACGTGGTCGTCCGTCCGGAGGACACCGCCAAGTTCGACGAGGTGCCGGGGGAGTACACCCGGATCGTCGTCGGTGGCGGCGGGGCGCCCGTCGAGGGGTGGCTCGCGTACGAGGACGCCGCCGACGCCGCCGACACCTTCGAGCCCGACGGGGTCACCCTCGCCGACGACACGCTGCTGCTGTACTTCACGTCCGGCACGACGGCCCACCCCAAGCTCGTCGAACACACTCATGTCTCCTACCCTGTAGGCCACTTGACGACGATGTTCTGGATCGGCCTGCGTCCCGGCGACGTCCATCTGAACATCTCCTCGCCCGGCTGGGCCAAGCACGCCTGGTCGAACTTCTTCGCGCCGTGGAACGCGGAGGCGACCGTCTTCCTCTACAACTACACGCGCTTCGACGCGGGCAGGCTGATGGCCGCGATGGACCGCGCGGGTGTCACGTCGTTCTGCGCGCCGCCCACCGTCTGGCGCATGCTCATCCAGGCCGACCTCAGCCAACTGGCCACCCCGCCACGGGAAGTGGCCGCCGCCGGGGAGCCGCTCAACCCCGAGGTCATCGAGCAGGTCAAACGCGCCTGGGGCGTCACCGTCCGCGACGGCTTCGGGCAGACCGAGACGTCCGTACAGGTCTCCAACAGTCCGGGCCAGCTGCTCAAGTCGGGCTCCATGGGCCGCCCGAGCCCCGGCTTCACGGTCGAACTCCTCGACCCCGTCACCGGCGAACCCGGCGCGACAGAGGGCGAGATCAGCCTCGACCTGTCCGCGCGCCCCGTCGGCCTGATGGTCGGCTACCACGGCGACCCGGAGCGCACGGCGGAGGCGATGGCGGGCGGCTACTACCGCACCGGCGACATCGGATCCCGTGACGCCGACGGCTACTTGACGTACGTGGGCCGGTCCGACGACGTCTTCAAGGCCAGCGACTACAAGATCAGTCCGTTCGAGCTGGAGAGCGCGCTCCTGGAGCACGAAGCCGTCGCCGAGGCGGCGGTCGTGCCCGCGCCCGACGCGCTCCGGCTCTCCGTCCCGAAGGCGTACGTCGTGCTCGCCGAAGGCTTCGAACCCGGCCCGGACACGGCAAAGCTGCTCTTCGAGCACTCCCGGGCCGTCCTCGCGGCGTACAAGCGGCTGCGCCGCATCGAGTTCGCCGAGCTGCCCAAGACCGTCTCCGGCAAGATCCGCCGCATCGAGCTGCGCGAACGCACCGCGCAGGGCTCGGCCGCCGAGTACCGCGAGGAGGACTTCCGGTGACGACAGATCCAATGGCGACAGACCCAATGGCGACAGATCCGGTGACGGCAGAGCTTTCCTACGCGCACGGCACCGGCACCGCGCCCCTCCTCGGCGACACCATCGGGCGCAACCTTCGGCGTGCCGTCGAGGCGTGGCCGGACCGGGACGCCCTCGTCGACGTGCCGAGCGGGCGGCGCTGGACGTACGCCCAATTCGGCGCGGCTGTCGCCGAGTTGGCGCGCGGGCTGCTCGCTCGCGGTGTCGCCAAGGGGGATCGCGTCGGCATCTGGGCGGTCAACTGCCCCGAATGGGTCCTCGTCCAGTACGCGACCGCCAGGATCGGCGCGATCATGGTCAACATCAACCCGGCATACCGTGCGCACGAGTTGGCGTACGTGCTGAAGCAGTCCGGCGTCTCGGTACTGATCGCGTCCCCCGGCAACAAGGGCGTCGACTATCGGCAGCTGGTCCGCGAAGCCGGCCCCGAATGCCCGCAGCTGCGTGAGCGGGTCTACATCGGCGAGGAGAGCTGGGACGCGCTCGTCGCCGCCGCGTCAGCCGCAGCGGACGAGCAACTGGCGGCGCGAGAGGCGGAGTTGTCCTGCGACGACCCCGTCAACATCCAGTACACCTCCGGCACCACCGGCTTCCCGAAAGGTGCCACGCTCTCCCACCACAACATCCTGAACAACGGCTACTGGGTGGGCGAGACGGTCGGCTACACCGAGCAGGACCGCGTGTGCCTGCCCGTGCCCTTCTACCACTGTTTCGGGATGGTCATGGGGAACCTGGGGGCCACCTCCCACGGTGCCTGCATCGTCATCCCCTGCCCGTCCTTCGAACCGGCGGCGACGCTGCGGGCCGTGCAGGACGAGCGGTGCACGGCGCTCTACGGCGTACCGCCGATGTTCATCGCCGAGCTGAACCTGCCGGACTTCGCCTCGTACGACCTGTCGTCGCTGCGCACCGGCATCATGGCGGGCTCGCCGTGCCCCGCCGAGGTGATGAAGCGGGTCGTCGCCGAGATGCACATGGCCGAGGTGTCCATCTGCTACGGCATGACCGAGACCTCGCCCGTCTCGCTGCAGACCCGCCGCGACGACGACCTGGAACGCCGCACCGGCACCGTCGGCCGCGTCCTGCCGCACATCGAGGTCAAGGTGATCGACCCGGTCAGCGGCGTCACGCTGCCCCGAGGCGAACCCGGGGAGCTCTGCACCCGCGGTTACAGCGTGATGCTCGGCTACTGGGACGAGCCGGAGAGAACCGCCGAAGCCGTCGACGCCGGGCGGTGGATGCACACCGGGGACCTCGCGGTGCTGCGCGAGGACGGCTACGCGCAGATCGTCGGCCGCATCAAGGACATGATCATCCGCGGCGGCGAGAACGTCTATCCGCGCGAGATCGAGGAGTTCCTCTACGGGCATCCCGGCATCGCCGATGTGCAGGTGGTGGGCGTACCGCACGAGAAGTACGGCGAAGAGGTGCTGGCCTGCGTGATCCTGCGGGACCCGGCCGCCGGACTCACCCTCGACGAACTGCGCGCCTACTGCCGCGACCGGCTCGCGCACTACAAGGTGCCGACCCGGCTGCGGATTCTCGACTCCTTCCCGATGACGGTGAGCGGGAAGGTCCGCAAGGTGGAACTGCGGGAAGGATACGGGGAGGTGTAGACAGGGAGCCGGAGCGGGAATGGACGCTACAGCTCCCGCCGCATGCAGACCCTCGGCCACCGGTCGAGTCCGCTGTCCGCCTCCGCCGCGCGGAGGGAGCGCAGGCCAGGCGTGAGGTCGGATTCGGTGAGCCGGCGGAAGCCAAGACGCTCGTAGTAGGGAGCGTTCCACGGCACGTCGGTGAAGGTGGTCAGGGTGAGACCGGCCAGGCCTTGGTCGCGCGCGCAGTCGGCGGCACACGCGATCAGGGCCTGGCCCACGCCGCGCCGGGCGGCGTCCGGATGCACGGTCACCTTGCACGGGATCACTGGATCAGGCCCCGCTCGCGATCAGTTCGTCCGCCGGGCTGTTCACCGGCTGGGGCACCCCGGCGAGGTCGAGGACGAAGAGCGGGACGCCCAGTTCGTCCGCGCGGGTACGGGCCCCGTCCGCGTACCCCGCGAGGGAGAAGAACACGGACGTCGCGGACTCCGTCATCGACTGGAGCCACAGGCACTCCACGTCGCGCTCCGTCGCGGGCCGCACCGACGGCTCGACCTGGGCGACGACCCCCTGTGCCGCGAGACCGATACCGGACACGGGGCGCTGGTCGGCGCGGCGCACGTCCCGGTAGCCGAGCCAGCCCAGGTACAGCGCGGCGGCGGTCACCGCGTCACGCGCGGTACGGATGGCGACGGGCTGGAACGCGGGCCGGGGTGTGGCCGCCGTCCGTGGCAGCGGTATGTGGGAGGGCGCGGGGGCCTGGTCGCTCTGGACCGGGACGCGCAGCAGGGTGCCGCAGTCACAGCCCAGCTCGGGGCGTGGCCAACGGTCCCGGCGGCCGCACATGGGGCAGCGCAGGGTGACCCAGTCGTCGGCCCAGGTGCGGTCGCTGACCCGCTCGGCCTCGGCTCCGCGCAGCAGCGGGGGAGCGACGGGGGCGCCGCACGCGCAGGGCAGTACGGCGGGTGTGTAGAGGTGCTCGCGCAGGCAGGCCGGACACCGTACGCGTACTGGCTCGGCGATGGCGCACCCCCCTCGGGCCCCGCGGGTTCCACTTCGACGTCCGTCTCATCATCCACCTTGACGGCCTTCAAGACCCCCCTCTACATTGCTTCCATATAGCAGAACATAGTTTCCACATTGTGGAAACTGTGCTTTGTGGAAGCACGACGGAATTCAGAGCTCGCCGCGGGGCGCGACGGGAGCGCGAATCCGACATCCGGACCCAGACGTAGTCAGTCACATACGTACTCAGTCACAGCAGAAGTCGGGAGCACCTCATGGCTCGAATGACCGCCGCCCGCGCGGCCGTTGAGATCCTCAAGCGCGAAGGCGTCAGCAATGCGTTCGGCGTGCCCGGTGCCGCCATCAACCCCTTCTACAAGGAGCTCAAGGAGAGCGGTGGCATCGACCACACGCTCGCCCGCCACGTCGAGGGCGCCTCGCACATGGCCGAGGGCTACACCCGCGCCAACCCCGGCAACATCGGGGTCTGCATCGGGACGTCGGGCCCGGCCGGCACCGACATGATCACCGGCCTGTACTCCGCCATCGGCGACTCGATCCCGATCCTGTGCATCACGGGCCAGGCACCGAGCCACCTGCTGCACAAGGAGGACTTCCAGGCCGTCGACATCGCCTCCATCGCCAAGACGGTGGCGAAGATGGCCGTGACGGTCCTGGAGGCCGCACAGGTCCCCGGCGTCTTCCAGCAGGCGTTCCACTTGATGCGCTCCGGCCGTCCGGGGCCGGTCCTCATCGACCTGCCGATCGACGTCCAGCAGACCGAGATCGAGTTCGACCCGGAGACGTACGAGCCGCTGCCGGTCTACAAGCCGGCCGCGACCCGCGCCCAGATCGAGAAGGCGATCGGCTTCCTCCTGGAGTCCGAGCGGCCGCTGATCGTCGCGGGCGGCGGCATCATCAACGCGGACGCGAGCGACCTGCTCGTCGAGTTCGCCGAGCTCACCAACACCCCGGTCGTTCCTACGCTGATGGGCTGGGGCACCATCCCCGACGACCACGAGCTGAACGCGGGCATGGTCGGCCAGCAGACCGGTCACCGCTACGGCAACGCCACGTTCCTGGAGTCGGACTTCGTCCTCGGACTCGGCAACCGCTGGGCCAACCGCCACACCGGCTACAAGCTCGACGTGTACCGCGGTGAGCGGAAGTTCGTGCACGTCGACATCGAGCCGACCCAGATCGGCAAGATCTTCGCCCCGGACTACGGGATCACGTCCGACGCCAAGGCGGCCCTGGAGCTGTTCGTCGAGGTCGCGCGTGAACTCAAGGCCGCGGGCAGGCTCCCCGACCGCTCCGCCTGGGTCGCCTCGCACCTGGAGCGCAAGGAGACCCTCCTGCGCCGTACGCACTTCGACAACATCCCCATGAAGCCGCAGCGCGTCTACGAGGAGATGAACAAGGCGTTCGGCAAGGACACGCGGTACGTCAGCACGATCGGCCTCTCGCAGATCGCCGGCGCCCAGATGCTGCACGTCTACAAGCCGCGGCACTGGATCAACTGCGGCCAGGCGGGCCCGCTCGGCTGGACCATCCCGGCCGCGCTCGGCGTCGCCAAGGCCGACCCGGACACGCAGGTCGTGGCCCTGTCCGGCGACTACGACTTCCAGTTCATGATCGAGGAGCTGGCGGTCGGCGCGCAGCACCGCATCCCGTACGTCCACGTCCTGGTGAACAACGCCTACCTGGGCCTGATCCGCCAGGCCCAGATCGGCCTGGACATCAACTTCCAGGTCAACCTGGAATTCGAGAACCAGAACAGCCCCGAGCTCGGCGTCTACGGCGTCGACCACGTCAAGGTCGCCGAGGGCCTGGGCTGCAAGGCGATCCGGGTGACCGACCCGAACGAGCTGGGCGAGGCCCTGGAGCGGGCCAAGAAGCTCGCCCAGGAGCACCAGGTGCCGGTCGTCGTCGAGGCGATCCTGGAGCGCATCACGAACATCTCGATGAGCCCCACGGCCGACATCAGCGCGGTCAAGGAGTTCGAGGAGGTCGCCACGGAGGCGGGGCACGCGCCCACGTCGATCCGTCCGCTGAAGGTCTGACAGCCTCCTCGCGAGGGGCGGGTCACCGGTTCATGTGAACCGGTGACCCGCCCCTTTTGTGTTATGGCTGCGCTGCGCTGCGCTGCGCTGCGCTGCGCTGTGCGGGAGGGGGTGGTCGGGTGACCGCGGCCCCGGTGGGGGCTGGTCGCGCAGTTCCCCGCGCCCCTGAGATGCGCACTGCGTGCGCCATCTCAGAGGGCGCACGCAGCGCGCCCCATGGGGCTGCGGCGGAGCCGCATGCTCCAGGGGCGCGGGGAACTGCGCGACCAGCCCCCACCGGCCCGCAGGCAAGCACCCCCCCCGGGAGCAAGGGCGACCACCAAGCACCCGGACCCGCCGGCCAGGCACGCGCGCATGCCGAAGCCCCGGGTACGGACCGTCGTACCCGGGGCTGGTGCGGGAGGTTGGGGCCGTCCGACGGCGCGCGACTGGCGGAACATGCATGCGCGCCACCGGACGGAGTCGATGTGGCTGGGACCGCGGCGCCTGGGCGACGGCTTGCCGGGTGCCCTTCCTCAGGTCGAAAGGGAGCCCGGAGCCTTCACCACCGCACTGGCTCGCACCAGTCGCCGCGGTCCTCGTCCTCCCGCATCACCCGCGCGGACACCCCTCATCCGGGTCGCGCGGGCGGTGCGGGCTTGTGCGTACGAAGCTGACCTCCCGTCAAGCTCCGTACGCAGTCTGTGCAGTTACTGGGGTTCAGTCCTCGCGCAGGGCGCGGACCGCTTCCTCGACGCGCTTGCCGTAGTCCGGGTCGGCGGCGTGGAAGTGGGCGACAGCCTTCTCCACGATGTCGTCGCGGGAGACCTGGGAGAGGCCGCCGGCGATGTTCGCCACCAGACGTCCCTTCTCGTCCTCCGACATCAGGCGGTACAACTCGCCCGCCTGGAAGAAGTCGTCGTCCTTGTTGTGGGCCGGGGCCTCGTGCGTACCCGTGTGGCCGGAGACGGCGAGCGGCGCGGCGAGCGCGTTGCCGGTCTCGGTCGGGCCGTCGAAGGAGTTCGGCTCGTAGTTCTTGCGGGAGCGGGCGTAGGCGTTGGCCGCCATGAGACCGTCGCGGCCGTAGTTGTCGGCTCCGCCGACCACCGCCTTCGGCGCGTTCACCGGGAGCTGCGTGTGGTTGACGCCCAGGCGGTAGCGGTGCGCGTCCGCGTAGGCGAACAGGCGGCCCTGGAGCATCTTGTCCGGCGAAGGACCGATGCCGGGCACGAAGTTGTTCGGGGAGAACGCGGCCTGCTCGACCTCGGCGAACACGTTGTCCGGGTTGCGGTCGAGGACCATCCGGCCCACGCGCTGCAGCGGGTAGTCCGCGTGCGGCCACACCTTGGTGAGGTCGAACGGGTTGAACCGGTACTCCGCGGCCTCGGCCGCCGGCATGATCTGCACGTACAGCGTCCAGGACGGGTTCACACCACGCTCGATGGCCTGCAGCAGGTCCGTCTGGTGCGAGTTGGGGTCCTTGCCCGCGAGCTCCGCGCCCTGCTCGGCGGAGAGGCAGCGGATGCCCTGGTTCGTCTTGAAGTGGTACTTCACGAAGAAGGCCTCGCCCGCCTCGTTCGTCCACTGGTAGGTGTGCGAGCCGAAGCCGTTCATGTGGCGGTACGAGGCCGGGATGCCGCGGTCGCCCATCAGCCAGGTCACCTGGTGCGTGACCTCGGGGGAGTGCGCCCAGAAGTCCCAGACGTTCTCCGGCTCCTGCTTGCCCGTGAACGGGTCGCGCTTCTGGGAGTGGATGAAGTCGGGGAACTTCAGCGGGTCCTTGATGAAGAACACCGGGGTGTTGTTGCCGACGAGGTCGTAGTTGCCCTCTTCGGTGTAGAACTTCACCGCGAAGCCGCGCGGGTCACGGACGGCGTCCGCGCCACCGAGGTTGTCGGCGACGGTCGAGAAGCGCGTGAACAGTTCGGTGCGCTTGCCGACGGTGTTCAGGAAGTCGGCGTGGGTGAAGGCGGTGACGTCGTCCGTCACCTCGAAGTAGCCGTACGCGCCGGAGCCGCGGGCGTGCACCACGCGCTCCGGGATGCGCTCACGGTTGAAACGGGCGAGCTTCTCCAGGAGGTGCTGGTCCTGGAGCAGGATCGGGCCGCCGACGCCTGCGGTGGCGGAGTTCTGGTTGTCGGCGACAGGGGCGCCGGACTCGGTCGTGAGCACACGCTTCGGCATTATTTCGAGGCGACCTTCCGTGCAGTGGCTGCTGACGATGTGGGGGAGCGTAAGGACCCCTGAACTGCTGCGTCAACAGTTTGTTGAAGTTATGGGCGTACTTGGTTCAACTTTTTGTTGAATAAGTGGGCATGGTTCCGGGCCGCGGCGGCGCCTGGGCGCGACAGGACAGGTGTCAGCGACGCCACGGCCCGGAAGTCTGTGGGGGTCAGGCGACCTGGTCGCCCGAGAGGCGCTCGACCGAGCGCAGCAGCGCGGAGTGGTCGAGGCCGCCGTCACCCTGGGCGCGCAGCGAGGCCACCAGTTGGGCGACCACGGCGCCGACCGGCAGGGCCGCACCGACATTGCGGGCGGCGTCGGTGACGATGCCCATGTCCTTGTGGTGCAGGTCGATGCGGAAGCCCGGCTTGAAGTCCCGGTTCAGGAAGTTGTCCTTCTTGCGGGTCAGGACGGTCGAGCCGGCCAGGCCGCCGTTGAGGACGTCGAGCGCGGCCTTGAGGTCGACGCCGGACTTCTCCAGGAAGACCACGGCCTCGGCGCACGCCTGGATGTTCACGGCGACGATCAGCTGGTTGGCGGCCTTCACGGTCTGGCCCGAGCCGTGCGGACCGCACAGCACGATGGTCTTGCCCAGCGCGTCGAGGAGCGGCTTGGCCTCGTCGAAGTCGGCCTGCTCACCGCCGACCATGATGGACAGGACGGCCTCGATCGCGCCGGCCTCGCCACCGGAGACCGGGGCGTCCAGGACGCGGATGCCCTTGTCCTTCGCGGCCTTCGCCAGGTCCACCGAGGTCTGCGGCGTGATCGAGGACATGTCGACGAGCAGCGCGCCCGACTTCGCGTTCTCCAGGATGCCGTCGGCGCCGTAGGCGATCGCCTCGACCTGCGGGGAGGCGGGGACCATGGTGACGACCACGTCGGCGTCCCTGACGGCCTCGGCGATCGACTTCACGGCCGTGCCGCCGGCCGCGGAGAGGCGGTCCAGCTTGTCCTGCTCCAGGGTGAAGCCCGTGACGTCGTAACCGGCCTTGATCAGGTTCTCCGCCATGGGCGAGCCCATGATGCCGAGACCGATCCACGCGACCGCCGGGCGGGTGGGCTGGGAACTAGAAGGCAGGTTGTTGCTCATGAGGGTGACTCCAAAAGCGTTGATACGTCGATGAGTTGAGAGTCGCTTCAGGCGGCGCGGTGCTCGTGCGGCAGCCAGCCGAAGGACTCGGCGCTCGGGGCGTCGCCCGGCTTGTACTCCAGGCCCACGTAGCCCTCGTAGCCGGCCTTCGTGAGCTGGTCGAGCAGCTCGCCGAGCGGCAGCGAGCCGGTGCCCGGCGCGCCGCGGCCCGGGTTGTCGGCGATCTGCACGTGGGCCGTCTTGTCGGCGTAGGCGCTGATGACGCCCGGCAGGTCCTCGCCGTTCATGGACAGGTGGTAGAGGTCCATGAGGAACTTGGCGTTGCCGAGGCCGGTCGCCGTGTTCACCTTGTCCACGATCTCGATCGCCTTGGGGGCGCTCACGATCGGGCAGGCGGGCGACTCCGGCTTGTTCAGCGCCTCGATCAGCAGCACGGCGCCGACGCGGTCGGCCGCGCGGGCCGCCAGGACCAGGTTCTCCAGGGCGAGTTCGTCCTGGACGGCCGGGTCCACGCCCTCGACGCGGTTGCCGTACAGCGCGTTGAGCGCCGTGCAGCCGAGCGAGGCGGCGAAGTCGGCCGCGACGTCGACGTTCGCGCGGAACTTCGCGCTCTCCTCGCCGGGGATCGACAGGGCGCCGCGGTCGGGTCCCGGCAGCTGTCCCGCGTAGAAGTTCAGGCCGGTGAGCTGGACGCCCGCGTCCTTGATCGCGTCACGCAGGGCGTCGAGCTCGGACTGCTCCGGGGTGGGGGCGTCGACCCAGGGCCACCACAGCTCGACCGCGGTGAAGTCGGCCGCGGCGGCGGCCGCGGGGCGCTCCAGGAGCGGGAGTTCCGTGAAGAGGATCGACAGGTTGACGGTGAAGCGCTGGTCTGCGGCTGTGCGCGATCCAAAAACGGGCATCGGGGTCGGCGCTCCCTTCTGGTTCGTGTTCCGCATGGCGTTGAGTTCCGTATTGCGGAAGTTCGTTTCTGCTTGATGGAAGGTTGCCTGGGGAGCGTGGGAGCTGTCAAGAGGGGCTGCCGGAAAAGTGCCGATCGGCATTAGGTTGAGCGGGTGCGATTGAGAGTGGAGTTCACGACCGAGCCCTTCGACCTCGACGAGGCGCCGCCGCACGCGGTCGTCGCCCGGGACGTCGTGCAGGGAGCCGACCTGGAAGCGGTCGATGTCGGGCCCTTCGGCAACACGGCGGAGGGGGAGGCCGGTCGGGTGCTCACCGCCGTCGACGCGCTGCTGCGCCAGGCCCTCGAAGCCGGAGCCACCCGCGTCTCGCTCCAGGTCAACGTGCTGGCGGAGGAGCCTGTCGAGACCGGGGAGGGTGATAAGTGACCGGTCTGGGGGACGAGCCCTTCGTCCGGGCGGTCAAGCCGCTCGTCGACGCCATGGGGGCCGAGATGCTCCCGCCGAGCGAGGCGGGCAAGGATGACGTCGTGCTGAGCTGGGAGGGCGTCGAGGTGATAGCCGTGCGGCTGCCCCAGCTGGCCGACTCCCTCGATCACATTCTGGCCGCCATGGAGCGCAAGGAGGGCAAACCGCTCGCCGAGCTCGACCGCAAGGAGAAGCAGGAGGCTGTCCGCCTGCTGGAGGCGCGCGGCGCCTTCTCGGTGCGACACGGCGTCGAGACCGTGGCCGGCGCACTGGGGGTATCCCGATTCACTGTGTACAACTACCTCAACCGCGAGAAGGCCACCTGAACCGGCACGACCCGGTTTGACCTGCGGTGATCGCGCGCTCACCGAACCGCCGTCCGGATATCGGACGGCGGTTTTTGTCACTCAAAGTTTTCAACAAAGTGTTGACGCAGTGTTTCCGAGGGCGTTAGCTATCCGCAGCCCGTCCAGCACCAGGCCACGGAGGCACCCCGTGACTTCAGGATCGACAGCTACTTCTCGGGGACTCGCCCGGTTCAACGCCTCGCAAGAGAGCGCGGCCCGGACCGATCTCCACGAGGTATGTGCTTCATCGGCGTGGGGGAGCAAGATCATCGCCCAGCGCCCCTTCGCCACCACCGAGTCCCTCTTCGAAGCCAGTGACGCCGCGATGGCCGAACTGACCGCGGAGGATCTCGCCGAGGCGATGGCGGGGCACCCGCCGATCGGCCGCCCGAAGCCCGGCGACCCGACCTCGTCACGCGAACAGCGTGGCATGGCGGGAGCCTCCGAGGAACTCAAGGCGGAGATGCTCGAGCGGAACCTGGCCTACCAGGACCGGTTCGGACATGTCTTCCTCATCTGCGCCACCGGGGCGAGCGCGGAGCAGATGCTCGAAGCGCTCACGACGCGTATCGGCAACACGCCCGAGCAGGAGCGGGAGATCGTCCGCACCGAACTGGGCAAGATCAACCGTATCCGCCTCACCCGCCTCGTAGAACAACGTGACGCTGAACAAGGGGACAACGCCTGATGAGCACCGAGACCACCGCTTCGGTGTCCACGCACATCCTGGACACCAGCATCGGACGCCCCGCCGGGGGCGTCGCCATCTCCCTTGCCGCGCGCGCCGGTTCGGGCGCCGCCTGGGTGGCGCTCGGCGGCTCGGCCACCGATGCGGACGGGCGCTGCAAAGACCTGCCGGCTCTGCCGGAGGGAACCACCCACGTCCGTCTGGACTTCGAGACGGAAGCGTATTTCGCGACCTCCTCGACGTCCGCCAACCAGCAAGCCGATGCGCAGCAGGACGCCCCCGCGAATCGGGACAGCGGCGCGACCGGAGCGTTCTTCCCGGAGGTGGCGATCACGTTCGCCGTCACGCCGGGCGAGCACTACCACGTGCCGTTGCTGCTCAACCCGTTCGGCTACTCCGTTTACCGAGGGAGCTAGCAGACATGCCCACGATTCTCGGCCAGAACCAATACGGCAAAGCAGAGAACCGCGTCGTCAAGATCACGCGGGACGGCGACACCCACCACATCAAGGACCTGAACGTCTCGGTCGCGCTCAGCGGCGACCTCGACGACGTCCACTACAACGGGTCCAACGCCAACTGCCTGCCGACCGACACCACGAAGAACACCTGCTTCGCCTTCGCCAAGGAACACGGCATCGACTCGGCGGAGCAGTACGGCATCCACCTCGCGCGGCACTTCGTCGACAGCCAGCCGTCCATCCACCGGGCGCGCATCCGCATCGAGGAGTACTCCTGGGAGCGGATCTCCGGCTCCGACGCGAACGCCAAGTTCATCGGTGCCGACGAGGTCATGCACTCCTTCGTCCGCAAGGGCCAGGAGACGCGCGTCGCGCAGATCACGTATGACGGCAAGAGCTTCGAAGTCCTGTCCGGGCTCAAGGACTTGACCGTGCTGAACTCCACGAACTCCGAGTTCTGGGGCTACATCAAGGACAAGTACACGACCCTCAAGGAGGACTACGACCGCATTCTCGCCACGTCGCTGTCCACCTGGTGGCGGCACAACTGGACCAGCGACGAGCAGCGCATGCCGCAGTGGGAGAAGTCCTACGACCAGGCCAAGAAGCACATCCTCCAGGCCTTCGTCGAGACGTACTCGCTCTCGCTGCAGCAGACCCTGTACCAAATGGGTTCGCGCGTCATCAACAACCGCAGCGAGATCGACGAGATCCGCTTCTCCGCGCCGAACAAGCACCACTTCCGCCAGGACCTGTCGCCGTTCGGCCTGGACAACGACGCGAAGGACGGCGCCGTGTACCTCGCCGCCGACCGTCCCTACGGCCTGATCGAGGCCACCATCCTGCGGGACGGCGCCGAGCAGCGCATCCCGGTCGACATGACCAACCTCTGACGCCTGAAGGCGTACTCGGACGCGACAGCGCACCCCCGTCCACCCCGGTCGGCGGGGGTGCGCCGCACCGGAGGGAACAACGCAATGGCAGTGCCAGCAAAGGGGCCGGCTGAAGCCGAGGGCCCGTGTTCTGAATTCCCCGGCCCATCGGAGAGCGCCGACGCGGTGCACCCGGTGGACGAAAAGCTCCACGTCTCGCGGCTCGTCCCCGCCGCTCTCCAGCACATCGCCGCCATGTACGCGGGCGTCGTCACCCCTCCGCTCATCATCGGCCAGGCCGTCCATCTGGACACCGCGGGCCGCACCCGGCTGATCGCCGCGTCCCTGCTCATCGCCGGCGTGGCCACCCTGCTCCAGACCCTTGGCGTCAAGGGCTTCGTCGGCAACCGGCTGCCCTTCGTCAACGCCGCCTCGTCGGCCGGTATCGCGCCGATGCTCGCGATCGCCGAGACCAACGCGACGGGCGACCAACTCCCCGCCATCTACGGGGCGGTGATGGTCGCGGGTGTCTTCTGCCTGGCCATCGGCCCGTTCTTCGGACGCCTCCTGCGCTTCTTCCCGCCGCTCGTCACCGGCGTCGTCATCACCCTCATCGGGGTGACGCTGATGCCCGTGCCCGTCGGCTGGGCCCAGGGCGGCGACGCGACCGCCGCCGACTACGGCGACATGCGCTTCCTCGCGCTCGCCGGCTTCACCCTCGTCGTCATCCTGCTGATCCAGCGCTTCGGCAAGGGCTTCGTCAAGCAAGTCGCCCTGCTCTTCGGCCTGTTGATCGGCACGCTGGCCGCGATCCCGTTCGGCATGGCCGACTTCAGCGCGCTCGGCTCCGCGCCGGTCGCCGCGCTCCCGACGCCGTTCGCCTTCGGCGCCCCGGAGTTCCAGCCCGCCGCGATCGTCTCGCTCTGCCTGGTGATGCTCGTCCTGATGACCGAGTCCTCGGCCGGCATGCTCGCCATCGGTGAGATCTGCGAGCGCGAGACCTCGGGCCGGACCATCACGCGCGGCCTGCGCACCGACGGCATCGCCACCTTCGTCGGCCCGGTCTTCGGCGGCTTCCCGACCTCCGCCTTCGCCCAGAACGTCGGCGTCGTCTCCCTGACCAAGGTGCGCAGCCGGTACGTCGTCGCGGTGGCAGGCGGCGCGCTGCTGATCCTCGGCATCTTCCCGATGCTCGGCGCGGTCGTCTCCCTGGTCCCCATGCCGGTCCTGGGCGGCGCGGGCATCGTCCTCTTCGGCTCCATCGCCGTCAGCGGCATCCGCACGCTCTCCGAGGCCGGCCTCGACGACAGCTCCAACATCATCCTGGTGGCCGTCTCGCTCGGCGCGGGCATCATCCCGCTCGCCGCCCCCACCTTCTACGCCGACTTCCCGGCCTGGGCGCAGACCGTGCTCGGCTCCGGCATCAGCGCCGGCGCGCTCGTCGCCGTATCGCTGAACCTGTTCTTCCACCATCTCGGCACCCGCGGCGGCGCCAGCGCCGCCGCGGCACTCAAATCCACCTAGGGTCCTGCCGTGCCCCCATCGCCACAAAAACGAAATGAAGGAAGCACCATGGCACCTTCTACGGCAGACCGCACCAGCGCAGACCGCACCGCCACCGACCGCATCGTCATCGAGAACGTCGCCATCGCGACGGTCGACGCCACCGACACCGAGTACGCCTCGGGGTACATCGTCGTGGCGGGCAACAAGATCGAGTCCATCGGGGCAGGAAAGGCGCCCGAGGGCCTGGCGAACGTGGTCCGTCGCATCGACGGCACCGGTCACCTCGCCACGCCCGGCCTGGTCAACACCCACCACCACTTCTACCAGTGGATCACCCGGGGCATCGCCACGGACCACAACCTGTTCAACTGGCTGAAGACGCTGTACCCGACGTGGGCGCGCATCGACGAGCAGATGACGTACGCGGCGGCGCAGGGCTCCCTCGGGATGATGGTCAGGGGTGGCGTCACCACCGCCATGGACCACCATTACGTGTTCCCGCAAGGGTCGGGCGACCTCTCCGGGTCGATCATCCGCGCCGCCTCCGAGATGGGCGTGCGCTTCACCCTGGCCCGCGGCTCCATGGACCGCAGCGAGAAGGACGGCGGGCTGCCGCCGGACTTCGCCGTCGAGACCCTCGAAGGCGCGCTCGCCGCGACCGAGGAGACGGTCAGGAAGCACCACGACTCCTCCTTCGACGCGATGACGCAGGTCGCGGTGGCGCCCTGCTCGCCGTTCTCCGTCTCCACCGAACTCCTCAAGCAGGGCGCCGAGTTGGCTCGCCGCCTCGGGGTGCGCCTGCACACCCACGGCAGCGAGACGGTCGAGGAGGAGAAGTTCTGCCACGAGCTGTTCGGCATGGGCCCGACCGACTACTTCGAGTCGACGGGCTGGCTCGGCGAGGACGTGTGGATGGCGCACAGCGTCCACATGAACGACTCCGACATCGCCGCCTTCGGCCGGACGAAGACGGGCGTGGCGCACTGCCCGTCGTCAAATGCCCGGCTGGCAGCGGGTATCGCCCGCGTCCCCGACATGCTGGCCGCCGGTGTGCCGGTCGGCCTCGGTGTCGACGGCACCGCCTCCAACGAGTCGGGCGAACTGCACACCGAACTCCGTAACGCGCTGCTCATCAACCGGCTCGGCGCGCACCGCGAGGCCGCCCTGAACGCCCGTCAGGCGCTGCGCCTGGGGACGTACGGCGGCGCCCAGGTCCTCGGCCGCGCGACCCAGATCGGCTCGCTCGAAGCCGGGAAGCTCGCCGACCTCGTCTTGTGGAAGCTGGACACCCTGGCCCACTCGTCCATCGCCGATCCGGTCACCGCGCTCGTCTTCGGCGCGGCCGCACCGGTCACCCTCTCCCTCGTCAATGGCAAGCCGGTCGTGGAGGACAGCCGCCTCCTGCATGTCGACGAGGACGCCATCGCCCGCTCCACGCGGGACGAGGCACAGCGCCTCGCGCGGATCGCCGCGCAGAGCTGACACACCCGGAACTCCGGCCGGGGAGGACGGTCCCCGGCCGGACCCGAGCAGCCGAGCGGGCTGTTCGGGTGCCGCCCCGGTACGTGGCCCAAAGCTTCACGTTCCCGGGGCGGTCAGAGCTGCTTGACCTTTCTTGGCCTGGGCGCACCACGACAACTTCATACCGAGCTCGACAGCACGACCTTGCACCACCTCCCAGAAGCGAAAAGTGCCGGCGGCCCGCCGGGGCTGGAAAACAACCGGAGGAGCCGAAGTGGCGACAGCGCCCAGGTTCACCAAGCAAGGCACCACCCCCGCGGACGAAACAGCGGGGCATACCAAACATCCGGTCGACGAGACGCTGCCCCCGCTGAAGATGGCGACCACGGGTCTTCAGCACGTGGCGGCGATGTACGCGGGCGTGGTCGCGCCCCCGCTGATAGTCGGCGCCTACATAGGCCTCTCGGCGAAAGAACTCACCTTCCTCACCGGCGCCTGTCTGTTCACGGCAGGCCTCGCCACCTTCCTCCAGACGCTCGGCATCTGGAAGATCGGCGCCCGGCTGCCCTTCGTGAACGGTGTGACGTTCGCGGGCGTGGCTCCGATGCTCGCCGTCGTCGACTCGACGAAGGACAAGGACGACGCGCTGCCGGTCATCTTCGGAGCGGTGATCGTCGCGGGCGTCCTCGGGTTCATCGCGGCGCCCTTCTTCTCCAAGGCGATCCGCTTCTTCCCGCCGGTCGTCACCGGCACGGTCATCACCCTCATCGGGATCTCCCTGATGCCGGTCGCGTTCGGCTGGGCACAGGGACCCGACACCAAGGCGTCGGACTACGGCTCGATGAAGAACCTGGCCCTGGCCGGCATCACGCTCGTGATCGTGCTGCTGCTGCGCCGGTTCACGGCCGGGTTCGTCAAGCAGATCGCGGTCCTCCTCGGCCTGGTCATCGGCACGGTCGCGGCGATCCCCTTCGGCGTCACGGACTTCTCGCCGGTCGGCGACGCGGACATCGTCGGCTTCCCGACCCCGTTCCACTTCGGCGCACCGCAGTTCGCGGGAGCGGCCATCGTGTCGCTGTGCGTGGTGATGGTGGTGTCGATGACCGAGTCGACCGCCGACATGCTGGCGCTCGGCGAGATCGTCGACCGCCCGGCCGACGAGAAGACGATCGCGGCGGGCCTGCGCGCCGACACGCTCGGCACGGCACTCAGCCCGCTCTTCAACGGCTTCATGTGCAGCGCGTTCGCGCAGAACATCGGGCTCGTGGCGATGACGAAGATCCGCAGCCGGTACGTCGTGGCGACCGGCGGTGCGTTCCTCGTCCTGATGGGCCTGTGTCCGATGGCGGCCTCGCTGATCGCGGTGGTGCCGCGCCCGGTGCTCGGCGGCGCGGGCGTCGTCCTGTTCGGGTCGGTCGCGGCCAGCGGCATCCAGACCCTGGTCAAGGCGAACCTGGAGAAGGACAACAACGTCCTCATCGTCGCGGTCTCGCTCGCCGTGGGCCTGATCCCCATCGCGGCGCCGGAGTTCTACCACGCGTTCCCGGACACCGCGAAGATCATCCTGGACTCGGGCATCTCCACGGGCTGTGTCGCGGCCGTCCTCCTCAACCTCGTCTTCAACCACCTGGGGCGGCGCGGCGACGCGGACGACGTCACCAACCCGATGGAGCCGGGCGGAGCCATCGCCGAACAGCGGACAGGGAAGTCCGCGGCGACGGTGCACTGACGATCGGGCGATATCGGGTGCGGCGGAGACCGGTCCCGGGTGATGATCGTCCGCATGTCACAGACACTCCCCGACCCGACCGTGCTGCACCCGATGCCCGGCCAGGAGCGTGTGGTGCTCCTGAAACCGCTGATCACCTCGGAGTTGATCGAGGTGGGCGAGTTCACGTACTACGACGACCCGGACGCGCCCACCGAGTTCGAGACCCGCAACGTCCTCTACCACTACGGTCCCGAGAAGCTCCGCATCGGCCGCTTCTGCGCCTTCGGCACCGGTATCCGCTTCATCATGAACGGTGCCAACCACCGGATGGACGGCGCGTCCACGTTCCCCTTCCCGATCATGGGAGGGGCCTGGTCGGACCACTTCGACCTGATCACGGACCTGCCGTCCCGGGGCGACACGACCGTCGGCCACGACGTCTGGTTCGGCAACGGGGTGACGGTGATGCCGGGCGTCACGATCGGGCACGGCGCGATCGTGGCGACGGGCTCGGTGGTCACCGACGACATCCCGCCGTACGCGATCGTGGGCGGCAACCCGTCCCGGGTGATCCGCACCCGGCACGACGCCGACACGGTCACCCGCCTCCTCGAACTGGCCTGGTGGGACTGGCCGTTGGAGCACATCACCGAGCACGTCCGCTTGATCATGGCCGGTTCGGTGGACGCGCTGGAACGGGTGGCGCCCTGCTGAGAGCCTGTCTCTGAGCGAGGGGATGCCACCCGCCCCGGGGTGTCACCCGATGTGGTAGCTGTCCCCGTACACCTTCCAGTCCAGCGGCGGGTCCAGGTTCAGGTTGCCCTTGTCCAGGAAGACGCGCTGTGCCGTGTCGACGCGGCTGGTGTCGCTGTGCGCCTCCTCCTGCTTCATGGCCCACACCCGGGCGTCGAGGAAGGCGTTCAGCCACGCCACCTCGGCGCCGCCCTGCGACGGTGGCTTCGCCCGGCCCAGGGCGCGCTTGCGGATGCCGCCGAAGCTGGTGCCGTCGGAGCCGTTGCCGTGCATCACGATGGCGTCGTAGTACGTGAACTGGCCGAGCGTGCCGACCCCGTCGGCCTTGCCCTGCTTGACCGCGGGGTTGAAGTAGACCCGGTCGCGCTCGTCGTTCTGCGCCTGCTGGAAGGCGGCGTCCCTGGCCGCCTTCGCCCAGTCGCCCGGGAAGCCGGGGTCGAGGCCGTCGTGCGAGTCGCTGCCGTCGACGTCGCGGAGCGCGGGCAGGTACTTCGCCAGGACGTTGCCGGGCACGCGGTCCGCGTACAGCTCCACGAGGTCGAGCATGTCGCCGGTGCCCGAGCAGAAGCCGATGATGCCGGCGGTGTACCCGCGGCCGTCGCCGATGTCCTCGATGTACCCGTACTGGGCCTTCCAGTCGAGCGAGGAGTTCTCCGCGCTCGACACCAGCTTCATGGCGATCTCCTTCTTCGCCGGGTCGTCGAGCCCGCTCGCGGCCGCCGGGACGGGAGCGGCACCGGCGAGCTGTGTGGTGAGCAGGGGCGCCGCCACGACGGTGGCGCCGAGGAAGGCGAGGAGTGTGCGACGGGAGGTGCGTATGTGGGGGGTGGACACGGGTCCTCCTAGGGGGAGTTCGTCGTTCCGTCGACTGTTAGGAAGGTTTCCTACCAGAGATTGCGGGTGACGTATACCCGTCAAGTCGACTTCGGAGGAAGCGAGTCGGGGCCGCGAGGGGCGGGGTCCTCAGGCTCTACGCAGGCGTTCGCGCACCTGAACAGCGACTTTGTACGTGTCCCCGGTGGGGCGGGTGAGAAGCCTGCCCGGAGCACGCACCCAGGCCTCCTCCAGCGCGAACCAGTCGATGGGGCGAGGCGGGCGCCGCTCGTCGAGCGCGGTGCGCAGCGCGGCGAAGTACGTCTCCCAGCGCTCACGGTAGAGGCCGCCGACGAGACCGGCCCACTCCCGGTTGGCGTAGTCGTGCAGTCCGGCCTCGGCCCCCGAACGCGTCCCCCAGACCGTGACCAGGGACAGCTGGTCGTACGCGAGGCGGGCGCGCTCCGCGTCGTCGGAACCCCAGGCGCGCGCCTCGGCCACCCAGCGGCCAAGGAGCTGCCGGGAGTCGGTCGCGAGAAGCCGCTCCAGCAGGTCCATCAGGCCGAGCCAGTCGCGGGCCAGCCGGTCCAGACCGGCCGCGTCCCCGGCCTCGTACACATCCTTGACCCGGGGCAGCAGCGCCCGGCTACGGTTCGAGAGGGCCTGGCGGCTCACGTCGAGAAGGTCGTTGCGGTACGCCGATGAGCGCCGCAGCTGCGGTCGCACGGCCAGCAGGCGGTCGAGCGCATCCTCGAACTCGGCCGCGTCGTAACGCAGTTGCTTCGGCGACCAGGTGGCGGCGGTACTGGCCACGAGCGCGGGGCGCGCCCCGAACAGCCCGTCCGCACCCTCGGCCCAGCCGTCGGCCCGCGTCGTGCCGTACACGGTGCGCCGCAGCACGTCCCAGGCGGCGACCGCATCGGCGTCGCGCCCGCCGTACCGCGCCACGGACCACTTCTCGAACCAGTCCCGCAGATCCAACGGGCCGTCCTGCCAAGCGAGTTCGGAGAACAGCTCGAACGCCGCCGGGTTGTTGTCCGCGGCCTCGGGCAGCAGGGCCGTGCCGCGCAGGGCGCCACCCGGCCGGGTACGCCAGTGGTCGTAGTGCCGCGCCCACTCCGGGGTGTTGGCGCCGAGCGTCGTGTGCCCGCCGAAATTCCAGATGGAGCCGAACGCGTAGGGGGTGCCGCCCCAGTCCGCGTCGCGGTCGGGCACCGTCGGAAGCCGGTCGGAGATGCCGTCGACGACGAGCATGCGGTCCTTGTCGACGGCGTTCACGATCTCCTTCGGCGGGTTGCGGCGCCAGCCGAGGATCACCCAGAGCGCTTCGGGGTGCGCCGTGCGCAGGGCCTTCTCGACGCCGCGCGCCGCGTCGGCGACCGGCACGTCACCGGCCTTGCCGCCCTCGTGCAGCAGATCCATCTTGTAGAGCTTCGCCGGGCCGAACATCTCCTCCTGCGTGCGGTAGAACGCGGCCGCCACCCGTGCGAAGTCCGGTCCGCGCGGATCCAGCCAGTCCGGCCGCCGGTACCCGTACCAGTCGCCCTGCTGCACCACATGCGCACCCGGGTTGTGTTCCGCGAACCCGGGCGGCACCGTACCGAAGTAGCCGGGCAGCACCGGCTCCATCCCCAACTCCCTTAACCGGTCGGCGATCCGGCGCCCGAGGCGGGCCCGCGCGGCGAGCAGCCCGGCCGACACGGGGCCGCTCGCGGGACCCGCCATGTTCTGCAGCAGCCACCACGGCTGATGGGCGGGGGAAGGGATCCACTCCCGCACCTCCTGCTCGCCGTAGCCGAATCCGGTCAGCACCCGGTGGTACAGCGCGTCCGCCCCCACGTACACGAGGACCTCGTTGAAGCCGTGCAGGGCGAGCACGTCCAGTTCCCGCTCCCAGTAGGCCCAGTCGTGGTACGCCCCCGTGTAGCCGTCGTTGGTGTCGTTGAGGACGAAGCGGTGCGGGACGTTCGCGCGGCCGGTGAGCGCGTGCGGCGGTGCGGGCAGCAGGCCGGGGAGGTCCAGCTGCTCGCCCGTCCACGAAATGTTGGCGTGGGCCACCTGCTTCAAGTACTGGCGCAGGCCCGCGAGTTGGACCGCGGGCGAGGTGCCGGCGATCCGGATGCTGCCGGGGCGCCCGTCGACGCGGAAGCTGTCGTGCGCACCCGGCAGCGGACGGAAGGACAGCTGGTCCGCGTGGCGGCCGAGCAGGCGACGCGCGGCGGCCGCCGCGGCGTCCCGGGAGCGGAGCGTGCCGTCCGCCCGGTCGGCGGAGCCCTTCGGGTCGTCGGAGTCCTCCTGGTCGGCGGCGGCGCTGGTGCAGGACACCGCGGCCGATCCGGCGAGCGCGGTCAGGAACGTACGTCTGGCCAAGGGCATGGTGAGTGCATACCCGCCTTCGCGGCGCGGTGGGTGACGCCGCGCGGACGGGCCGGGGTGGCGCACGTGAACGGAGGGTTCGGCGGGGTCCTCGTCGGGACGGGGCGGTATGCCGGCGGGCTCAGGGCTCACCGGGCGGCCCGCGAGCGGCACGGGGTGCCCGCCGGGAGCCGGCCGTCCACGAACGCCGTCGGCGCGACCCCGAACAGGGCGCGGAACTCGGCGGCCATGTGCGACTGGTCGTAGTAGCCGGTGGTCTGGGCGAGACCTGCCCACGGGACCGGGGAGCCGGGCCGCGCGGTGGCCCCGGCCAGGAGCTGGTGCACGCGGTCGATGCGGGCGAAGTGCTTGGGCGACAGACCCGCATCCTCGGTGAACAGAGTTCTCAACAGGCGTTCGCTGACCGACAGTTCCCGGGCCACCTCGGTGACGGGCGCGGGCCGCGGGCGGCCCGGCCGGGTCGACAGGCGACCGACCGCCGCCCGCACCAGATCCGCACGCGAACGGTCGGCCCGATCGCGCGGCCCGATCGCGGGCGGCAGCACCTCGGCCAGTACGGACAGCGCCTCGTCCACCGTCGCGTCCTCGCCGACGCGGCCCAGCCGGCGCGCGATCCGGGCCGTCGCCGCGCCCGGCAGCTCGGCCAGCGGCACCACCCGGCCCACCAGGTCCCGGGCCGACGCCCCGAGCAGCGGCCTCGCGGCCCCCGGCCGGATCCGCAGGTCGAGGCAGAGCGGCAGCCGCTTCCCGGCGTTGTACGAGGCCCGGGTGCGGGGCCCGACCGCCAGGACGTCGCTGCCGCCGCCCGGCAGGGTCCGCAGCACGAGCCGCACCGCCGCGTCCGGCACATGCGTGATCGAGCGCGGGGCCTCCGGGGTGTGCGTGACGACCCCGACATCGGAGATCCACGGGCGCAGCGCGTCGGGCGGCTCGACCAGACGCGTCGGCACCTGAGAGGTGCCGCCCGCCGTCCTGATCGCCGTCTGCCGCGCGAGGTCGGCGGAGAGGGGCTTGGTCACGGTGGTCACCGCACCACGGTAACCAGGCGGAACCCTCCCGTGGGCGATGCAGGCGTGCCGGAATTTCCTATCCGCGGGCCGGTGACCCGCGGCAGCGTGGCACGCATGATCCTCATCACCGGTGCCACCGGCACCATCGGCAGTGACGTCGTCCGCCTCCTTGTCGCGCGCGGCGTCCCGCACCGCGCCCTGACCCGGGATCCGGCGCGCGCCCGATTCGGGCCCGGTACGGAGGTCGTGCGCGGCGACTATGACGACCCGGAATCGCTCACGGCGGCCGCCACCGGCGCCGACGCCGTGTTCATGGTCAACGCCCCGGGCGCCGCCGCCCCCGGCGCCCACGACCGGGCGCTGCTCGCGGCCGTCGGCGCGGCGGGGGTGCGGCGTGCGGTGAAACTGTCCGCGATCGGCACCGGGGAACCTGGCTCCGGCCGGTTCAGCGCATGGCACGTGCCCGGTGAACAGGCGCTGCGCGACGGTCCGTTGCGGTGGACCGTGCTGCGTCCGTCCATGTTCGCCTCGAACTTCCTGTGGTGGGCCGACGACATCCGGGCCGGCCGCCCCGTGCCCGACCAGTACGGCGGCGGCGCCCAGGGGGTCGTCGACCCGGCCGACATCGCGGCCGTCGCTGTCGAGGCGCTCCTCGCGGACGGCCACCACGGACGCACGTACACCCTGACGGGGCCCGAGGCGCTCGCGGTGCCCGACATGGCGGCGTGCGTCGGCAAGGCGCTCGGCAGGGAGGTCGCGTCGGCCGAGGTGTCGGAGGCGGACTCCCGGGCGTTCGTGATCTCCACCGGCATCCCGGCGGAGTTCGCGGACGGCGTCCTGGAAGGCCTCGCGTTCGTCCGCGCCGGGGGCAACGCCGTCGTCACCGACGATGTCGAGCGGGTGCTCGGGAGGCCGCCGCGCACGTTCGAGGAGTGGGCGCGCGAGCACCGGGCGGCCTTCGCGTAGGCGTCGACGGTGCGGCAGGGCGGCGCGATCCGGGGAGCCGGTCACAGACCGAAGACACCCGGGTCCGTCGCCAGCTCCTTGAAGACCTCCCTCGGATCCTTGACGAGTTTGCGCTCGGTGAGGTCCAACAGGCCGCCCACCGAAGTCACTTCGGCCGACACGGTGCCGTCACTCCTCCTCACCGTCTGCAGGATGCGGAACGTCTTGCCCTCGCCCCACTCGAAGACGCAGTCCACGTCCACCTCGTCACCGGCGCGCAGCTCGCGCAGATAGCGGATGTTCGTCTCCAAGGCGACCGGCCCCACCCCGTGGCCGAGCAGCTTGCTCTGCTCGATGCCGCCGTGCCGCAGGAGCGACCAGCGCGCGTGCTCGGCGTACTGCAGATACACCGCCTGGTTGAGGTGGCCCTGCGAGTCGGTCTCGTATCCACGGACCTCGATCCGGACGGAATACGGCTCTGCCACGGCGTTCCTTTCGATGAGGGGAGAGTGCGGGTCGACGAGGGGAGGGTACGGGGATGCGCGGACACGGTGCTGCGGCCGATCCATGACGGCGCTACGCCCGTCTGGGCGAGGCCAGCAGATAACGGCCGCCGCGCGCGGCCGCGTGCTCGCTCACCTGCCACCCGGCCCGCTGAAGTGCCGCCGCGCACTCCGCGAGGCCGGCCGGCTCCGGGTGGTGTACGGCGACGGCCTCGGGCTGCGGGGTGGCCGTCACGCGGTAGCCGGGCTCCGTGCCGCTCGCAGGCGGGCACTCTGCCGCCTCCAGGGCGAGCGCCGCCGCGTGCGGGAGACGGCCCCGCTCCCAGGCGCAGGGCCGGTCGGTGGAGCCGCCCGTATTGGTCATGCGGCGGATCTCCATGAGCCCCTGCCAGGCCGTACGCACCTCGCGCGCCCGCACCGGCGAGGCCACGGCGTCCGCCTCGCCGCCGAGGCGTGCCACGAACACGCCGTCGGACGCGGGCGGCGAGGACTCAGGCGGGGCGGGCTCCGGTCCGGCCCGGCGGACCAGGTGCCCGGCCGGCGTCAGGAAGTGGTCGTGCGGCGGCCGCGGATGCCGGAACGCCAGCTTCAGCACGACGAGCCGCGTCAACTGGGCCGCGCTGCCGCTGATCCGGCCGGTCCCGGGATCGGCGGCGTCGATGATGCGCCGCTGCGCGGCGGTCGGCGGTCTGGTCATGGCGCACCTCCTGCCGACGATGGTGCACGACGGCACTGACAACGGGCGCCCGAACGGATCAGCTGCTCGGCGGCCGCAGGTTCCAGCCGGAGACCACGGGCCTGCCGTGCTCGGTGCTCAGCCGGCTCACCGTGCCGGTCGCCAGCAGGAAGTGCGCGCCGCCCGACGGGGGCAGACCCAGGCGCCGGGCGGTCAGGACCCGCAGGAAGTGACCGTGCGAGACCAGGACGACGCTGCCCTCGTTGTTGGAGAGCGCCGCGTCCACCTTGGAGAGCATCCGGTCCGCCCGCGCGCCTACCTGTTCCGGGGTCTCGCCCGGGTGCTCGGGCGGTCCCGGCGGCACCCCGTCGTCGAACAGGTACCAGTCGGGGTGGGTGCGCTGGATCTCCCGCGTGGTCACGCCTTCGTAGCCGCCGTAGTCCCATTCCCGCAGGTCCGGGTCGAGGGTGAAGCGGTGCAGGCCGGCCAGCTCGGCGGTCTCCCGGGCCCGCTCAAGGGGGCTCACGAAGACGGCCCCGACGTGGTAGCTGCCGACGAGAGGCGCGACCCTGCGCGCTTCTTCGCGGCCGTTCTCGGTGAGAGGGATGTCGGTGAGGCCGGTGTGCTGACCGGTCAGCGCCCACTCGGTCTCACCGTGCCGGACGAGGAGCAGATCACCCACGGTGCACGCCTGTTCTGGGGGTCGGTTCGGGACAGGGACATTGTTGAACGAACCGTACACGGGGGCGCGGGCCGAGGGATGGCTCGGGCCCCCGTGCGAGGGCCCGCGGATCAGGGATTGTCGGACCCGGCCCGTAAGGTCTAGAGGTCCGACGGAGTGTGAGCCAGGTGAGCGGAGAGGGGAGGTGGCGTGGCCGTGCCGGAGCTGCCCGGCGTCGCCCTCGACGCTGCCGCCGTCTTCCTGCCCGCGGCCCTGCCGCGCGAGGGGAAGGTCGCGTTCTGGTCGCCGGACGGCGCGGGTCCCCCCGGCGCCGACACGGAGATCACGGTCGTGCGGCCGCACGGATCGGGGGTGCGCGGCCGCAAGGTGCCCGCGCTCGTCCTGCCGGTCGTCGACGCGCTGCCGCTGCTCGTGCGGGCCCGCCGCACCCGGGGCGCGCACCCCGCCGCGGCCGCCTGGGGCGCGGCCGCCGCGCACGCCCTGCACCTCGTGGCGCGCGGCCGGCTGCTGCCCGGACTCACCGCGTCCGACCACGACGCGTGGCGGGCGGGCCCGCTGGACGCGGACGACGTCGCGCAGCTCCACGGCATCGCCGCCGCCCTGCCTCCCGAGGGGTACGCGACACCGGTCCCCGGCCGCAGGCCGGTCCGGCTGCCCGAGCCCGAGGCACTGGTCCGCGCCTTCCTCGACGCGGTCGCCGACGCGCTGCCGCGCACCCCGGCCGCGGCGCATGCGGCGGGCGCCCCGTTCGCCGCCGTCGCCCCCCAGCACATCCCGCACGCGCGGCCCTGGGCCGTCGAGGCGGCGGCCGGGCTCGACGCGGGAGTGCGGATCTCCCTGCGCCTCGACCTGTCCCACCAGCTGCTGTTCGACGGGGCCGAGGAGAGCGAGACGCCGGACGAACCGGGGGAGCGCCGCGCCGCGGCCGCCGTCGTCCAGGTGCACAGCCTCGCGGACCCCACGCGCGTGGTGGACGCCGCGCACTTGTGGACGGGCGACGCCTCCGACCACTTCGGGCCGCGTGCCCGGATCGACGCCGTCCTCGCCGTGCGCCGGGCAGTAGCCGCCTGGCCGCCGCTCGGCCGGCTCCTGGAGCAGGACGTGCCGGACGTGCTCGCGCTCGCCGAGAGCGAGCTGATCGATCTGCTCGGTCCCGGCGCGGCCCGGCTCGCCGAGGCGGGCGTCACGGTGCACTGGCCGCGCGAGCTGGCCCGCTCGCTCACCGCGACGGCCGTCGTGCGCGCGCAGACCGCGCCCGGCTCTGCCACCGACGGCACGACCTTCTTCGACAGTGACGAACTGCTCGCATTCAACTGGCAGTTGGCGCTCGACGGGGACCCGCTCACCGAGTCCGAGATGGACCTGCTCGCCGAGTCGCACCGCGCCGTGGTCCGGCTGCGCGACCAGTGGGTCGTCGTCGACCCCGACCTCGTCCGCAAGGCGCGCAAGCGGGAGCTGGGCCTCCTGGAGCCCGTCGACGCGCTGGCCGTCGCGCTCACCGGCGAGGCCGACGTCGACGGGGAGCGGGTCGCGGCCGTGCCCACCGGCCGCCTCGCCGAGCTGCGCGACCGCCTCACCCGGGGCATCGACACCGTCGAGCAGCCCGAAGCCCTCCACGCGACGCTGCGCGACTACCAACTGCGCGGCCTGGCCTGGCTCGACCTCA
Source organism: Streptomyces sp. NPDC102467 (assembly GCF_044765445.1). Classification (NCBI taxonomy): domain Bacteria; kingdom Bacillati; phylum Actinomycetota; class Actinomycetes; order Kitasatosporales; family Streptomycetaceae; genus Streptomyces; species Streptomyces sp. NPDC102467. The sequence continues at coordinate 426,782 of NZ_JBIWKA010000006.1, read as the reverse complement.
TGACCTCGCTCGGGCTCGGCGGCTGCCTCGCCGACGACATGGGCCTCGGCAAGACGGTCACGCTCATCGCCCTGCACCTGCGCAGGAACCGGACGGCGCCGACGCTGGTCGTCTGCCCGGCCTCCCTGCTCGGCAACTGGCAGCGGGAGATCGAAAGGTTCGCCCCCGGCGTCCCCGTGCGCCGCTTCCACGGCACCGACCGCACCCTGGACGGGCCCGGCGGCGGATTCGTCCTCACCACGTACGGCACCCTGCGCACCCGCGCCGCCGAACTCGCGGGCCACACCTGGGGCATGGTCGTCGCCGACGAGGCGCAGCACGTCAAGAACCCGAACTCGGCCACGGCGAAGGCGCTGCGCCAGATCGACACCCCCGCGCGCGTGGCGCTCACCGGCACCCCCGTGGAGAACAACCTGTCCGAGCTGTGGGCCCTGCTCGACTGGACGACGCCCGGCCTCCTCGGCCCGCTCAAGGCGTTCCGCGCCCGGCACGCGCGCACGGTCGAGGGCGAGGTCCCCCTTCAGGGACAAGGAGGCGTGAATCCCGAGGCGATCGAGCGGCTGGCCCGTCTCGTACGCCCGTTCATCCTGCGCCGCAAGAAGTCCGACCCGGGCATCGTGCCCGAGCTGCCGCCCAAGACCGAGTCCGACCACCCGGCGGCCCTCACCAGGGAACAGGCGTCGCTGTACGAGGCTGTAGTGCGCGAGTCCATGGCGAACATCGAGGCCGCCGAGGGCATCGGTCGTCGCGGCCTCATCATGAAGCTGCTCGCCTCCCTCAAACAGGTCTGCAACCACCCCGCGCAGTACCTCAAGGAGGGCGAGAGCGACGGCGGCCGGGCCCGCCTCGCGGGCCGTTCGGGCAAACTCGCCCTGCTGGACGAGCTGTTGGACACGATCGTCGCCGAGGACGGCTCCGGCGGCTCGGTGCTCGTGTTCACGCAGTACGTGACGATGGCCAGGCTCCTCGCCACCCACCTGGACACCCGCGGCATCCCCAGCATGCTGCTGCACGGCGGCACCCCGGTCGCCGAGCGCGAGCGCATGGTGGACCGCTTCCAGTCCGGCGAGGTCCCCGTGTTCCTGCTGTCGCTGAAGGCCGCGGGCACCGGGCTCAACCTCACGCGCGCGGGTCACGTCGTGCACTTCGACCGCTGGTGGAACCCGGCGGTCGAGGAGCAGGCCACGGACCGCGCGTACCGCATCGGACAGACCCAGCCCGTCCAGGTGCACCGCCTCATCACCGAGGGGACCGTCGAGGACAAGATCGCCGAACTGCTCGCGGCCAAGCGGGCGTTGGCCGACGCGGTGCTCGGCTCCGGCGAGGCCGCGCTCACCGAGCTGACCGACCGGGAGCTGACCGACCTGGTCTCGCTGCGGAGGGAATCGACATGAGCCCTTCTCGCCCTTCTCGCCCTTCTCGTCCTTCTGGTACGGGACAGCACAGCGCGCACATCCCGGGGCGGGCCCGCGCGGGGGAACAGGCGCAGGCCCGGCACATGGACACCCGCCGCACGTTCCCGCCGCTGCCGCCGCGCGCCCAGCAGGGCGACGGCGCCGCCCTGACCTGGTGGGGGAACGCGTGGGTGGACGCCCTGGAGGACACCGCCCTCGACCCGGCCCGCCTCGCGCGCGGCCGCGCCTACGCAGACCGCGGGCACGTCGACGCGATCACGGTCACCCCGGGCCGGGTCGTCGCCTACGTCCACGGCTCGCGGCCCCGCCCGTACCGCGCCGAACTGCGCCTGCGCACCTTGTCGGACGACGAGTGGACCCGCTTTTTGGAGACGGCCGCGGCCCGCCCCGACCACATGGCGTCCCTGCTCGACAAGGACGTGCCGCACGCGCTCGCCGCCGCCGTCGACCTGCTGCCCGCCGTCGACGAACTGGTCCCCGAGTGCAGCTGCCCGGACCGCGTCCACCCCTGCAAGCACGCGGCGGCGCTGTGCTACCAGACGGCGCGGCTCGTCGACGAGGACCCGTTCGTCCTGTTCCTGCTGCGCGGGCGCGGCGAGCAGGAGCTGCTCGCCGACCTCACGCGGCGCAACGCGTCGCACACCGCGCAGGAGCAGCGCACCGCCGAGACGCCGTCCCTCGACTCGGTCCCCGCGCGCGACGTGCTCGCCCGCGCCGCGCAACTCCCGCCGCTGCCACCGGAGTTCCCCGCTCCCGCGCACCCCGAGCGCCCGCCGTCCTACCCGCAGGCCCCGGGCGCCCCCGACCCGCTCGCGCTCGACCTGCTCGCCACGGAGGCCGCCGCCCGCGCGCACACCCTGCTGACCACGGGCTCGGACCCGCTCGCGGCCCTCACCCCCTGGCAGGACGCCGTCCGCCTGGCCGCCGCCCACCCCGGCTCGGGCCTCACCGCGGCCACCCGCGCGCTGTACGCCTCGCTCGCCCGCGGCACCGGACGCACCCCGGCCGACCTGGCCCGCGCGGTCGCGGCCTGGCGCCAGGGTGGCCTCGCGGGGCTGTCCGTCCTGGAGGAGGAGTGGGACCCGCCGGCGGGCCCCTTCGACCGCGCCCGCCCCGCCCTCCTCGCCACGGGCCACCCCGAGTTCCGCCCCCGCCGCAACCACCTGTCGACGCCGTCCGTCCAACTCCGGCTCGGCCGCGACGGGTTGTGGTACGGATACGAGTCCGACCCGGGCCGCGAGGACTGGTGGCCCAGGGGAGATCCCGGCCCGGACCCGGTGTCGGCCCTGGAGTCACTGCTCGGCGGGGTCTGACCCGGGCTCGCCCGTGAGTCCTCGCCGGTGGGCGATGGCCGCGGCCTGGGTGCGGGTGGCGGCGCCGAGTTTGGCCAGGATGTGCGAGACGTGGACGCCCGCCGTGCTGGGTGAGATGTGCAGACGTCCGGCGATCCGACGGTTGCTCAAACCCTCGGCGAGCAGAGCGAGTACGTCGTGTTCGCGTGCGGTGAGTCCGCTGTCGGCCGCGGGCGCGGACCTGGCGGCCAGGGCGATCCGGCGGGCCAGGGGAGCCGCGCCCAGGGCGGCGGCCAGCTCCGCGGCCTCATCGAGCAGAGCCGCGGCGCTCCGGTCACCCGCGGCGAGGGCCGTCTGCCCGCAGTGCAGCAGGCTCTGGGCCAGCTCGTAGGGCTGCCGCAGCTCCCTCCACGCGGCCACGGCCAGGTCCCAGCCGTCGTCGTCGAGCAGGGCGCGGAGGTGAACGCGCTGGGCTCGCTCGTACGGCCCTTCCTCTCCCAAGTCCGCATCCAATGCGGCCAGTTCGGAGCAGCGAGACGCGACCCGCTCCTTCGTCGAGGCGCCGCCGCGTGCGAGGCGCGCCCGTTGCACCACGGCTCCGGCGATCAGGACGGGACGGGCCTCGCTGCCGTGGATCTCGCCGAGTCCCGGATCGGCCAGGGCGACGGCGAGGAGCCGGTCGGCCCGTTCCGGATCCCCCTGGGCGAGGGCGAGCAGGCACAGCCATTGGCGGCGGTGGAACAGGCCGCCGGCGCGCAGGGCGTCCGCGGGCTCGGCCGCGGCGGCCCCGGCGGCCGTCACATCGCCGCGGAGCAGCGCCACGTACCCGCCCAGGGAGATCAGATCCTGCCGCGCGGACGGGGGCGGCTGCTCGGCGAGAGCCTCGTCGACGAGGGTGGCGGCCCGGTCCCACTGCCCGGTCAGGAGCAGCCCGCGTACGGCGTGACAGGAGAGATCGGCGCCTCTGCTCAGGCCGAGCCCGAACCGGCGGGCGAGCCGGATGCCGTCCATGGCCGCTTCGATGCCGCGCCGGTGCTCGCCGTTCCTCGTGTGCGCCGTGGACTCGTACATCGGCACGGTCAGTAGCAGGTCCTGGCTGTCGAGCCGCTCGGCGAGCTGCCGGGCCTCGGCAAGCGCCTCGATGTCGCGGCTACGGGCACCGGCGCCCAGGAGCCCGCGGACGGTGACCATCGCGTCGCCGGTTCGCCGGCCGATGCGCAGCGCCTCGGTGAACGACTGCCGGGCCGCGGCGGCGTTCGGCAGCAGCCCCATGGCCAGCACCCCGAGGACCCGCCCCCGCTGCAACTGGCCCGGGCCGTCGGGCAGCAGTCGCAGCGCGTGCTCGAAGTCGTCGATGCCGGTTCCGTCGAGCCGGTGCCGGAGCCTGCCCCGGTGTTCGAGGAGCAGAGCGGCGCGCTCGGGGGCGTCCCGCTCGTCGAGGGCGGCGAGACCGGCCGTGGCGTGGTCGACACCGCGCAGGTACTCCCCGCTGAGCATGCAGGACTCGGCCGCCTCGGTCAGCACGCCGACCCGGTCGGTGCCGGTCCGGTCCCGCGGATCCGGTACGTGGTCCCACAGTTCGAGGACCCGCCCGAGCATGCGGCCCTGCTCCTCGTAGGCGTAGGAGCGGCGGGCCCGGCCCGCGGCCCGGTAGGCGACGGTCAGGGCCTGTTCGTGATCCCCCGCCGCGTAGGCGTGCGCGGCCAGCTCGGCCGCGTGGGCGTCGTCGGAGCTCAGGGCCGCGGCGTAGCGGGCGTGCAGCCGCGTGCGTTCGCCGGGCAGCAGGTCCTCGTACACGGCCTGCCGGATGAGCGCGTGCCGGAACGCGTAGCCGTCGCCCGCCGTGACGAGCAGGCTCCGGTCGACCAGCGCGCGCAGCAGCGCGTCGAGGTCCGTGCCGCTCTCGTCGGCCACGTCCTCCAGGAGGCGGTGCGCGACGTGGTCGCCGCCCGCCGACACCAGGCTCAGCAGCCGGTGGGCGGGGGAGGGCAGCGCGTGCGGGCCCCGCAGGAGCAGCTCGCGCAGGCTGTCCGGCGTCTGCGCACCGCCGTGGGCGAGCGCCTCGACGAACAGCGGATTGCCGTCGCTGCGCCGGTGGACGCGGTGCACGGCGGCGGCGTCCGGTGCGGCTCCGAGAATCGCGGCCAGCTGGCGGCCGACGTCCTGTTCGGTCAGCCGGGGCAGTCGCAGAATGGTGGTGCGCGGGCCCCGGGCGAGTTCGGACAGCAGGGGGCCGAGTTGTCCGGTGCCCGTCCCGCCGGGCCGGTAGGTGGCGAGCAGCAGGACTCCGGGCCGCGTCAGGTTGCGGGCCAGGAACGCGAACAGTTCCCGGGAGGCGGTGTCCGCCCAGTGCAGGTCCTCGACAGCGACGACCAGCGGCCGGTCCACGGCCGCGTGCTCGACGAGGGCCAGGATCTCCTCGTAGAGCCGGTGCTTGCCGGTGTCGGCCCCGGCGGCCTCGCCGAGCTCGGGGAACCAGCGAGCCAGCTCGGGACAGTGGCCGGCCCGCGCCGCCCCGTCGCGGATCAACCGGCGCAGGACCGCCACGAACGGGGCGTACGCGAGCCCTTCGGCACCGAACTCCGCGCAGGCGCCCCGCACCGTCCGCACCGAGGTCTCCAGCGACTCGGTGAACTCGGTGAGCAGCCGCGACTTGCCGATCCCGGCCTCACCGGCGATCAGAGCGACCGCGGGCCCCCGCGACCGCGCGGCGTGCCACGCCTGCGCGAGCGCTGCCAGCGCGTCGTCGCGGCCGACGAACACCGGACTGACCACGCGTTCCGCCACCATCGCGCCAGCATATAAATACCGAACTCGCCCGATGCGGTACGGGTGTTCACGAGGTCAGGCTCGACCCATGAACACATCCCACCCGCTGCGGACCATCGAGGCCCACGAGTTCGACGCCTGGGCCCGCATGATCACTACGACGTACGGCCAGGACTGGCGCGAGGGCGCCCTGCGCAACGCCCGCTCGGTGCACGACCCGGCGCGCACGCTGGCCGCGTACGACGGCCGGGACATCGTCGGCGGCACGTCGATCTACGGCCGTACCGTGACGGTCCCCGGCGCCTTCGTCCCTGTCGCGGGCATCACGCTCGTCGCGGTTCTGCCCACCCACTGCCGGCGCGGCATCCTCACCGCGATGATGCGCGAGCAGCTCACCGGCCTGCACGAGTCGGGCGGCGAACCCATCGCCGCGCTCAACGCCGCCGAGGCCACCATTTACGGCCGCTTCGGCTACGCCATCGCGTCTCACCGCGCCGAACTCCGGTGCGACAAGCGGGATATGACGCTGCGCCCGGACGCCGACCCCGGCAACGGCCGCATCCGCCTGCTCGCCGGTGACGAAGCACGCCCCCTGCTCGAAAAGGTCCACGACACGGTGCGCCGCCAGGCGCCCGGCTGGGTCGACCGGACAGAGAAGTACTGGGACGCCCGGCTCCACGACGCCGAGCACATCCGCGACGGAGCGACCGAACTGCGCTACGCGCTGCACACCGAACCCGGCGGCGAGGCCACCGGCTACGCCCTCTACCGCTCCAAGGGAAGCACCGTCCAGATCGTCGAACTGGCCGCCACCACCCGCCAGTCGTACGCGTGCCTGTGGCGCTACTTCATCGACCTCGACGCCCACGACCGCCTCACCTGCGACGCGGCCGTCGATGAGCCGTTGCCGCACCTGCTGACCGACCCACGGGCGGCGCGCGCCTCGGTGGTCGACAATCTGTGGGTCCGCCTTGTCGACGTCGACCGGGCTCTCGCCGCACGCCGTTACGCGGCCCCGCTGGACCTCGTCATCGAGGTCGAGGACGCCTTCTGCCCCTGGAACGCGGGCCGCTACCAGCTGCATGCCGACGACTCCTCGGCCATCTGTGAACGCACCAGGGACCGCCCCGACCTGCGCCTCTCCGCCGCGGAACTGGGCGCTGCCTATCTGGGCGGCCCCACCCTGTCGGCCCTGGCGGCCGCCGGACGGATCGAGGAACTGCGCCCCGGCGCGGTGGCCGCCGCCTCGCTCGCCTTCCGCGGGACCCGCGAACCGTTCCACCCCTCCGGCGCGGCCTTCCCCGCCTTCTGAGCGGCGCGGCTACCGCACACGGCGACTACTGCACGCTCGGCGCCGCCGCCGCCACGAACGCGCTCAGCGCGTCCTTGCAGCGCTGCGAGCGCTGGTCGCGGTCCTGTTCGTCCGTGGACTCGTGCAGGCAGTTCGCCAACTCGAACGCGGTTTCGGCGAGTTGGCGTATCCGTGGTACGTCGCAGACCAGTTGGACCCGGGCCAGTGCCTGACGGGCCGCGATGCGGGCTTCGTACGAGGCGAAGCGGGCTGCCTCCGCCTCGGGTGCGCCGGGTTGCTCGTGGGCGCGGAACCAGCGGTCGTTCTGACCTCGCCGGTAGTCGAAGAGGGCGCCCGCGAAACCGCTGTAGCTCGCGATGCGTTCCTGGCGCAGTTGCTCGGCGCGGGCGAGCTCCGCGCCGCGCACCGTCGCACGCCCTTGGAAGTAGTGCGTGACCACCGAGCCGAGCAGGGTGCCGAGTACCGCTATCAGTGCCGCGTCCAAGGTCCCGTACTCCTCAATGCCGAACAATGCCGATCAGTGCGAATCACTGCCAACGGGCGATAAAACAGGTCGATTTCAAGCGCCCCCGTTGACTACCGTCAGGGGCGTGTCCACGAAACTCAATCAGATCATCGCTGTCGAGAAGGGCGTGAAGGCCAAGGCCCACCAGGACCTGACGGCAGCCCACCACGGATTGCAGAAGCCCGCGTTGCTGACCGGCATCGCGCGCACCTACCAGCCCAAGGACGAGGAGGGCGAGCAGTTGCCCCCGGAGTCCACGCGGGTGCAGGTGCGCGCCGAGGAAGTGCTGCGCAGGACCGCGGAGTCGCTCACCCGGCTCTTCGACGTGACCGCCACGAAGGACTGGGCGAACCGCGAGGCCCGCGCCGATGTGAGCGTCGACGGACAGGTTCTGATCGCCCAGGTACCGGTCTCCTACCTCCTGTTCCTGGAGAAGCAGCTGACCGACCTGAACACCTTCGTGCGCAGGCTGCCCGTGCTCGACGCCGCCGAGTCGTGGACGCAGGACCCCTCGACCGACGACTGGCGCACCGAGCCGGTGCGCACCGTGCGGACGAAGAAGGTGCCGCGCAACCATGTGAAGGCGGAGGCCACCGAGAAGCACCCGGCGCAGGTCGAGGTGTACTACGAGGACGTGCCGGTCGGCTACTGGACGACGGTGAAGTTCTCGGGCGCGCTGCCCGCCCGCCGGATCAGCCAACTCCTCGACCGGGTCGAGAAGTTGCAGCAGGCGGTGAAGTTCGCCCGGGAGGAGGCGAACGCGGCGGAGGTCACCGACCGCCGCGTCGGCGACCCGGTCTTCGGCTACCTCTTCGGCTGAACCGAACCGCTGTCACCTGGACATCTGCCACCATGAAGACTCCCCGGCCGTACGTCTCGTACGGCGGCCGGGGTGCGCGAGGAGCGCAAAGCTGAAACTGAAGCTTGTCGTGAAAGAGCGGTGCGCACAGAGCAGGACGCGTACCGCCGTCAATCTCAGACTCTCGCTCCAGACTCAGCATTCGCCACTCATCACCGGATCGACCGGGCCCGGCCCGGGATCCTGAATTGCCGGTTCGAATCCGGCCCGCCCAGCTCGATGGGCGGTAGTCCAACGGCAGGACGCGGGATCGTGAAACTGACCGGGGTCCTCAAGCGTGCCGGTGTGCGACACGAGTGGCATCACACGGGCCCGGGGGCCGGCTACGCCCCCGGGCCCACCGACATGCCCCGCCCCGCGAAGTACTCCCCGAACCGCTCCACCGGCAGCTCCGCCGTGCGCGTCGCCTGATCCGTGCCCGACGGGTTGTGGAAGTGGAAGCCCGCGCCGTCCGGCGTGCGGGCCGTGACCAGGACCAGGTGGCCGCCGCGGCCGGGGGCGGGTTCGTGGGGACGGCGGATCGCGTAGTGGACGGAGGCGATGACGAGCCGCCCCGCGTCGAGGAGTTCCCCGATGCCGTCCGTCGTCAGCTCGCGGTGCACCCGCGCGTCGACACCGAGCGCCTCCCGTACGTACTCGGCGGCCGGTGCGTAGATCATCCCGTGGATCTCGCCGTCGGCGTCCACGGTGTACGCGCCGAACTTCAGGGCCCCGTCGCGGAGTTCGAAGAGTGAGGGTGCGTCGGAGCCGAGCGCCATGCGCAGGCACGTCGCTCCGCACAGGTGCCCGCACCAGCGCGCGTAGTCCTCCACCGTCGCCGCCCCCGACTCCCGCCACGCGGGGTCCCGCGCCCGGTCGAACTCACCCGAGACGATCGGGCCGACCAGACCGGGCGAGGCGAACTGGGTATGGCTCGGGTACGCGCACGTGGTGCAGGACGTCACTGACTCTCCCGTCGGTCCGGCGAAGGCCGCGTCACTGGCGGTAGCCGCTCAGGAAGCGGCCGATCCGGCTGATGGCGGCGTCGAGATCGTCAGCGTACGGGAGGGTGAGAATGCGGAAGTGGTCGGGCCGCGGCCAGTTGAAGCCGGTGCCCTGGACCACCTGGATCTTCTCGCGCAGCAACAGGTCCAGGACAAACTTCTCGTCGTCCACGATCTTGTGGACCTTCGGGTCGAGGCGCGGGAAGGCGTACAGTGCGCCCTTCGGTTTGACGCAGCTGACGCCGGGAATCTCGTTCAGCTTCTCCCACGCCTTGTCGCGCTGCTCGTGCAACCGGCCACCGGGCATGGTCAGTTCGCGGATCGACTGCCGCCCGCCGAGGGCGGCCTGGATGGCGTACTGGGCGGGCGCGTTCGGGCACAGCCGCATGGAGGCGAGCATCGTCAGGCCCTCCAGATAGCTCTTCGCGTGCTGTCGCGGTCCGGTCACGACCAGCCAGCCCGAACGGAAGCCCGCGACGCGGTACGTCTTGGAGAGGCCGCAGAAGGTGAGGACGACGAGGTCCGGGGCGAGGGCGGCAGCGCTGTGGTGGACCGCGTCGTCGTACAGGATCTGGTCGTAGATCTCGTCGGCGAACACCATCAGGCCGTGCCTGCGGGCGAGATCGAGGATGCCCTCGACGATCTCCTTCGGATAGACGGCGCCGGTGGGGTTGTTCGGGTTGATGATGACGACGGCCTTGGTGCGGTCCGTGATCTTGGCCGCCATGTCGTCCAGGTCCGGGTACCAGTCCGATTGCTCGTCGCAGAGGTAGTGGACGGCCTTGCCGCCGGAGAGCGTGGTGACCGCGGTCCACAGCGGGAAGTCGGGCGCGGGGATGAGGACTTCGTCACCGTCTTCGAGCAGCGCCTGCACGGCCATCGTCACGAGCTCGGAGACGCCGTTGCCGAGGAAGACGTCATCGACGCCGACCTCCAGACCGAGGCCCTGGTAGCGCTGGGCGACGGCGCGGCGGGCCGAGAGGATGCCGCGCGAGTCGGTGTAGCCGTGCGCCTGCGGGAGCATCCGGATCATGTCCTGGACGATCTCCTCGGGCGCCTCGAAGCCGAACAGTGCCGGGTTGCCCGTGTTCAGGCGCAGCACGCTGTGGCCGGCCTCCTCGAGCGCGTTCGCGTGCTCGATCACCGGGCCGCGGATCTCGTAGCAGACCTCGCTGAGCTTGCTCGACTGCCGGAACTCCATGCGCGTGCCCTCCAGGCGGACCAGTGTGTTGTTACTTGGTTTTACCAAGCTGGAGCTTGGAAAGTCCAACAACTTGCATAGACTGCGAGCCATGCCACGTCGAAGTTACGACCAGTACTGCGCCGCAGCCCGCGCTCTCGACGCCGTCGGGGACCGCTGGACGCTGTTGATCGTCAGGGAGCTCCTCGCGGGTCCGCGCCGCTACACCGACCTCCATGCCGACCTGCCCGGCGTCAGCACGGACATGCTGGCCACCCGCCTGAAGGACATGGAGCGCGACGGACTCGCCGCGCGACGCAGACTCGCGGCTCCCGCTTCGGCGTACGTCTATGAACTCACCGCGCGCGGACAGCAGTTGCTGCCCGTCCTGCTGGCGCTCGGCGAGTGGGGCGCGTCCGAGCTGGGCGAACGCCGGCCCACGGACGCGGTGCGGGCGCACTGGCTGGCTCTGCCGGTGCTGCGCGAGCTGGCGGCGCTCGGTGAACCCGGAATCGTCGAAGTGGCCCTGGAGGAAGGGGCGTTCCACGTGCGGGTGGGCGGCGAACCGGTGTACGGCGAGGGGGCGTACGCGGAGGGTGAGCCCGATGTGCGGGTCACGCTCGACGGGGAGGTGGGCGGTGCGGTCGCCCGGGGGGCGGTGGGGTTGGTGGAGGCGGTGCGGGAGGGGCGAGTCGGTGTCGTGGGGGACGGGCCGCTGGCGAAGGTGCTACGCGGTGCAGATCCTTCGGATTCCTCAGGCCCCTCCGGCCACTCAAGCCCCTCCGACCACTCAAGCCCCTCCGGCGATTGAGGAGCGGGGTCCGGGGTGGAGCCCCGTGGCCTGCGCGCCGTAGGGGCTGATGTCGAGTTCACGGGTGCGCCGCCGTCGTGGCCGGTCGCGCAGTTCCCCGCGCCCCTGGCCGGACGGGGCGCACCCGGTGAGTTGAGTGCGCCCCTGGCAGGACGGGGCGCACCCGGTGACGCTAGATCGCGGGTGGTACGCGTCCGGGGCGGCCCGAGCCCCGGGTCAGCGCATACCCACCGATACCGGCGAGAGCGGCAAGCACCGCGCCCGCACCGGTCCAGACCCAGCGACTGGTCCACCAGCCGGAGGCCCAGTCGTGGTCGTCGGCGGCGACGGTCGACCCGGGAACCAGCGGGGTGGACAGCGAACCGTCCACCGCCGCCGCGCCGCCCATGTCCTTCGACGCGGCCTCGACCGACGCCGACACGGGCAGACCGAGATCGGTGTCGGCGAGCCCGGTCACCGTCAGGCGTACGTAATACGTGCCGGGCAGCGGGTCGTTCGCCCACGGCTCGGACCAGGCCCGCACCGCGCGCAGCGTGCACGCGAGGTCGACGTGCGCCGCGTCGGCGGCCACCGCTCGCGCCTGGGTCCCGTACATGCAGGACTGGCGGCGGCGCAGCCCGTCGTACACGTCGATCCGCCAGGTCTGCGCGCCGTGCCGGGCCTGCTCCTCGGGCAGGTCGACGGTGGCCTTCACCGTCGGCCGCTGCCCCGAGTCGGCCGCGAACGACCAGTACAGGTAGTCACCCGTCGACGCGCTCGCCGTCGCCTTCTGGTCCTGCGCGATCGAGGTGGCCGTACGGAACGACGTGCCCGCCTCCGTCGGCGCCTTCTTCGGGCCGTCGTCCCCGTCGTCACCACCGGCGACAGCGGTACCGGCGAACGCGGCCAGCGACGTGAGGCCCAGCAGCAGCCCCGTCAACAACCTTGTGCCTCGCATCAGTTGGTCCTCCATACGGCGACGCGCCAGCGCGAGATCCAGCCCCACAGCACACCCGCGAGGAAACCGACCACGACGAGTGCGCCCAGCAGCCACCAGCCGCGGCCCAGGCCGAACGCGGCCACGTCGGACGCCGCGTCAGGACCGTCCACCACGTCGACCGTCAGCTCGACCGGCAGACCCGGGGTCGTCTTCACGGAGGCGGGCGCGGAGTAGGAGTTCGAGACCTGGAGGCAGACCGTCTCCGGCTGCGTCTCGCCGTCGTCGGCCGACGAGTCCTGCTCGGCCTTCGGGTAGCGCAGCCCGGTGGAGACGACATCGGTGCGTCCGTCGCCGGACTCCTGGCCGCGGACGATCTCCCGGCCGTGCGTGGTGACCGCGCGCAGCAGCACGCCGTAGTCACGGTTCACGGCCCGGTCGGCCGAGACGCTCACGGAGGCGCGCAGTTCCTTGCCGGGCTCGACGTCCACCCGGTAGTAGCGGTGCTCGCCGAACTTCTCGCGGTCCGTGTAGAGGCCGGACTTCAGCTCGGGCGCGTCCGCGCACTGCGCGGCACCTTCGGTGGCGACGGGCGTGACCACGGGGTCGGCCGCCCGGTCCACCAACTGGCCGACCCTGTCGGTCAGTTCCTCCTTGTGCCGGACCGAGGTGTACGTGCCCCCGGTGGCGTCGGCGATACAGGAGAGCTGCGCGCGGGTCTTGGCGTCGGCCACCAGGCCGAGCGTGTCGATGGTGAGGCCGATGCCCTTCGCGGCGATCTCGCGGGCCACCTCGCACGGGTCGAGCGGCTGGCAGGTGTCCTCGCCGTCGCTGATGAGGACGATGCGGCGGGTGCCGCCGTCGTCGCCCTTGGCGCCCTTGTTCATGTCCCCGGCGGCCTTCAGCAGGGCCGGGCCGATCGGGGTCCAGCCGGTGGGCTGCAGCGTCGCGACGGCGGTCTTCGCCTCGGTGCGGTCCAACGGGCCTATGGGGTAGAGCTGCGCGGTGTCCTTGCAGCCCGTCTTGCGGTCCTCGCCCGGGTAGTTGGCGCCGAGCGTGCGGATGCCGAGCTGAACCTCCTCGGGCGTCGCGTCGAGGACCTCGTTGAACGCCTGCTTCGCCGCGGCCATCCGGGAGTCGCCGTCGATGTCGCGGGCGCGCATGGAACCGCTGACGTCCAGGACGAGTTCGACCTTGGGGGCGGGCGTGTCCCCGGCGGGCTCGTCGGCGGCCGCCGCGATGCCGGTGGGCGCGAGGCCGCCCAGGGCCAGGGCGGCGAACACGGCGCACGCGCCCGCCGCCAGCCGTTGTCTTGTGATCATCGGCGGATCCTATGGATCAAGACGGGGACACGCCAAAACGAGACCTCTCCTCGCGCCCCCGCGCCAACTCCCGTCCCCCGAAAGCGCCCCTCTTGTCCATCCCCGTCCACCAGGCCTCCATTCCGGCGGCGTCCAACGCACCCCAGTCCGGGGTTCCCGTCACCATCGCCTCTCCCATCCGGCGGCCCAGACCGACCATCGTGCGGCCCGCGGGAGTGCGGTCCGCGTCGTACGCCGCCAGGGCGTCGGGCACATCGGAGGCCGACGTCAGCGCGGATTCCAGGACCGTCGCGTCCTGGAGGGCCTTGACCGCGCCCGCGCCGGTGTGCGGCCGGGCCACCGTCGCCGCGTCGCCCATCAGGAGCATGCCGGGCGCCGTGTACCGGTCGGCCGTGAAGTCGTAGAGGGGCTGGAGGAACAGCTCGTCCGGGGTCGTCGCCATGACCAGGTCGGCCCAGAACGGGGGCAGCAACTCCGCTGCCACGTACGCCAGATGGTCCCGCAGCGCGTCCGACGCCGTACCGGGCGGCAGGCTCGTGGGAGAGGCGGAGAGCGCCGCGTCGTGGCCGGGCGGCGGCGCCGTGTACAGGATCCAGTTGGCGCGGTGCCCGCCGGTCGCCGGATCAGGGATGCGGTAGGCGACCAGGTGGCCGCCGGGGAACACGACATACGCGGCCTCGTCCTCGGCCCAGAGCTCCGGCGAGGCGAGCCGTTCGACGGGGAACGCGCCGCGCCACGCCACGTATCCGGCGTACGACGGGCGTACGTCACCGCCGGCCGCGGCCCGCACCACGGACCGGTAGCCGTCCGCGCCGATCACCAGGTCGAAGTGTTCGGGTGTACCGGAGCCGAGATCCACGAAGGCGCCCGCACCGTCCGGCGCCGCCGTCACCTGCTGGACCCGCGCCCCCGCCCGGAAGTCGGCGTCCGACGGGATCCGGCGCCTCAACTCCCCCCACAAAGGCCCCCAGTTGTAGGTACGGAAGGGCAACGGAGTCGTCCACAGCAGCCGCCCGGTCGGCTGCTCGGACCGCTCGTCCCGCACGTACCAACGCCGGGTCGTCATCTGCACCCACGGCATCCCCGCGTCCACATATCCGGACGCCTCCAGCTCCGCGTACCGGGCGTTGTGCAACGTCACCCCCACGCCCCGCTCGCCGAGCGGCCCTGCCGCGCGCTCGAAGACCGTGATGTCGCGCAGACCGCCGCGGTGCGCGGCGAGGGCCGCGGCGCACCCCGCGATGCTGCCGCCGACGACCGCGACGGATGCTGTGCTCTTGCCCATGTCCGTTTATCCGTTCCGTTCTGATAGCTGATAGCTGATAGCTGATGGCCGGTGACTGGTGACTGGTGACTGGTGACTGGTGACGGCCCCGCGGCGCCCACCGCGGGTGATCCTCGCAGGTGGGGGTCGCCGGGCGAGAACCTGGGGGACGCCCCGTATAGCCTGGCCGTGTGCTGAGAGAAGTCACCGCCACCCGCTACGTGAACCCGCTGCACGCCGGAGGCTCCGTACCCGGTGTGGTGGAGGCCGACGACCTGGGGACGTACGTCCTGAAGTTCACCGGCTCCGCGCAGGGCGTCAAGGCGCTGGTCGCGGAGATCGTCGTCGGGGAGCTGGCCCGGCGTCTCGGGCTGCGCTTCCCGGAGCTGGTGCTCGCCCACTTCGACCCGGCGGTCGCCGCCGACGAGCCGCACCAGGAGGTCCAGGATCTGCTGCGGGCGAGCGCGGGGCTGAACCTCGGCATGGACTTCCTGCCGGGCGCCGCGGACTTCACGCCGGAGATCGCCGGGGTGTTCCCGGTCGACCCGCTGGAGGCAGGCCGGATCGTCTGGCTGGACGCGCTCACCGTCAACGTCGACCGCACGGTGCACAGTTCGAACCTCATGGTCTGGCCCACGTCCGGCACGGCCCTGCCGAGGCTCTGGCTCATCGACCACGGCGCGGCGCTCGTCTTCCACCACCGCTGGGACGCGGCCGCGCCCGACAAGGCCTACGACTTCCGGCACCACGCGCTCGGCGGCTACGCCCCGGACACCCGCGCGGCCGACGCCGAACTGGCACCCCGTGTCACCGAGGAACTGCTGCGCGAGGTCGTCGCCCTGGTCCCGGACGCCTGGCTGACCGGCGAGCCGGGCTTCGACACCCCCGACGCGGTGCGCGATGCCTACGTCAGCTATCTGCTCGCCCGCGCGCGCAGCTCGGCGGCGTGGCTGCCCACCGACTTCCCTTCCCGGGACGAACTGGCGGCAGCGGATGCCCGGCGGGCTGCTGCCACGGAGCGAGGCCGCCCCGCTTGGTTGAAGCGGGTTCCGGATCTGCACGGGAAGCCTGCGGCTGCGCAGGACTGGTCCGTCCATCTGGGGTGATCCGGGGGCGGGGATCGTCTGCCTTGTGCGGCGTGCGGCCGTCCGCGGCTCTCGTCGTGGCTGGTCGCGCAGTTCCCCGCGCCCCTGAAGCATGCGGCTTCGCCGCAGCTCCAGCGGCAAAAACCCCCGGCACCGCACGGTGCCGGGGGCCTGGATACGGGTCGGTCAGCGGAGCTGCTCGTACGCCGGCAGCGTCAGGAAGTCCGCGTAGTCCGCGTCGAGGGAGACCTGGAGCAGGAGGTCGTGGGCCTGCTGCCACTTGCCGGCCGCGAAGGCCTCCTCGCCGATCTCGGCCTTGATGTTCGCCAGCTCCTCGGCGGCGACCTCGCGGGCCAGGTCGGCCGTCACGGTGACCGCGTCCCCGGCTCGCTCGACGACGACACCGGCGTTGATCCACTGCCAGATCTGCGAGCGCGAGATCTCGGCGGTGGCAGCGTCCTCCATGAGGTTGAAGATGGCGACGGCGCCGAGGCCGCGCAGCCACGCCTCGATGTAGCGGATGCCGACCTGAACGGCGTTGACCAAACCGTCGTAGGTGGGCTTCGCGTCGAGCGAGTCGATGGCGATCAGGTCACCGGCGGCGACCGACACGTCCTCGCGCAGCCGCTCCTTCTGGTTCGGCTTCTCGCCGAGGACCGCGTCGAAGGAGGCCATCGCGATCGGAACGAGGTCCGGGTGGGCGACCCACGAGCCGTCGAAGCCGTCGCCGGCCTCGCGGTCCTTGTCGTTCTTGACCTTCTCGAACGCGACCTTGTTGACCTCGGCGTCCTTGCGCGACGGGATGAAGGCCGCCATGCCGCCGATGGCGTGCGCGCCGCGCTTGTGGCAGGTGCGCACGAGGAGTTCGGTGTACGCCCGCATGAACGGGGCGGTCATCGTCACCAGGTTGCGGTCCGGCAGGACGAACTTCTGGCCGCCGTCGCGGAAGTTCTTGACGATGGAGAAGAGGTAGTCCCAGCGTCCGGCGTTGAGACCGCTCGCGTGGTCGCGCAGCTCGTAGAGGATCTCCTCCATCTCGTACGCGGCCGTGATCGTCTCGATGAGGACCGTGGCGCGGACGGTGCCCTGCGGGACGCCGACGTAGTCCTGGGCGAAGACGAAGATGTCGTTCCAGAGGCGGGCCTCCAGGTACGACTCCGTCTTCGGCAGGTAGAAGTACGGGCCCTTGCCGAGCGAGATGAGGCGCTGGGCGTTGTGGAAGAAGTAGAGGCCGAAGTCGACGAGGGCGCCGGGGACCGGCGTGCCGCTCTCGTCCACGAGGTGGCGCTCGTTCAGGTGCCAGCCGCGCGGGCGCATCACGACGGTGGCGAGCTGGTCGGCGTCCTTGAGGGCGTACGACTTGCCGGTGCGCTCGTCGGTGAAGTCGAGGGAGCGGTTGTAGGCGGAGGTCAGGTTGAGCTGGCCGCCGATCACGTTCTCCCAGGTCGGCGCCGACGCGTCCTCGAAGTCGGCGAGCCAGACCTTCGCGCCCGAGTTGAGCGCGTTGATCGTCATCTTGCGGTCGGTCGGGCCGGTGATCTCGACGCGGCGGTCGTCGAGCGCGGCGGGAGCGGGGGCGACCTTCCAGGAGTCGTCCGCGCGGATCGCGGCGGTCTCCGGGCGGAAGTCGAGCGTGGAGGTGCGGGCGATCTCGGCGCGGCGCTCGGCGCGGCGGGCGAGGAGCTCGTCACGCCGGGGCGTGAACAGCCGGTGCAGCTCGGCCACGAAGGCGAGGGCCGCATCGGTGAGCACCTCGTCCTGCCGGGGCAGGGGCGAGGCGTCGACGATGGCCAGCGGGGACGGCGCTGGTGCGGACATGAGGCTGTCACTTCCTTCAGCGAGCGGCGGCGCGGGCGGCACGCGGTGCCAAGGCGCCTGGGTACGGCTGTCGGCCCCGTTCTCGGGGACCGGCCCTTCTCAGCAGTGGATATTAGTTTCCTTATCGTGGAAGTTCAATCGTTTGTTGATGTCGAGATTCTCTGAGTCGACAGATCGTGGCGCTCAGTGCCACGCCTCTCACTCAAGGTGGCTTCACTCGAGGTGGCTTCACTCAAGGTGGCGGAGGTCTGCCGCCGTGTCGATGTCGTACGCCTGCGCCACATCCCCGCACTCCACCAGTTCCACGGCTCCCGCGTGTTCCTTCAGGTAGGCGCGCGCTCCCCGGTCCCCGTCCGCGCTCGCCGCGATCCCCGCCCAGTGGTCCCGCCCGAACAGCACCGGATGTCCGCGCTCCCCGTCGTACGCGGCCGCCACCAGGGACGCGGGCGAGCGGTACGCCGCACGGACCCGAGCCACCGCGGCGGCGCCGATGCCCGGCTGGTCCACGAGGAGGACGAGCGCGGCGGCCGCGCCGCTTCCGGTATCCGGGTCGGTGAGGGAGTCCAGGCCTGCCCGCAGAGACGACCCCATACCCTCTTCCCACGCCGGGTTCTCCACGATCACGCACCCTTCGAGGTCGGCCCGCGCCCGTACGTCACCGGACGCGGCTCCGAGTACCACGTGCAGCGGCCCGCAACCCCCCTCGCGCAACATGCGCACCGCGTGCTCCAGGAGCGGGCGTCCGCGATGGGGCAGCAGGGCCTTGGGGCGCCCACCGAGCCGCCGCCCGCCGCCCGCGGCGAGCAGCAGTCCGGCGATCCCGTCCGTTTCTCTGGTCGTCATGCCCCCTGCATACAGCACAGGCCGGGCCGACGCCCGCACACGTGAAGTTGCCTTACGCAACGGACTGGCGCGAAAGGCGGTCGTGGCGTTAACTGGGCGCCCTCGAACCCGAGTTGGGCGCTCGATCAGCGCCCCGCGCGGGTTTGCGGCGAAGGCGTACGACGGGCGCACAACGAGGTGCGAGGGGGATACCTGTGTTGCGGAGCGTGGAGCACAGACAGGGGCGGACTCCGGTGACCGGCAGCGACGAGGATCCGCGGGTGGCGGAGCTGCGCACGGCCGTGTCCCGGCTGCGCCGCGAACTGGCCGCCCACCCGGCCGAGTTCATGGACCGGGGCATCGCCGAGGACGAGCTCGCGGCCCTCGACGCCATGGCGGACGGCGGCAGCCCCGAGGTGCCGCGGCTGCGCCGGTCACTGCTGCTGATCGCGGGGGCGATCGGTTCGGTGAGCGCCCTGTCGGCGGCGCTCACCCAGGTCCGCGGGGCGATCGAGCTGTTCGGGGGACCCGGATCCCGGGGCTGAGGGGTTCGAAGGCAGGCTCTCAGGCCACCCAGTGCGGTCGGCCCGGCTCGTCACCCGCCGGGCCGACCCCCGCGTCGACGGCCGCGGCGACCCGCCGCACCGCCTCCTCGGCGACCTCGGCCGGCTGGGTGTAGGGCCAGCGCAGCCGGTGCTCGAACGTGCCGGGGTCCGCGCCGAACCGTGACCCGCCCTCGATCCGCACCCCGTGCCGCAGCGCCGCTCCGGCCAGTGCCGAGGCGATCGGCCGGCCGAGATCGATCCAGAGGGACATCCCGCCGGGTGGCACCTGCCAGCGCCAGTCCGGGAACTCCTGGCCGAGCAGGCCGGTCAGCCGGTCGCGCTGGGCGCGCAGCAACGGAAGCCGCCGGCGCAGGATCTCCTCCTCGCGGCCGAGCAGCCGCAGGGCCACCAGCTGGTCGAGAACGGAACCGGACATGTCGGCCATCACCCGCTGCGCCGTCAGCTCGGTGATCAGCCGCGCACCCGCCCGTACCCAGCCGACCCGCAGACCGCTCCAGTGCCCCTTGCTCAACGAGCCGACGGTGACGATCTGTTCACCGCCGTGCGGCGCCAGCGAGGCGAACGGCGGCGGCGTCGGGGTGTCGAGCGCGATGTCCGCGATCGTCTCGTCGACGACGAGCCAGGTGCCGGTCGCGCGGGCGGCGGCGATGATCTGCCGGCGCTGGTCGGGTGGCATCAGCCGGCCCGTCGGATTCTGGAAGTCCGGGATGAGATAGGCGAGCCGGGGCGCCGACTGCCGCAGGATCGCGCCGAACAGTTCGGCGTCCCACCCGTCCTCCGTCACCGGCACGGGGGCGGTGCGCAGCCCCAACTGCCGGATGACGGAAAGGGCGTTGGCGTACGAGGGGTTCTCCACCGCGATCCGGTCGCCGGGTCTGCCGAGCAGGGTGAGGGTGAGCGCGACCGCCTGCTGGGCGCCGGACGTGACCAGGATCTGCTCCGGCCGCGTCGGCAGACCGCGCCGCGTGTACCGCTCGGCGATCGCGGCCCGCAGCTCCGCCAGACCGTACGGGTGGTAGCCGGGCGTCAGCGCGTGCCGGGCCACGTCCGCGCTCGCGGCGGCGTAGGCGGCGGCCAGCTCGTCCGCCAGCGCGCCGGGAGCCGCGATGGCCAGATCGATGACGTCCTCCCCGGCTTCCGGCGTGCGCACGCTCGTCAGGCGCGCGCCCTCCGGCAGCTCGGTCCACGTTCCGGCCCCGCGCCTGCTGCGCGCGTACCCGCTCTCCCGCAGCAGGTCGTACGCGGCCGTCACCGTGGCCCGGCTGACCCCGAGCGCCGTCGCGAACTCGCGCTCGGCCGGCAGCCGCGTGTGCAGCGCCACCCGTCCGTCGAGGAGCAGCGTCCGCATACCCTGCGCGAGCCCGCGATAGCCCGGCCGCTCCCCGGCGACGCCCGTCACCAGAGCGGCGAGGCGCTTGGCTCCCGGCCGCCCGGCCGCACTGTCCAGGCCGTGGACTCCTGTGCCGACCGCCATGCCACATTCCCGTCATTGGCCCTGCTGTCCAGGCCAATCAATCTACAGACTCGGAAGTGGCCGACCAAAGGTGGCCCGGGTGGGAACGAGGAGGCACATCATGCACGCCGACAGGAGCGGCTTCAGCGACCGGTACGAGCGCGAGATGCAGCGCCGCGCCGAGGAATCGCCGGGCGGGCGTCTGTGGGGAACCCGTCGCCGGCCCCGCTCCCCGGCCGCGCCGGACCGGCCGGGCCGGGTCGTCGTCGGCGTCAGCGGCTCTCCGGCGAGCCGCGTCGCCCTGCGCTCGGCGGCGGCCGAGGCGAGGAACTCCGGGCGGGAACTGGTGGCGGTGCTGGCCTGGGCGCCACCGGAGGGCGAGGGCATGTACGGGCGCCGGCCGGACCGTGCGTGGGCCGAGCAGTGGCATTCCTTCGCGTGCGCCGAGCTGGCGCGGGCCGTCGAGGAGACGCTGGGCGGACCGCCGACCGGCCCGGACCTGTCGCTCCGTGTCGTACGCTCCCGCCCTGGCCCCGCGCTGACCGCCCTGGCGGCGCGCTCCGAGGACCTCATCGTCATCGGCGTACGAGGCCGCCGCAGCGGGGTGCATCGTTTCGTCCGGCGGCACGCGGTGTGCCCCGTCCTTTCGGTTCCGGTGCGCGCGGTCGGGCGGGCGGAGCTGCGTGCGCTGCGCCATATGACCCCTGCGGACTTCTGAGCCCGCACCCCTATCGGGGTCTCAGCAAACCTCGCTGATGAGCTCGGGCCACGGCCGACGTCCGCGAGTCAACCCCCAACTTCGCGTAGATATGCACCAGATGGGACTTGACCGTGGCCTGACTCAAGAACAGCTGGCGAGCGATCTCCGCGTTGGACAGTCCGTCCCGCACCAGCTGAAGGACCTCAAGCTCCCGCCGGCTCAACGCCTCGGAGGGCGCCCGCAACCGGTCCATCAGGCGGAGCGCGATCGCCGGGGCGAGCGCGGAGCGGCCGGAGGCGGCCGTGCGGACGGCGGCCGCCAGTTCCTCCGGCGGCGCGTCCTTCAGCAGATAGCCGGAGGCCCCGGCCTCCACCGCCGCGAGAATGTCCGCGTCGGTGTCGTACGTCGTCAGGACGAGCACGCGCGGCGCCCCGTCCAGGGCCGCGATCCGCGCGGTCGCCTCGGCGCCGTGCATACCCGCGCCGAACTGCAGGTCCATCAGTACGACCTCCACCGCTCCGGCCGCGGCCAGCTCGACCGCCCGCTCCGCCGTGGCCGCCTCCGCGACGATCGTGAAGTCCGGCTCGGCGTCGAGGACGGCCCGCAGACCGGCACGTACGACGGGATGGTCGTCGGCGAGCAGCAGCCGGATCACGCGCCACCCCCGGCGGGAACCGGCAGGGTGACGGCGACCGCGGTGCCCCGGCCGGGCGCCGACTCGACCGTGAACGTGCCGCCGAGCGCGCGCACCCGTGCCCGCATCGCGGGCAGCCCGAATCCGCCGTCGCTGCCGTCGGGCACGGCCGGATCCGGGTCGAATCCGCGACCGTCGTCCACTACGTCCAGGGCCACCGAGGTCTCCATGAAGCTGAGGGTGATCTCCGCGCGGCGCGCGCCCGCGTGCCGCAGTGTGTTGCCGAGCGCCGACTGGGCGATCCGCAGCAGCGCCACCTCGTAGGGGGTGGGGAGTTCGAGCGGGGTGCCGCTGGTGGTGAAGCGGGCGGTCAGGCCGCCGGCCGTGGCGCACAGCCGCTCCAGGGCCCCGGCGAGGGAGCCGTTCGCCAGGTCGGGCGGGGTGAGGGCGCGGACGAAGCGGCGGGCCTCGGCGAGGTTGTCCTGCGCGGTCGACCGGGCCCGCTCGACGTGGGCGGCGGCCGGAGAGGTCCCGGGCAGATCGCGCTGGGCGGCGCGCAGCAGCAACTGGATCGAG
Source organism: Streptomyces sp. NPDC102467 (assembly GCF_044765445.1). Taxonomy (NCBI): domain Bacteria; kingdom Bacillati; phylum Actinomycetota; class Actinomycetes; order Kitasatosporales; family Streptomycetaceae; genus Streptomyces; species Streptomyces sp. NPDC102467. Next base: position 404,500 of record NZ_JBIWKA010000006.1, on the reverse strand, counting down.
GACAGCCCCTGCGCGAGGGTGTCGTGGATCTCGCGGGCGAGCCGCTCGCGCTCGGCGAGGGTGCCCGCGGCGCGCTCCGCGGCGGCGAGGTCGGCGCGGGTCGCGACGAGTTCCTCGATGAGCCGGCGCCGCCGCTCGCTCTCCCGGTACAGCGCCTGATAGCCGAGCACGGTCGCCACGGCGACGGCCGCGCCGAGCAGAGGGCCGATGAACGCGCCCGGGTTGAACCCCCCGTCGTGTCCGATGTACGAGGCGATGGCCGCGCCCGCCGCGAGCGCCACCGCGGGGACGCCCCACCGCACGGGCAGCAGGTGCAGGAGGAGGAAGTAGAGCGGGAAGGCCAGCCACAGCGCGTCGGGGGAGAGCGCGAGCAGCACCGCCCAGACCGCGCCCAGCGCGCCGAGCCAGCACGCGGCGCCCGAGCGCGTGGCGCGTACCGCGGGGATCAGCGGGCCCGCCGCGTAGACGCCGCCCAGGACCACGGCCACGGCCACGACAGTGGCGACCGGCTCGGGCGAGCGCCCGGCCAGGCCGCGCACCACGACCAGCGCGAGCAGCCCCGCCATCAGCAGATGCAGGCAGAGGCGCAGGGCGCGCAGGGCGGGGGTGAGGGAACGTGGATCCATACTGCTCACCAGCGTACGAAGCGGAGCGCCGGAACCCGGTCAACCGAAAGTTTGAAAGGGGTGTCCTCCCTTCGATTCGGGTGAGGCGTGCTGTGGCGCGATGCCCGCGCGGGGCCGGGGCAGCAGGGTGGATGCCATGTTCGTCGCATGGAGAGACCTACGGTTCGCCAGGGGCAGATTCGCCCTGATGGGAACCGTGATCGTACTGATCACGCTGCTGGTGGGGCTGTTGTCGGGGCTGACCGCCGGGCTGGCCCGGGACAACACGTCGGCGCTGACCGGGCTGCCCGCCGACCACCTCGCGTTCGCCCGCCCGGCCGGGGGCCAGTCGGTGTCGTTCACCGGCTCCACCGTCCAGCGCGCGCAATGGCAGGAGCTGGCCCGGCAGCCCGGAGTCACCGGCGCGCGGCCGCTCGGCATCGGCACCGTCAACGCGCGGTCCGGCGCCCACACCGCGGCCGTCTCCGCGTTCGGCGTCGAGGAGAGGTCCGGCCTCGCGCCCGACGCAACCGCACCCGGCACCGCCGTGCTGTCGCACAAGGCCGCCGACGAGCTGGGCGTCGGCGCGGGCGACCCCCTCACGCTCGGCGGTACGACCCTGAAGGTCACGGCCGTGTCCGGAGACGCCTCCTACAGCCACACCCCGGTCGTCTGGACCGACCTCGGCGACTGGCAGGCGCTCGCGCCCCGCGCCGCAGGAAGCGGCGAGCAGGCCACCGTCGTCGCCCTCGACACCACCTCGGAATACGACGCGGCGCGCGCCGACCGGGCCGCGGGCACCTCGACCACGACCGTGCCGGGCGCCCTCGAAGCCATAGGGTCCTACCAGGCCGAGAACGGCTCGCTGCAGCTGATGCGCGGCTTCCTGTTCGCCATCTCGGCCCTCGTCATCGGGGCGTTCTTCACGGTGTGGACGATCCAGCGCAGCGGCGACATCGCCGTCCTGAAGGCGCTCGGCTCCTCCACGTCCTATCTGCTGCGGGACGCGCTCGGCCAGGCCGTCGTGCTGCTCGTCGGCGGCACCGCCGTGGGAACCGCCCTCGCCGCGCTCATCGGGGCGTTCGTGCCGGACAGCGTGCCGTTCGTGCTGGAGCCGCTGACCAGCGTCGGCCCCGCCGCCGTCATGACCGTCCTCGGCGTCTGCGGCGCCGCCCTGTCCATCCGGCGGATCACCGCCGTCGACCCCCTCACCGCACTCGGGAGCGCCCGATGACCCTGCAGCTCGACGACATCACCCTCACCTACGCCGACGGGGAGGGCCGGCTGACGGCCCTTGACCGGGTGAGTCTGACGGTCCCCGCCGGGACGGTGAGCGCCGTGGTGGGTCCATCGGGTTCCGGCAAGTCCAGCCTCCTCGCGGTCGCCGCGACCCTGGTCACCCCCGACAGCGGGCGCGTGCTGATCGACGGGACCGCGGCGACGGGGCTGAGCCGGGCCGCGGCGGCGGAGCTGCGCCGCCGCGCCGTCGGCATCGTGTTCCAGCAGCCCAACCTGCTGCCGTCCCTGACCGCGCTTGAACAGCTCCAGGTCATGGCGCACCTGGACGGCCGCCGCCCCCGTGAAGTACGGGGCCGCGCCGCGGAGTTGCTGGACGCGGTGGGCCTGGGCGGCCTGGCCCATCGGCGGCCCCACCAACTCTCCGGCGGTCAGCGCCAGCGGGTCAATATCGCGCGGGCGCTGGTGAACGCGCCGCGGGTGCTGTTGGTGGACGAGCCGACCAGTGCGCTGGATTTTGAACGGGGTTCTGCCGTACTGGAGTTGCTCGCGCTGCTGACCCGGGAGCGGGGGGTTGCGACGGTGCTGGTCACGCATGACCGGGGGCGGTTGGGCTTCGCCGATCAGGTGGTGGAGATGGTGGACGGATGTCTGACGGGTGTCGGGTGAGCGTTGCCGACCGCGGGCCGGTGGGGGCTGGTCGCGCAGTTCCCCGCGCCCCTGAAATGCGCACTGCGTGCGGCATTTCGTCCTGAAGGCGCGGCGAAGCCGCATGCCTTCAGGGGCGCGGGGAACTGCGCGAGACGTCACGACGAAGGCCGCGCTCGGCAACGCACCGCAACCCGGCACACGCGACTGCTAAGACGCGGCGCCCGAGCTGGCCAGCGCCTCCGACAATTCGCGGGCCACCTGCTGAAGCACCGGCACGATCTTGTCCGTGGCCGCCTCCGTGACGCGTCCCGCCGGGCCGGAGATCGAAATGGCCGCCGCCGTGGGCGAGTTGGGCACCGGGACGGCGAGGCAGCGCACGCCGATCTCCTGCTCGTTGTCGTCGACCGCGTACCCGGAGCGGCGCACCTCCTCCAGCGCGTCGAGGAAACCGTCGGCCGTGGTGATCGTCTTCTCCGTCGCCGCCGGCATCCCGGTCCGCGCGAGCAGCGAGCGCACCTCGTCGGCGGGCGTGTGCGCGAGCAGCGCCTTGCCCACGCCGGTGGAGTGCGGCAGCACCCGGCGTCCGACCTCGGTGAACATCCGCATCGAGTGCTTGGAGGGCACCTGGGCGACGTAGACGATCTCGTCCCCGTCGAGCAGCGCCATGTTCGCCGTCTCGCCGGTCTCCTCGACGAGCCGGGCGAGATAGGGACGCGCCCAGGTGCCGAGCAGGCGCGCGGAGGACTCGCCGAGGCGGATCAGGCGCGGGCCGAGCGCGTAGCGGCGGTTGGGCTGCTGGCGTACGTAGCCGCAGGAGACCAGGGTCCGCATCAGGCGGTGGATCGTGGGCAGGGGGAGACCGCTGCTCGCGGAGAGTTCGCTGAGGCCCACCTCGCCGCCGGCGTCGGCCATCCGCTCCAGGAGGTCGAAGGCGCGCTCGAGGGACTGCACACCACCGCTGGGCGCGGACTTGGCGGCATCAGTGGTGCTGGCGTCGGACGTCGGCACAGCGCGTTCCTTTCGAGGACAAGCGGGTGATGCTGCAGCCTACCGGCGGGTTCCCGGCCGGTGATCCCTTGACCTCGAAGTTCGTCGGTAGCTACATTCTGCCTATCGGAATAATAATTCCACTTTGTGGAAACGTCCAGAGGTCGCGCGAGGCGCCCGGTGGGCGCGGCGGACCCTTGACGGACCGCGAACGAGGAGTGAAGACTCCTTCAACAGAACGTTGAAATAGAACGTCGGAACAGAGGAGGTCCAGGGTGTCGGACGTCGAAGTCGAACTGATGCTGCGCTCGACCCGCGTCATCACCCCCGACGGTACGCGGCCCGCGTCGGTCGCCGTCGCCGCGGGCAAGATCGTCGCGGTGCTCGCGCACGACGCGGAGGTACCGGCCGGCGCCCGTGTCGAGGACTTCGGCGACCACGCGCTGCTGCCCGGCATCGTGGACACGCACGTCCACGTGAACGACCCGGGGCGCACCGAGTGGGAGGGCTTCTGGACCGCCACCCGCGCCGCCGCGGCCGGCGGCATCACGACCCTCGTCGACATGCCGCTGAACTCCCTGCCGCCGACCACCAGCGTCGCCAACCTCCGTACGAAGCAGGAGGTCGCCGCCGCCAAGGCGCACATCGACGTCGGCTTCTGGGGCGGCGCCCTGCCCGACAACGTCAAGGACCTGCGGCCACTGCACGACGCCGGCGTCTTCGGCTTCAAGTGCTTCCTGTCGCCGTCCGGCGTCGACGAGTTCCCGCACCTGGACAGCGACCGGCTCACCGCCTCCATGGCCGAGATCGCCGGCTTCGGCGCCGACGGGGGCCTGCTCATCGTGCACGCCGAGGACCCGCACGAGCTGGACGCGGCCCCGCACACCCACGGCCCCAAGTACGACGACTACCTCGCGACCCGGCCGCGTATCTCCGAGGACGCCGCGATCAAGGGACTCATCGAGACCGCCAAGCGGATCGGCGCCCGCGTCCACATCCTGCACCTGTCCTCCTCCGACGCGCTGCCGCTGATCGCCGCCGCCAAGGCCGAGGGCGTCAAGCTGACCGTCGAGACGTGCCCGCACTACCTCACGCTCACCGCCGAGGAAGTCCCGGACGGGGCAAGCGAGTTCAAGTGCTGCCCGCCGATCCGCGAGGCCGCCAACCAGGACCTCCTCTGGCAGGCGCTCGCCGACGGCACCATCGACTGCGTCGTCACCGACCACTCGCCGTCCACCGCCGAGCTGAAGACCGACGACTTCGCCACCGCGTGGGGCGGCATCTCCGGCCTCCAGCTCAGCCTCTCCGCCATCTGGACCGCGGCCCGCGAGCGCGGGTACTCCCTCGACGACGTGGTCCGCTGGATGTCGTCCCGCACCTCGGAGCTGGTCGGCCTCGACGACCGCAAGGGCGCCATCGCCGTCGGCCGCGACGCCGACTTCGCGGTGCTCGCCCCCGACGAGACCTTCACCGTCGACCCGGCCGCGCTCCAGCACCGCAACCGTGTCACCGCCTACGCGGGCAAGACGCTGCACGGCGTCGTCAAGTCGACCTGGCTGCGCGGCGAACGCATCGTCGCCGACGGCGAGTTCACCGCCCCGCAGGGCAAGCTGCTCGAAAGGACCAAGTAGAACCGTGGCCGCATCCTCCGAGATACCCCGCTTCACCGGCGACGCCAGCCCCTTCGGCGGCGGCGACCCGTACGCCGACTACCGCACCGCCGACTTCCCGTTCACCCGGTACGTCGACCTCGCGGCGCGCACGCTCGGCGCCGGGGTGATCGCCGCGAACGACGAGTTCTTCGCGCAGCGCGAGAACCTCCTCGTGGCCGGGCCCGCCGAGTTCGACCCGGAGCACTTCGGCCACAAGGGCAAGATCATGGACGGCTGGGAGACCCGCCGTCGCCGCGGCACCGGCGCCGACCACCCGTGGCCCACCGCCGATGACCACGACTGGGCGCTCGTCCGGCTCGGCGCCCCCGGCGTGATCCGCGGCATCGTCGTCGACACGGCCCACTTCCGCGGCAACTACCCGCAGGCGGTCTCGGTCGAGGCGGCCACGGTGGCGGGCGCGCCGACGCCCGACGAACTGCTCGCCCCCGACGTGAAGTGGACCACCCTCGTCCCCCGCACGGCAGTCGGCGGCCACGCGGCCAACGGCTTCGAGGTCGACGCCGAGCAGCGCTTCACGCACCTGCGCGTCAACCAGCACCCCGACGGCGGCATCGCCCGCCTGCGCGTGTACGGCGAGGTCGTCCCGGACCCGGAGTGGCTCGCCACGCTCGGCACGTTCGACGTCGTCGCCCTGGCCAACGGCGGCCGCGCCGAGGACGCCTCGAACCTCTTCTACTCGCCCGCCTCCAACACCATCCAGCCGGGTTACTCCCGCAAGATGGACGACGGCTGGGAGACCCGGCGCCGCCGCGACAACGGCAACGACTGGATCAGCTACCGCCTCGTCGCCCAGGCACAGATCCGCGCCCTGGAGATCGACACGGCGTACCTGAAGGGCAACAGCGCCGGCTGGGCGTCCGTCTCCGTCAGGGACGTCTCCGAGAGCGGGGACGGCGACTGGGTCGAGGTCCTGCCCCGCACCCGCCTCCAGCCCGACACGAACCACCGCTTCGTGCTCGACGCCCCGGCCGTCGGCACCCACGCGCGCGTCGACATCTTCCCCGACGGCGGCATCTCGCGGCTGCGCCTGTTCGGCTCCCTCACGGATCAGGGAGCTTCCCAACTCGCGGCCCAATACGCGGAGTTGGGTGCGTAGGCTCCCCCCCCCGCAAGGACGTGCGGGGCACGCCGGCCCGACAGCACCGGTGTGCCCCGCACGGTCGTGCCCGCCTGCCTACGCGGCGTGCCCGCCGTCCACCGCGAGCTCCGCGCCCGTCACGTACGTGGCCGCGGGACCCGCCAGGTACGCCACCGTCCGGGCCACCTCGTCCGCCGTGCCGAACCGGCCGAGCGCCGTCATCTCCGCCTGGCCCGACGCGTACGGGCCGTCCGCCGGGTTCATGTCCGTGTCGATCGGGCCCGGGTGGACGATGTTCGCCGTGATGCCGCGCGCGCCGAGCTCCCTGGCCAGCGCCTTCGTCAGGCCGATCAGGGCCGACTTGCTCATCGCGTAGAGCGTGCCACCCGGTCCCGGTACGTACTTGGCCATGCAGGTGCCGATCGTGACGATGCGGCCGCCCGTGTCCATGACCGGGGCCGCGGCCTGCGAGGCGAGGAAGACGCCGCGTACGTTCACGGCGAGCACCCGGTCCACGTCGGCGAGGGTCAGGCTCTCCAGCGGGCCGAGGACGCCGATGCCGACGTTGTTGACGAGGACGTCCAGGCGCCCGAGCCGGTCCGTGGTCAGCGACACCGCGTCCGCCGCCTCGCCCGCGTCCGCCGAGTCGGCGCGCACCGCGAGGCCGCGCCGCCCCAGGGCCTCGACCCGTCGGACCACCTCATCGGCGGCCTCCTTGCCCTGGACGTAGGTGACCGCCACGTCGAAGCCGTCCTCCGCGAGCCGCAGCGCCGTCGCCGCACCCACGCCGCGGCTGCCGCCGGTCACCAGAGCCACCTTGCTGTTCATGATCTCTCCTGAGGTCATCGGTTGCCGTTCTGCTGTTCTGCCGTCCTGGGTTCGAGTACAGCGGCGTACGCGGGCGGAAGCTGGCGGCAATCGGACGCTGAGATCTGAGGGGGACCGGAGGGGGAGACCAGGTGCGGGGACCGATGAGTTCCGGGCGGAGGGCAGGTCTTCAAGGGCAGAAGCGTCCGCATGCACGTTCACCTTTCACCAGACGGAGCCCGCCATGAAGCTCACCCTCACCCAGTTCGTCACCCTGGACGGCGTGTACCAGGCGCCCGGCGGCCCCGAGGAGGACCGCTCCGGCGCCTTCGAGCACGGCGGCTGGTCGTTCCCGTACGACGACGAGGACTTCGGCACCTTCGTCACCGAGAACTTCGGGCGGGTCGACGCGTTCCTGCTCGGCCGCCGCACGTACGACATCTTCGCCGGGTACTGGCCGCAGCACACCGATCCGTCGGACCCGGTGGCCGGCAAGCTCAACGCCCTGCCGAAGTACGTCGCCAGCAAGACGCTGACCAGCGGCGACTGGGCCGGTACCCGGTTCATCGGCGGCACTGACCTCGTCAAGGACGTCACCGCGCTCAAGGAGCAGCCGGGCCGCGAGCTGCAGATCCACGGCAGCGGCGCACTCGCCGCGTACCTGCTCAGGCACGACCTGATCGACACCCTGCACCTGCTGACGTTCCCGGTCGTGCTCGGCACCGGCAAGCGCCTCTTCGGGGACGGGCCCGTGCCCACCGCCTTCCGGCACGCGGCCACCCGCGTCACCAGCAAGGGCGTCGTCATCTCCTCGTACGACCTCGAAGGGCGCCCCGCGTACGGCAGTTTCTGATGGTCGGTGCGCCTGCGTCGGGCCGGCCCGACGCAGGCCGGGGCGAGGGGCGGCAAGTTAACTCATGGAAAACAAGCTGTAGTTGGTGTTGACGTGTACCCGTCTACGCGCGTCACACTAGGGGCATGAAGATTCCCCCACGCTTCATCAGCGTCGCTGCCCTCGCCGCCGCTCTCTTCGTCGGCGGTCCCCTCACAGCCACCGCACAGGCCGCCCCCGCTCCTGTGGCCGCCTCCGCCTCCATGGGCTCCGCCGCCGCGGTCGGCGACATCTGCTACTCCGCCCTGCCGTCGCAGGCGCACGACACCCTGGACCTCATCGCGCAGGGCGGCCCGTACCCGTACGACCAGGACGGCGTCGTCTTCCAGAACCGCGAGGGCGTCCTGCCGTCGCAGTCCACCGGCTACTACCACGAGTACACGGTCATCACGCCGGGCTCCTCCGACCGCGGCGCCCGCCGCATCGTCACCGGCTCGGCGAGCCAGGACTACTACACGGCCGACCACTACGAATCGTTCGACCTCGTCGACCACGACTGCTGAGTCTCCGGCTCGTCCGAGTCTCTGGTTCCGCCCGGGTCTCTAGCTCGTCTTCTGGCTCTCGGCGGCCGCGAACAAGGCGATCGCGAGCACGATCAGCGCGATGCTGCCGTACACCTCGCGGCCGTCGAGGAAGCCGATGTGCTGGATCAGGCCCCAGCCGAGCCAGCCGGTGAATTCGTGGATCAGGCCGACCGCACCCTGGATCAGCGCGAGGCCGCCGACGATCTCGAGGCCCTGCCGCAACTGGTTCTTGTTCATGCCAGGAACTCTCGCCCCGCGGACCCCCCACTCACATCGGCCGCGGGGCGAGGCACGCAGGCAGCAAGTCGCTCCCCGGGCGACCGGGGGCCGACCAAAGTCGTTCGCCTCGCGACTTTGGTCGTCTTCCGTCCGCTCGGGCGGTACGGGGCCCCGGCGATGCGTAGATTTGTCGACCATGGAGGCATCGGAGCAGACGGGAACCCCCGAACGGGCGGGAACCCCCGAGGACGCGGTCGGGCCGCCGCCGCGGTGGCGCCGCCGACAGCGGCCACCGGCCGCGGCCGGTGAACTCGACCTCGACCCGGACGGCCGCCCCGGCCGCCGACGGCGCACCGCCCGGGACTGGATCGTCGACTTCAGCTGCTTCCTCATCGCCGTCGGCATCGGCATGATCGCCGCCGACCAGCTCGACCGGAACCCGAACATCTCGCACGACTTCGCCACCATCGACCAGCTCGTGGGCGCCCTGGCCTGCGCCGCGGTCTGGCTGCGCCGCCGCTGGCCGCTCGGCTTCGCCCTCGCGATGGTGCCGGTCAGCGTCCTGTCCGACAGCGCGGGCGGCGCGGTGGCGATCTCCGTCTTCACGCTGGCCGTCCACCGCCCGTTCCGCTACGTGGGCTGGGTCGCCGGCGTCTCCATGGCGCTGGTCCCGGTGTACTTGGCGGTCCGCCCCGACCCGAGCTCGCCCTACCTGGTCTCGGTCGCCTTCGCTGTGATCATCGCGGCGACCTGTGTCGGCTGGGGCATGTACGTACGCTCCCGGCGCCAGCTCCTGCTGTCGCTGCGGGACCGCGCGCACCGCGCCGAGACCGAGGCGGCGCTCCGCGCCGAACGGGCCCAGCGGCTCGCCCGTGAGGCCATCGCCCGCGAGATGCACGACGTCCTGGCCCACCGCCTGACGCTGCTGAGCGTGCACGCGGGCGCCCTGGAGTTCCGGCCCGACGCGCCCCAGGCCGAGATCGTCCGGGCCGCGGGTGTCATCCGGGAGAGCGCGCACGAAGCACTGCAGGACCTGCGCGAGATCATCGGCGTGCTGCGCGCCGCCGACCACGGCGAGGACTCCGGCCGCCCCCAGCCCACGCTCGCCGCCCTGGAGACCCTGGTCGCCAAGTCCCGCGAGGCCGGCATGAAGGTCGGCCTCGACCAGCACGTCACCGATCCGGCGGCCGTGCCCGCCTCCACGGGCCGCACCGCCTACCGCATCGCGCAGGAGGGCCTGACCAACGCCCGCAAGCACGCGCCCGGCGCCGAGGTGGCGGTCACCGTCGACGGCGCCTGCGGCGACGGCCTCACCGTCACGGTCAGCAACCCGCCACCGCCCGGCGAGGTACCGCACGTCCCCGGCTCCGGGCAGGGGCTGATCGGCCTGACCGAACGGGCCGTCCTCGCGGGCGGCCGCCTCGACCACGGACCGGCACCCGACGGCGGGTTCGTCGTCCGGGCCTGGCTGCCGTGGAGCGGCTGACCGGCCCGCACGACGATGATCCCGGCTTGGCTACGGTGGGGCCCATGAACGCGATCCGTTTGCTGCTCGTCGACGACGACCCGCTGGTCCGCTCGGGCCTGACCCTGATGCTGGGCGGCGCGCGGGACGTCGAGATCGTCGGTGAGGCGGCCGACGGCGAAGAGGCCCTCGCGGTCGCCGGTACGGTCCGGCCCGACATCGTCCTCATGGACATCCGCATGCCGAACATGGACGGGCTCACGGCCACCGAACGGTTGCGGGCGCGCGCGGACGCCCCCGAAGTGGTCGTCCTCACCACGTTCCACGCGGACGAGCAGGTACTACGGGCGCTGCGCGCGGGCGCCGCCGGCTTCGTCCTCAAGGACGCCACGCCCGCCGAGATCCTCGACGCCGTGCGCAGCGTCGTGGCGGGCGACCCCGTACTCTCGCCCGCCGTGACCCGCCAGCTGATGACCCACGCCGCGGCCTCCGAGCGCGACGTCCGCGCAGCGGGCGCCCGGCGCCGCCTGACGGGCCTGGCCGACCGCGAGCGCGACGTCGCCGTCGAGATCGGCCGCGGCAAGTCCAACGCGGAGATCGCCGCGACCCTCTACCTGAGCGTCGCCACCGTCAAGGCGCACGTCTCCCGCATCATGACCAAGCTCGACCTCAACAACCGCGTACAGATCGCGCTGCTCGTCCACGACGCGGGCCTGCTCGACACCTGACCGTCCGTACCTGGCAGGCCGGGGAATCACGGTAAATTTCACACCGTGATCAAAGACATGCTCTAAGTGTTGGGGTGAAGGGGTCGAGGGGTGGAGCGAAGGATGGCAGGACCACGTCGGCGTACGGTGCGCGATCTGCGCCGCAACAACCGGGCCACCGTACTGAGCAAGCTCTACTTCGACGGACCGCTCAGCAGACAGGAGTTGGGCCCGCTCACGGCCCTCAGCTCGGGCTCCATCAGCAATGTCGTCGCCGAGCTGGTCGCCGAGGGGCTCGTGGAGGAGGCGGGCTCCGTGGACTCCGACGGCGGCCGCCCGCGTACCCTGCTGCGCGTCACGCCCGGCAGCGGGCACGTCGTCGGGGTGGACGTCGGCGAGACCCGGGTCCGCGTCGAGCTGTTCGACCTGTCGCTGAGCGAACTCGCGCGCGTGGAAGCCCCGTTGCCCGTCGCGGCGCCGGACGGCACGTACGACGCCGATGAGGTCGTACGTCTCATCGCGGGCGGCCTCACCCAGGTCCTGGCCGGGGCCGATGTGCGGCCCGCGTCGCTCATCGGCGTCGGTGTCGGAGTGCCCGGCATAGTGGACGCCTCGGGCGCGTCCGGCGCCGTCGTGCACGGCCAGACCATCGGCTGGGCGGCCGTGCCCCTGGAAGCGATGCTGCGCGCGGCCGGCGAACTCCCGCCGGAGACCCCGCTGTTCGTGGACAACGGCGCCAAGACCCTCGGCCGCGCCGAGATGTGGTTCGGAGCGGGCCGCGGCGCCCGCAACGCGGTGATCACCCTCATCGGCTCCGGCGTCGGCGCCTGCGTGATCGCCGACGGCGTGCCCTACCAGGGCTCCTCCAGCAGCGCGGGGGAGTGGGGCCACACCGTCCTCCAGGTCGGCGGGCGGCCCTGCCGGTGCGGGTCCCGCGGCTGCCTGGAGGCGTACGTCGGCGCGGAGGCGCTCCTCGAACGGTGGCGGGAGACGGGCGGCACCTGGACGTCGCCGGACGAGGAGGGCGCGCTCGCCGAACTCCTGGCCGCCCCCGGCACCGGCCAACTCCTCGACGAGACCGCCGAGTTCCTCGGCGCGGGCATCGCCGACCTGGTCAACCTCTTCAACCCGGAGCGGATCGTCCTCGGCGGCTGGGCCGGCCTGCTGCTCGGCCCACGGCTCATCGAACCGGTGCGCCGGGCCGCCGCCGCGTACGCGCTGCGCCACCCGTTCGCGCAGACCACCGTCGAACTCGGCCGCCTCGGCGCCGACGCGGTCACGGTCGGCGCGGCGACGCTGCCGCTCGCCCGGTTCCTGGAGACCGGCGGGGCCGAGCGGGAACGGATCGTGGGCAGGGCGAGTTGGATGGGGTGAGAGCAGTGCGGTGGCGGGACGAGGACGGGAGCACGCGGCCATGGCAGACCTGAGCGAGATCGTCGACCTCGGTGAATTCGCGGACAGCGCGCGGTCGTTCTACGCCGACCCGTACCCCGTGTACGACGCGCTGCGCAGGCGCGGCACCGTGCACCGTGTGCGCACGCCGGGCCCGGGGCCCCAGGAGGAGCTCTACCTGATCGTCGGGCACGAGGCGTCCCGGGCCGCGTTCACCGACCCGCGCCTGGTCAAATCCCCGCCCTGGGGCTTCGACGACGACGTCATCGGGCGGCATCTGCTCTTCGCGGACGCGCCCGAGCACGGCAGGCTGCGCTCCCTGGTCACCCGGGAGTTCACCGCGCGCCGGGTCGCCGGGCTCGTGCCGCGCATTCAGAAGATCACGGACGAGCTGCTCGACGACATGGTGCCGCGGGGCTCCGCCGACCTGATCGCGGCGCTGGCCTTCCCGCTCCCGCTCGTCGTCATCTGCGAGCTGCTCGGCGTTCCCGACATCGACCGGGACCGCTTCCGCCGGATGTCGACGCAGGTGGTCGCGCCGACGAGCGGCGACGAGTCGGACGTCTATGTCGAACTGGCCGAGTTCCTCGACGCGTTGATCGAGGACAAGCGCTGCTCGGAGCCGGCCGACGACCTGTTGAGCGCGCTCATCAGGACCACCGCGGAGGACGGTGACCGGCTCTCCCCGTCCGAGCTGCGCGGCATGGCGTTCCTGCTGCTGGTCGCGGGCCACGAGACGACGGTGAACCTGATCGGCAACGGCGTACGCGCGCTGCTCTCGCACCCCGATCAACTGGCCGCCCTGCGCGCGGACATGAGCCTCCTCGACGGCGCGGTGGAGGAGATGCTCCGCTACGACGGCCCGGTGGAGACCGCCACCCACCGCTTCGCCGCGGGCCCCGTCGAGATCGACGGCGTGCTGATCCCGGCGGACGCGCCCGTCCTGATCGGCATCGGCTCGGCGGACCGCGACCCGGACCGCTTCGCGCACCCCGACGACTTCGACTTCCGCCGCGACGCGCGCGGGCACATGGCGTTCGGCCACGGCATCCACTTCTGCCTGGGCGCCCCCCTGGCCCGCATCGAGGGCCGCACGGCGATCCGCTCCCTGCTGGAGCGCTGCCCGGACCTGGCCCTGGACGGCGCACCGGACACCTGGCTGCCGGGAGTGCTGATGCGCGGAGTCCGGGAGCTGCCGGTGCGCTGGTAGAGCCGACGTTCCGTCAGCCGCGAGCGACGCCGCCGAAAAGCAACCCCGCCAGGGGCGCGGGGAACTGCGCGACCAGCCATGACGAACGGGCACGGGACCTACGAGCTCCACCTGCGACGGCGATCGAAAGGGACGGGCCCGAGCCGATCAAACCCCGGCCACCTCCGCCACCCGCACGGCCCTCCGCTCGGCCCGCGACAGCTCACACGCCTCCGCGACCCGCAGCGCCGCCAGCGCCTCCCAGCCGTCGCACGGATTGGGCCGCTCCCCGCGCACCACGTCGACGAAGGCCTTCAACTCGGCCTCGTACGCGGGCGCGAACCGCTCCAGGAAGCCGGGCCACGGCTTCGCGGCGGCCGGGGGGCCCTCCGGCTCCGTGGAGGCGATCGGGGTGCGGTCGTCGAGGCCCACGACCACCGTGTCGCGCTCGCCGGAGAGTTCCATCCGCACGTCGTACCCGGCGCCGTTGCACCGCGTCGCCGTGGCCGTGGCAAGGGTTCCGTCGTCCAGGGTCAGGACCACCGCCGCCGTGTCGACGTCCCCCGCCTCCCGGAACATCGAGGGCCCCGCGTCGGACCCGGTCGCGTACACCTCGACGACCTCGTGCCCCGTCACCCACCGCAGGATGTCGAAGTCGTGCACGAGGCAGTCCCGGTAGAGGCCGCCGGAGAGCGGCAGGTACGCGGCCGGGGGCGGCGCCGGGTCGGACGTCATCGCCCGCACGGTGTGCAGCCGCCCGAGCGTGCCCGCCCGTACGGTCTCGCGCGCGGCCGCGTACCCGGCGTCGAAGCGCCGCTGGAAGCCGAGTTGCAGGACGGTGCCCGCCGCCGCGACCTCGTGCAGCGCGGCCAGTGTCCCGGGCAGGTCGAGGGCGATCGGCTTCTCGCAGAACACGGGCAGTCCGGCCCGCGCCGCCCGCCCGATCAGCTCGGCGTGCGCGGCGGTGGCCGCCGTGATCACCAGGGCGTCCACGCCCCACGTGAAGAGTTCGTCGACGCTGGGCGCCGCGGTCGCCCCGATCCGGTCGGCGAGCGCGACGGCGCGCGCGGGCTCGGCGTCGGTGACGACGAGCGAGCCGACCTCCCGGTACCGCTCCAGCACACCTGCGTGAAAGGTTCCGATCCGGCCCGTTCCGATGAGTCCGATGCGCATGGACCCAACGTGCCGTCCCGCTCAAGTGCTGTCAATCCTTTGTCCTGACAAACACCCGCTCGAGACCTGCGGTGCTTTGTCCGGACAATCGAACTTCAGGACTTCCCGTCAACATCTCCCGCCGCTACGCTCGGCACGTGGCCAAACCCCTAGCCGACCCGACCGTCCCGCTCGAACTCAGCGTCGACCGCAGCAGCCCGGTCCCGCTGTACTTCCAGCTCTCCCAGCAGCTGGAGTCGGCGATCGAGCGCGGCGCCCTGACCCCCGGCAGCCTGCTGGGCAACGAGATCGAGCTGGCCGGCCGGCTCGGTCTGTCCCGGCCCACCGTCCGTCAGGCCATCCAGTCCCTCGTCGACAAGGGACTGCTCGTGCGGCGCCGTGGCGTCGGCACCCAGGTCGTGCACAGCCAGGTCAAGCGCCCCCTCGAACTGTCCAGCCTCTACGACGACCTGGAGGCCGCGGGTCAGCGCCCCGAGAGCCGGGTCCTGGTCAACACGCTGGTGCCCGCGTCCGCCGAGATCGCCGCCGCGCTCGCGATCGGCGAGGGCGAGGAGGTGCACCGCGTCGAGCGGCTGCGTCTGGCCCACGGCGAACCGTTCGCGTACCTGTGCAACCACCTGCCGACCGGCCTGCTCCCGCTGGAGGACGCGCGCCTGGAGGCCACCGGCCTGTACCGGCTGATGCGCGCGGCAGGGATCACGCTGCACAGCGCCCGCCAGTCCGTCGGCGCGCGCGCCGCCACGGCCGCCGAGGGCGAGCGCCTCGCCGAGCCGGCGGGCTCGCCGCTGCTGACGATGGAGCGCACGACGTTCGACGACAAGGGCCGCGCGGTCGAGTTCGCCTCGCACACGTACCGGGCCTCTCGCTACTCCTTCGAGTTCCAGCTCCTCGTACGTTCCTGAAGGCGATTGCGGGCGATCGGCGACCGTAGTCCGAATGTTCTGACAAAGTCATTGACGCTGCGAGGGGACCCCGCTACAAACTCCTCCAGCCGCACCGCGCGGCCGGAGGAGAGGTGGCTCCACGATGCGCACGCGTATGCCCCGTACAGCTCGCACGGCCGCGGCCCTCGTCGCGGTGATCGCCCTCGCCGCCGGATGCAGCGGATCGGGCGGCAAGGATTCCGAGAACGCCGAGAACGGAGCGAACGGCGCGGACAGTTCCCAGGGCGGCAAGGGGGTCTCCACGCCCCGCCTCAAGATCGCGATGATCACGCACTCCGGTGAGGGCGACACCTTCTGGGACATCGTGCGCAGCGGCGCCGAGCAGGCCGCCGACAAGGACAACGTCGACTTCCTCTACTCGAACGACAACGAAGCCAAGGGACAGGCCGAACTCGTCCAGGCCGCGATCGACAAGAAGGTCGACGGGATCGTCGTCACGCTCGCCAAGCCGGAGGCCACGCGGGCGGTGCTCGCCAAGGCGAAGGCCGCGGGCATCCCGGTGGTCTCGATCAACTCGGGCTCGGAGTTCTCGCAGAAGTTCGGCGCGCTCAGCCACATCGGCCAGGAGGAGGCCGTCGCCGGTGAGGCCGTCGGCACCAGGCTGGCGCAGGAGGGCCGCAAGAAGACCCTGTGCGTCATTCACGAGCAGGGCAACGTCTCGCTGGAGCAGCGCTGCGCGGGCGTCAAGAAGACCTTCAAGGGCACCGTCGAGAACCTGAACGTCGACGGCACGAACGCCCCGAACGCCCAGTCCTCCATCGAGGCCAAGCTCCAGGCCGACACGTCCATCGACGCGATCGTGGCGCTCGGCGCCCCCGTGGCCGCCCTCGCGGTGAAGGCGAAGGGTGACGCGGACAGCAAGGCGGAGATCGCCACCTTCGACCTGAACGCCGAGGTCGTCCGGCGGCTGAAGGCGAAGGAGGTCACCTTCGCGGTCGACCAGCAGCCGTATCTGCAGGGCTATCTGGCGGTCGACGAACTATGGCTCCACGAGACCAACGGCAATGTGCTGGGCGGCGGGAAACCCGTGTTCACCGGACCCGCGCTCGTCACGGCCAAAGACGTGCCCCAGCTGGAGAAGTACACCGCGCGCGGTACCCGGTGAACCGTTGGATGATCCCCGTGACTCATACTTGTGCGTTTGGGACCGCGAAGCGGTCTTCAAGGACCGGTGACCGGTCCACCGGGACCGGCTCCTCGCCGCCCCCGGTGTATGACGCAGCAGACCTAGAAGGGCACGGCCTCGTGGCACGGTTTCGGACCTGGGTGAGCATCGCCGTAGCGGGGGCGCTCGGCCTCTCGCTGGCGGGATGCAGCAGCACCGGCGGCAAGCGGGCGGAGGACGCCAGGAAGGCACAGACCGCCCAGGGCAAGGCCGCGGTGAACACCCCGCGCTGGACGTTCGCCATGATCACCCACTCGGGTGACGGCGACACCTTCTGGGACATCGTCCAGAACGGCGCCAAGCAGGCCGCCGTCAAGGACAACATCAACTTCCTCTACTCGCACAACGACGAGGCGAACCAGCAGGCGCAGCTCGTCGATGCCGCTATCGACAAGAAGGTCGACGGCATCATTGTCACGCTCGCCAAGCCGGACGCGATGAAGGCGGCCCTGACCCGCGCCGAGAAGGCCGGCATCCCGGTCATCACGGTGAACTCGGGCTCCGCGGAGTCCAAGAAGTTCGGCGCGCTCACCCACATCGGCCAGGACGAGAAGATCGCGGGCGAGGCCGTCGGCGAGGAGCTCAACAAGCGGGGCAAGAAGAAGGCCCTGTGCATCCTGCACGAGCAGGGCAACGTCGGCCACGAGCAGCGCTGCGCGGGTGCCAAGGAGACCTTCAAGGGCACGATGACGAACCTGTACGTCGAGGGCACCAACATGCCCGACGTGCAGTCCTCCATCGAGGCGAAGCTGCAGTCCGACAGTTCCGTCGACGCGGTCGTCACGCTCGGCGCCCCCTTCGCGGCCACCGCGGTGAAGGCCAAGGAGGACGCGGGCAGCAAGGCCGAGATCGACACGTTCGACCTGAACGAGAAGGTCGCCCAGGGCCTCCAGGACGACTCGCTGGGCTTCGCCGTCGACCAGCAGCCCTACCTTCAGGGCTACGAGGCCGTGGACCTGCTCTGGCTCTACCGGTACAACGCCAACGTGCTCGGCGGCGGCAAGCCGGTCCTCACAGGACCGCAGATCGTCACCAAGGACCAGGCCGCCAAGCTCGCTGACTACGCGAAGCGGGGGACACGATGACGACCACGACTCCCGAGCCGCAACTCGACGAGCGTGTGCTGAGAACCTCGCCCTGGAAGAAGCTCCTCGGCCGTCCCGAGCTCGGCTCGATCGTCGGCGCCGTCGCCGTCTTCATCTTCTTCGCGATCTTCGCGGACAGCTTCCTGCGGGCCGCCAGCCTCGCGACCGTCCTCTACGCGGCCTCGACCCTCGGCATCATGGCCGTCCCGGTCGCGCTGCTGATGATCGGCGGCGAGTTCGACCTGTCGGCGGGTGTCCTGGTGACGTCGTCGGCGCTGATCTCGTCCATGTTCAGCTACCAGATGACGGCGAACACCTGGGTCGGCGTAGGAGTGTCCCTCCTCGTCACCCTCGCCATCGGCGTCTTCAACGGCTTCATGCTCACCCGCACCAAGCTGCCCAGTTTCATCATCACGCTGGGCACGTTCCTGATGCTGACCGGCATGAACCTGGGCTTCACCAAGCTGATCAGCGGCACGGTCTCGACGAAGTCGATCTCCGACATGCAGGGCTTCTCCTCCGCGAAGTCCGTCTTCGCCTCCACGTTCACCATCGGCGGCGTCGACTTCAAGATCACCATCATCTGGTGGCTCGCCCTCATCCTGGTCGCCACCTGGATCCTGCTGCGCACCCGCGTCGGCAACTGGATCTTCGCGGTCGGCGGCGACCTGGACGCGGCCCGCGCGGTCGGCGTCCCGGTCAACAAGACCAAGATCGGCCTGTACATGGGTGTCGCCTTCGGCGCCTGGATCTCCGGCCAGCACCTGCTCTTCTCGTACGACGTCGTGCAGTCCGGCGAAGGGGTCGGCAACGAGCTGATCTACATCGTCGCTGCCGTCATCGGCGGCTGTCTGATCACCGGCGGCTACGGCTCGGCGGTCGGCGCGGCCATCGGCGCGCTGATCTTCGGCATGACCAGCAAGGGCATCGTGTTCGCCGAGTGGAACTCGGACTGGTTCAAGTTCTTCCTCGGGGCGATGCTGCTCCTCGCGACCCTGCTCAACGCGTGGGTCCGCAAGCGCGCGGAGGCGATCAAGTGAGCACGGACGACGCACTGACCCCGGACGAAGCGACCACCGAGGCGCGTACGCCCCTGGTCGAACTCACCGGCGTCAGTAAGTACTACGGCAACATCAAGGCCCTGGAGGACGTCTCGCTCGTCGTGAACGCGGGCGAGATCTCCTGCGTCCTCGGCGACAACGGCGCCGGCAAGTCCACCCTCATCAAGATCATCGCGGGGCTGCACCGGCACGACGCGGGCTCCTTCACGATCGACGGCGAGGAGGCGAAACTGGCCAACCCGCGCGAGGCCCTCGACCGCGGCATCGCCACGGTCTACCAGAACCTCGCCGTCGTCCCGCTGATGCCGGTGTGGCGCAACTTCTTCCTTGGCTCCGAGCCGACGAAGGGCAAGGGCCCCTTCAAGCGCCTGGACGTCGACCTCATGCGCCGGACGACCCGCGAGGAACTCCTGCGCATGGGCATCGACCTGCGCGACGTCGACCAGCCCGTCGGCACGCTCTCCGGCGGTGAGCGCCAGTGCGTCGCCATCGCCCGCGCCGTCTACTTCGGCGCGAAGGTCCTGGTCCTCGACGAGCCCACCGCCGCGCTCGGCGTCAAGCAGTCAGGCGTCGTCCTGAAGTACGTGGCCGCGGCGCGGGACGCGGGCCTCGGCGTGGTCCTCATCACGCACAACCCGCACCATGCCTACCTGGTCGCCGACCGGTTCGTCCTGCTCAAGCGGGGCGCGATGTTCGGCAGCCACACGCGGGACGAGATCACCCTCGACGAGCTGACCCGGCAGATGGCGGGCGGCAACGAGCTGGACGACCTCCGTCATGAGCTGGAGCGCGCGCCTGTGCCTACGCATTTGGGCGGGCATGGGGCCGGCGGGGCCGAGAAGTAGCGCGGGTCCGCTGTGGCGCGGGTCAGCCGTTGCGCGGGCGTTGCGCGGGTTCGCCGTGGCGCCGGGGGTCCATAGGCGTCTGCGGACCGGTGGGGGCTGAGCGCGCCCCGCGCCCCTGAGATGCGCACTGCGTGCGCCATCTCAGAGGGCGCGTAACGCGCCCCATGGGGCTGCGGCGGAGCCGCATGCCTCAGGGGCGCGGGGAACTGCGCGAGAAGCCCCACCGGGCCGCGGCCGCGTACGAGAGGCGCGCCACCCGGCCCCTGGGTCGCGACCCGAACCATAGAAACCCGGCATGCGGCGGAGCCGGTGCGTGAGGCAGAATCGCCGCAATGAGCACCTACCGCGACCTAGCCCACCGGGGCAGCGCCCGGGCCACCGTCCTGCGGACGGTCGGCACCCGGGAGCGCCGCTCGCACCTGACGGCCCCCCGCGTCCCCACCGTCGGCATCGACATCGGCGGCACGAAGGTGATGGCGGGTGTCGTGGACGCGGACGGCATCATCCTGGAGACGCTGCGGGTCGAGACGCCCGACAAGTCGAAGAGCCCCAAGGTCGTCGAGGACACCATCACCGAGCTGGTCCTCGACCTGTCCGACCGGCACGACGTCCACGCGGTGGGGATCGGCGCGGCCGGCTGGGTCGACGCGGACCGCAACCGCGTCCTGTTCGCCCCGCACCTGTCCTGGCGCAACGAGCCGCTGCGCGACCGGCTCGCGGGCCGTCTCTCCGTCCCGGTCCTGGTCGACAACGACGCGAACACCGCCGCCTGGGCGGAGTGGCGGTTCGGCGCGGGCCGCGGCGAGGAGCACCTCGTCATGATCACCCTCGGCACCGGGATCGGCGGCGCGATCCTGGAGGACGGGCAGGTCAAGCGCGGCAAGTTCGGCGTCGCAGGCGAGTTCGGCCATATGCAGGTCGTCCCCGGCGGACACCGCTGCCCGTGCGGCAACCGCGGCTGCTGGGAGCAGTACAGCTCAGGCAACGCGCTGGTCCGCGAGGCCCGCGAGCTCGCCGCCGCCGACTCCCCGGTCGCGTACAACATCATCGAGCGGGTCAAGGGCAGCGTCCCCGACATCACCGGGCCGCTCATCACCGAGCTGGCCCGCGAGGGCGACGCCATGTGCATCGAGCTGCTCCAGGACATCGGCCAGTGGCTCGGCGTCGGCATCGCCAACCTCGCCGCCGCCCTCGACCCCTCCTGCTTCGTCATCGGCGGGGGCGTCTCCGCCGCCGACGACCTGCTCATCGGCCCCGCCCGCGAAGCCTTCAGGCGGCACCTCACCGGCCGCGGCTACCGCCCCGAGGCCCGCATCGCCCGCGCCCAGCTCGGCCCCGAGGCCGGCATGGTCGGCGCCGCGGACCTCGCCCGCCTGGTCGCCCGCCGCTTCCGTCGCGCCAAGCGCCGCCGCGTGGAGCGTTACGAGCGCTACGAGAGGTACGCCCGCACGCTCGGCGACGCCGAGGGCCAGTGAGACCGGAGCGACAGGAATGCCAGCAATGACGACCGTGCCCCGCCAGCCCTCGTCCCCGGACGAGGAGCCGCCGCGCCAGGACCGGGGCCGGGTGATCCGCCGCCGCGCCCTCACCCTCCTGACGATCGTGCTGCTCATCGGGATCCCCGCCGGATACCTGGTGATCTCCGCGAACCAGAGCCGCAACAGCGGCAAGGACAAGGAGGCCAAGTACTCGGCGACCGGGCTGACCATCGGCTGGCCGTCCAAGGTCCAGCGCCGTCTCTACGGGATTCCGGTCCCCCCGTCCTCCCGCGACGTCGCCTACTACGAGACGAACAACTACAAGGTCAGCCGCCTGTACACGCAGTTCCTCACCGACGACGACGGCCTGGACACGTTCCTGAAGAAGATCAACAGCGACGCGGCCGAGCTCAAAGAGGGCGACCTCGCGATCAGCGACCGCGACCGGGACGTGGCCGGCTGGGATTTCACAGGACCCGGCCCCTGGTACGGCCTGACCCACACCGAGAAGGACCCGTCCCCGAACCAGACCGTCGTGGTGAACCGCTCGAATCCGGACCACCCCATGGTCTACGTGGTCTCGATGACGCACCCCTGAGAGCCTGCCTTGAACCCCGGTCAGGTCGACCAGATGACGCCGCCGTTCTGCACGATGACGACCTTGCCGTCGGCCCGCAGGAGCAGTTGGGCGCCCTCGTGGCCGTGGCTCTTGGAGGCCCAGATGGGGCGGTCGTCGCCGTTGTGGATGACCAGGTTGCCGTCGGTCTGGAAGATGGCCCGGTGGTTGGCGCCGAAGGTCATGGCCGCCCAGATGGGCTTGTCCTTCTCGTTGTAGACGACGAGGTTGCCGTCGGCCTGCATGACCATCCGGATGCGGTTGGTCGTCCAGGCCTGATTGACCTCGAGGACGCTGGGCGCGGAGACGGTCGCGGTGCTCCAGTGCGGTTGCGGGGCCGCCTTGGGGGTGGGCTTCTTCTTGGGCGGCGCGCTCGTCGCGGTCTTCTGGGGGACGGGCACGGCGGCCGGGGGCTTCGCGGTGACCGTCGGCACCGGGCTCTTCTTCGGCGGGTCTTTGTGGGGGGACGCACTGGGCGTCTCGGCCACGTAGTCGCCCAGGGCGGCGGGAGCGGACTCCGGGTTCAGGACGGTGTCGGCGCCCGCCGCGCTCTTCACCGTGTCGCTGCGGCCGTCGTCCCCCGCCCCGATCAGCAGCAGCGGTATCGCGATCAGGGCGGCGCCCGCGACCGCCGCTCCCGCCAGGACCGGCTTGCGGGGCCGTCCGCCGTTGACGCCGGTGCCGGACTTGGTACCCGACGGCGTCGTCCCGACGGCCGCCGCCACAGCGACGGACTTCTTGGGTGCTTCGACGGTCTTCTCGGCCAAGGCGGGTGCTGGTGCCGAAGCGGGTGCGGGTGCGGGTGCGGGTGCTTGTGCCGGGGCCGTGGTGGGCTCGGCTTCCTGATGACCTTCGGCGGCGTGACCCTCGGCGGCCGGGCTCGGCGTTTCCGCCTCCGGTGCCGGGGGCCCGGTCTCTTCCGCGTGGGCGGCGGCCGCCTTCGCGTTCGCGCCGGCGGCCTGGGGCTCGGGGGACATGCGGTACTCCTCCTCGGTGGCGGAGCTGTCGGTGGCGGAGCTGTCGGCGGGGGAGAGGCCCATCTCGTACGGCTCGGGCCGGACGGCCGGAAGGCGCCGTACGCCGAAGTGGCCGACGGCGTAACCAACTTAGCCCGTCGCCGGAACGACAACCCTCCCTTCCCTCCCAACCCTCCTGACCGGGCCGTCACTTTGTCCGCTCTCGTCTCACAACTCCCGTAAAGTTCAGGACTCGGGCAGAGAACGGGCACGTGGAAGCCCGATCCGGAGCTTTCCCGGCGCCCTGTCAAAGAGGCGCGTGTGGCATCCTGTTGGCTCCCTGACTTGATCAGTGTCGGCGTGTGCGCAAGCCGTTCGGCACCCAAGAATTCGTACGGACCACGAGAGTTCAGGTGGAGATGCGGCCCGGAGAACGGCAAGAGGGCAGGCATGCGGACGAACCCACCGCGGCCACCGACGTCCCCGACATACCCGAGGCCGTGCGGGCCGCCGCACGGCTGGCGCCGGGGCACTGGGTCGGGGTGGTCGACCCGGAGTGGACCGAGGAGCGGACGCCACCGCAGTGGGCGGTGCTGGGGGAGTGGCAGTCGGACGGGGACGGGGCCGTCGCGGAGTACCGCGCCAACCCGGAGTACCGGCCCTCGGCCCGGGCCCTCGGCTGGCCCGAGCCCACCGACCCGGTGGACGCGGCGGCACAGCGGGCGGCCGCCGGCTACGGCTCGGTGGACGAGGCGCTGGCGGTGCTCGCGGAGACCGAGGTCACCGTGGTGCGCGCACCGGACGGCGCGCCGCTCACGGCCGCGGGCGAGGACGGGGCGCCCGTGGTGCTGTTGTTCACCTCGTCGGCACACGCGTTCATGTCCCCGGCACTTCGGCATGACACGCTCCCGGCCCGGGAGTTGGCCCGTTCGCTGAGCGGTTCCGGCACCTTGCTGCTGGCCAACGCCGGAGCGGCGGCCCCTCTGCTCGTCCCGGCGGACCGTCTCCTCGCTCCCGTGGCCGAGCCGGCCGCCGAGGGCGCAGGGGCCCTCCCCGGCACGGCAGTCCATACCGCTCCTCCGGTCGAGGTCCCCGCCGCGGACCGGACCGCCAGCTCTCCTGAACTCCGGCCCCACATTCCCGGGAGGACCCCGTGACGCGCACGTCCCGCACCGACGGCGAGGAGACGGCCGTGACCGCCGCCGCCTCCGCTGCCTCCACCGCCGAGACCGGGCCCAAGTCCGAGCCCGTAGAGGCGAAGTCGGAGCCCGAGGCCGGTACGAAGGCCGTCGCCGGTGGCGCCGAGGCCGGTACGAAGCCGGCCGCTCAGGGCTCGACCTCGACCTCTACCCCGACGCCGACCTCGACCGTAAAAGCAGAGGCCGAGACAGAGGCGAAATCTGAGGCAGAGGCGGAGCCAAAAGCAGAAGCCGGAAGTGAGGCCGGGAGCGAGGCCGACCCCGGCGCCGCCGCCGCGGCCAAGAGCCGGCTGCCCGCGCTCGTACGGACCATGACCGCGACCGCGATCGACCAGCCGGACCAGCGGGCCAGGCCGGTGGGACGGCCGGGCAAGGCGGTGCTGGCCGGCGCCGCCGTGATCGGGGCGCTGCTCGTCTCGGTGCCGTTCCTGGTGCTCGGTGGGGACGACGACAACAACGACCGCAAGGAGACGACGGCGGCGGGCACCGTGCTCGACGGGAGCGCGCAGGACACGCCGGGCGCGTTCTCGGAGGCCACGCCCAGCGGCAGCGCCTCGGCCGACGGCAAGAAGGACGCCAAGAAGAGCGAGAAGGCAGGGAACACCGTTCCCGAGATCCCCGCGGGCAAGAGCGGGAGCGCGGACGAGCCGAAGGCCGACGCCGATAAGAAGACCGCGGAGACGCAGAAGCAGACGAAGAAGCAGAGCGACACCAAGAAGTCCGACAGCAAGAAGAACACGACCGCCAAGGCGCCTGCCGTGACGTTCAGCGGCCCCGTCTCCTTCCGTAGCCCGCTCTCGGGGCGCTGTCTCGACGTGCCGAACGCCAACTTCACCGACGGCAAGAAGCTGATCATCTGGGACTGCACGGGCCTCGAGGCGCAGCGCTGGCAGATCGGCTCCGACGGCACCATCCGCATCGGCGGCCTGTGCCTGGACGTCGCCAACGCGAACTTCACCCCCCACGCCCTCATGCAGATCGCCCGGTGCAACGGCACCAGCGCCCAGAAGTTCGTCCTGAACTCGCGCCACGAGATCTTCAACACCGGCTCGGGCCTGTGCGTGGACATCAAGGGCAGCAACCCGAACAACAAGACCCCGGTGCAACTGTGGACCTGCAACGGCGCCGACGCCCAGAAGTGGTACTTCTGACCGGCCGCCGTGGTGCGGGGGCGCCGAGCCGGGCGTCCGCCCGCCCCGAGCGCAAGGCATGATGAGATCGTCGGCTCGCCGACACGCGCCCCGGCAAAGCGGGGGCGCCCGCTGAAGACGCCGCCACGGCAAGGAGGTTGGTGCGTGTCGCGCCAGGTACTGACGGTCGGTCCAGGGGACCAGGACCGCTACCGGACGATCGGTGAGGCACTCGCTGCCGCCCGGACCGGCGCGCTCATCAGCGTCCGGCCCGGGACATACACGGAGAATCTGGTGATCCACACCCGGGTCACCCTCACCGCCGCCGAAGGACGCGGGACGGTGGAGATCCGGCCGCGCTCGGGCAGCGTGCTCGCGTTGCGCGCCGACGCCGTGATGCTCACCGAGCTGACCCTGCGCGGCGGCGACGCCGAACAGCCGGCCGTGGACGTACGGCGCGGGCAGGCCGCCCTCGACGGCTGCGAGATCATCGGCGCCGCCTGGACCGCGCTGCTCGCCGGCGGCACCGGTTCGCTCGCGCTGCGCGAGTGCCGGGTGAGCAACCCGAAGGGCGCGGGCGTCGTGGTCACCTCGACCACGCCCACCACCGTGGAGTCCTGCACCTTCGAGCACCTGGGCACCAGCGGCCTGGTCGTCGCGGAGCAGGGCGAGGCGCGGGTGCGCGGCTGCACGGTGCGCGACGCCCGCGGCAACGGCGTGCTCGCCAATGGCGAGTCCCGCGGCACCATCGAGGACTGCGACATCTCCTCCACGGACAAGCCCTCGATCGCCCTGGAACAGAACAGTTCCCTCTCGGTGATCCGCACCGTGGTGCACGACACCAGCACGGGCGTGCATCTCAGCAGCGCGGGCCGCACCACCCTTGAGGACGTCCGCGTCAGCGGAGCCTCCGGGCACGGGATCGCGCTGGCCGCGGGTACCGACCCCGTGCTGCGCCGCTGCCGTGTCTCGCGCTCCCGCGGCCACGGCGTGCTCGTCACCGACCGGGCGCGCGGCACCTTCGAGGACTGCTGGGTGGACGGCGCGGGCAGCGCCGCGCTGCGCGTCGCCGGGGCCGCCTCCCCGGCACTGACCGGCCTGACCGTGCGCGACTGCGAGCACGCCGGACTGCTCCTCGAGGAGGACGCGGCACCGGAGCTGGACCGCCTCGAGGTGATCGGTGGCTCGCCCGCGATCGCGCTGAGCGGCGGCGCCAACCCGATGCTGCGCAGGGCCCGCCTCGTGGAACCCGCGGGCGACGGCATCACCGCGGCCAAGGACGCCCGGGGCCGCGTCGAGGACTGCGAGGTCGTCCGGCCGAAGGGCGCGGGCGTGCGCGTGTCCTCCGGCAGCACCCTGTACCTGGCCGGTGGCGGGGTCTCCGACTCCGCGACCGGCGGCCTGGTCGTGGAGGACGGCGGCAACGTCACGGTCCGCGACTTCCGCGTGGAGATATCCGGCGAGGAGGGCGTCCTGGTCGCCGCGGGCGGCGAGTTGACCGCCAACCGTACGTCGGTGCATGCCGCGAAGGGCCACGGCTTCCTGCTGAGCGAGGGCGCACTCGCCTCGCTCAGCGGCTGCGAGGCCACCGGCGGCGCCCAGGACGGCTTCCGGGTCGAATCCACCGCGCCGGTCTCGCTCGTCAACTGCCTGGCCCGGGAGAACGAGGGCGGCGGCCTGGTGCAGACCGCGCCCGGCGACCGGCTCGCCGTCGACGGCCTGAACAGCACCGGCAACGGCAAGCGCGACGCCTGGGGCAGCGGCAGTGCCGAGAACACCGACCCGGCCGGATCGGGCGCCGCCGACGGGCCCGCGCCGGACCGCGAGGACGGCCCGCTCGGCGCCCTCAACGCGCTGATCGGCCTGGAGAACGTCAAGCAGCAGGTGCGCACCCTGGTCAACCTGACCCAGCTCGCCCGGCGCCGTGAACAACTCGGCATGCTGGCCCCGCCGATGAGCCGCCACCTGATCTTCGCCGGGCCCCCCGGCACCGGTAAGACCACCGTCGCCCGCCTCTATGGCGCGATCCTCGCCGAACTGGGCTCGCTGCGCAGCGGGCACCTCGTGGAGGTCTCCCGCGCCGACCTGGTCGCCCAGGTCGTCGGCGGTACCGCGATCAAGACGAGCGAGACCTTCCAACGGGCCCTCGGCGGCGTGCTGTTCATCGACGAGGCATACACGCTCACCTCGGACAGCGGCAACGGCGGCGCCGACTTCGGCAAGGAGGCGGTGGACACCCTGCTGAAGCTGATGGAGGACCACCGCGACGAGGTGGTGGTGGTCGCGGCCGGCTACTCCCGCGAGATGGAGTCCTTCCTCGGCTCCAACCCGGGCCTGGCCTCCCGCTTCTCACGGACCGTCGAGTTCGAGAACTACTCGGTGCCCGACCTGGTCGCGATCATGGAGAGCATGTGCGCCCAGCACCAGTACGAACTGGGGGAGGGCACCGCGGCGGCCCTCGCCGCGCACTTCGAGGCGCTGCCGCGCGACGCCGGCTTCGGCAACGGCCGTGCCGCACGCGGGGTGTTCGAGGAGATGGTGGACCGCCAGGCGGTCCGGCTCTCCGCCCAGGACCAGGTCGGTGAGCACGACCTGCGGCTGCTGCTGCCGGACGACGTCTCCGCGACCGCCGCGGGCACGAGTGCCGGTACCGCCGTACCGGACGACGACCCGCTGACCCGCCTCGGCGACATGATCGGCCTGTCCGAGGTGAAGCGCGACGTCGCCGACCTGGTCAACCTGATCACCACCGCCCGCCACCGGGCCGCCGCCGGACTCCCGGTGCCCTCGCTCAGCCACCACCTGGTCTTCACAGGACCGCCCGGCACCGGCAAGACCACCGTCGCCCGCCTCTACGGAGAGATCCTGACCCAGCTCGGCATCCTGGAGCGGGGCCAGATGGTCGAGGCGGCCCGCGCCGACCTGGTCGGCCGCTACATCGGCCATACCGCCCAGCTGACCCGCGAGGTCTTCGAACGGGCCCGGGGCGGTGTCCTGTTCATCGACGAGGCGTACACCCTCACCCCGCGCGGCGAGGGCGCCGACTTCGGGCAGGAGGCGGTGGACACCCTGCTGAAGCTGATGGAGGACCACCGCGACGAGGTGATCGTCATCGTCGCCGGCTACACCGACGAGATGGAGCGCTTCCTCGGCTCCAACCCGGGCCTCGCCTCCCGCTTCCCGCGCCGGATCACCTTCGACGACTACTCCTCCGAGGAACTGGTCACCATCGTGCGTGCCCAGGCCACGAGCATGGGCTACGAATGCGGCCCCGGCACCGGCCCGCTGCTCAAGGAGTACTTCGACGCGCTGCCCCGCGACCGCTCGTTCGGCAACGCGCGCCTGGCCCGCCAGATGGTCGACCTGATGGTCACCCGGCAGGCGGGACGGCTCAGTTCGCTGACCGCGCCCACCCTCGACGACCTGCGTGTCCTGTCGCCCGAAGACGTGAGCGCGGCGGCCGCCCCGAAGGCGGCCCGGTGAGGCCGCCCGCCCGCAGGGGCGCCCGCCTGCTGTCCGGCGCGGGGCTCGCCGCCGCCCTGCTGCTGCCCGCCGTCGCACCGGCCGGGGCGGCCGACGGCAAGAGCCAGGAACTGCCCGCCATGCCCTCCGCGTTGGACCCCGACGCCGAGCAGACGAACTGCGTCCCCGCCTCCAAGGAGACGGCGAAGAAGCAGGACTGGTCGCGCCAGCGCCTCGACCTGGACCGGATGCACCGGCACAGCACCGGCGAGGGAGTGACCGTCGCCCTGATCGACACCGGTGTCGCCCCCGGCGCCGCCGGACTCGACGGACGGGTCACCGCCCAGGGCAGCGCCGCCGACGACTGCGTCGGGCACGGCACCTTCCTCGCCGGGCTGATCGCCGGGACCGGCGGGGCAGGGCCGCGCCTGGCCGGAGTGGCCCCGGCCGCGAAGATCCTGGCGCTGCGCGGCACCGACCGGCTCGGCGAGGCGAGCGCGGGCCTGGTCGCCACGGCGCTGCGCGAGGCGACCGCGGCCCACGCGGACGTGATCGCCGTCGGGGTGGCGCTGCCCGGCCGCGACAAGGACGTCACCCGCGCGGTCGCCGAAGCGCGCGACGCGGGCGCGGTGGTGGTCGCCGCGGCCACCCCGGACCCGGCCTCTTCGACGGCCGGCGGCGACAAGGTCCCGGCCCGCACGTACTGGCCGGCCGGTGAGCCCGGTGTCCTCTCGGTCGCCGGCATGCTCCCCAGCGGCGCCCGCCCGGACAACTCCCTGGCCACCGACGGCATCGACCTGGCCGCCCCCGGCGCCGGAGTGGTCTCGGGCGGCCCGCGCGGCACCGGGCACTACCTCGGCAGCGGGGCCTCGGTGGCCGCCGCCTACGCCGCAGGCGCCGCCGCCGCGGTGCGCGCCGTCCGCCCCGACGACTCCGCCGACGCCGTCACGCGCCGCCTGACCGCCACCGCGTACCCGGCCGACATCCCGCAGCTGGACCCCTACGCCGCCGTCACGGCCGTGCTGGACGGCTCCGGCTCCGGCTCTGGTGCGGCGGCGGGCGCAGCGCGCGCCGTGGACCCCGTGACCGTCCGCGACACCTCGGGCGCCGACCGCGCCACCGGCCGCGCCACCCTCTTCGTCCTCCTCGGCTCGGCCGCTGTCCTCGCCGCGCTCTGGGCCGGGTTCGCCCTGTCCCGGGCCCGCGCGCGGGGCTGGCGCCCGGCACAGGCGGACGCGGCAACCAGCGACTGAACGGCTGAACGACTGAGCGGCGGGGGGGGGGGCGGGGGGGGCCCCCCCCCCCGGGGGGGGGGGGCGGCCCCGAAAGCAGCGCCGGGGGCCCTCCCCCGCGGCCCCCGCCCACCCCGCCGGGGGCGTACGCGCCCCC
>NZ_JBIWKA010000006.1:347041-374562 GCF_044765445.1 Streptomyces sp. NPDC102467 | reverse complement strand
GGCCGGGGCCCGGGGGGGGGGGGGGCGCCCGCCACGGGGGCCGGCGCCAACCAGGCCTTGACGGGTTCACCGAGTGCGGGGGGGGGCCCACTTCGGGGGCCCCCCGCCGCTCAGTCGTTTCCGTCGCTCACAGACAGGCGCTCAGTCCTCCTGCCCTCGCGCCTCCTCCACCAGCGCCGTCTGCATCAGCCGCGCCCGGCCCCTGGCGATGTGCTGGGCCCGGCCCGGCGGCAGGTTGAGCGGCTTCGTGTTGCCGAACAGGCGGCCCTCCGTGGGCGGGCAGGAGAGCACCACGGCCGGGTTGTTGGCCTCGTCCATGCGGCGTACGAGGCCGTCGCTCATCCCGCGCCCCGCACCCATCGCACTGCGGGCGACGACCAGGTGCAGGCCCATCTCGAAGCCGAGGGTGAGGTGATCGAAGAGCGGCTCGAACGGGTTCTGGAAGGAGTTGCCCGCGACCATGTCGTAGTCGTCGACCAGGATGAAGAGCCGCGGTCCCGTCCACCAGTCGCACCGGCGCATGCGGGCGGGCGCGATGTCCGCGCCGGGGATCCGGGTCTTCAGCGCGCGGGCCGCGCCCTCGATGGTCTCCGTCAGGCTGTCCCGGGAGATCACGTGCCCGATGCGGTACTCCTCGGGGACGGCGTCCACCAGCGTACGGCGGTAGTCCACCACGATGATCTTCGCCTCGTTCGGCGTGTACCGGGTGGTGATGCCCGCGGCGAGGCTGCGCATCAGATTGGTCTTGCCGCTCTCGGTGTCGCCGACCACGATCAGGTGCGGGGTACGGCTGAAGTCCTGCCAGACCGGTTCGAGCGCGTCCTGGTCGATGCCGAGCGGCAGCCGCATGCCGTCGCCCTCGGTGCTCTCGGGCGCGGGCAGTTCGGCCAGCGGCAGCCGGTGCGGCAGCATCCGGACCTGCGGGGCACGCGCGCCCTTCCAGTGCCGGGAGATCTCGGCGACGAGATGGCCGACGCCGTCGCCGAGGTCGTCGAGGGAGCCGCTGCCGTCCAGGCGCGGCAGGCCCGCGAGGAAGTGCATCTTGCTGTCGGCGGTGATGCCACGACCGCCGCTGCGCGGCACCGAGCGCGCCTTGCGGGTGTCGATCTCGGAGTCCATCGGGTCGCCCATCCGCAGTTCGAGACGGGTCGCGGACTGGTCGCGGATCTGCGCCGACAGCTCCACCCAGCGGGTGGTGGTGATGACCAGGTGGATGCCGTAGTTGAGGCCGCGTGCGGCGAGTTCGTTGAACTTCGGGATCAGCTCGTCGTAGTCCTGGCGGACCGTGGACCAGCCGTCGATCACCATGAGTACGTCACCGAAGGGCTCGTCGCGGAACTCCCCGGCGGCCCGGCGACGGCGGTAGGACTGCATCGAGTCGAGGGTGTGGTCCACGAAGAACTGCTCGCGGCGGGCGAGCAGCGTCATCACCTCGGCGACCGCCCGGTGCACCCGCTCCGGGTTGAGCCGCGCCGCCACCCCGCCGACGTGCGGGAGACCGGCCAGCTGCGAGAGGCCACCGCCACCGAAGTCGAGGCAGTAGAACTGGATCTCGGCCGGGGTGTGGGTCAGGGCGAGGGCCGAGATCAGGGTGCGCGCCAGAGTGGACTTGCCGCTCTGTGAACCGCCCGCGATGGCGACATGGCCGCCGGCCCCCGACAGGTCGACGATGAGCGGGTCGCGGCGCTGCTCGAAGGGCTTGTCGACCAGGCCGACCGGAACCCGCAGCCTGCCGTTCCCGGGCCAGGCGGTGGCGGTGAGGCCACGTTCCGGGTCGGGGGCGACACCGCCCAGCAGCGCGTCCAGCGGGGAGGGCGCCTCCAGCGGCGGCAGCCACACGCGGTGCGCGGGCGGACCGGAGCCCTGCAGCCGCTCCAGGGCCACCGCGAGCAGGGTTTCTGTGTCGCCGTTGTCGCCGCTCTCCTCGACCTCCGGCTCGGGAGCGGCCTCCAGGGTTCGCGGCACCACCCAGCCGCTGGTCCACGGCACCACCTGGCTGGCCACCCGGGCCTGCATCACCGCGCCGGTACGGCGCCGGTAGGTGCCGGAGGAGTAGGCGGCGCGGAACCGGGTCAGGGACTCCACCCCGGACTTCAGATAACCGCTGCCCGGCTGAGCGGGAAGCTCGTAAGCGTCCGGCACACCGAGCACTCCGCGGCTCTCCATGGCGGAGAAGGTGCGCAGGCCGATGCGGTACGAGAGGTGGCTCTCCAGCTGGTGCATACGGCCCTCGTCCAGGCGCTGCGAGGCGAGCAGCAGATGCACCCCGAGCGAGCGGCCGAGGCGGCCGATCATCACGAACAGGTCCATGAACTCCCGGTGCGCGGCGAGCAGTTCACTGAACTCGTCGACCACCACGAACAGGCTCGGCAGTGGCGTGAGGTCCGCCCCGCCGGCCCGCGCCCGCTCGTACTCCAGGGCCGACGTGTAGTTGCCGGCGGCGCGCAACAGCTCCTGGCGGCGGATCAGTTCACCGTGCAGGGCGTCCTGCATCCGCTCCACCAGGGCGGCCTCGTCGGCGAGGTTGGTGATGACGGCGGCGGTGTGCGGGAGTTCGTCCAGGCCGAGGAAGGTGGCGCCGCCCTTGAAGTCGACCAGGACGAAGTTGAGCGTCTCGGAGGAGTTGGTGAGGGCGAGGCCGAGGACGAGGGTGCGCAGCAGCTCGCTCTTGCCGGAGCCGGTGGCGCCGATCAGCATGCCGTGCGGGCCCATGCCGCCCTGCGCGGACTCCTTGATGTCGAGTTCCATCGGGCGGCCGTCCTCGCCGACCGCGATCGGCACCCGAAGGCGGCCGGAACCGGTGTGCCGGTCGAAGGCGGTCTGCGGCTCGTGCCGGTGCAGGTCGGGTATGCCGAGCAGGGTGGTCAGCTCGACGTCGGTCTCCAGCGGCAGCGCGATGTCGGTGCCCAGGCTGATCCGCCGCGCGGTCAGCAGCCGGGCCAGCGACTCCGCGGCGAGCGGGCCGAGCCGGTCAGGACGGCCGAGCGGTACGGAACGCTCCTTGCGGCTGCGGTCGGTGCGCACCAGATTCACCGTGGCGGGACCGGTGGTCAGCCGCAGCGTGTTGCGGCCAGGGCGCCAGCGCAGCGCCCCGGAGATGTCGATGACCAGCGCGTTGCGGTAGCCGGGCCCCTCCCAGCGGTGGCCCTCGGGGACGCTGACCCCGTCCAGGACGACGACCGTGTACGGCTCGTCACGGCCGGGCCGGGCATCGGGGTCGAAACCGGGACGCTCGGCGAACTCGGCGCCGAGCAGGTCGTCCAGCTCGGTGAGGTCGGCGGTGATCCGGCGCACCTGCCCCGCACCGTCCTCCTCGTGCGGATGCAGCGTGTGCGGCAGCCACTTGGCCCACTCCCAGTCGGGCCGCCGCTCGTCGCTGACGCAGAAGGCGAGCCACAGCTCCTCTGGCGCGTGGAACACCGCGAGCTGGCCGAGCATGGCGCGCACCAGGCCGCGTACCGCGTCGTCGGACGTCCCGGTGTCCGGCTGCGCCGGTGCGGCTTCCTCGTCGGGGCGCAGCAGGACCCGTGCCGAAGAACGCAGATAGAGACCGAGGGGCTGGTCGGGGATGGTGGAGTACGCGCGGATGAAGCGGCGCAGGGCGTGTGCGCAGAGCGGTTCCAGGTCCTCCACCGGGCGCGTGGAGACCGGTTCGAGGGTGACGGCGAGCTGCTGCTCACCGACCGCGAGCCGGACCTCGCCGAAGTCCTCGTCGGCCGGGCGGCGTTCCCACAGCCGGGACGTACGGGCCAGTGAGCGCAGGGAGGCGGGCTCGGGGTGTCGCCAGGCGAGCGCCCGCTGCTGCTCCGCGATGGTGGTCCTGACCCGCTTGCGGATCTGCGCCAGGTAGCGGAGGTAGTCGCGGCGCTCGCCCTTCAGGCGCTGCTTGCGCTCGCCGGAGCGGCGCATTATCTGGCCGAGGAGCATGGCGGCGGCGGCGAGCACCATGACGCCCATCGCCAGATACATGAAGACGCCGTTGCCGCCGCCGGTGCGCAGGAGCATCAGCATCATCGACATCGACATCAGCACCATCGGCAGGTACGTCCACACCGCCGAGGTGTCCGGCACCGTCTCCGCGAGGACCGGTGGTTCCTGGAGGGTCAATTGACCGTCGGGCATCTGCGGTCCGCGCCTGCGGGCCGGCCGGCGAAACAGCACCACGCTCAAGGAACAGAACCTCCGGTTTTACTGGCTTTCCGGCCCACGCCGAATAGCGGCACTCCCGGTAGTGGGAAAGACCGCACCACGCCGATTCTCCGGGTTCCGGGTGACACGATGAACGCCGGATGAATGCTGCGAGCGGATTGTGAGGCGGCCGACTTCCGCTCCCTCGGCCAACTCCATACCGGGCAAAGGAGCCCGGACCGCAGCACGTGCCGACGGACATAGGCAGTAGTCTGCATTCACGGAACGCGACCTGTCCACGCGGGGCAGCGGTTGCCGGGTCCGCGGGGACAATTCCGCTGCCCGGCCCCGCAGTTCCCGCTCGCGTGGTCCTTCCGTACTCTTCGCACAACCCCTCGCCGGGGAAGTCCTCCCGACAAAGCCCCCACGGAAGACGAGAGTTCACCCGATGACCGACAGCGTGGTGGCCGCACTGTGCCGCCTGACCGTACGTGCGCCGAGCGTTTCCGTCGATCTGGCCGTGCCCGCCGACGTACCGGTCGCCGACCTTCTGCCCACGCTGCTGCGTTATGTCGGCGAGGAATCCGAGGAGGCGGGGCTCGATCACGCCGGCTGGGTGCTGCAGCGGCTCGGCGACGCCCCGCTCGACGAGGAGACCACCCTCGCGCGGGCCGATCTCTCCGACGGTGACGTGCTCTATCTGCGCCCGCACACCGAGGCGCTGCCCGAGGCCAGGCTCGACGACCTGGTGGACGGGATAGCCGACACCGCGGGCCGGCGGCTGCACACCTGGAGCCCCCGCGCGGCCCGCGGACTCCTGGTGGGCGCGGCGGTGGCGACCGTGGTGGCCGCCCTCGTCCTCGTGGTCCGGCCCGGGGTCACCGACTCCGGCTCCGCCCGTGCCGGTCTCGCGACCGTGGCCGGACTGCTGCTCCTCGCGGGCGCGGGTTCGGCCAGCCGCGCGGTCGGCGACCGCCTCTCCGCCACCGCCCTCGGCCTGCTCGTCCCGCCCTGCCTGGCCCTGGCCGGCTGGCTGCTGCCCGGCGGCGACGTGACAGGACCGGACGCGACGCGGGTGGTGGGCGCACGGCTGCTCGCGGCGGGTGCGGCGGCCGCAGGCGGCGCGGTCCTCGCCCTCGCCGCCACCGCGGTCGGCGCCCCGGCCCTGCTGGCCACCGCGGTGGTCTCGGTGGCCGCCGCGATCGCCGGGGCACTGATGGGCTACAGCGGGCTCGGCGCCCCCGCCGCCGTGGCACTGGTGGCCACCGTGGTCGCGCTGGCCGCCGGCACGGTGCCGCCGTTCGCCTTCAAGCTCGCCGGGATGCGGATGCCCGCACTGCCGTCCTCCGCCGGCCAGCTCCAGGAAGGCATCGAACCCTACGCGGGCAGCGAGGTCGCCGAACGCACCGAACTGGCGGGGCGCTGGGTCACCGCGCTCTTCGCCGCCACCGGCGCCGTCGCCGCGCCCACCCTGGTCGTCCTCGCCGCGCACCCGAACCTGCCCGAGGTGCTGACCTCCGCCGCGCTGAGCCTCTTGCTGCTCCTGCACTCCCGCGGCCTGGTGCACATCGGACAGCGGCTGACCCTGGCCGTGCCCGGTGTCTGGGGGCTGCTGCTGCTCGCCGGCGCCTGGGCGGTGGACAGCCAGGGCAACGGCCGCGCCGTGGTCTTCGCGGTACTGCTGGCCGCCGCGGCCGCCCTCGTGATCGCCGCCTGGACGGTGCCGGGACGCCGGATGCTGCCCTACTGGGGCCGGGCGGCGGAAGTGGCGCACACCGGCCTCGCGGTGGCGCTGGTGCCCCTCACCCTCTGGGCGGCGGGGCTGTTCGGCTGGCTGCGCGGCCTGTTCGGCTGAGCAACACCCGTACGCCGGTACATCGAGCTGGAGAGCGAGTCGAGGAGAGGCCGTGCAGTCCAAACGCGACCAGGTACACGCCCATACGTTC
Source organism: Streptomyces sp. NPDC102467 (assembly GCF_044765445.1). Lineage (NCBI taxonomy): Bacteria > Bacillati > Actinomycetota > Actinomycetes > Kitasatosporales > Streptomycetaceae > Streptomyces > Streptomyces sp. NPDC102467. Next base: position 368,488 of record NZ_JBIWKA010000006.1, on the reverse strand, counting down.
ATGATGGGCAGGCTCAGTTCGGGTCTGCTGACGGCCGACCCGGACGCCCCGGAGAGCCCGCTGGGCCGCACCACCCGCGGCGTCGTCTTCGGCGCGCTCGCGACCCTTCTCATCAGCGGGGGAGCCGTCGTCTACGGCCTGTTGAGCCCCGGCGGGAACGACAGCTGGCGCGACGGTGAGCACCTGGTGGTCAACCGGGACACCGGCGCCCGGTACCTGTGGACCGGCGCCGACGGCGTGCTGCACCCCGTGCGCAACTACGCCTCCGCGCGGCTGATCGGCGGCTCCGACCTGCCGACCTCCGACGTGCGCACCGCTTCCCTCCAGGACGTGCCGGTGGGCGCCGCGGTCGGCCTCCCCGGCGCGCCGGACACCGTGCCCGGGACCGGCCAACTCGACGACGGGGCCTGGCACATGTGCGCCACAGGCCCTGGCGGGGCGTCGTCCGGCACCTCCGGCGCGGTGACGGCGACCGGGGTGAACAAGCCGGGTGCCACGACCCTGGTGGCCGGCGCCCAGCTCGACTCCAGCGCCGTCAGCGGCGACCACGCGCTGCTGGTACGCGGCCCCGACGACACCGAGTACCTGGTGTGGCGGGGCAGCCGGCTCCCGCTGGACCGCGCCTCCGACGCCCGCAACGCCCTCGGCTACGGCTCCCAGCAGGCGGCGCCGGTCTCGGCGGCCTTCCTCGACGCGCTGGCCTCGGGCCCCGCCCTGAAGCCGCCCCCGGTGCCGGGCCGCGGCGGAGCGGGCCCGGCACTCGGCGGTGAGGCCAGCCGGGTCGGCCAGGTGTTCAAGGTCAGCGTGCCCGGCGGCGGCAGTACGTACCACCTGCTGCAGAAGGACGGCCTGGTGCCGCTGAGCCGCCTCGGCGCCGCCCTGGTGCTCGGCGACCCGGCCACCCAGAAGGAGGCCTACCAGGGCCGTTCGCCCGAGGCGCGCACGGTCGGCGCGGACGCGCTGCGCGAGCACCGGGCGAAGAACACGGGCACCGCCGGATCGGCCGAACTCCCGGACAAGCCGCCCGTCCCCGAGTCGGTGCCGCGCGGGTCCGCGCTCTGCGCGCAGGTGGACGGGGGTGACAGTGGCGCCCGGATCAGGTCCGTACTGGTTCCGCTGACCCGGCTGGCCCCGGTCGCGGCGCCGGAGGGCACCACGCTGCAGCCGGCCTGCGTCCCGACGGACGTCACGGTGGTGCGGCCGGGACGCGGCGCCCTGGTCAGGGCCCTGCACGCGAGCGGCGCCGCGCACGCCGGAACCACCTACCTTGTGGCGGAGAACGGCGTGAAGTACCGCGTCGCGGACAAGGACGCGCTGGCGGCCCTCGGGTACGCGGCGGGCGACATCGGCTCGGTTCCCGCACCGCTGCTCGCGGCGCTGCCGACCGGCGTCGACCTCGACACGGTGGCCGCCACGGGCGCCGTGAAGCCCAAGGTGACGGCTCCGGCCTGCGGCGATGGCGACGCCGCCGGTACCGACGGCAGCAAACCGGCAGGCAAGCCCGGAAAGACGGATGAGGCGGTCGAGGCGGGCACTGTGCGCGCAGCCGACATCAGGCACTGATCGCGTACCGATCGTGCGAAGCAGCCCATAAGGCACCACGGAAAAGGAATGGGGCAGGGGCGGGACGACTTCGAGCCAAATACGGAGCGAAGTCGGTATAACACGCTCCGAGTTCAGAGGAAGCGGGCAGGACCGGCCGCGGCGGCGAACCTCAGATAAAGCTCAGATATTGCGTCGGGTTTCGCAACCCGGGAATCCGTGGCGCGTACGGATTGCCGCATGTGTGTCCGCTCCGTTGCCCGTTCGCCTTCTTCGCGTGCCCGTTTCCGGACCGCTTGACGTCAACGGGCTGATGGTTGTGCCCGGTTGTCCCGGGCGGGTTCCCTGAGGCGTGTTCATCCGGCCGAAACCTCGCGGACAACTCGGCTGCCACGCACGAAATTTGACGAGGCAGCCGATGCTCAAAATTCCCCTGCACGCGTTGCGCGGAACGCCCGCTTCTCTTTAGCCTCGGCGGGTAACGGTGCGACGAGACTCGCCTGAACCACCTGAACGACCTGAACGAAGGGAACGTGACATGGCCGACAGCGCCGCCAGGAAAGCGGACTATGCCAAGGGCCTGGGAGGCGTCTCCTCCCTGGAGTCGGCCCGGCAGCAGGTAGAGAAGATCCAGAACAACGTCGCCGAGATCGCCGCGCGTTCGGGCGTCGGCGGCGACGAGGGACAGGCCCTGCTGAAGCTCTTCCGCAGCTGGAACGCAGAGGCGCAGAAGGTCGTCGTCCAGATCAGCAAGATGATCGACGCGCTTCAGGAGAACGTGTCCTCCGCCAACCGTGTGGCGAAGGAGAACCAGGACCTGACCGAGGTCCTCAACAGCAAGACCAGCCAGGGTGTCTTCGAGGCGCTGCGCTGAAGCCCGCACTGTGCCACCGGCCCCCGCACCGGGCGGCCGGGCCACGTGAACTTCCGGGGCTCCGGCGCCCGGTCACCGAAGAGGAGACGTCATGGCCGACGGCATCATCGATGTGCAGTACCCCAAGGTCCGGCAAGCCATCGAGGAGCTGCAGGAGCAGACCAAGGGCATCATCACGAGCCTCAACAACCTCGAGGACGAGCTGAAGCCGCTCATCAGCTCCTGGGAGGGTTCCGACCAGGAGATGTACCGCGGCGTGCAGGCGGAGTGGGACCAGGCCACCGCGAACATGGCCAAGCTGCTCAACGACAACGGTGAGCTGATCCAGAGCATTCACGACAATCACTCCCGCGACGAGCGCAAGAGCTCCGACAACTGGGGCAGCGTGCGGGCCCGTTAGGCCCCGGCCGCGGTAACCCTTCGTCCGTCCCAGGGGCGGGCCCCGGCATACGGCCGGGGTCCGCCCGTCCGGCACCGAGCGGCAGGCAGGAGAGCGTCAATGGCCGTCGACAAGGCCGACGTCAAGCACTTCAACCTCAAGCAGATGGAGAACTTCCGGGACAACGAGGTCCACCCGGTGTACCTCTCCGCCAAGCGGCACAAGGAGGAGGGCAAGGACGGCGTCGCCCCGCTCAGAGACCTCATCAGACATAAGAAGGCGGACAACCTCGACCCGGATCAGCAGCTGCTGCGGCTCGGCAAGATCGGCAGGGGCAGCATGGTCTCGGGATCCACGCTGCTCGACAGCGTCGACACCGCGGCGACGGCCCTCAACAAGCTGCTCGGTGACCAGGTCAAGCTCTTCGAGGAGTTGAAGGACGCGCTCACCGACACCATCGAGGAGGCCAACAAGACCAAGGACAAAAACCTGGACGCGATCGACGCGCAGACGCTGCTCCAGACCTTCGAAGAGGTCGACACGCTCACGGCGGGAAGCTCGGACGGCACCGGCGGTTCCGACAGCGACAGCAGCTCCGACAGCAGCTCCGACAGCGACTCCGACTCCGACAGCAGCTCCGACAGCGACTCCGACAGCGACAGCAGCTCCGACAGCGACTCCGACTCCGACTCCGACAGCGACAGCGATTCGGACGACGACGATGACTCGGACTCGGACTCGGACGACGACGATTCGGACGACGAGGATTCGGACGACGAGGATTCGGACGACGACGATGACTCGGACTCGGACTCGGACGACGACGATTCGGACGACGAGGACGACGAGGACGACGATGACTCGGACTCGGACGACGATGACTCGGACTCGGACTCGGACGACGATTCCTGAGTCCGTACGGCCCACGCGTGCCGCCGGCACGGATGAAGACTGATCAGAACAGAAGGGGCGCCCGGTGGCCGGAGGAGAGTACGACAAGGACTCCGTCGACAACGTCGTCGAGTACGAGGACGCGAAGAATCCGAAGTCGGACAAGTGGGCCGATCTGGTCAAGCACCTCACCGGCTGGCCCGTGCCACCCCGGTCCGACATCTTCGACGACCTCCAGTCCGACGAGGGCGGAAAGCTCTTCAGGATGGACTTCCAGGAGATCTCCCTCAGCCAGCTCACCAAGGACCGCAGCGTCTCCGGTTTCCTGATGGAGTCGGGTGAGGACTACGACCTCTACTTCTTCGACAAAGACAAGAAGTGGGACATCAAGCAGGCCCGGATCGTCTTCGAGGGCCGTGTGACGGTCGACGGCGAAACGGTCTTCGCCGATCCCGGGTCCACGGACTGGTCCAAGGCGAACGTCCGCGGCGGCAACGAGTTCACGGACTACAACGACGACAAGATGAGCACCGTCAAGCTCGCCCAATACATGAACGGGCCGCGGGCGGCGCTCATGGCTCTGTTGAACGACGGCACCACGGAGTACGCCCGGTTCGAGGGCGAAGACGTCTCGGACAACAACGTGGTGGACCTGAGCTCCTTCAACACCACCGGCCAGTCCTTCGACTACGCTGCCCAGTTCTTCAAGGACCATGCGCCGCTGCTGAAGGACTGGGAGGACCGCTTCGCCTCGGACGACGCGAGCTGGAAGGGCGAGGCGGCGAACGTCTTCCGCAGCCTGCTGGAGAAGATCCGCGACAACTACGACGCCTACGTCGAGACCTTCAACTCCCGCGCGGGGACCGGCGACGAGACCGGCACCGGCAAGACGGTCTACTCGCGTGCCCTGTCGCTGGGCCGCACCCACCTGGAGAACGCCGCCAGGGACCTGCTCGAGGCGTGGGCGAAGTGGGCCAACTCCCCGTACTACGACCCGCATCAGGTGCTGCGCTACGTCCTGGACGACCTCGGCGCGTGGGTGGACGAGAACAACATCGCAAAGACGGACCTCTTGGTAGGCGGGCAGTACAACCAGTTGGTCAGCCACAGCCCCCATGGCGACTTTTCTCAGGTGCACCCCGACTACGGCGACATCAGTGAGAAGGACGCCTGGGTGAAGGTGGGCAACAAGGCGGTCAAGATCTGGTCCCAGGGTGTCAACGACTACCTGGGCACCGCCGCGGCCACCGTGCAGGCCACCCTGAACAACCACTTCGTCGATCTCTCCGACGACTTCTCGGACAACGTGCCCAAGCCGAAGTCGACGGACACGGCCGCCTCGGACTACAAGGACAAGAAGGCCCAGGACGCGCAGGACGACCTCGACGAGGCGAACGCGAAGGCCGCCGCGGACGCGAAGAAGGCGGCCGACGACGCGGCCAAGGCGAACGCGGACGCGGCCGCGGCCGCGAAGAAGGCGGCCGACGACGCCAAGGCGCAGCATGACGAGGACAAGGCGGACGCGAAGAAGGCGGCCGACGAGGCGAAGGCGGACGCGAAGAAGGCGGCCGACGAGGCGAAGGCGCAGCATGATGCGGACAAGGCGGACGCGGACAAGCTGAATGCGGAGGCGAAGGCCGCGGCCGAGGACCAGGCGAACGCCCTGAAGAACAGCCTCAACAGCCCCGGTGGGGGCGGCAACCAGACTCTCGACCTCAATGATCTGCTGAACCCGGGGGGCGGCGGGAACGGAGCGGACACCCCGGGCGGCGGTCAGAACGGCGCGAACAACCCGGGTACCGAGAGCACGATCGATCTCGGCGATCTGCTGAACTCGGGTGGTCAGAACGGCCCGAACAACCCCGCGACGGTGAGTTCGGCCGGCCTCGACGACCTGCTGAACTCGGGTGGTGCGAACGGCGCGGGTACCTCGGGCGGCACGGACAACGTGGGCAATGCGGGTAACGCGGGTGGTACGGGTAACAACGGCGACGCGAACAGCGCGGTCGTCAAGAACCTGGGCAACTTCGGCGATCTGAACACCCCGGGCGCCGGCGGCGACACTGGGCAGCAGTCCACCGCGTTGCCCCCGGCCCTGACGAACCTGGGCAACCTCGGCGGAATCAACAGCCCTGGGTCCAGCAGTGGTGCGGGTACGAACCTCAAGAGCCCGACCGGGGGCAGCACAGGGCTCGACGACCACAAGGTCACGGCCGGGTTCCCGGACGGCAGCAGCACCGCCTTCGACGCCGACAGCGGAACGCTCACCACGACCCACCCGGACGGGTCGACGACCACGGCCGACCTGGGCAACGGTGCCAAGGTGACCAATGCGGACGGCTCGGTGACCTCGCTCGGTGACGACGGCAAGCTGACCACCACGTTCCCCGACGGCACGGTCCAGCACGTCGACCCCGCGACCGGCCAGGCGACCAGCACCGACCCCGACGGCACCACCACCACCCAGAACCTCGGCTCCCTGGGCGACCTCAACAGCCAGGGCAACAACAACAGTCTGGGTGATCCGGGAGACCTCGGTGACATCAACTCCCACCTGACCACCGAGTCGCCCGGTGACCTGAACGGTCTGAACAACCTGAACGACCTGGGCGACCTCGGGAACCTCAACGGCGACCAGGCCGGTCTGCAGACCCCGACGGGCGGTCACACCGCGCTCGACGGCGGCGACTTCACCACCACGTACCAGGACGGCAGCTCCGCCTCGTTCGATCCGGGCGACGGGCAGCTCACCACCACGCACCCGGACGGCAGCAGCACGGTCACCGATCTCACCCACGGGGCGAAGGTGACCAACTCCGACGGGTCCTCGACCCTGCTCGACAACGGGAAGCTGAGCACCACGTTCCCGGACGGCAGCACTCAGATCATCGACCCGGACACCGGAGTCGCGAGCATCACCGACGCGCAGGGCCACACCGAGACAGTGGACCTGGGCGACCTGGGCGACCTCAACTCGTCCGCCAACGGCGGCGGTACGGACCTGCTCAACGGCCTCAACTCGCCGAACACCAGCACCTCGGACCTGCTCGACGGTCTCAACTCGCCGAACAGTGACGTTTCGGGCGCGAGCGGCGGTGGCACCACCAGCCATGAGGTGCCGTTCTCCGAGCTCGGCCTCGACAGCGGTGCCACGAACGCCGGGAGCTCCGGCGGCGGTTACTCCGGCGGCACGGGCCTCGGCGCGGCCACCGACGGGTCCACCGTCGCCTCCGGAACCGGTGTCGCCCCGCTGTCGGACGGCGCCGCCACCACCGCCGGCGCGGCAGCACCGGCCGCCGCCGCGGGGGCCGGCACGCCGGGCGCCCCGGGTACGCCCGGCAGCCCCGGCATGCCGATGGGCGGAGCCGGCGGCATGGGCGGAGGCGCCGAGAAGGGCAACGGGGAGCGGGTGCGCGCCGTACTGGTCGACGCGGTGGAGGAGAGCGAGCGCCGCAACCGACGCCGTCGCAGCCCGTGGAACCGTCAGGAGGACAGCGACACTTTCCTCTCGCCCGCTTCCCGCGTGTCGACCACCGGCGGTGGCGGCGGCACGGGCGGCGACAGCTCCGAGCAGGAGAGCGAACCGGGTCGCAGGACCACCAGTTCCGCCGACTACCTGGAAGAGGACACGGACGTGTGGGGCACCGAAGAGGGCGGCACCCCGGCCGTCATCGGCCGGTGAGCACAGCGTTTCGCGTAGAGACGCATCCCACCTGGCCCCGGCTTCCGCAGAGGGGCCCTCACCAGGCAAGATCAGGTGAGCAGTTGACCGTACGGCGCGGAAGGGCGGAGTGGGTGTGACGGAACCGCTGGAGAAGCGACTGGAGAAGGCGATGGCCGAACTCCACGAGGCGCAGGAGGCGGTCGCGCGCACCGAGCGCGAGCTGCGCGAGGCGTCGTTCGCGGTGCTCTCCTCCGACCGCGCGGTCCGCGCCACGGTGGGCCCGCAGGGCGAGTTGGCCGGGATCGAGTTCCTGGACAACAAGTACCGCGACATGTCCCCGCAGGAGCTGGCCGCCAGCGTCCTGGAGGCTTCGAGCGCCGCCCGTACGAAGATGAACCGGCACGTCATGAAGGCGATGGCGCCCTTCACCGAGCCGAGCAGCAACGTGCCGGAGCTGAAAGGCTTCGAGCTGGACTGGGAGCGGATCTTCGGCCCCGAGGTGCTGCGCGATGACGACGACGAGACGGCCACGGCACGCGACACCGCGGCGACCCCCGGCTGGCGGGACGCACTCGGTGAGGACGGGGAGGACTGACCGATGGGACAGCGCTACTACGCCGACCCGCAGCGCATCGAGGCCCTGGCCGAGCAGCTGGAGGAGATCGGTGACCTGGCCAGGAGCATGACCGAGGAGTTCCTGGACGAGCTCGCCCCCACGGTCTCGTGGCCCGGCTCGGGCGACGACTTCGCCGACACGGCCAAGCCGCAGGAGAAGAAGGAGCGGCAGACCACCAAGGACACCATGTTCGCCATCCGCGACGCGGTGGTCGGCATCACCGACGCGACGCTCGAGCAGGTCCGGCTGATGGAGCACACCCGCGACGGCAACCTCGAAGGCATCAAGCAGGTCAACGACCGCGTAGAGACGAACGGATCGACCGGTGACGGCGCCGACACCGGCGGGCATGGCCGCCATTGACCTCTCCGCCGTAGGCCGCTCCCGCACCACGCCGGGAGCGGCCACCCGGGCGTGCCCGCTCGGACCCGGGGGCGGCCCCCGGTGAGCATCATGGCATCGCCCGAGATCAACGCGATGATCTTCATCCTCACCGGGGAGAAGCTCATCACCGCCGACGAGGATCTCGCCTACGACAGCCGCCTGCCCTACTCCGACCTCGGCCGGAAGCTGGACAAGTTCTCCTCGCTGATCAACAAGTCGGTCCACGACATCGCCCAGGTCATGCCGGACGACCTTTCCACGTCGTACGCCCAGGCGATGGGCACGCTCACCGGCAAAGGTGGCAAGAGCTACCTGACCGAGTTCGCCGACCAGTTGGGGAAGATCGCCGACGGCCGGCGCAAGACCTCCATGGACATCATGGAATCCAAGTGGCAGGTGATCGCCGAGATCATCCGGCTGCTCCTCGAGATCGCCATCTACCTGGCGATGTCCTTCTTCACCGGTGGCGCCTCGGCCAGCCAGATCATGCTGGCCAAACTACGCAGCCGGTTCATGATCCTCACCACGATCAGCCACCTGCTGCAGCGGCTGCATCTGGCGCCCTCGCTGACGGAGGCGCTCGAGGAGGCCTTCACCACGTTCGCGGTGCGGCTCGCGATGATGAACTTCGCCCCCGACGGCCGACGGCCCGACGGTTTCGACTGGGGCCAGATCCTCAAGGACGGCGCGTTCGGCGCCGCCGCGGGCGGTCTCACCAGCCTCTTCGGCAAGTGGGGGAAGAACCTCGTCGACGGCTACGACAACAACTTCCTCAAGAACGGCCCGGACCTCGGCTTCAAGAACCCGCCCACCCCCACTCCGCACACCCCGACACCGGACCCCAAGACTCCGGCCCCGGGCCCCGGCCCGAAGAGCCCCACACCGACCCCGACCCCGACTCCTACGCCGACCCCGACTCCTACGCCGACCCCTAGCCCCAAACCGACCCCTTTGCCAACCCCCACCCCTACGCCTACCCCTACGCCCACTCCTAGCCCTACCCCTACGCCGGGCAGCGGTCGTCCTGGCCCCGATCCGTACACCAGCGGCCCGAGCCCCAAGAGCGGCAACCCGTTCGCGTTCACCAACAACTTCACGAACAACCCAAGCCTCTGGCGGAACAACGAGATCCTGCTCAGCTTCGCCGACCGGCCGGGCACGGTGGCCGGACACTACGGGATCAAGGGGGCGACCGACTTCGTCGTGGCCGGAGCCGGTGAGGGGCTCGGCGAGATCCTGATCAAGGGTGCCTTCGACAATGACTGGTCCACCAGCTGGTCCACGTTCGTCGGCGCGGGCATCAGCAGCCAGGTCGAGTCGACGCTCACGGGCGGCGCCATGAACAGCGGCGCCGAACTGCGCAACGCCATCAACAACCTGCGCACCAACCCGCCCACCGTCTCCGGCGGCATCGGTGACACCGGGGATTCCGGCGGCTCCGTCCGCACCGGCGATTCGGGGGCGGGCACGAGCGCCACCGGCGGTGACGGCGCGACACGCGACGGCGGATCGCCGATCTCCTCCACCACACAGAGCCCGCCGCCGAACACGACGTCCCAGAGCCCGCCGCCGTACACGTCGTCCCAGAGCCCGCCGCCGTACGCTTCGCAGGATTTGTCGTCGCATTCCGCGGGGCCGTCGTCGTCCGTGTCCGCGGCCGAGAACGATCTGTGGCAGCAGGTCCACGCCGGCCCCGCCGACGCCCGTGCCCAGGCGCTGAGCGACCTGGCCGACCTGCGCTCGCAGCCCCCGTCCAGCACCGAGATAGGCGTCCGCGACGGTCTGCACGGCGCGCTGTCGGACGTGCCCGAGGTCCGGGTGGTGACCGCCGGGGACAGCCCCGCCGCCCACCTCGACACGGACGAGGTCCGCCGCGCCCTGGACGGCTTGGGCACCCCGGTCACGGTGGACACCCCGAGCGGCGCGACCACGACCACGACCGGCGGAACCCATCACACGCCAGCGCCCCCTGGCCAAGCGGACAGCGGCGTCGTCGGGTCCTCCCACGGTGCGGGTACGTCGGGTGGGTCCGGTACGTCGGGTGGATCTGATACGTCCATGGGGTCGGGTACGTCGACGGGGGCGGGGAGTTCGGATGGCCCTGGTGTGTCGGCGGGGCCGGGAGCGGCCAACGGCTCTGGGGCGTCGGACGGTCCTGGGACTTCGGTAGGACCTGGTGCTTCGGCGGGGCCTGATGTATCGGCGGGGCTCGGGGGTTCGGATGGGCCCGGCGCGTCCGCGGGGCCGGGGGCGTCGCACGGCTCTGTGACGTCGGACGGTCCTGGGACGTCGGCGGGGACCGGGGTTGCGGCTGGGCCTGGGGCATCGACGGGGTCCGGTGCCTCGGCTGGGCCTGATGCGTCGGCGGGGCTTGGAAGCTCGGATGGGCCGGGGACTTCGGATGGCCCTGGTCCGTCGGCGGGGGAGGCGGACGGCCCCGGGGCTTCGGCGGGGTCTGGGGCCGCGGCTGGGCCTGATGCTTCGGCGGGTCCTGATGCTTCGGTGGGACCTGGGAGCTCGGCGGGCTCCGGGGCTTCGGCGGGACCTGGGGCCTTGGCCGGCCCTGGGGCTTCGGCCGGACCGAACACTTCGGCAGGACCCGATGCATCAGCGGGGCCCGCAAGCTCGGATGACCCCGACGCGTTGGCGGGTCCCGATGCAGTGACGGGTCCGGGTACGTCTACGGGGCTCGGGACGTCGGACGGCTCCGGGGCAGCGGCGGGGGCCGGCACATCGGCGGGGCCCGACGCATCGACAGGGCCGGAGACTCCGGCGGCGCCCGGGTTTTCCGCCGGACCCGGGGTGCCGGTGGGGCCGGGGGTCGGGCCCAACACTTCGGCGGGGCCCGGTACCTCGACGGGTGCCGGAAACCCCGGGCCCGGTACTTCGGCGGGTTCCGGGACCTCTGCCCGGCCTGGAGCCTCTGCTGGGCCCGGGACTTCGGTGGGTCCTGGAGCCTCGGCCGGTCCCGGGGTTTCCGGCAATTCCGGTGGTGTTCCCGGATCCGGGAACACCTCGGCCTCCTCCGCCACGCCGTCGCCGCAGAACACCGGGACCCCGGACCGAACGGTCCCGGCGGACGGATCAACGGACGCCGAGCCTTGGCCGGACGGCGTCAACGGGGTTGCGACGGAGGGCACTTCGGACAACCCAGGGAACGACTCTGTCCTGACCGGCGATGCGCAGACCGGCCCCGGACCCGCCCAGAACCCCGCCCCGCCGCTGACGGTCGTGGTCTCGGAGGTGCCGCCGCCGAGGGAGGGAACGCCGGAGGCAACCGCGTTGCTGGACCGGGCCGGGGCCGACCGGGCCGTCGTGCTCGGGCCGCCGGTCGCGACGGACGGATCGGGCAACCCGGTGCGCGTCGCCGTCGAATTGACCCGTGCGGGGCCGGGCGCCCCGGTCCAGGTACGCCCCCTCGCCGGCCCACCGTCCACGACAACGCCGAACGGCACCACAGGCACGGCGGGCATCCCGAACACCATGAGCACGTCGGACACCACGTTCCACGGTGCCGACGTGCTGCTACCGCTCGCCGACGCACTCGGCACAAATCTCGCACCGGATCTCGCACCGGATCTCGCACCGGATCTCGCACCGGATCTCGCACCGGATCCTGGTCCCGCCAATCCGCACACCGTGCGGACCGAGAGCGGAGACCCGTTCAGCACCACCCCGGGGCGCCCGGCCGGTACCGTAAACCTCGGGTCCGAACCCGCCGCCCCCTCCCGCATCGAGACGGAGACAGCCACCGACCTGCACCTGGAGTCGGGCCGCGGCAACGGACACGGCACCGGCATCGGCACGGGCGGACCAGGCCCCGGGCACGGCGGCAGCCCTCCGCCGCCCCCGCCCACCACCGTGTCGGATCCCCCCACGGCACCGGCACCGGCACCGGCACCGACACCGACACCTGCACGGATCGTCGTACGGCCCGTGGAGCGAGCCGGTGCCACCAGTGACGGAAGGGGCCCCGAAGCCGAGCCTGTCGTCACGACCCTGGACGGCCACACGGTGCCCGTCACACAGCTGCGGCTCTGGATGTCGGACGCGGCCGTCGTGCCTCAACCAGGGCGTGCGGTACAGACGTTGACCATCTCGCAGAGCCCGGCCGAGGACGGCACGGCGCACGGCGCGGGACGCCGCGAACTGCTCGGCCAGGACACCTTCCGCGGGGTACGGACCACGTCCGCCCCGGAGACACCGCCCGCGTCCCCGGAGACGGTCCCGGACCCGCCCGCCACCCGCACCGTGTTCACCGGCCCGCCGACCCCGCTCCCCGGCTCCGGCACCCCGCAGGGTGCCGACTACTTCGCGGCACACGGCACACCACGTACCGTCACACTCGGAACCGACGACGCGGCGCGTCCCACCGTCGAGGTCAGCGGCGTACAGCTCGGAGAGGTACTCAAGGACGGCGCGCAGGACCGGCCGCTGGTCCTCTACTCGTGCGAGACCGGGCGGCAGCCGCTGGTGGCGGGGCTGCCCGTGGCCCAGCACGTGGCGAACCGGACCGGCCGGCAGGTGTACGCGCCGACCACCGAGGTCGGCACGGCAAGGGACGCCGACGGCGTCGTCCGCGCCGTACTCACCGAGGGTCCGGACGGGCCGGGCCGGTGGCGGCTGTTCACCCCCGAGCCCAGCGGCGCCGACCTGGACCGCGCGGCGCGCGACGCCGGACTGCACGCGGGCCCGGGGCCGGTCGACGCCTTCGCCCACGCCCGCACCCTCCAGCAGATCCGCACCCTGCGCGACGTGCTCGGCCCGGACGCCGAACAGCGCCCGGAGAACCGGGACTTGCTGGCCGGTCTCGCGTACGTAGACGGTCTGCGCTGGCACAGTCCGGACAGCGCCGCCCGTTACGGCGACGGCCGGATGACCCCGGACCTGCTGAGCCGCATGGTCGGCGACCGGCTCGGCGCGGCGGCCCCCACGGGCCCCGTGGCCGAACCCACCGTCGAGCAGTACACCGAATTCCTGCGCGCCGCGGCCGACTTGCGTGCCACTGGCGACCCCGATGTCACGCTGGACGCCCTGCTGCCCCCGCCGCCCGTGCTCCTGCCCCCGGCCACGCTGATCTCGCAGGAGGACGTGCGCGGTCTCGCGTACGCGCCGGCCGCACAAGTCACCTGGTCGCTCTCCGACACCCCGCTGCCCCTGTCCGACCTGGCGCTCAGCCCCGAGGACATCGCCGAACTCGCGCGCCGTAGGCCGGACTTGGCGCCCGTGCCGACCCGCCCGGAGAGCATCGCCGAGAGTCTCACCGTGCTCAGCAAGCCCCCGGCGACGACGCAGACCGTGCTCGCGGACGGCAGTGAGCTGGCGCGCCTGGTCACCCCCGGCGACGGCAACTGCTTCTTCCGGGCGCTCCTCGACAGCGCGCGCGGCCAGGAGATACCGCCCGCGTGGGCCGCACGCAACGTCGCCGGGCTGCGCGGCCTGCTGCGAGACAGGATCACCGGCTCCGAACTGGCCTCCGCGGCGGCGGAGGCCACTCCTGACCCGGTGCTCGCCGTGGTGGACGATCTGCGGATGACTGCCCTCGCCGGGGTGCACCCGGACGAGCACAGCGACATCACCGAGCAGTGGAACTGGATCGCGCAGAAGGTCGTCACCGACGGCGACCCCACGCGGTGGCAGCGCATCCTGCGGAACAGCGGATACCCGTACCTCGCCGAGGTGGCCCCCACCCCGGCCGACGCGCGACGGCTCGGCACCGAGGGGTTGTTCGCCGCGGCCGCCGAGCACTCCGTGCTGTGGTCCTCCCCCTTCGCCGACCTGCTCCCGCAGGCGCTGGCGCACACCCTCGACCTCGACCTGCGGCTCGTCCAGCCCGACGGACACTCGCCGGGGAACACGTACGTCACTCCGCTCCACCCGGGTGGCCGGGCGGGAACCCTGCACCTGGCGTACAACGGCACCGACCACTACGACGCCCTGATCCCCGCCGCCGCACTGCCCACCCCGAAACCGACTCAAGCATCCCCTCAACCTGCCCCGCCCACAACGGAGTCGGCCCAGTCCACAACGCAACCGGCTCCGCCCTCAACGGAGTCGGCTCCGCCCTCAACGGAGTCGGCTCCGCCCTCAACGGAGTCGGCTCCGCCCGCGACGGAACCTGCGCCGCCCGCCTCGGAATCGACCCCGCCCGCCTCGGAATCGACCCCGCCCGCAACGGAGTCGACCCCGCCCGCGACGGAACCTGCGCCACCACCCACCCCGGAATCGGCCCCGCCCGCAACGGAATCGACCCCGGCCACCCCGGAATCGGACACCTCCGACGCCTTCGGGGACTGGCTGCGCGACATGGGCGGGATCGCCGACCTCTACGCCACGGAATCCGACCCGGGTGATCTGGTACCGCTGGAGACGCAGCTCGACCGGCACCGCCCGGCCCGCCTGCTCACCGGTGAGGACGCCCTTCCACCCGGCCCGGCGCCCGGCACCGTCACCTTCGACGACGGCGGCCGGCTGCCCGCCGTCCTGCTCGTCCCGGACACCGATCCGGACGCCGCGAGCCCGGACAGCGGCGCCGACGGCACGCGGCCGACTCCGGTCCCAGGGCTCTTCACCGGACTGGGCACGCTCACCCTGCGTTCGCCGAACGAGGTGGCGAACGAGATCCTCGGGAAGCTGCCGCCCAAGCTGCGCGACCAGTTCGACGAGGCGGAGCTGCTGCGCCTGCTGACCGAACAGCCCGGCGCCTTCACCGCCCCGCGCGGCGCCCGCTTCGTGGGCCGGGAGAAGTCCGGCGTCGGCCATGAACTGACCGTCGAGGCAGTCCCGTACCACCGCTGGGAACGCTTCTCGGACGTGGGCGGTGCCACGGTCAAGGTCGACACCATGCGGCGCGGCCAGTCCGGTTACGGAAGCGGGCGCAGCGTGGGTGTCGGGCGCCGGATCGCCGGCGCGCTGAGCATGGGCCCGCCGCTCGAATGGCTGCTGAAGATCGGCCTCTCCCTGGGCTGGAGCCGCAGGACCGATTACACCCAGGGCACCCAGGCGTTCAACCAGACCGAGTACCGCGCCATCGACGGCTCCCACCTGCACCTCGACGACGTGTACTACCGGGTGCGCGTGGACCGCGTCACCGAGGCGCCGAGGACCGAGAGCACCGGCGTCACCGACAGCACTGGCAGCGCCGACAACACGGACACCGGGCCCAGTACATCGCCCCACTGGCTGCGCAGCCGCGCGCACACCGCCGAGTTCGCTGTGCGGGACGGGCTGAGCTGGCGGCTGCCCGACGACCTCACCGTGCCCTACGCGGGGACCAGGCGCGCACCCGAGACTCTGACGTTCCCGAGCGGTGTCGAGCCGCGGATCACCGAGACCACCGGGCTGCACCTGACCGACCCGCCGGAGGATCTGGCCCTCGCCATCTCCGGTGCGCGGCCGGGCAGTTCGGCCCACCGCACGCTGATCTCGTTCGTCCGGCCGGGCCGTCTGCTGCCCCTGTTCGGTCGGCTCACCGCACCGGTCAGCGGCCCCGAGCTGACCCGGGGCAGCGGCCGGCACCCGCTGGGACACCTCGTCGTGGAGCGGTCGGTGCCGCACCGGGCCACGCTGGTCACCGAGTCGGTCAAGGCGGAACTGCGCGATCTCACCCAGACCACGTACCAGAACCAGCGCGGCCACGTCCGTGACACCCGCGTGGGCGTCCAGATCACCTCCGGGCCGAACCACACATACGTCGGTTCGCAGGTCGACGTGCGCGTGCAGGGCGGCCCCCTCGTCCGTACGGACCTCAGCTCCGGGCGCAGTCACTTCTTCGGCGCCGACACGGCCCGCAAGGTCACCGGCCGCGTCCGCAGCCACCCGATCGCGCTGTACCGGGTCGAGCGCACCCTGATGGTGCGCGCGGCCGGTGAACCGCCGTCCGCGGCCCGCCCGTTGCGCGTGGTCAGCCTGGACTGGATCTCCACCCAGGACGCGCGCCGGCTCGCGGGCTGGGACGCCCGGACGCCCGGACAGGCGGGCCCGTACCCGGCGGCCGAACCGCCCGTGCCGTGGTACCTCACCCGCGAGGACCCCGTGCACCTGGGCGGCCAGGTCCGCGCCGAGGGCTTTCGCCCCGGCCGCCCGTCGAACCCCGTACTCTCCCAGGACCCTGCACCCGCCCAGGATCCCGCACCCGCTCAGAACCCTGCCCCGGCCCAGGACCCCGCTCCCACCCAGGGCTCCGCCCCCACCCAGGGCTCCGCCCCCACCCAGGGCTCCGCCCCCACCCAGACCGGGACCGAGACCCAGACCCAGACCAAGGGCCCCGCTTCCGACCACGGCCGGGATCCCATGCGGGTCTTCGCCGACACGGTCCTGGACACCCTGCACCGCTCGTACCCGACGCTGTTCGTCCCGCCACTGATGCTGCGTCACCCGCGTCTCAGCAAGCTCTGGTACGGCGACGGGCGGATGCGGACCGCGCTGCACAACGACCGGCAGGTGCGCGAGGCGCTGAACCGGCCCAGCCTCGCGCAGAGTCTGGAGAGCCTGACCACCACCGGCGTACCCGTCACCCTCACCGAGGACGGCAAGGTGCGCCGCGGCCACCACACGCTGATCCTGCGGGCGCGGCTGACCGACCGCCGGTTCGAGACGACCATGAGCGAGCGTTCGCTGCGCAACGGGGTGATCGGCACCGAGGTCTCCGGCCAGGGCCAACAGGCGAGCATCGGGGTGTCCGGCGGCGTCGAGCTGGGCATCTCGCCGCGCGACCACGACAAGGTGCCCGACACCAGCTCACCGCGCCAGATCGGCAGCTTGGCGCTCGGCGCCCGCTACGCGAAGGCCGGCCAGAAGGCCACCCGGACCACGGACGCCGTCACCCACGACAACCTGACGTTCCAGACCGGCGCCGACCTCTACAGCTACGAAGTGAAGCTGAGCGCCGACTTCGAGGGCCACCGGCGCCCGCGCGGCTGGACCCGGCTCGTCTCGGTGGGCCTGCTCGGCGCGGGCGTCTTCGTCAGCAAGATCGAGGAGCGGCCCCTGTTCAGCAAGGGTGCCGAGACCGTGGGCCGGGTGGAACTGGCCGTGCCCGCTGCACACGGCTCCGAGCACCACGCCCCCGCCGACCCGCCGCTCACCGGCACGGCGCCCACACCCGCCCCCACGCCCGCCCCCCAGCGGCGCCCGGCAGTCGAGGCGGACCAACTCCTCGACGGGACACGCCCGTTGAAGCCCCCGCACTCGGCCGACCAGCTGCTCACCCATCAGCTGCTGAGTTCCCCGCACGTGGTGCTGAGTACGGAGGGCGGCGAGCTGCGCCAGCAGCTCATGCAGGACACCGCCGACCGCGCCTCCGGCACCTCATGGCACGTCAGCGCGCCCGGCGCCCCGGCACGCGGCGCGCTGCGCAGGGCCGTGGCGAACCTCGGTATCGCCGGTCAACTCGGCCAGTATCTGGGCCCGTTCGGATCGCGGATCACCGGGCTGAACGGCGCGAGCCCGCTGCGGACCCACTACCTGAAGGCGGCGGTCCGCGGCGAACTGAGCAACTTCCGGGTCAAGAGCGATCCCAAGCCGGCCAGCCTCGAAGCCACCCTCGGCCACGAGCACCGCGTCGCGGGCAGCCGCGGCACGGCGTCCCGCTTCACCGTGGGCCTGCAGGGCAGCGACATAGTGCTGCAGCAGGCCCCGGGACAGCAGCCGGTGAGCGGCTCCTACGCGACCGCCCTCCAGCAGGCCTGGGGCAAGGGCCACAGCGTCACGCAGACCGTCGCCCGCGGAAAGAGCAGCATTCTCTCCTACGTGGGACGGACGTACCTGGTGGTCGCCGACGCCGCCGAGACCGTCGCGGTGCGGGACCGCTGGACCGCCGCGATGGGCACGGTCGGCACCCGCGCCGCCGCCCGGCTCAGCTCCGCGGCCGGGCGGCTCTCCGAAAGCCTCGCGAACGGTCTCGCCCCGCGTCGCGCCGCCGCCGCGCTCCAGACCATCCGCGACGCGGTGATGTTCCATCTGCCGATGCAGGACGCCATCGAGGCCGGTCTCGCGCCGGACGGCATGGGCACCGCCACCCCGAGCAACCTCGGCGGCGGCTACCGGGTGTCCCCCTTCCTGAGTGGCCGGCGCTTCCCCGGCCATCCCAGCGGGCAACTCGACGCGAGCCACGCGGCGGGCCAACTGATGCGCGGCATGGAGAAGATCGGCGTGCCCTCGCACGACCGGGAGCAGGTGCTCCAGCGGCTTTCGCCGGACTTCCTCCGGGCCCACTTGCAGGAACTGACGACCGACGGCACGACCCTGCCGGTCCGCTACCGCGCATGGTCGCGGCCGAACCACCTGCCGACCGGCGGCAGCCCCGCGCAGGTGCGGTTCAAGCTCACTCCGGTCCACACCACCGTGGAGCGGCTGCGTACCGGTTACGAACTGGAGGACTACCGCAACACCGCCCGCGACGGTGCCGACACCACCGGCCAGGAGCGCGGCGGCGACGTCACGCTCGGCGTCGGGCAGCGCGCGACCGAGGGCCTCCTGACCGTCAACCCCTCGCTCCAGGGCACCGCGGCGCAGCAGCAGTCAAGTACCCGGACCGAGACCGCGGGCAGCCTCGCGATGCCGAACATCGCCACGACGCTGACTCACGCCGAGATCGTCACCAGTTACACCCTGACCGTCACCATGACGGACGCGGACGGCGCACCACTCGCCCCGCGCGCCGTCGCCCCCGTCGGCACCCTCAACGAGGTCGTGCCGACCAGCCTGCTCACCCCGGAGGGTGAGGGCAGCGAAGGCACGCTCACCGAGCAGAACGTGCCCGAACCGGAGCGCGCGGTACGGGTATTGACCCCCGACCAGGCCCGCCCGGAGGGCATCGCCGCATGGCGCACAGCCGCCGCCACCGATGCTGCTGCCGCGAACGGCGCCACTGACGCTGCTGCCGCGAACGGCGCCACTGATGCGGCCACCGGTGAGGTCGCAGACACCACTGACGCCACCACCGTCTCCGACGTTCTGTCCTTCGACGACCGGATCGGCTCCGGCATCCTCGCCGTCGACATCCACGGCGCGGCCAACGTGCGGGACGCCCTGACCCTCGCCACCGCCCGCGCCGACGGCCTCGGCGACAGCGACGCCGGCAAACGGCACACCGGCACCTCCCTCGGCGCACGCGTCCGCATGGCCCACCAGACCCCGCTCACCGGTCTCGGCACCGCTCCCGCCCAGGCCCAGCAGGAGGCCACCTCGCAGGGCGGCCTCACCGCCGGCTTCCGTGAGGCGCTCGGCGCCGACGGCACCGAGCTGCCGCTCCAGTCCTCCGCCCGGCTCTTCGGCCAGTCCCACACCGCCGAATCCCGCCTCTACGCGAAGATGCACCGCACCGGCGCCAAGCTGCTCGCCGTGGAGAGCAAGTCGCGTATGGAAGCCATGGGGCGGTGGAAAACGTCCGACGCGCTGGACTCCGGCACCGTCGACAACGTCGAGGGCGCGGTGGGCACATCGCCTCTGGCGGGCACCAGCAACGCGGGTCTGACCATCCCGGGTGCCGCGGTGCCGATCGGCGGCTCGAACGACGGCACCACGCTCAAGGCCACCGTGGACACCACCCTCGGCACCCACCTCAAGGTCATCGCCGACCGCAACATGCTCTTCGCGCTGCCCGTCAGCTGGCTCTCGGTGTCCGAAGTGAATCACCAGGTCTCCGACAGCCGTCCGCTGCAGGCGCTCGGCAAACCCGTGCGCGGCCCGCGCGCCGTCGAGGCGGAGACCACCGCGCTGGTCTGGCTGCGCGAGGACATCGCTCGCGACTACGGTCTCCTCGACGACACCACGTTCCCGAGCACGGCCATCAAGGCCTGGGACGACATGGCCGAGGCGGCGGCCGACCTCGCCACCGCCGAGAAGAGCTACTACGACGCCCGGGCCAAGGCCCGCGAGACGTGGCTCGCCCTCGACGCGCCGGAGCGGGCCGCACTCGGCGGCGACCACCCGGACCTGGCGACCGATCTGCCGCCGACGGTCGCCGAGTCGCCGGCCGTCACCGCCTGGCAGGCCGCCCGCGAAGAGGTCCGCAAGTGGCAGGGCCGCAGCGACACCGCCGCCGCGGACCACCACCGGCTCTACCTCGCGGCCTCCCGGCTCACCGCCCACCATCAGGGTCCGGCCACGGACACGGAGCCGGACCCGCCGCAGAAGTACACCAAGCCCGACTGGCGCTCCGAGGCGCCCGACCCGTACAAGATCACCGACGGCACCGCCGACTCCCCGCCGCGCACCCTCACCTCGCCGGACGGCGTCACGGTGCGCAAGGTGCACGACGTGCCGCACGACGGCGCCTCGTTCTTCCACGCGCTGCTCGCCACCGCCGGGACCCGGGGCAGGCTGCCCCTCCTCCTCGGTAACGACCTCGCCGCCCGGTTCACGGCCACCCCCGACGACCCGGCCGTCACCGCCGAGGCCATCGACGCCGCCCGCCGCAGCCTCGCCGAGGAGCTGGGCAAGGACGGCAACGAGGACCTGCTCGACGCCCTCGCCCTGGACGCCGGGGACACCTTCACCCAGGCCGAACTCAACGACGCAGGGGTGACGTTGGAGCCTCCGCATCAGGCCGAGTTCGACGCCTTCGGACGTCTCCCTGCGACCTTCTGGCCGACGCCCGCCCAGCGGGTGAAGCTGGCCGTCGCCGCCCTGTCCCGCCCGTTCGCCAGCGAGCCGCGGCAGGACGACGCCGCGCAGCCGGACGTTGAACTGGCGCCGCCCGAGCGCCTGGCCGGCGACCACGGCGGCGCCGACCTGCTGCCCGCGCTCGCCGCCCGGGTCCTGAACACCCCGCTCACCGTGGTCACCGGGGAGGGCCGCGACCAGGTCTTCCTGCCGCGCCACGGGGACCTGGCCGCCGTCAAGCCGACCGCCGACCCGGTCCTCTTCGCCGACAAGGGCTTCTTCTACGCCGCCCTCCCGCCCGGCACCCCGGCCCCGGTCACCACGGCGCTGCCGCCGCCCGGTACTGACGCGAAGAGCCCGGACGAGAAGGGCCCGGATGGGAAGGCTCCGGAGTCGAAGGGGTCTGCGCCGGCGAAGGGTGCGGACGTGAAGGCTCCGGAGACGAAGGGGTCTGCGCCCGCGAAGAGTGCGGACGTGAAGGCTCCGGAGAG
>NZ_JBIWKA010000006.1:261018-346943 GCF_044765445.1 Streptomyces sp. NPDC102467 | reverse complement strand
CCGAAGGGGTCTGCGCCCGCGAAGAGCGCGGACGTGAAGGCTCCGGAGACGAAGGGGTCTGCGCCCGCGAAGGGCCCGGACGTGAAGGCTCCGGAGACGAAGGGGTCTGCGCCCGCGAAGAGCGCGGACGTGAAGGCTCCGGAGACGAAGGGGTCTGCGCCCGCGAAGGGCCCGGACGTGAAGGCTCCGGAGTCGAAGGGGTCTGCGCCCGCGAAGGGCCCGGACGGGAAGGCTCCGGAGTCGAAGGGGTCTGCGCCCGCGAAGGGCCCGGACGGGAAGGCTCCGGAGTCGAAGGGGTCTGCGCCCGCGAAGGGCCCGGGCACGAAGACCCCGGGCACGAAGACCCCGGGCACGAAGACCCCGGGCACGAAGACCCCGGGCACGAAGACCCCGGGCACGAAGACCCCGGACACGAAGACCCCGGACACGAAGAGCACCGCGCCCGCGAAACCGCCCGCGCGCCCCAGCCACACCACCGCGCCCTGGCTGCCGCCCGCCGACAGCGGCCGCCGGCGTTACCGGCTCGACCGCGACGGAGTCCTCACCGCGCCCGACGGTGCCACATACACCCAGGGCGCCCCCTCCGGCCGGGGCAACGGCTTCTTCGGCGCGCTCTCCGCAGCCCTGCTGCACGCGGCCGAGCGGCCCGGAACGGGACGCCCCGAGGTCGACCACCTGCGGACGCGTGCCGTGGCGCCCCCCGCCCAACTGTTGCGCGAGAACAGCCTGCCCGGCACCCCGGCGGAGCGGAGCACGCTCTTCACGCCCCCGCCGCCGCTTAGCGAGGAGGCCCTCGAGAGCAACCTGCTCCGCCATCTCGCCGACGCCCCGTGGGGCCCCACGGCCGACCGGGTGATGGCCAAATGGGCGGCCGCCGCGACCGGCACCACGGTCATCCTGATCGAGGAGAACGGCACCGCTGTCACCAACCCCGGCCCGTCCAGCGACAGCACCCGTATCCTCCTGCGCCGCCGCGGCGGCGACTTCGTACCGCTGCTCTTGCGTACCCCGGCGCCCGAAGAGGAGGCGCACGGACTGAGCACGCTGTCAGGAGCCGCGAAGAACACGGGCACGAGCGCGACGACGCACCCGGCCCCGCACCCGGACTCGACCTCAACCCCGGACTCGACCTCAACCCCGGACTTGACCTCAACCCCGGACTCGGATCCGAACGTGAACCCGGCCCCCGCCCCGGACACGCGGGGCCGGCAGGACACGCGCCCCCGATTCGTCGTCCGCTCCGCCTTCGACGCACGGCGCTTCACGTTCGGCGGGGAGCCGGTCGCCGACCTCACCGTCCGGGTGGCGATCCGCGACACGCAGGACCGGGCCCCGCAGGTGTTCGACCGGCTCACGGCGGGCGTGGCCGAGCTCCTGAACGGCCCCGCCCACCGTCTGCCCAGCGGCGAACGGCTGCACGTCACCGTCGAGCTGGTCGCCCCCGACGGCGCCCCGCACCTGACGGTGGATCTGGCGGGCCGGGACCGGACGATGGACCAGACGACCTGGTGGGCGGATGCCACCCCGGTCGAGTTGGCACACGAGCTGAGCCACCAGCTCGGCCTGCGGGACGAGTACCGGGACACCGACGCCCCGCACCGGCCACACGTGCCCGGAAGCCTCCTCGGCGCCGTGCACGAGGCCCCCGATGACCCCTCCCTCGCCGCGGCGGGCCTGCGCGGCCGCCACCTGGCCCTGCTCGGCGCCCTCATCGGCGACGTGGTCCCACCATCGCATCAGCCCAACGAGCCCAACGAGCCCAACGAGCTTGACGCAGAGGGGAGTTGGGACGAGGCCCGCACCAGCGCCCCACCGGACCTCCGCGAGTCCGTCTGGGTGGACCCGGTCTCCTTGCCCCGCACCACCGGCGACAGCGACACGATCGCGACGACGGGAGTTCCGCCCCGTGCGCCGTCGGACCCGGCCGCCGCGACGCCCGCCACCGCCGAACCCGTCCTCACCCCTTTCACGTCGGGGAACTACGAGTTCACCAACCTGAAGCACACGAACGCGACGTACCGCGACAAGGCCGTCCGCCTCTTGGAGGTTCTGCAGGAGAACACCACCATCAGGGACTATCTCGACCGCCGTCCCTGCCGCATCACCCTGTACGTGCGCACGACGGAGACCCCCGCCGACGTGATCGACCACGGTACGAGCGGTGTCGAGATCAGCCTGGCCAGCTACTACTTCGAGAAGTACGGCGTCGGCCACATTCTGGGCATGCTCGCCCACGAGATCGGACTGCACCCCCTGGCCGCCCGCCGGACCGGCGTCTCCGACGAGGAGGAGATGTTCCGGGACTTCCCGCTGCCGGTGCCGGGGCTGAGCGACGGGGCGGCGCGCACCATGAGCACCGAGGGCGCCGGCGACGCCGACCACATCATGGCCGCCTTCGCCAGCACCACCCGCCACCGGATCTACCGCGACATCGTGGTGGGGATGGCCAGGACACTGGTCGAGGGCGTGCAGAGCGGGGAGGGCAGCAGCGAACTCAAGGACGTCACCGACCTGTTCGACAGCTTCCTCATGGACCTCGCCTCGATCGCCATCACCAACGACCACCGGTTGAACGCCGCGAAGGAGCCCAACAACACGGCGAAGGTCTACAACGCCTACAAGGTGCAGCTCGGCGACCACTTGAGGGCCGCCACCAGTGCCGAGGCCGCCGCTGAAGCTGCAGCCGCAGCAGGCGACCCCGCCGCAGCCGCGGAGGCCGCCGCGACCGCCCAAGCGTTCCGGCTCCTCCTGTCCCACCTGCCTTCGGACAAGGGCAGATTCGGCGTGATCGGCGACTTCAGCCGCATCGGCACGTACGTGGCCCTCAACAACCGCGGCGACAGCATCCAGTAGGCCGGCAGGCGCACGTGAACAGCACGTTGCAGTAGGGGAGTTGTTCTGGGTCATGTCGTCACGCGCTTCCTACACTCACCGCGTGACGACACCGACCGACGCACCGACCGACGCACGGCACGACGCACCCCACGACGCACCCCACGACGCATCCGACACAGTTGTCGACGAGGCCGCCTACGACCGGCGTCGGCTGCGCCAGTGGCTGGTGGGCCGGGCCCGCGCCGACGGAGTGGCCCGTCGCGACCTGCTGAAACTGCTCGCGGCCGCGGGCCTGGCGACAGGGCTGCCGGCGGCGCTCCCGGGCGCCGCACTCGCCGTGACCCCGGCCGCGCCCGGCATCGTCAAGCCGCTCCCCGAGGAGCTGTTCACGGTGCGCGGCACGAACGCGGAGACGAACTTCGCGTCCCTGGCGGCCACCGGCCACTCCACCCCGGTCTCCCATTTCTTCGTACGCAACCACACGGCGACGCCCGAACTGGACCCACAGGCATGGCAGTTGCATGTCTGGGGCGATGGACTTGCGGGCAAGAGCCGGACATTCACGCTCGCCGACCTCAAGCGCCTGCCCACCGTGACCCGTTCCTCGTTCGTCGAGTGCGCGGGCAACGGCCGCAGTTTCTACGCCGGCCAGCAGGGCCGGAGCGCCGAGGGCACCGCGTGGACCCTGGGCGCGATCGGCTCGGCCCGCTGGCGCGGCGCCCGGCTCGCCGACGTCCTGCGCCTGGCGGGCATCCGGCGCGACGCGGTCGACATCCTGCCGCGCGGCCTCGACCCGGACTACGTCACGGCGGACGGCACGAACCTGGGCCATGTGCGCCGCCCACTGCCCGTATCGAAGGCGCTCGACGACGTGATCCTCGCCTACGAGATGAACGGCGAGCCGCTCCCGCCGGACCACGGCGCCCCGGTCCGCTGTGTCGTGCCGTCCTGGATCGGCATCGCGTCGATCAAGTGGGTGGGTGACATAGAGGTGTCCCGGCAGCCGCTCTTCTCGCCCTGGAACACAGACTTCTACCGCCTCTTCGGCGACGCCTATCCGCCCGGGGGCAGCACCCCGCTCACCCGGCAGACCCTGAAGTCCGCCTTCGAGCTCCCCTGGAACGCACGCCTTGCCGCGCACACCGGCCACCGCCTGACGGGCCGCTCCTGGTCGGGTGCGGGCACCGTCGCCCGTGTCGACATCAGCACGGACGGAGGCGGCACCTGGCACCGCGCCCAGCTGCACGACACCCCGCGCCGCGCGGACTGGGTCCGCTGGTCCACACGCTGGTACCCGACGACCAAGGGCCCGACGGAGCTCCTGGCGCGGGCCACCGACTCGACGGGCCGCACACAGCCGCGGACGACGGTCCACAACACGCAGGGCTACCTGTTCGACGCGGTGGTACGCCACGCGGTCACCGTCGTCTGACGTCGCCCTGTACCCCGAACCGGGCCAGGAAATGTGCGCCCGGCGACGGAGGCTTGGGGAGGTTTGGCGATCGTCGTGACCCGCGTCCGTGAGAAATGGTGGGATGTGGGAGCGTGAGCGGGTGAGCCAGACGACGATCGCACCCTTGCAATACCGCTTTGACGGGCCGGAGGACGCCCCGGTCCTCATCCTGGGACCGTCCCTCGGTACCACCTGGCACATGTGGGACCGGCAGATACCCGAGCTGGTCCGGCAGTGGCGGGTGTTCCGCTTCGACCTTCCCGGGCACGGCGGCGCCCCCGCCCACCCGGTCGGTTCCGTCGCGGAGCTCGCGGACCGGCTGCTCGCCACGCTCGACGAAGTGGGCGTGCAGCGCTTCGGGTACGCGGGCTGCTCCCTGGGCGGCGCGATCGGCGCCGAGCTGGCCCTGCGCCACCCGCAGCGCGTCGCGTCCCTAGCCCTGATCGCGGCCTCGCCGCGCTTCGGCACGGCCGACGAGTTCCGCCAGCGCGGCGTCATCGTGCGCAGCAACGGCCTCGACCCCATCGCGCGCACCTCGCCCGAGCGCTGGTTCACCTCGGGCTTCGCCGCCGCGCAGCCGGCGATCACGGACTGGGCCGTCCAGATGGTCCGTACGACGGACCCGGGTTGTTACATAGCGGCCTGCGAGGCGCTGGCCGCGTTCGACATCCGTACGGAACTGGGCGCCATCGGCGTCCCGACTCTCGTCCTGGTCGGCTCGGAGGACCAGGTCACCGGCCCCGCGCAGGCCCGCACCCTCGTCGCCGGCATACCGGATGCCCGCCTCGCGGTGGTCCCCGGTGCCTCGCACCTGGCCCCGGTCGAGCAGCCCGCGGCCGTCACCGACCTCCTCGTACGCCACTTCTCCTCGGCCTGGCTGCCCGCGTACGAGACCGGCCAGCACGCCATTCCGGCCGCGCCGGTCAAGCCGGTCCTCGCCCCGCCGCCCCCGCCGGTGGCTCCCGTCGCCGAGATCGCCGCGGCCGCGCTGCAGCCCGAGGCGGCTGTGCGCCCCGACCCGCACGACGCGGGCCTGAAGGTGCGCCGTGAGGTGCTGGGCGACGCGCACGTGGACCAGGCCCTGGCCACGGCCGACGACTTCTCCGGCGACTTCCAGGAATTCATCACGCGCTACGCCTGGGGCGAGATCTGGAACCGGCCCGGCCTCGACCGCCGGATGCGCTCGGGCGTGACGCTGACGGCCATGGTCGCGGGCGGTCACCTCGACGAGCTGGCCTTCCACACCCGTGCGGCCCTGCGCAACGGCCTCACGGCCGACGAGATCAAGGAGATCCTGCTCCAGACAGCGATCTACTGCGGCGTCCCCGCGGCCAATTCCGCCTTCAAGGTGGCCCAGCAGGTCATCCGCGCGGAGACGACCCCGCAGGAGTGATCTTCAGCCGGGTAGCCGGAGCACCGGTCTCCGACTGCCCGGACCGTGCCGCACCGGAGCAGGATGGGACCCATGAAGCTCACGAAGAAGTCCCACTCCTGCGTCCGCCTGGAGAAGGACGGGCAGACGCTCGTCATCGACCCGGGCGGGTTCTCCGAAGAGGACGCCGTGCTCGGCGCCGACGCGTTCCTGGTGACGCACGAGCACCCCGACCATTTCGACGAGGAACGGCTGCGCGCCGGGATGGCGAACAATCCCGGCGCACAGATCTGGACCCTGAAGTCGGTCGCGGAGCAGCTCGCTGCGGCGTTCCCGGGCCGCGTCCACACCGTCGGCCACGGTGACACGTTCACCGCGGCCGGGTTCGACATCCAGGTCCACGGCGAACTGCACGCCGTCATCCACCCGGACATCCCGCGCATCACGAATGTCGGCTATCTCGTGAAGGGGGCCGACGACGGCACGCTCTTCCACCCCGGCGACGCCCTCACGGTCCCCGACCACCCGGTCGAGACGCTGATGCTGCCGGTCATGGCGCCCTGGAACAAGATCTCCGAAGTGATCGACTACGTACGCGAGGTCAAGCCGCGCCGCGCCTACGACATTCACGACGCGCTCCTGACGGACCTGGCCCGCCCGATCTACGACCGGCAGATCGGCGGGCTCGGCGGCGCGGAGCACCTGCGGCTGACCCCGGGGGCCTCGGCGCAGGTGTGAACGGCCGCTAGCGGTCGAGGAGTTCGAGCACCTCGTCCGTCGTGCCGAGCTCCGCGATCCGCGGGAAGATCTTGCCGAAGGCGTGCTCGTGGGACGCGGCGTCCGTGTCGGTCGTCGCGTCCGAGACGATCACCTGGTGGTAGCTGAGCTCGAACGCCGAGCGCGCGGTCGACTCGACGCCGATCGACGTCGAGATGCCGCCGAGCACGATCTGCGTGACACCGCGGCGGCGCAGCTGCAGGTCCAGCTCGGTCCCGGTGAACGCGCCCCAGTGCCGCTTGGTGATCACGATGTCGTCGCCCAGCGGGCCGAGCTCCGCCGGGAACTCGGCGAACTCGGCCGGCGGCGCCTGGGTCAGGCCCGGCTCCTCGGCGCGGTTCACCGGCAGGTCGCCGCCGTCGGGCGACCAGGTCACGCGGACGCGCACGACGGGCAGGCCCTTGGCGCGGAAGGCGTCGGCGAGCCGGGCGCCGTTCTTCAGCACCTCGGCGGAGGGGTGCACCGTGGGGAGGCCGAGGATGCCGTTCTGGAGGTCGATGAGGACGAGGGCGGGGCGCTCGTCGAGGGGGGTGTTGATGCTCATGGTGAACAGGTTACCTGTCTGACAGGAAAACTTGCAAGGTTGCCTGTCTATCTACGGGTGCCGTGGGGGCCCGATGTCGTACCCGCCCGGTAGGTTGGAAGACATGCGCATCGCTACCTGGAACGTGAACTCGATCACCGCGCGACTCCCGCGCCTCCTTGCCTGGCTGGAGAGCAGTGGCACGGACGTGCTGTGCATCCAGGAGACCAAGTGCTCGGCGGAGCAGTTCCCCACGGACGAGCTGCGGGAGCTGGGCTACGAGTCGGCGGTGAACGCGAACGGCAGGTGGAACGGGGTGGCGGTGCTCTCCCGCGTAGGCCTGGAGGATGTCGTCAGGGGCCTGCCCGGCGACCCGGGCTACGACGGCACGGAGGAGCCCCGCGCCGTCTCGGCGACCTGCGGCCCGGTCCGCGTCTGGTCGGTCTATGTGCCGAACGGCCGCGAGGTGGACCACCCGCACTACGCGTACAAGCTCCAGTGGTTCGAGGCCCTGAAGGCGGCCGTCGCGGGCGACGCGGCCGGCTCCCGCCCGTTCGCGGTCCTGGGCGACTACAACGTGGCACCGGCCGACGACGACGTCTGGGACATCAGCCTCTTCGAGGGCGCCACCCACGTCACCCCGGGGGAGCGGGCCGCCCTCGCCGCCCTCCGCGAGACGGGACTGACGGACGTCGTCCCGCGCCCCCTCAAGTACGACCACCCGTTCACGTACTGGGACTACCGCCAGCTCGGCTTCCCGAAGAACCGCGGTATGCGCATCGACCTGGTCTACGGGAACACCGCGTTCGCCGGAGCGGTCAAGGACGCGTACGTCGACCGCGAGGAGCGCAAGGGCAAGGGGGCGTCGGATCACGCCCCCGTCGTGGTGGACCTGGACGTGTAGCGCGACTGCCTGCCGGCGGGGGCGGGTCGCGCAGTTCCCCGCGCCCCCAGGGGTTGCATTGTGTCTGCGGCCCGGTGGGGACTTCTCGCGCAGTTCCCCGCGCCCCTGAAATGCGCACTGCGTGCGCCATTTCATCGGGCGCGCGTAACGCGCCCCGATGGGGCGGCGGCGAAGCCGCACGCCCCAGGGGCGCGGGGAACTGCGCGACCAGCCCCCACCGGCCCGCACATTCCTACGGCTACCTACGGCTACCTACGGCTACCTACGGCTACCTACGGCTACCTACGGCTACCTACGGCGCAAGAACCCCGAGATCCACAGAGCCCGCCAGCGCAGCCAACCCCGCATCGCCGGGATGCAAGTGATCCCCGCTGTCGAAATCGGCCCGCATCCGCGAAGGATGCGCCGGATCCCGCAACACCGCATCAAAATCAAGCACCTCGTCGAACCCTGAACCGGGGCCCCGCACAAACGAGTTCACGGCAACCCGCTCCACCTCGGCGGCGGCCGTGCACAACGACTCGCCCTCACACGGAGTGACCGTCGCCCCGACCACCTTCAGCCCCCGCGCATGCGCCCGCGCGACGATCTCCCTCATCCCCGCCTCGATCTGCGCGGCGCTCGCCCCCCACCGCACGTCGTTGACGCCCTGGAACACCACGACGGTCCGGGCAGAGGTCCCCGCGAACACGTCCCGGTCGAGCCGGTGCAGGGCGCTGACCCCGCCCGTGTCCGTGGAGATCCCGTCCCCGGGGTAGCGGTCGGCGATGACCCGGTTCGCCGAGATGCCCTCGTTGAGCACGCCGTAGCGCGGCACGTCCGACTGGGCGAGGAGCCGCGAGGCGAGCACGTTCGGCCACCGCCGGTTCGCGCCCTGCGTCGACTTCACGCCATCGGTGATGGAGTCGCCGAGCAGGACCACGGAGCCGGGACCGCCGCTGACGTCGACGCCGGTGAGCAGCGGCCAGTACGAGATCGTCGACGTGTACGCCGAGCCCGCCGCCTCCACCGCGTGGTCCCCGGGACCGCTCACGTACGAGTTCTGGATGGCCTGGCTGTGCACGGGCGCCGCGGCCACCGGCTCCGGCAGATGGAAGCTCACCAGGAGGTTGGCGTCGGCGGGCACGCGAAAGTTCACCGGGTCACTGAACGCCTGCGCGCCCGCCGGGAGTTGGGTGCCACGCCCGCCCCCGAACGTCAGCGGCACCGGCTTCCCGCGCGCGCTCGCCCCGGCCTCCTGCACCGCCACCGACGCGCTCCCGATCCGTACCGGAGTCGAGGCGAAGGTGTTGTCGAGCCGGATCCGCACCCGCGGCCCGCCGACACTCGTGTGCACGACGAGCCGCACCGTGCGATCGGCCCACGGCCCCACCGTCGTATAGCCGGCCGGGGACGCCGCCCAGGTCCCCGTCCACCCCGTCGTCGCCGCGCGCACCGACAGCGCGAAGACGTGCAGCGCGGCGCCGCCCGTGGCCCGCGGCAGCTCCACGGACGCGATCCGGCGCCCTGTCCGCACCGGGACCGTGACCGCGTACAGCCGTGTCTTCTCGGTGAGTTGGCCGTCCGGCGTGTTGCGGTGCGCCAGCGCGACCGACTTCGTGGCGAGCGGCCCGGTGCGCCAGTCGGGGGCGGTGAGTGTGTACGCGGACCGGGTGCCGTCCGCGTAGCGCACGACGCCGGAGCCCCGCGCGTCCCCGCCCGTGCCGGCGACGAGGAACGCCAGCGCGTCGCCCCTGCCGGTGACCCGGACCCGCTGTCCGGCCGCCCGTACGTTGTCGGGCCCGGACCCCGCCGACCTCGGCCAGGTCAGCCGGGCCCGCTCAACTCCGATACCGCGCCCGGCAGTCCAGCCCGCGGCGGTCAGGTCCTGCGCGGACAGTGAGTTGCCCGCGCCGTCGAAATCGGCCACTTCGGGTGCGCGGTCGTCACTGACCGCCCGGTTGTCGAAGAGCCGCTCCAGGGGGAGCGGCCCGGGTCCGTGCGGGGCGGCCGCTCGGGCCGTCGTGGCGGGGGCGAGCCCCGCGCAGAGGGTCAGTAGGACGGCGGTTGTCCAGGTGCGTCGGCGCACGGCCGGCTCCCTCCGTGGTGCGGCTGGCGTGGCAGGTGCGCCATGAAGGTAAGGAGGGGGTGGGAACGCGTCAATGAGGTGCGGCCGAATGCGGCGTGAACTCGCCGGGAACGTAGGCCCGCGCGCCTGTGGTGCGCGGGCGGGGCCGGATGCGAGGCTGGTCGGTATGAAGATCCCTTTCGTGGACAATTGGCGCAAGAAGCACGGTGCGGCGGCCGTGGCCGTGTTCTCGCCGGACGGTGCCGACGCCGAGGGCGTCGCCGAACTCCTCTCGGAGTGTGAGCTGTTGCGCGCCCAGGCGGAGCAGTCCGGGGTCGAACTCGACGACTCCGTACGGTCGTTGGAGGCACTCGACCAGCTCGTACCGCGCTGGCGGGAGGACGAGGAGACGCTGCACTGGCTCGGAAACGACGCGGGCCTGTACCTCGGCACCGTTCTGGTGCACCGGGTGCCGGGCGCCGCGTGGGTGATCTGGCCCAACGGGCAGCCGGTGGTGCGGCTCGCGTCGGGCCGTGAGATCGACGTGGTGGAGGCCGGCCAGGAGTGGGCGGCGAGCGGCGCTCCCGAGCTGTCCCGGTTCTACGCGGAGGCCGCCGAGTCCTAGGGCCTGTCTTCGGGGAACGCAGTTGAGCCGCAAATACGGTTAA
The DNA here is from genome assembly GCF_044765445.1 of Streptomyces sp. NPDC102467. Classification (NCBI taxonomy): domain Bacteria; kingdom Bacillati; phylum Actinomycetota; class Actinomycetes; order Kitasatosporales; family Streptomycetaceae; genus Streptomyces; species Streptomyces sp. NPDC102467. The sequence continues at coordinate 336,364 of NZ_JBIWKA010000006.1, read as the reverse complement.
TGCCCATAAGTGCGTGTCGTCTGTTAAGTCCCATTACGGCGTGGATAGTTTGCGCGGACCGACACAGCTGAGAGTGGGCAGGTACTGCCATGGCCGTCGATCCGTTGATCGAGCTGCGTGACGTGAACAAGTACTACGGGGAGCTGCATGTCCTCCAGGACATCGACCTCACCGTCGGCAAGGGGGAGGTGGTGGTGGTCATCGGCCCCTCGGGGTCGGGCAAGTCGACACTCTGCCGGACGATCAACCGGCTCGAGACCATCCAGTCGGGAGCCATCAGGCTCGACGGCCGGCCGCTGCCCGAGGAGGGCAAGGCGCTCGCCCAGCTGCGGGCCGAAGTGGGCATGGTCTTCCAGTCCTTCAACCTCTTCGCGCACAAGACCGTCCTGCAGAACGTCTCGCTGGCCCAGGTGAAGGTCAGGAAGCGCAAGAAGGACGAGGCCGACCGGCGCTCCCGCGAACTCCTCGACCGGGTCGGACTCGCGGCGCACGCGGACAAGTTCCCCGCGCAGATGTCCGGCGGCCAGCAGCAGCGCGTGGCCATCGCCCGCGCCCTCGCCATGGACCCCAAGGCCCTGCTCTTCGACGAGCCGACCTCGGCCCTCGACCCCGAGATGATCAACGAGGTCCTGGAGGTCATGCAGCAACTGGCCCGCGACGGCATGACGATGGTCGTGGTCACCCACGAGATGGGCTTCGCCCGCACCGCCGCGGACCGCGTCGTCTTCATGGCGGACGGCCGGATCGTCGAGGACCGCGCCCCCGAGGACTTCTTCACCCACCCGGAGAGCGAGCGCGCCCGGGACTTCCTCTCCAAGATCCTCAAGCACTGACGGGGGGTGCAGCACGCATGATGCGCAAGCCGCTACAGCTGCTCGCCGCCTTGCTGGTGTCGGCGCTCGCCGCCACCGCCTGCGGCAAGGAGGGCAGCCCGCCCACCAAGGGCCCTTCGGGCGACGAGCTTCCCAAGTACCGGGTGGCGCAAGGGTTCTCGCTGCCCGCCTCCCCGACGTGGAAGAAGGCGAAGAAGCGCGGGCACTTCGTGGTCGGCGCCAAGGAGGACCAGCCGTATCTGGGTGAGAAGAACCCGGCCAACGGCGTCTACTCCGGCTTCGACATCGAGATCGCCAAGATGATCTCGGCCTCGCTCGGTCTCGACCCGAAGGGGATCTCGTTCCGCACGATCGCCTCCGCCAACCGCGAGACGGCCCTGCAGAACGGCCAGATCGACTACTACGTCGGCACCTACACCATCAACGACAACCGCAAGAAGCTCGTCGGTTTCGCCGGGCCCTACTACATGGCCGGACAGTCCCTGCTCGTGCGCACCGACGAGAACGACATCCACGGGCCGGGGGACCTCGCAGGCAAGCGCGTCTGCTCGGCCGCCGGCTCGACCCCGTACCAGCGCATCCAGGCCGACTACCCGAAGGCCGAACTCGTCGCGTACGACACGTACTCGATCTGCGTCGACAACCTGCTGACCTACCAGGTCGACGCCGTCACCACCGACGACGCGATCCTGCTCGGCTTCGCGGCCAAGGCCCCGGACGAGATGAAGATCGCCGGCCAGCCGTTCTCGAAGGAGCCGTACGGCATCGGCGTCCCGCGCAGGGACAACGCGCTCAGGGCCGCCATGAACGACGCCCTGGAAGCCCGCCAGAAGAACGGGGACTGGAAGCGGGCCTTCGAGGTCACGCTCGGCCTGTCCGGCACGCCCGCCCCGAAGCCGCCGCCCATCGACCGCTACCCGGCGAACTGAGGAGGCGTCCCATGAATGTCCTGACCGACAATTTCACGACGTACTGGAAAGGCTTCCTCGGTACGGTCGAACTCACCGTCTTCGCCTCGATCCTGGCCCTCCTGCTCGGCTTCGTCATGGCGTCCTTCCGCGTCGCGCCCGTCGGCTCCTTCCGCGCCCTCGGCACCGCCTGGGTCACGGTCCTGCGCAACACCCCGCTGACCCTGCTGTTCTTCGCGGTGCTGCTCGGCCTGCCGCGCTTCGGACTCGTGCTGCCCTTCACCGTGTTCGCGGTGCTTGCGCTCGGCTGCTACACCTCGGCGTTCATCTGCGAGGCACTGCGCTCCGGCATCAACACCGTGCCCAGGGGGCAGGGCGAGGCGGCCCGCAGCCTCGGCATGACGTTCAGTCAGACCCTGACCAGCGTGATCCTGCCGCAGGCCTTCCGGTCCGTGATCCCGCCGGTCGGCTCCACCCTCATCGCCCTCGCCAAGAACTCGGCGATCGCCGGCGCGTTCAGCGTGGTCGAGCTGCTCGGCACGTACAAGACGCTCAGCGAACTCGGCTACAACATCATCTGGACGTTCGTCTGGATCGCTGTCGGCTACCTCGTCATCACCCTCGCCATCAGCGCGCTCTTCAACGTCCTGGAGAAGCGCTGGGGAGTCGCCCGATGAAAGCCCTCCACCACAGCGCCTCCGCCCTCTACGACATTCCGGGCCCCAGAACCGAGCGCCGCCACCGGCTGTACGGGCTGCTCTCCACCCTGCTCGTGCTCGCGCTTCTCGGCTGGGTCCTCTACCTCCTGTTCGACACCGACCAGTTCACGCACACGAAGTGGATGCCTTTCGAGTACAAGGGCATTCAGGAGCTGCTGCTGCGCGGGCTCGGCAACACGCTCAAGGCCTTCGCCATCGCTGCCGTGCTCTCGCTCGCTCTCGGCACGCTCCTCGCGGTGGGACGCCTCTCCGACCATCGGCCGGTGCGGTGGCTCGCGACGCTCCTCGTCGAGTTCTTCCGCGCCATGCCGGTCCTCGTGATGATCTTCTTCATCTACGTGGCCCTGAAGATGGAGCCGCTGTCGGCGCTCGTCGTGGGCCTGACGCTCTACAACGGTTCCGTGCTCGCCGAGGTGTTCCGCTCCGGCATCAACTCCGTGGAGCGCGGGCAGCGCGAGGCGGCGTACGCGCTCGGCATGCGCAAGACGAAGGTCATGACCCACGTCCTCGTGCCGCAGGCCGTACGGGCCATGCTGCCCGCCATCATCAGCCAGTTGGTGGTGGCTCTGAAGGACACCTCGCTCGGCTATTTGATCACCTATGAGGAGTTTCTCCATGCCGGGAAGCTGATCGCGTCGAACCTCGACTACGATTTGCCCTTCATCCCCGTGGTGATGGTGATCTCGCCGATCTACATCGGGATGTGCATGGTGCTGTCGTGGTTCGCCCAATGGGTGTCCAGGCGCCAGCGGCGCAACCCCAAGACGGACGCCGCGGATGTCGCCGCGGCCGAACCGGGGACGCTGCTGCCAGGCGCGCAGTAGACGGAGCATGGGCAGTCCCCGCCCAGCAGCCGGAGATCACTTCGCGCACATGTGCGGAGAAGGTCAGCTGCGCGCGGAACGGGACGCGCCTGCTTGCCGAGGCCGAGCGGGCCCTTGTCGCACTCGTACGCGACAGGGGTACCGCTCCCCTTGGTTTCCGGGCCTACTTGGCGCGATGCGTGGTGCGCGGAGCCGCCGGGACGGGGAGAGGCGTCTGCGCGGCACGGGTGACATCGGATACCAGTTCGACGACGTCGGGGCCGTAGGCCCCCGAGTTGACGACCTTCAGGAGCAGGACGAACGAGCTGTTGCCGTGTTTGCGGGCGAGGCGCTCGTGGTGCCGGGCGAGGTAACGGGTGGCGGCCTGGTGGGTGATGGGGAGCTGGCCGCAGAAGAGGAACACCGGTCTCGCCTCCTTGGCCTGGCCCGCGGTCAGCCGCGCGAGGACCACGTACTCGGTGATCCCGGGCTCGAGCCGATGACGTTCCGAGCCGATCTGGAAGGCGCCGCGGTCCGGGCCCGGTTCGGGGTCGGTGTTGACGCGGATGCCGGGCAGCAGGCTCACCATGTGGGCGGCCATCCGCCGATTCGAGGCGGGGCCGCCCACGCAGAACTCCGTGCGCTCGCCGAAGCCCTGCCGGGCCGTGTCGTGCGCGACGACCTGGGCGTGGGCGCCGCAGTCCTTGATGAGCGCGGAGAGTTCGAGGAGCGCGAAGACGTCGTGGCGCTTCACCATCAGCTCGGGGCCGCCCGCGTCGCGGTTCACCACGAGCAGCGACTCGGAGTTGTCGGGCAGCCCGAAGAAGGCCTGCTTGCGGCGGAGCCTGCGCTTCCAGAGGTAGGTGCGGGCGAGCCAGCCCAGCGCGGCGCTGATGCCCGCTGCGATCAGGCCGAGGACGATGTAGCGCACGTCTTCAGTCATGGGCGCGCACTCTAGCCAACTGGCGCAACTATGTTCGAGGGGGTCCTGACGGCACTTCGAAGTCAAGTTACGCTGCGCTGACGGCTGTTGACCGGAGGTACTGATGAGGCGTTCAGTTGGGCGGAATCTGTCGCTCTGCGCGGTTGCGGTGAGCATGGTGGTGGTCGGGGCGGCGGCACCCCCTTCGTCCGCTTCCGGTGGGGCGGGCGGCTCCGGCGGCGGCGCGAAGAAGGTTCCGGTCGCCGTCGGGTACGGTGGCGCCGTGGCGAGCGTCGACGCGGACGCCTCGGCCGCGGGCATCGAGGTGCTGCGCAACGGGGGCAACGCGGTGGACGCCGCCGTGGCCACCGCGGCCGCCCTCGGCGTGACCGAGCCGTACTCCTCCGGGGTCGGCGGAGGCGGCTACTTCGTCTACTACGACGCCAAGTCCCGCAAGGTACACACCATCGACGGCCGCGAGACGGCGCCGCTGACGGCCGGCTCCGACCTGTTCCTGGAGAACGGCAAGCCGCTCGCCTTCAACGACGCGGTCACCAGCGGTCTGAGCGTCGGCACGCCCGGCACCCCGGCCACCTGGCAGTCCGCGCTGGACGCGTGGGGCAGCAAGCGGCTCGGCGCGGTGCTCAGGCCCGCGGAGAAGCTGGCGCGCTCCGGGTTCACCGTCGACGACACGTTCCGCTCCCAGACGGCATCGAACGAGGCCCGCTTCCGCAACTTCCCCGACACGGCGAAGTTGTTCCTGCCGGGCGGGCAACTCCCTGTCGTCGGACGGAAGTTCACCAACCCCGACCTGGCGCGTACCTACCAGGAGCTGGCACGCAAGGGCGTCGGGGCCATGTACCGCGGCGACATCGGCGCCGACGTCGTGAAGACCGTCAACAAGCCGCCGGTGGCGCCGGGTTCCGGATATGACGCGCGGTCCGGGAAGCTGTCGGCGAAGGACCTGAAGGCCTACGCCGCCAAGTACCAGGCGCCGTCGAAGACTTCCTACCGCGGCCTCGGCGTCTACTCCATGGCGCCGTCCTCGTCCGGGGGCACCACCGTGGGCGAGGCCCTCAACATCCTTGAGGACACGGACCTTTCGAAGGCGTCCGACGTGCAGTACCTGCACCGGTTCATCGAGGCGAGCCGCATCGCGTTCGCCGACCGTGGCCGCTGGGTCGGCGACCCCGCCTTCGAGGACGTCCCCACGAAGCAGCTCCTGTCGCAGAAGTTCGCCGACGCGCGGGGCTGCCTCATCAAGAACGACGCAGTGCTGACCAGCCCGCTCGCGCCCGGGGACCCGAGGCATCCGGGGACGTGCGGCAAGCCCGGTGACAAGGCGGCCCCGACGACGTACGAGGGCGAGAACACCACGCACCTGACCGCCGCCGACAAGTGGGGCAACGTCGTCTCCTACACCCTCACCATCGAGCAGACGGGCGGCAGCGGCATCACCGTGCCGGGCCGCGGCTTCCTGCTCAACAACGAGCTGACGGACTTCTCCTTCGCGCCCGCGAGCCCCGACGTGCACGACCCGAACCTGCCGGGCCCCGGCAAGCGTCCGCGGTCCTCCATCTCCCCGACCATCGTGCTCGACAAGGCCGGCAGGCCGGTGGTGGCGGTCGGCTCCCCGGGCGGTGCCAGCATCATCACCACCGTGCTGCAGACGCTGACCGGGTTCCTCGACCGCGGCCTGCCGCTCGTCGACGCCATCGCGGCGCCGCGCGCCAGCCAGCGCAACGCCGCGCAGACCGAAGCCGAACCCGGCCTGTACGACAGCCCGCTCCGCGCGAAGCTGGAGGCCATCGGGCACTCCTTCAAGGCCAACCCGGAAATCGGCGCCGCCACCGGCGTACAGCGCCTCCCCGGTGGCAAGTGGCTCGCGGCCGCAGAGCCGGTGCGGCGCGGCGGCGGCTCGGCGATGGTGGTCGAGCCGGGCAGGTGACGCGGGGCTCCTCGCGCGGCGCTTTACAATAACTATACCGGTATTTGTATCCGGTACTGAAATGGGTCCTCGGGTACGCTGGTGGCATGGTCCGAACACCTTTGACTCCGCAAGAGCACGAACGTGGTGAGCGTCTCGGCCGGTTGCTGCGCGAGGCACGGCAGGGACGCAGCATGACCGAGGTCGCCGCGGCCGCCGGTGTCTCGGTGGAGACGCTGCGCAAGATCGAGACGGGCCGGGCGCCGACGCCGACGTTCTTCACCGTCGCCGCCGTCGCGCGGGAGCTCGGTCTGTCGATGGACGAGCTGGTGGTGCTCTGCACCCCGGTGGCCGCCTGAGCGTGCGCGCGCACTTACGCACGGTCGAAAAGCGCGCGTAGCGCGTCCGTAACACGCGCGGTGTTACCTGCCGGTGTCCTTCCGGAGGCGGAGGGGCCCGGGATGCGGACGAACGGCGGGGCGCGTGACGGACGAGGATCAAATCCCTGATGGCGCAAGGGAGTTCGGGGCGTACCTACGAGGGCTGGTCTCCTGGCTCGACCAGGGCGCAGGCTGGTGCGCCGTGTTCTGGCAGCGCGACCCCGAGGGCATGAAGGCGTGTCTCGACGGGCGTGAGGTGCCGCCCTGGGACGTCGTCGAATCGCTGCTCCAGGACCTCGCCGCCGTACAGGGCGCGGATCGGGCCGCACAGGAGGGCGTCCGGGCCCGTGCCCTGCAGCGCGCCTCCGCGCGGGCCCACGACCGCGGCCCCGGCGCCGCCGATGCGCTCGCCGACCGCCTCGACGTCATGGCCGGGGAGCGCCGGTACGCGGCCGAACGCCTGCGGGAGCTGGGCCGGCGCCTTGGCGTGGCCGCCACGCGGGAGGAAGCGGAGTCGATCCGCCTCGATCTGGCATGGGCGCGGGACGACCACGAACGGGCGTCGGCGCGTATGACCGAACTCCAGGAGAGACAGAGCTGCCTGAGGGTGCTCCCTGCCCAGGTGGCCCGGCAGCCGCCCGCGGCCCGGCGCGAGTCCGTCGCGGAGCGCGGGCGCCGTCCCCGAGGCGGCGCCCGCTTCGCCGGAATGATCCAAGAGGAGCCCGCCATCCAGGACGCCGGCCCGGCAACACCCGTACCGGCCCGAGGGGTTGGCACTCCCCGGGGCGCCCGCTTCGCCGGTTCGCCAGAGGTGGAGGCGGAGGGCCAGGCGGCGCCCCCGGCCCGGTCGGACCCCACCGCCGACCGCGAGGTGGCCGTGGCGGTCGACACCCTGCTCCGGCTGCGTGCGCAGGGCCGGAGCGGCGAGGCCCACACCGTCCTCGCCGATGCCGCGCACGGGCCGGCGGCCCGCCTCCCCCTGCTGGCCGCGCGACTGCACCGGGCAGGCCTCGACGCCGACTGGACCACCCTGCTGTGGGAAGCGGCCTCCTTGCCCCCGGACCGTCTCGTCGACGCCGCCGACGCCCTGACCGCGGCGGGTCGTGACGCCGACGGGCAGCAGGTGCTGCGCCAGGGCGTGGGCCGGGCGCCCGCCGAGATCGGCGAGGCGGTGGGCCGGCTCGATGCCGCGGGGCGGCACCGCGAGGCCCGGTCGCTGCTGGATGCGTACGTGCGCGGCCGTACGCCGGAGGAGGCGGCCCGCAGCGCGCACAGCGATCCCGGACGGCTCGTGCCGCTGGTCGTGGCCGCGGCGCGCGCCGTGTCGGCCGAGCGCCACTGGGACGTGGTGCACGCACTGCGGCTGGCGGGCCTCACCACCTGATCCGGCGGCGGGTCACTCGCACGGGTGCGAAACAGGATCGATCCAGCGGGTTGGTGACGATGGTCTTGGCAAGCCTTACGGGTGGGCTTACGTTCGTCCCTCTACGACCCGGTCTACGGGCGTAGAGGATCAGGCAAAGGAGCGGCACATGGCCCCCGTCGTACGCGCCGCACTCGTCCAGGCCACCTGGACGGGCGAGACCGAAACCATGATCGCCAAGCATGAGGAGCACGCCCGCGAGGCAGCCCGGCAGGGCGCCCGCGTGATCGGCTTCCAGGAAGTCTTCAACGCCCCCTACTTCTGCCAGGTCCAGGAGGCGGAGCACCACCGCTGGGCCGAGCCCGTCCCGGGCGGCCCGACCGTGACCCGGATGAGCGCCCTCGCCCGCGAGACCGGCATGGTGATCGTCGTGCCCGTCTTCGAGGTCGAGCAGTCCGGCTTCTACTTCAACACCGCGGCCGTGATCGACGCCGACGGCTCGTACCTCGGCAAGTACCGCAAGCACCACATCCCGCAGGTCAAGGGGTTCTGGGAGAAGTACTACTTCAAGCCGGGGAACCTGGGCTGGCCGGTCTTCGAGACGGCCGTCGGCAAGATCGGCGTGTACATCTGCTACGACAGGCATTTCCCCGAGGGCTGGCGCCAGCTGGGCCTGAACGGGGCGCAGCTCGTCTACAACCCGTCCGCCACCAGCCGCGGCCTCTCCGCCCACCTGTGGCAGCTGGAGCAGCCCGCGGCGGCCGTCGCCAACGAGTACTTCGTCGCCGCCATCAACCGCGTCGGCGTGGAGAGTTACGGCGACAACGACTTCTACGGTACGTCGTACTTCGCGGACCCGCGCGGACAGCTGGTCGGCGAAGCGGCGAGCGACAAGACGGAAGAACTCCTCATCCGGGACCTGGACTTCGGCCTCATCGACGAGGTGCGACAGCAGTGGGCGTTCTACCGTGACCGCCGCCCCGACGCGTACCAGGGACTCGTCCAGCCGTGACGCGCCCCGCCCGAGCCGTGCCGACCGACGAAGGGACACCGCTGCCATGACCACCCCCGACCTGCACGCCCGCACCCGTGCCGCACTGCCGGACTGGCTGGCGCTGTACTACGCGGAGCCGATCGAACTCACCCACGGCGAGGGCCGCCACGTCTGGGACGCCGACGGGAACAAGTACCTCGACTTCTTCGGCGGCATCCTCACGACGATGACCGCGCACGCGCTGCCCGAGGTGACCAAGGCGGTGAGCGAACAGGCGGGCCGCATCATCCACTCCTCGACGCTCTACCTGAACCGCCCGATGGTCGAACTGGCGGAGCGGGTGGCCCAGTTGTCGGGCATCCCGGACGCGCGGGTCTTCTTCACCACGTCCGGCACCGAGGCCAACGACGCGGCGCTGCTCCTCGCCACCTCCTACCGCCGCTCGAACCAGGTCCTGGCGCTGCGCAACAGCTACCACGGCCGCTCCTTCTCGGCGGTCGGCATCACCGGCAACCGGGGCTGGTCGCCGACGGCCCTGTCCCCGCTGCAGACGCTGTACGTGCACGGAGGCGTCCGGAGCCGGGGCCCGTACGCCCACCTCTCCGACGCGGAGTTCACCGACGCCTGCGTCGCGGACCTGCGCGACATGCTCGGCCAGACACGCGGCGACGTGGCCGCGCTCATCGCCGAACCGGTCCAGGGCGTCGGCGGGTTCACCTCGCCGCCCGACGGTCTGTACGCGCGCTTCCGCGACGTCCTCCAGGAGCACGGCATCCTGTGGATCTCGGACGAGGTGCAGACCGGCTGGGGCCGCACCGGCGACCACTTCTGGGGCTGGCAGGCGCACGGGCAGTCGGGGCCGCCCGACATCCTGACCTTCGCCAAGGGCATCGGCAACGGCATGTCGATCGGCGGTGTGGTGGCGCGCGCCGAGGTCATGAACTGCCTCGACGCCAACTCCATCTCGACGTTCGGCGGTTCCCCCATCACGATGGCCGCGGGCCTCGCCAACCTCTCCTACCTCCTGGAACACGACCTCCAGGGCAACGCGCGCCGGGTCGGCGGCCTGCTCATCGAGCGCCTGCGGGCCATCGCCGTGCACACCCCCGGCGTACGGGAAGTGCGCGGCCGGGGCCTCATGATCGGCGTGGAACTGGCGAAACCCGGCACGGACGAAGCGGCACCGGACGCCGCCACCGCCGTCCTGGAGGCCTGCCGCGCGGGCGGCCTCCTCATCGGCAAGGGAGGCGGCCACAACACGAGCGTGCTGCGGATCGCGCCGCCGTTGTCGCTGACGGTGGCGGAGGCGGAAGAGGGCGCCGCCATCCTGGAACAGGCGCTGCGGGAGCACGCCTGAGGGGCGCGGGGAACTGCGCGACCAGCCACGACGTACGCGCAGTCGGCCGACGAACCGGTGCCCCACGGCGGGAATCCGTGCAGGAGAGGACGTCCCCTTGACCCTAGAAGCGCCCCTCGACCACACCCTCTCCATCCGCCAGATACTCGCCCTGGACAGAATCGCGGCCGGAGAACCAGAGGTGGTCGCCGCCGCGGACCACCTCGACAACCCCGTGCGCTGGGTCCACGTAGCGGAGGCGGCAGACGTGGGCGTCATGCTCACCGGCGGCGAGATGATCCTCACCACCGGCGTGCTGCTCGCGGGCGATGTCCGCAGCCAGACCGAGTACATCGAGTCCCTGCACCGGGCCGAGGCGGCGGCCCTCGTGCTCGGCCTCGGGCGGGCCTTCCCCGCGCCGCCGGAGGACATGCGGCGCGCGGCGGAACGGTACGGGCTGCCGATGGTCGTGCTCCACCGCCCTTTCCCCTTCGCCGAGTTGACCGAAGAGGTGCAGTCCCGGCTCGTGCGGCGCAAGTTCGCCGCCGTCAGTCTCTCCGAGGGAATCCGCACCGCGCTCACCGCCCTCATCACGGCGGGGGCCCCGCTGCAGAGCATCCTCGACGAGATCGCCGCGCACAGCGGCTGCCCGGTCGTCGTCACGAACCTCGCCCACCGCGTCCTCGCCACCGCGGGGGAGCGGCCCGCCGTCGACGACGTCCTGCGCGACTGGGACCGGATCGCCCGGCAGCCGGGGGAGATCGACGGCGAGGGCTGGGTCCGGGCCGATCTCGGCGGGCGCGGCGAGCGCTGGGGGTCGGTCGTGCTGTGCGGGTACCGCGGCGACGGCGCGTCCGGGCGGCTGCTCGTCGACCGTGCCGCCGAGGCGCTCGTGCTGCACCGCATGCTGGCCGGTTCCGCCGCCAGCTGGGAGGAGCAGTCCGCGCAGTGCCTGCTCGCCGATCTGGTGTCGGGGGTCGTCCCCGCGCGGCAGCTGCTGCCCCGGGCCAGGGCCGCGGGTCTCCCGGTGAACCGCCGCACCTTCGTCCCGCTGGTCGTACGCGATGTCGACGCCGCTCAAGTCGAGCGTGTACTGCGTCTGTTGGGGTTGCCGGGGCTGGTCGCCGAGCTCGCCGACAGCGCCACCGCCGTACTGCTCAGCCTCGCCCGCGACCAGGCCGCCGACGCGCTCGCCGCCCACTTCGCGGCCCGGCTGCGCGCGGAGACGGGAGCTGCGGCGGTCGTCGCCGCCGGGCCCGCCCGTACCGGCTGGGAGGACGTGCCCGAGGGGCTGCGCGAGGCGCTGCACGTCGCCGAGGCCGTCGCCGGGGCGCCACCGGGACTGCCGGCCGTCGTCCGCCTCGGCGACGTCCGGCTGCGCGGTCTGGTGCGGCTGCTGCGCGACGACCCGCACGTCCAGTCCTTCGCGGAGCGTGAGCTGGACGGGCTGCTCCACGCCGACGGCGCCGAGGGGCTGCTCCCGGTACTGCGCAGCTATCTCGCCACCGGGCGCAACAAGTCCCGTACCGCGCAGCTCCACCACATGAGCAGACCCGCCCTGTACCGGCGCCTGGAGACCATCGAGGCGCTGCTCGGCGTCGCGCTCGACGACTTCGAGCAGGCCGCGTCCGTGCACATCGCGCTCCTCGCGCACGACGCCCAGCGCGGAACGTGACACGGTGCATCGCCGCCGGGCGCGGGACGTGACACGGTGCGACTCGGCCGCCGGGGCCGGGATTCCTATCGTCGTGGGAACACCGCGCACCCCCCTCAGCCGGAGGTCCCGATGAGCCCCGTGATCCGCGCCGCGATCTTCCAGACCGCATGGACCGGCGACAAGGAATCCATGATCAAGGTGCACGAACAGGCCGTTCGTGACGCCGCCGCCCAGGGCGCCCAAGTCCTCTGTTTCCAGGAGCTGTTCTACGGCCCGTACTTCTGCCAGGTGCAGGACCCGAAGTTCTACGAGTACGCCGAGGCGATCCCGGACGGCCCGATCGTGCGCCGCTTCCAGGACCTCGCCCGCGAGCACGGCATCGTCCTCGTCCTGCCCATGTACGAGGAGGAGCAGCCCGGCGTCCTGTACAACACGGCCGCCGTGATCGACGCCGACGGCACGTACCTCGGCAAGTACCGCAAGACCCACATCCCCCAGGTCCAGGGATTCTGGGAGAAGTTCTACTTCCGGCCCGGCAACTCCGGCTGGCCCGTCTTCGACACCGCCGTCGGGAAGATCGGTGTCTACATCTGCTACGACCGGCACTTCCCCGAAGGCTGGCGTGCGCTCGGCCTCGAAGGCGCGCAGATCGTCTTCAACCCCTCCGCCACCAGCCGGGGACTGTCCCGCTACCTGTGGCAGCTGGAACAGCCGGCCGCCGCCGTCGCCAACGAGTACTTCGTCGGCGCCATCAACCGCGTAGGTGTGGAGGAGTACGGGGACAACGACTTCTACGGAACGTCGTACTTCGTCGACCCCGAGGGCCGTTTCGTGGGCGAGGTCGCCGACGACAAGGCGCCCGAACTCGTCGTGCGCGACCTCGACATGGCCAAGCTGCGCGAGGTCCGCGACCGCTGGCAGTTCTACCGCGACCGCGCCCCGGGGGCGTACGAGCCGCTGACCCGCCCGTAGTTGTCGTCACGTACCCACACGTACCTGGAGGAGAGCATGAGCGCCGTCCGTACCGTCATCCGCGGCGGTCTCGTCGTCACCGCCGCCGACGAGATGCACGCCGACGTTCTCATCGAGGACGGGCGGGTCGTGGCCCTCGCGGCCAGTGGCAGCGACACCGCCGCGTCCTGGACGGACGCGCGCACCCTCGACGCGAGCCAGAAATACGTCATCCCTGGCGGTGTCGACGGGCACACCCACATGGAGATGCCGTTCGGCGGCACGTTCGCCGCCGACACCTTCGAGACCGGCACCCGCGCGGCGGCCTGGGGCGGCACCACGACGATCGTCGACTTCGCCATCCAGAGCGTCGGGCACACCCTGCGCGAGGGCCTCGACGCCTGGCACGCCAAGGCCGACGGGCAGTGCGCCGTCGACTATGGCTTCCACATGATCGTCTCCGACGTGCACGAGGAGACGCTCAAGGAGATGGATCTGCTGGTGGGGGAGGGCGTGACCTCCTTCAAGCAGTTCATGGCCTACCCGGGCGTCTTCTACTCCGACGACGGACAGATCCTGCGCGCCATGCAGCGGGCCGCCGACAACGGCGGCCTGATCATGATGCATGCCGAGAACGGCATCGCGATCGACGTCCTGGTGCAGCAGGCCCTCGCACGCGGGGAGACCGACCCGCGCTACCACGGTCAGGTCCGCAAGGCGCTGCTCGAAGCGGAGGCGACGCACCGCGCGATCAAACTGGCGCAGGTCGCCGGGGCACCGCTGTACGTCGTGCACGTCTCCGCGCAGGAAGCCCTGGCCGAGCTGGCACGCGCCCGCGACGAAGGCCTGCCGGTCTTCGGCGAGACCTGCCCGCAGTACCTGTTCCTGTCCACGGACAACCTCGCCGAGCCCGACTTCGAGGGCGCGAAATACGTGTGCTCGACCCCGCTGCGGCCGAAGGACCACCAGGCGGCGCTCTGGCGCGGACTGCGTACCAACGACCTCCAGGTCGTGTCCACGGACCACTGCCCGTTCTGCTTCACCGGCCAGAAGGAGCTCGGGCGCGGCGACTTCTCGAAGATCCCGAACGGCATGCCGGGCGTGGAGAACCGGATGGACCTCCTGCACCAAGCCGTCGTCGACGGGCACATCACGCGCCGCCGCTGGATCGAGATCGCGTGCGCGACACCGGCCCGGATGTTCGGCCTGTACCCGAAGAAGGGCACCATCGCGCCGGGCGCGGACGCCGACATCGTCATCTACGACCCGGCCGCCGAGCAGACCGTCAGCGCCGAGACCCACCACATGAACGTCGACTACTCGGCGTACGAGGGCAAGCGGCTCACCGGCCGGGTGGAGACGGTCCTGTCGCGCGGCGAACTCGTCATCACCGAGCGGGAGTTCACCGGGCGCGCCGGCCACGGCGCGTACACGCCGCGCGCCACGTGTCAGTACCTCGACTGAGCAGCGTCAGGCATCGGACCTCAAGCATCGTACGGAACTAAGGGGCCCCTCATGGATTTCGGACTCGTCCTGCAGACCGACCCGCCGGCATCGGGGGTCGTGGAGTTGATGAAGCGCGCGGAGGGGGCCGGGTTCACGCACGGGTGGACGTTCGACTCGTGCGTGCTGTGGCAGGAGCCGTTCGTCATCTACAGCCGCATCCTCGCCGAGACCGAGCGCCTTGTCGTCGGGCCGATGGTGACCAACCCGGGGACACGGACGTGGGAGGTCACCGCGTCCACCTTCGCGACGCTCAACGACATGTACGGCAACCGCACCGTGTGCGGCATCGGGCGTGGCGACTCCGCGATGCGGGTCGCCGGGCGCACCCCCAACACCCTCGCCCGGATCAGCGGTGCGATGCAGGTGATCCGGGCGCTCGGCCGGGGCGAGGAGGCGGACCTCGGCGGCGGCGCGGTGGTGCGCTTCCCCTGGGTGCGCGAGGGCGCCGAACTCCCCGTCTGGATGGCCGCGTACGGGCCCAAAGCCCTGAAGATGACCGGTGAGGAGGCCGACGGGTTCATTCTCCAGCTGGCCGATCCGTTCCTGACGGAGTGGATGGTGAAGGCGGTGCGCGACGCGGCGGTGGCGGCGGGCCGGAACCCGGCCGACGTGAAGATCTGCGTCGCGGCGCCCGCGTACGTGACGGAGGACGACTCCCCGGCGGCACTCGCGCACGCACGCGAACAGTGCCGCTGGTTCGGCGGCATGGTCGGCAACCACGTCGCGGACCTGGTGTCCAAGTACGGCGCCCACTCCGGCATGGTCCCCGACGAACTCACCGAGTACATCAAGGCCCGCGAGGGCTACGACTACGCGCACCACGGCCGCTCGGGAAACCCGGACACGGCCTTCGTGCCGGACGAGATCGTGGACCGGTTCTGTCTCATCGGCCCGGCGTCGGCACATCTCGAAAAGCTGCGTGCGCTACGGGAGTTGGGCGTCGACCAATTCGCCGTGTACGCCATGCACGACGCGAAGGAGAAGGTCATCGACGAGTACGGCCGGCACATCGTCCCTGCCATGAACGCATGACCACATGACCGCCGACTTAGCGCAGCCCACCACCACAGCAACGCCCGTACCAGGAACGGCAGTTAACGGCACCCGCAAGGCCGCCTTCCCCCGTCCTCCCCCGTAGAACGGACTGCCCATGACCGATACCGCACCACCCCAACCACGCGCGAACGCGGTCGAGTTGACGGCCGACTCCTACCCGGCGAGCAGCCGCTACGCCAACGAGGACCTGCGCCCCGTTCCGCTCGCCGAACGCCGCTGGACCACGTACAACTTCGTGGCCCTGTGGATCGGCATGGCCCACTGCATCCCCTCCTGGACGCTGGCCTCGGGCCTGGTCGCGCTCGGCATGGACTGGAAGCAGGCGGTCCTCACCATCGGCCTGGCGAACGTGATCGTGCTGCTGCCGATGCTGCTCACGGGCCACGCAGGACCCAAGTACGGCATACCCTTCCCGGTCCTGGCCCGCGCCTCCTTCGGGATCCGCGGGGCGAACCTGCCCGCGATGGTGCGTGCCGCGGTGGCCTGCTGCTGGTTCGGCATTCAGACCTGGATCGGCGGCCAGGGCATCTTCGTACTCCTGGGGAAGATCTTCGGAGGCTGGGCCGACGCCGCAAAGATCGGCGGCTACCCGTGGACCCTGTGGCTGTGCTTCGTCGTCTTCTGGGTGCTCGAACTCGCCATCATCTACCGGGGGATGGACACCCTGCGCCGGTTCGAGAACTGGGCGGCGCCGTTCGTGCTCGTCGGTGCGGTGGTGCTGCTGGTCTGGATCGCGCACAAGGCGGGCGGCTTCGGTCCGCTGCTGGACGAGCCGTCGAAGGTCGGCTGGGGCGCGGACTTCTGGAAGGTCTTCTTCCCCGGCCTGATGGGCATGATCGGATTCTGGTCGACCCTGTCGCTGAACATCCCGGACTTCACCCGGTTCGGCAAGGGGCAGCGGGCGCAGATCTGGGGCCAGACGCTCGGCCTGCCGACGACGATGACACTGTTCGCGCTGATGTCGGTGCTGGTGACGGCCGGTTCGGAGCAGGTCTACGGGGTGGCGATCTGGGACCCGGTCGCCCTGGCGGGCAAGACGGACAACGTCTTCGGGCTGCTCTTCGCGCTCATCACCGTGTTCGTGGCGACGATCTCGGTGAACGTCGCGGCGAACGTGGTCTCGCCGGCGTACGACCTCGCGAACCTCGCCCCGAAAATCATCAACTTCCGTACGGGCGCGATCATCACGGGCATCGTCGGCGTCCTGGTCATGCCGTGGAAGCTGACGTCGACGCCCGAGCTGTACATCTTCACGTGGCTCGGCGTGGTGGGCGGGCTGCTCGGCACGGTCGCGGGCATCCTCATCGCCGACTACTGGATCATCCGGCGGACCGTGCTGCACCTGGCCGACCTGTATGTTGCGGGCGGCCGGTACTGGTACACGGGCGGCTGGAACCTGCGGGCCGTCGCCGCGTTCGTGGTCGGCGGCGTGCTCGCCGTGGGCGGGTCGTACTCGACCCTCGACGCCAAGGGGAACAAGGCGGGGCCGTTCCCGACGGACGGCATCATCCCGTTCCTGAAACCGCTCGCGGACTACGGGTGGGCCGTGGGGCTCGGTGCGTCGCTCTGCGTGTATCTGGCGCTGATGGCCGCCAGACGGAGGGCATGACGGAGGGCATGACGGACGTGGGGCGGGGCCGGGTGCGGGCCGGCCCCGCCGGGCGTCAGGCAGGGCCGCTCGGGAGCGCGCCGAGCTGCCGCAGCTGGGTCAGGACGTCGACGACGCCCCAGATCTCGGTGACCCGGCCGTCCGTGAAGCGGAAGACGAACATCTCGTCGTAGCGGACGGACTTTCCGGTGGGCGCCAGCCCCTGGTACTCGCCCGCGTGGGTCCCGGTGACCGTGTTCCTGATGGCGAGTCTGTCGCCCTCCGCGATCACCTCCTCGACCGAGACGCGGAGGTCGGGAAACGCCTGGAGCAGCACGGCGTACACCCGCTTGAGTGCCTGGCGCCCCGAGTCGCCCATGGGCACGGGGGCGTGGAACCGCAGATCGGGTGCGACCACCTCGTCGATCGCCTTCATGACGGTGTCGGCGTCGCCGGTGTTCGCCGCGTCGTGCATCCGGTGGAACGCTGCCTTGTTGACCGTCTCCTGCGCTGTGGACATGCGGCTCCTCATCGGGTCGGCCGGACACCGTGGGCCCGGCGGTCGTACCCGTAGGACGGCCGACGGCGTCGATGTGTGACATCGCGGCGACGACGGAGGGAGAACGGAGCGGGACAGCGGCGCGGGCGGGGGCCGTTCAGGCGACGCCGCCCGGGTCCTGGTACACGGCGTCGAGTGCCAGGTGGGCGCCGCCGCGGGCGGCCGCCGCGAAGCCGAGCGTCGACAGGACGACCTCGCAGCCGCCGCCGTCGGGGGCGATGACCCGCTCTCCGACCACCTCGCGGACGCGGTCGAGCATGAGGTCGCCGATGTACGTGAAGTAGCCGCCGAGTACCACCAGGCCCGGGTTGAGCAGATCGGCCAGCAGGGCGATGCCGAGGCCGAGCCCGTCGGCGACCCGGTCCATCGCCTCCAGGGTGCGGGTGTCGCCCGACTCGGCGCGGCGGTGCAGCTCGGCGAGGCGGGTCGCCAACTCGACTCCGGCGTCGTGTACTTGGTCGTCGGGGTCGGCGGCGAGGCGCAGGATCGCGTCCAGGCCCACCATCGTCTCCCAGCAGCCGTGGCGTCCGCAGACGCAGGCGCGGCGCTCCGGGTCGAGGGGCATGTGACCGACCTCGCCCGCGAAACCGGCGGAGCCGCGCAGCAGCCGGCCGTCGCTGATGATGCCCGCGCCGATGCCGCGCTCGCCGGTGACGCAGACCATGTCGTGCACCTGTGTGTCCTGCGCCCGCAGGTACTCGGCGACGGCGCCGAGCTTCGCGTCGTTCTCCACGGTGAGGGGGAGCGGGAGGTCCGCGAGGCGGCTGCGCAGACCCGCGGTCACGGGGACGTCGCGCCACCCCAGGGCGGGTGCGTACGCGACGACGCCGGCGGCCGTGTCGACGACGCCGGGCACGGCGAGGGTGAGGCCGACCGGGCGCACGCCGGCGCGGGCGAGGGCCGTGGTGCAGTCGGCGACGGCCCGCGCCGTCAGGTCGAGCACGGCGTCGGCGCCGGCCTGCCCCGCGGCCACGGGGCTGCGGTGTTCGTAGGCGTGGTCGCCGTTCAGGGTGAGGGCGAGGACATGGACGTAACTCGTGCTGATCTCCACGCCGATGCCGCAGATGTCCCGGCCGTCGACGTGGACCAGCGTGCCGGGCCGGCCCACGGCGCCTTCCCGCCGCGTCGTGCCCTCGCCGGCCAGGCCGAGCGCGACGAGCTCGGCCACGAGGCTGGTGACCGTCGGTTTGGGCAGCCCCGTGTCGGTGGCGATCCGGGCGCGTGAACGCGGCCCCGCGTCGCGCAGGATGCGCAGCACCAGGGCCAGGTTGGTGCGCCGGACGGAGCTCCGGTCGTGGGGCCGGGAGGGCCCGAAGAGGGTCGCGTCCGGCACCGCCGTCGCGCGCAGGTCGGCCTTCACCGGTCCGTCTCGGCCTTCACCCGGTCCTCGTCTCTCGTCGGTCACAGCCGCCCTCATCATGGCAAACCCCTCGGAACGCCGGGCAGTTGCCCCATCTTCTCCGGCCTGTGTCTTGACAGCCCCTCGTATTAGTTCGGATTGTAGTCGAACTAATTGATGCGGGAGAGGAGCACGTGTGTCAGCCCGTTCGAGACATTCCGGAGCAAGGACCGTCGCCGCCCTCGTGGCGGTGGCCGCCGTGTTGGCCGGCGCGGCGGCGTCGGGACCGGCCGTCGCAAACGCCCCGTCGACAGGCACGTACACGGTGAGCATCGGACAGAAGGGCCCGTGGACGCACCCCGACGACTCGCCCGCCGCGACATTCGTCGACAAGGACGGCTCGTTCCACTACCAGTCGGCCCACGCCCTGTACGACGCGAAGGACCCGCGGGAGTGGATGTTCTACAGCGGCAAGGACTTCGACTCAGCCACGCGTGACGCCGGGTTGAGCGACGCGGTGAACCCCGCCAACGCGAACGACCGCAACAACGACACCACTTGGCGGTGCGACAACAGCCCCACCGGCCGCGAGGCCAGTAACGCTCCCGCCGGTTCGCACTACGCGCAGAAGAACTACTGCGACCTGATGGGCGTGTGGGTCGACCCGGACAGCGGCGACTGGTACGGGCTCGTCCACAACGAGTTCACCCCGGAGCCCTTCGGTGACGGCCTGCACTACGACGCGATCGACTACGCCGTCTCGAAGGACCAGGGCCGCACCTGGGACATCAAGGACCACGTCCTCACCTCGCCGTACAGCACGAAACGCGGCGACACCAAGGCCTTCCCGCACGAGACGTACTACTACGGCGACGGCGACCCGCGGCTGTTCGTGGACACCGCCTCCGGCTACTTCTACGTCTACTACAACTCGCGCGTGATACCGAAGGGCGGCGTCCCCGGCGGTTGGACGGACGGCAGCCGGGCGCACGTCGCCCGCGCTCCCATGTCCGGCAAGATGGCGCCCGGCTCGTGGAAGAAGTGGTACGACGGCGCCTGGTCGCAGCCAGGGACCGGCGGCCTGGAGAGCAACATGGAGCCGGTCGACGGCGCCCACCCGACGGGCTACACCGCCGTCGCGCACGATTACGACCCGGCCAACAAGGGGTCTGTGCGGGAGCAGCAGGATGCCGGTGAACTCCCCGCCAAGTCGGACCTGTTGACCATGAATGTCGCCTACGACGCCCACCTCGGCCTGTACATCGGCGAGCCCGAGGCGATCACCCAGGACAGCAACGAGCCGCAGCGCTTCTACGCCACCGACGACCTCGCCACACAGAGGTGGCGGCTGCTCGGCGACTCGGGAGACTACAAGACGGGCTCCTGGTACCGCTGGCTCCTCGACCCGGTCAGCAGGACGGGCTCCACGATCGTGGGCAAGACGTTCCGCAGCTACTGCTCGTTCCAGTGCTCGGGCGGCGTCGACGGCGAGTACTACGACACCACCATCGGTACCAGTACTCCTGCCGCCCCCGTTGCCACCGGCACCGAGTACACCGTCGGCAGCGGCGGGGGCCGCGTCCTCGCGGCGACCGGAGGGGGCGGTACGGTCACCTCGCTGCCCGTCAACACCGTTTCGCGGCAGGGGCGTTGGATCTTCTCGGCGAACGGTGACGGTTCGTACCGCATCGCCAACGCGGCCACCGGGCGTCTCCTCGGCGTCGACTCCACGGGTGACAAGGGGCGTGCCTGGGGCGCCGCGCCGACGGTGACGGCGGCGCCGCGCGGCGGGCCCACGGCCGGGCAGCAATGGTTCGTCGTCCCGGGCCGCACCACCGACGGCCACGCCACGGGCACCTTCCACCTGGTCAACCGCTACAGCGGCCTGGTCGTCGGGATGTCGGGCGTGCGGGGGCGCCTCGCCGAGACCACGCCCACCCGCGCCTGGACCGACACCGGGGGCAGCCGAGTCGGGGGTGGACGCACCGCTGCCGAGCAGACGCTGACCCTCACCCCCGCCGCGCATGTGAAGCACTGACCGCGCGCGGGCGGGGCGCCGCATCCCGCGACGCCCCGCCCGCGCCCACCCACCCCCCATTGAGCCCGCCGCATCAAGAGGAGACCCCGCGTGCCCGCCCGGTACCACCTGCGGTTTCAGATCCCTCCTGGCCCGGACGCCGGCCAAAGGGCCCTGGAACTCGCCGAGTTCTGTCACGAGACGGGTGTCGACGAGGTCGTTCTGCTGCTCGCCGCGGAGGAGTTCCACGACGGGCACCCGGCGGGCGCCGACGAGGACCGGCTGTACGACACCGCGGCCGTCACCACCGGGGCCCTGCGCGCCGCCGGCCTCGACGTGAGCCTCAACCCCTGGGTGACCACCGGGCACGCCGACCGAGGACGCCGGGACCGGCACGGGTTCGCGCCGATGGTCGGCCCGGACGGCACGGTCGCCACCGGGCAGGCGTCCTTCGCCTGCCCGCTCTGGCGGTCCTGGATCACTGCTCACTACGCCCGGTTCGCCGACCTCGGCTGCCGCGTTCTCTGGCTGGAGGACGACTTCCGCTACCACAACCACGCCCCGCTCACCTGGGGCGGCGGCTTCGAACCGGCGATGCTGGAGCGCCTCGCCCGGCTGGTCGGCGCCCCCGTCGGCCGCGCCCAGGTCGTGGCCGCCGTGACCGCCCCCGGGCCTCCGCACCCGTGGCGCGCCCTGCTCCAACAGGTGTGGCGCACGGCCCAGTTGGAGACGGCCACACTTGTCGCCGAGGCTGTCGACAAGCACTCCGGCGGCCGCGCCCGGCTCGGTCTGATGACCTCCGTGCCGGGCGCGCACGGCGTCGAGGGGCGGGACTGGACCGCGCTCTTCGACGCGCTCTCCGTGGCCGGGGAGAGCGTGCAGCGTCCGCACTTCGCCGGGTACGAGGATGCCCCGGGCCGCGAACTCAGCCGCTCCGTATGGCTGTTGGAGCAGCAGCGGGCGCTGCGCCCCTCGCACGTACGCTGCGAACCGGAGATCGAGAACTGGCCGCACACCGCCTGGTCCAAGTCCGACACCCAGACTTGGTCGGAGCTGGTCGCCGCGCAACTCGGCGGCGCCGACGCGCTGTTGCTCAACCTGCACCCCACGTACTCCGGCCGCGCCGGTCGCCATCCGCGCGTCGCCGAGCTGCTGCGCCGGGCGCGCCCCGCCGTGGACCTGGTGGCCGACCGCGCCGCCGACCTGGGTACCGCGGGGGTTTCCCTGGCCGTCCATCCGCAGGCCGCGGGCCACGTCCGCACCCGCCGCCCGGGGCACCTGGCGGACTTGATGGTCGACCCGGGCCCCGGCGCGGACTTCCTGTTGCGCTACGGCGTCCCTGTCACCGCCGGTGACGCCCCGGTACGGGCGCTGTTCGGGGAGACGGCCCGCGCTTTCGACGACGCCGAGACGCGCCGCATGCTCGCCGGGGGCCTCCTGCTGGACGGCACCGCCGCGCACATCCTCGCCGAGCGCGGATTCGCCGGGCTGCTGGGTGTCACCGTCTCCGGGATCGTCGACCGCGAGGAGCCCTGCGAACCCGGCCCGTACGCGTACGAGAGCGCGGGCGATGTCGTCCTCAGTGTCAATGTCCAGCCCGCGCTGGCCCGGCTGCTCCCCGGCGACGACACCGAGGTGTGGAGCACCGTCCGCACACCGGGCGGACAGGACTGGGGAGTTGGGCGCTGCGTCCACACCAACTCCCTGGGCGGCAGAGTCGGTGTCCTCGCCGCGACCGCCCCGCACCTGTTGCCGTACGACGACGAAGGGCAGCGCCTGTTGCACGCCATGGTCCGGTACCTGGAGGGAGCCGAACCCCGGCTTCCGCTGATCGGCGGCGGCCCTCACCTCATTCCGCGCCTCGGCCGCACGGCGACCGGTCTCTCCCTGGCCATCGCCAACGGCAGCGCCGACCCGGCCAGGCCGCGCATCGCCCTGCCCGGGGGCGCGGCCGACGCCCGGGGGACGCTGCTCGCCCCGCTCCGCGCCCCCGTGGACGTACCGGTCGAGGCAGTGGGCCGGATCCTCGCCGTCGACGCGGAGGTGCCGTACCGGGGGTGGCTGCTGGTGGAGTGGACGGACCGGCGCGGATCCCACACGGAGTGGCGCGTTCCATTGACGGATGCCCGCTGACGCCGTATTGGTATACCAAAGGTGTCGGCGGGTGGGGTCTTCCTGTGGAGACGTGCGCCAAATGCCCGATTCCGCAGGCGAGTTGCGCAGGTCTTATCCGCACAATCTTCGCGAACGCCTATTGACCGCCGATTCGGTACATCCGTACCGTCTCTCCGCGAAGAGGAAAACAACTTCCTCATTGTGGAAACTTAGGAGCGCGTCATGGTCGCCGTGCACGAACAGACCTCCACAACCGCGGCAGCCGGGCCGGCCGGGACCAGTCCCGGCCTCTACAGTCCCGATCTCGCCCCCACCCGCAGGGAAGGGCGCCGCTGGGGCGCGTACAACGTGTTCACGTTGTGGGGCAACGACGTGCACAGCCTGGGCAACTACGCCTTCGCCATGGGTCTCTTCGCGCTCGGGATGAGCGTCTGGCAGATCCTCATCGCCTTCGCCATCGCCTCCGCGCTGCTCTTCGGGCTGCTCACGCTCTCCGGGTACATGGGCCACAAAACGGGCGTCCCCTTCCCGGTGATGAGCCGGATCTCCTTCGGAACCCGGGGCGCGCAGCTCCCGGCGGCGGTGCGCGGCGCCGTCGCGATCGCCTGGTTCGGCATCCAGACCTACCTGGCGGCGTCCGTCCTGCGCGCCGTCGTCAAGAAGCTCGCACCCGGCGCCGCCTCCCTCGACCACAACTCGATCCTGGGCCTGTCGACGCTCGGCTGGATCACCTTCCTCGCGCTCTGGGCGATCCAGGTCGTGATCGTCAGCTACGGCATGGAGCTGATCCGCAAATACATGGCGTTCGCCGCGCCCGCCATCCTGATCACGATGTGCGGCCTGGCCGCCTGGATCCTCACCAAGACGGACTTCTCCCTCGCGGTCTCCACCGGCAACGCGCCCACCGGCCTCGACGCCTGGCGCCAGATCTTCGAGAGCGCCGCCCTGTGGGTGGTCATCTACGGCACGTTCGTCCTGAACTTCTGCGATTTCACCCGCTCGGCGAAGAGCCGCCGCGCCATCGTCGTCGGCAACCTCGTGGGCATCCCGCTCAACATGCTCTTCTTCGCCGGAATCGTCGTGGTGCTGTCCGGCGGCCAGTTCAAGCTCGACGGGCATGTGGTCACCGGGCCCGAGGACATCGTCGCCACGATCCCCAGCACGCCGCTGATGGTGCTCGCCTCGCTCGCCTTCATCACCCTGACCATCGCAGTGAACCTCCTCGCGAACTTCGTCGCCCCCATCTACGCCCTGGTCAACCTCTTCCCGCGCAAGCTCGACTTCCGCCGCGCAGGCCTGGTCAGCGCCGTCATCGGCCTGGTCATCCTGCCGTGGAACCTCTACAACAGCCCGACCGTCGTCAACTACTTCCTCGGCGGACTCGGTGCCCTGCTCGGGCCCGCCTTCGGTGTCGTCATGGCCGACTACTGGCTGGTGCGCAAGGCCCGCGTCAACGTTCCCGCCCTGTACACCGACGCCGCCGACGGCGACTACCACTACCGGTCCGGCTTCCACCTGCGGGCCATCGGCGCCTTCGGACCCGCCGCCGGTGTGGCCGTGGTCGTCGCCCTCGTACCCGCCTTCACGTCCGTCTCCGGTTTCTCCTGGTTCATCGGCGCGGGCCTCGCCGCCCTGCTCTACGTGGTCCTCGCCGACCGCACGCGCCCGGCGTGCGACGTGGACGGCGAGTCGATCGCGGTCGACGCCGTCTGAGCCGCCGCACCGAGAAGAACAGCAACACCCATGGCCGAGGGCCCGGTTCGAGTCCTCGGCTCCGCACAGAAAGCAGCACCGACACCGCCATGCGCATACTCGTCTGCAACGTCAACACCACCGGGACGATGACCGAGGCCATCGGCGCCCAGGCGCGGGCCGTCGCCGCGCCCGGCACCGAGATCGTGGCGCTCACCCCGGCGTTCGGCGCCGAATCCGTCGAGGGCAACTACGAGAGCTACCTCGCCGCGATCGCCGTCATGGAGACGGTGCGCGCCTACCCGGAGCCGTTCGACGCCGTCATCCAGGCCGGATACGGCGAGCACGGGCGCGAGGGGCTGCAGGAGATCCTCGACGTGCCGGTCGTCGACATCACCGAGGCCGCCGCCTCCACCGCGCAGTACCTCGGGCACCGCTACTCCGTCGTCACCACCCTGGACCGGGCCGTACCCCTCATCGAGGACCGGCTCAAGCTCGCCGGGCTC
Organism: Streptomyces sp. NPDC102467; assembly: GCF_044765445.1. Classification (NCBI taxonomy): domain Bacteria; kingdom Bacillati; phylum Actinomycetota; class Actinomycetes; order Kitasatosporales; family Streptomycetaceae; genus Streptomyces; species Streptomyces sp. NPDC102467. The sequence continues at coordinate 311,193 of NZ_JBIWKA010000006.1, read as the reverse complement.
ACCGACCGGTGCGCCTCGGTGCGGGCCAGCGGCATGGCCGTTCTCGACCTCGAGCGCGACCCGGACGCAGCGCTCGAGGCGATCGTCGAGGAGGCCGCGCGCGCCGTCGACACCGACCGGGCCGAGGTGATCTGCCTGGGCTGCGGCGGCATGGCCGGGCTCGCCGAGCGGGTCAGGGAGCGCACCGGCGTCCCGGTCGTCGACGGCGTCGCGGCCGCCGTGACCGTCGCCGAGTCGCTCGTACGGCTCGGGCTCACGACGTCCAAGGTGCGCACGTACGCGTCGCCCCGGTCGAAGAAGATCCGGAACTGGCCGCCCCTCATCGGCAGTTGAGGGTAGCCGGGCTTCGAGACACCGGTCCCGCGGGGCTCAGCGCAGCGTCCACCAGTCGACGGCGACGACACCGTGCCCGCCGCCGCCCGCGCCGACCAGGTACACGTCGTGCGTGCCGGAGACCGGCGCCCGCAGCGTCACCGACCGTTCCTGCCAGCTGTCCGCCGAGCCGGTGCCGGCCACGGGCAGCGTGCCCACGACCCGGCCGCCCGGGGAACCGAGCCGCAACTCCAGGCGGGCGCCCTTCGCCGGACGCGCGGCGGCGAGCCGGACGGTGAGCCGGTCCGCGCCGGCCGCGAAGGACACGTCCTGGAAGCCGAGCGCGGCCCCGGAGCGCAGCATCCCGCTCGCCGCCCCCGCGCGGCCGACGCCGTACGTTCGCTGCGCCTGCTCCGCCTGGACCGGGGTCGCGGCGTCCGCGCCGGCCGCGTAGAGACGTACGTCGCCGACCTGCCAGGGGGCCGAACCGTCCGCCGTCAGCGTGAAGCGCAGATAGCGGGCCGTGGTCCTGGCGAAGGTGGCGTCCTGCGCGAAGGCGCGGCCCGCCACCGTCGCGAGCGGCTCACCGAAGTGCTGACCGTCGGCGCCGGCGGACACCGTCCACCCGGACGGCTGGCCGGTCGCGTCGTACCCCGCGTCGAGGACGGCCCGGTCGAACGTCTTGGCCTCGCCCAGGTCCACGGTGAGCGACTGGCCCGCGCGCTGCGCGGCGGCCGACTCCCAGCGGGTCGTGTTCTGGCCGTCGGCGACCGCCGACGCGTCCGAACCGTCGCTCGACGTCGCCCGCCACGCGCCGCGCCGCACCTGTGACGCGCAGCCGGGCAGCGAGCAGCCCGCGGACCAGATCGCGTCGCCGTACTCGTACGCGCCCTGGTCGGGCGCCGCGCCCCGGTACCCGTCCGTGACGCCGGGGACCGTCTCGCCCGCGTCGACGGCGGGGGAGCCGTCGCGCAGCCACAACTCGCCGTTCAGCGGATCCTCGTAGCGCGGATCGGCGGGCGGAGTGAGGTTGGTGCGGGCGACGGCGGGTGGGTCGCCCGGTCCGCCGGTGATCTCCACCGACTGCCGCACGATGTTGTTGCTGAACACGGTGCCGGACGCGTCCAGCGAGCCGTTCATCCGGATCGTCGGGCCGGTGATGCCCAGGCCGTAGCTGGAGTTCTGGTCGCGGTTGCCGACGCTGGACGCGCCGTGGGCGTTGAAGAAGGAGCCGTTGCGGCCGATGTTCCAGGCGACGTTGTGGTGGAGAGAGAAGTTGGCCGAGGAGTTGTCGACGTAGTAGCCGATCTGTCCGTCGTGGTCGTGCGTGGTGTTGTGGTCGACGGACGTGCCGGTGGCGTCCAGGTTGCAGCACACGTAGAAGGAGCTACCGTCGCGGGACGAACGCATGCCTTCCGACAGGTCGTTGTAGGCGATGCGGTTGTCGTGGAACGGGACGCCGTTGAGCTGCCAGGCCGTGTCGATGCCCGAACGGCCGGTGCGTCGCACGGTGTTGTGCGTGACGGTCTGGCCGCTGCCGTTCACCTCGATGCCGGGCGTGTAGCTGCCCATCCAACCGACGTCGTGAATCAGGTTGTCGCTGACGGTGTTGTCGTCGCCGCGCACCAGGACGCCCGTGCCCGCCGAGTCGGAGATCTCGCTGTCGCGCAGCGTGTTGCCGTGCCCGCGGATCTGCACGCCTGAGTCCAGGATCCGGGAGGCCACGATGTGGCCCTCGCCCGGCTCGATCGCCAGATCCTCGTCCCTGGGCATGGGGAGCGTGGAGAACTCCGATACGTAGCGGGCGCGCAGGCCGCTGACCGTGACGCCGGCGGAGTCGTCACCGGTGCGGAGCGAGGTGCCCCACAGGCTCAGGCCGCGGACGTCCACGTGCGAGCGGCCGGTGAGGTCCACGCCCCACGCGCGGTGCTTGGCGGTGACGGTGTGCCCGGCGATGCCGCCCTTCGGCGGGACCAGGTAGAGGCGGTGCGCCTGCTGGTCGTAGTACCACTCGCCCGGCTGGTCGAGGGCGGCCTTCGCGCCTACGAGGTAGTAGTTGCGGTAGTTCTGGTCGCCCATGCACAGCGGGTCGCAGCGGTGATCGCCGCCCTTGAAGTCCAGGACGCCGGCGCCGGACGCGGTGACCGTGCCGGTCTGCTGGGCCCAGGGATTGGAGCCCGCCCACAGATGTACGGTCGCGCCGGACCAGTCGGTACCTGCGGGCAGTGCGGGGTCGTCGATGTGCTGGGAGGTGGAGGTGCGCTCGGCCACCGCCCATGTGGTGTCGAGCGGGTCGGCGCCCGCGTTCGGCCAGCGGCCCTCGGCGGCCCGCTCGCCGTCCATGAACAGCGCGTTCTCGCTCGGGTCGAGCGGCAGATCGGTGTCGGCCGCGACGAGCCCGCCGCCCGCGTCGTGCCAGCCGGTCACCTTCTCCGTGCCGTCCACGACGACCTCACCGTCACCGGCCGCCGCCAGGGTGACGGGCGCGTCGCTCGTGCCGGACGGCGGCACGACGCGCTCGCGGTAGCGGCCCGCGTGGATCAGGCAGGTGTCGCCCGGCCGTACCCGGTCGGTGCAGCGGCCGATGGTGCGCAAGGGGCTCGCGGATGTACCGGACGCGCGATCGGAGCCGCCCGGAGCGACGTGGTAGACGCGGCCCGGCGCCGCGCCCGCCGCCGGTGCGGTGAGTGCGGCGCCGGTGAGCAGCAGGGCGGTGGACGCCGTCACCGCCGCCAGGGCGGCGCGCGGTCTGGAGCGGGCGGTGGGCATGGCGGCTCATCAACTCCCAGCAGCATCGACGAATGGCCGTAACGTAGGAGAGACATCGGATGTCGTCAAGAAGGCCCAGGTGTATTTCGGGGAGCTGAAGCACGTATCGGGTGGCGCCAAGGCGCCTGAAAGATGCCACTGAACAGGGTGTTTATGTGAATGAGTGGAGCTCACTCCTGCGCTTGGCCCGAGCCAGGAGATCCGATGTATCTGCGGAGTTGGGGCCGTCGTGCTCAGCGCCGCGTCAGCCGCACCACCGTGCTCGGCCGGTCACCCTTGGGCAGGCGCAGCGGCAGACCGTGCGTCAGCAGCGTCGCCGCTTCGTGCTCGGTGCCGGTGGCGTCATCGACGTAGACCGCCGATGGGGAGAGGCCGGCCAGGCGCAGGTCGCGGTCCCGGCCCCATGCCAGGACGACGACCCGGTCGCCCGCCCGGTACTGCACGGCGTCCGCGAGCCGGTACTGCTCGCCGAACTGCACGACCGGGCGGATCTCCTTGTACAGCTCCACCAGGTCGCGCGCTTGGGCGAGTTGGGGCCCGGTCCAGCGCGAGAGGTCGCCGCCGATGCCGAGCGCGCCCGCCATCGCGACATGGAAGCGGTACGCCAGTGGCGTGCTGCGACCGGTGTGCGGGTTGGGGCTGTCGGTGACCCACGCGGACATGGTGCGGGCCGGGTAGATCTGGCTGTAGCCGTGCTGGATGGCGACGCGGTCGTCGGCGTCCGTGTTGTCGGAGATCCAGGTCTGGTCGGTACGGGCCAGCATCCCGAGGTCCGCGCGGCCGCCACCGCCCGAGCAGCCCTCGACGCGCAGTCCCGGGTGCGCGCGGCGCAACCGGTCGAGGACCGCGTAGACACCGCGCGTGTGGTCGGTCCACAGCCGTTCGGCGTCGGGGTGTCCTGGCCAACCCGCCTCGGTGAACGCCCTGTTCATGTCCCACTTCAGGAAGTCGATCGCGTACGTCGCCACGAGCCGGTCGAGCCAGCCGTACGCCCACTCGGTGACGTCGGTGCGGGCGAAGTTGAGGACGAGTTGGTGGCGCAGTTCGGTGCGGCGGCGGTGCGGCATGTGCAGCACCCAGTCGGGGTGCGCCCGGTACAGGTCGCTGTCCGGGTTGGTCATCTCCGGCTCGACCCACAGGCCGAACCGCATCCCGAGCCGCCGCACCTCATCGGTCAGCGGGCCGAGTCCGTGCGGGAACCGTTCGGGATTCGGCTGCCAGTCGCCGAGCCCGGCCCGGTCGCTGACCCGGCGCCCGAACCAGCCGTCGTCCACCACGAACAACTCGACGCCGAGGCCCGCGGCGCGCTCGGCCAGGGCCCGCTGGCCCTCCAGGGTGACGTCCCAGCCCGTCGCCTCCCAGCTGTTGTAGACCACGGGCCGTACCTCGTCGGGGCGCGGCAGCACGTGCGCGGCGGTGTACCGGTGCCAGCCACGACTCGTCGCGCCGAAGCCGCCGACACTGAACTGCCCGGCGAACACCGGGGTTTCATGACTTTCGCCGGGTTGCAGCCGCCAGCTCAAGCCATCGTGACCGGCGCCACCGGTCACCGTGAAAGGTCCGCCCGTGTGGTCGCGCTGCGCCGTGATCCGCCAACTCCCGGACCAGGCGAGGACCATGCTCCACACCTCGCCGTGCGTCTCGTCCGCGTCGCCCGCGTCGACCATCAGCCAAGGGTTCGCGTAGTGGCCCGACACTCCACGCCTACTGGTGAACACGGTCTCTGCGTACGGGGCTTCGGTGCGCCGCAGCTGGGTCTCGCCGGACCATTCACCGACCGCGTGGCTCAGCCGCACCCCGGACCCGGCGGGCACGGACCAGCTCGCCGCGTCGCAGCGCAGGATCTCGATGGCGTCGTCGCCGGCCTCGGCCGACCCCAAGTGGCGCAGGGTCAGGGAGCGTTCGATGACGTCGCTGTCCGCGTGGACCGTGTAGTGCAGCGTGCAGCCGAGTGGGTAGTGGCGGTCGCGCAGCCGTACGTGCAGCCGGTCGCCCTCGATCTCGTGGCCCTCGTGCACCCACTCGACGCCGCGTGTCCCGTCCGCGTACCGCACGAGCAGCGACGGCACCCCGAACCGGGCGCCGCCCTCAACAGCCAGTTCCTCACCGCTCGTCGAGGCGAAGCTGCTGGTCGCACCGTCATATGTGGGCAGGGCCGCCGCCTGGCCGAGCGTGAGGCGCGCGCCCCAGTGCACATGCCGTGGTCCCTCGTCCGCGCCGATGCGCAGCGCGTACGAGGTGGCGGGGGTGGTGAGCAGGAACGTACGGCTGGGCTCGTCGAAGAACACCTGAGAGTCGTAGGACATCTGAGACATGAGCCGGAGCCTAGATGCGAAAACCCTGAATTTAAATATTGACGAAGGAAATTATTGCCCCTACGTTTCCCCCATGTTGCTGAACCGAGCGAAGCTGCTCGCGTCTCCGGCGGCCAACTCGGTGTTCACGACAGTGCTCACGCGTGGTCCGGTCGTCCGTCCCGAGATAGCCCGGATCACCGGTCTCTCCTCCGCCGCCGTCACCAAGGCGGTCAAGCCGATGATCGAAGCCGGATACCTGGAGGAGCTCCCGCAGGGGCCGCGAACCGTCGAGGGCGCGGGCCGGCCCGCACACCCCCTCGCGGTCCGTGCCGACCGGGAGTTCTTCGTGGGCGTCAAGGTCACGGCCGACGAACTCATCGGTGTCGTCACCGACTTGAGGGCGCAGGTGAGGGCCGCCCACCGGATGCCCGTGTCCGGGCGGTCCGCCGCTCGGGTCGTGGGCGACATCGCCGCGCTCGTCGCGGAGCTGACCCCCGCGCACGCCGAGCGGACACACCACATCGGAGTCTCCGTCTCCGGTGACGTGGACCGGCCGGGCGGCGTCGTGCGCTACTCGCCGTTCCTCGGCTGGCGCGATGTCCCACTGGCCGAACTGGTCGGCACGGCAACGGGGTTGACGGTCACGGTCGAGAACGACGTGAAGGCGCTCACCGTCGCCGAGCAGTGGTTCGGCGAGGGCGTGGGCACCGACTCCTTTGCTCTCGCCACGGTCGGGGTCGGCATCGGCTGCGCGCTCGTCGTCAACGGCCGCCTGGTGGCCGGGGGTTACGGCGTGGCCGGCGAGATCGGCCACATTCCGGTCGCGGCCGGGGACGGGCCCGCCTGCCACTGCGGCGCCCGCGGCTGCGTCGAGGCGATCGCCTCCGAGGAGGCCATCGTCGGCCGGGCCCGGCGGGCGGCAGCCGACCCCGGCCTCGACATGGCCGGGGCGATCGACCGCGCACACGGCGGCGACGCCGCGGTGCGGGCCGTGTTCGACGAGGCGGGCGAGGCCATCGGGCTCGGCCTCGCCGCCATGGTCAACCTGGTCGGACCCGAGCGGGTCGTCGTCTCCGGGGAGGGCGTGGCCGCGTACGACCTCTTCGAGGAGCAGATCCGCGCCGCCTTCACCCGGCAGGCCTTCGGGGCCGCCGCCCGCTGCCCGCTCGTCGTGCGCCCCCTGCCCTGGGAGGAATGGGCGCGCGGGGCGGCGGCCGTCAGCATCCAGTCACTCTTCGCCGCGTGAACCCGTCTGCCGACCGACCCCTCGCACGTCTCCGTCCCCGGAAGGACCCTGTCATGACTGCCAGTTCCGCCCTGTCCCGCCGGGGATTTCTCGGCACGTCCCTGCTGTTCGTGGCCGGTGCGGCCGTCGCCTGCTCCAGCAACCCGCAGGAGACCGCCTCCGCCAAGGGGGCCAAGGTCACGCTCACGCAGTGGTACCACCAGTACGGAGAGGAAGGCACCCAGGCAGCGGTGAAGCGGTACGCCGAAAAGTTCACCAAGGCCAACCCGGACATCGCGGTCAACGTGGTGTGGGGCGCGGACGTCTCCCAGTACGAGACCAAGCTCAACGCTGCGCTGCTCGGCGCCGACGCCCCCGACATCTTCGAACTCGGCGACTTCCGCGCCGAGATGGCCCGCAAGGGACAGCTCGAACCCCTCGACGACGTGTACGGCTCCGCCAAGGACGGTTTCAACAAGGCGGACCTCGACTACCTCACCGTCGACGGCAAGCTCTACGGCATCAAGACCATCGACGACATCATGGTGCTGTACTACCGCAAGTCGATGCTGAAGAAGGCCGGCGTCACCCCGCCCACCACCTTCGCCGAACTCGCCGACGCAGCACGCAAGTTGACATCCGGTGGCGCGAAGGGCCTCTTCATAGGCAACGACGGCATCGGCGACAGTCCCTACCTGCTCGCCTGGTCCCAGGGCGTCGACCTCATCGACGGCAAGAAGGTCGTCTACGCGGACGCCGCCAAGTCCATCGGCGGCCTGCACGACCTGCACTCCGACAAGTCGGTGCTGCTCGGCTTCACCACCGACTGGTACGACCCCGGGGCGTTCAACCAGGGCGCCGCCGCCATGCAGTGGTGCGGCCTGTGGGCACTGCCCGCCGTCGAGAAGGCGCTCGGTGACGATTTCGGGGTGGTGCCCTGGCCCGCGTACGACTCCGCCGGCAAGGCCGTCGCCCGGCTCGGCGGCTGGACACAGGCGATCCACTCCAAGAGCAAGCACGTCGCCGAGGCCAAGAAGTACCTCCGGTGGCTGTGGGTCGAGCAGGCCGACATCCAGATCGACTGGGCCGTCAAGTACGGCTTCCACGTGCCGCCGCAGGCCGAAGTCGCGGCCAAGACACCGGAGTTGAGCAAGGGCGCCGCCAAGGATGCCGTCGCCATCGCGAACAAGAACGGCATCTCCTTCCCGGCGGAATGGACGCAGGCCATGCAGGCCGAGTTCATCGCCGCGGCCGCCGACATCGCGAAGGGCGAGGGCGCCGAGAAGGCCCTGAACAAGGCCCAGTCCAAGGCGCAGTCCGACCTCGACAAGCAGATGGGCTGAGGGTCATGACCGCCACCGGCACCGCGCCCGCGCGCAAGAGTGCCGCCCGGCCGTCGCCCGCCCCGGCGCCGCGCCGCCGGCGGCTGACCGAGCGGCAGTCGAAGGGCATCGCCTTCGCCGTCCTCACCGCGCCGATCCTCCTCGGCCTCGGCCTCTTCCGTTACGTCGCCATCGCCTGGAGCTTCCTGCTCAGCTTCAGCGAGGCGCGCCGCACCATCTCCCTCGGCAACTGGGTCGGCCTGGACAACTACAAGGAGCTCCTCAGCGACGAGCGGTTCCGCGACTCCCTCACGATGATCGTGCTGTTCACGGCGCTCATCGTGCCGCTCACCTTCGCCGCGTCCCTGGGCCTCGCCGTCCTCGTCAACCGGGTACGGCGCGGCCGGGCCTTCTTCCGCACCGCGTTCCTGCTGCCCGCCGCCGTCAGCTACGTCGCTGCCGCGATGATCTGGAAGATGGCCCTGTTCAGCGGGGTGCCGTCCGGCCTCGCCAACACCCTCGGCGCGCTCTTCGGCGCCGACCCCACACCCTGGATCCAGACCCAGAGCCCGCCCCTGTACTGGATCGTGCTGGTCACGCTGCGCCTGTGGCTCCAGGTCGGCCTCTACATGATCCTGTTCATCGCCGGCCTCCAGTCCATCCCGCCCCACCTGTACGAAGCGGCGTCCCTCGACGGCGCCGGCGCCTGGCGCACCTTCCGCAGCATCACCTTCCCCATGCTGCGCAACACCTCGGTGGCGATCCTGCTGCTGATGCTCATCGCCGCGCTCCAGGCCTTCGACGAGTTCTACGCGATCTTCTCCACCGGCGCCTCCCTCGGCAGCGAACCCGTGCGCACCCCGCTCATGCACCTGTACGGCGTCGCCCTCCAGGACCAGGACTACGGCGTCGGCTCCGCCGGAGCCTTCCTGCTCACCCTCCTGATCGTGCTGGTCACGCTCCTCCAGGGCCGGATCCTCGGGTTCGCCCGCGACAAGGACTGATCCATGAACCGTATGCGAGGCGGCGTCCTCGGCTCCGCCGCCACCTACCTGGGCCTGTGCCTGATGTCCGTGGTCTTCCTGATCCCGTTCTACGTGCTGCTGCGCAACGCCTTCATGACGACGCCGGAGGTCACGGCCACCGACTGGCACTGGCTGCCCTCATCGTTGAGCTGGTCCAACTTCACGTCCCTGTTCGACAACCCGGAGCGCCCCTTCGGCCGCTCGATCCTCAACTCCCTGTTGATCGCGGTCGTTTCGGCCCCCGTGTCGACGCTGCTCGCCTCGATGGCCGGATACGCGCTCGCCCGCATCGCCGTACCGGGACGGGCGGTCGTGCTCTCGCTCATCGTCGGCACGCTGATGATCCCGCAGGCCGTCACGTTCCTGCCGACGTTCGTCGTGGTCGGCTCCATGGGCGGCGTCAACACGATGTGGGGGCTGATCGCGCCGGGCCTGTTCAACGCGTTCGCCGTCGTCCTCTTCCGCAGCTTCTACGTGTCGTTCCCCGCCGAGATCGAGGAGGCGGGCCGCATCGACGGCCTCAGCTACCTCGGCGTCTACGGGCGCATCATCCTGCCCAACTCCGTCACGATGATCGCCTCCCTCGGCGCGCTCTCCTTCATCGACGCGTGGAACTCCTTCCTGTGGCCGCTGATGATCGGCCAGGACCCGAACAGCTGGACCGTGCAGATCGCGCTCTCCAGCTTCCTCACCTCCCAGACCGTCAACCTGCCCGAACTGTTCGCGGGCACGGCCGTGGCGATCCTCCCTCTCGTCGTCATGTTCCTGGTCGCCCAGCGCCACATCGTCCAGGGCATCGCGATGTCCGGCCTCAAATCCTGAACTCCCTCTTCCCCGGAGGTACTTCCAGTGATCGGAACCACCCGCCGCGCGGTCCTCACCGCCGCCTGCGCGCTGCCCCTCGCCCTCGCCCTGCCCTCGGGCGCCGCCGAGGCGAGAACCCCGTACGTCAAGCCCTTCATGGGCTGGAGCAGCTGGAGCGTGGAGTCGTCCACGCGCGGCGGCTACGGCACCCACTGGCTGAACGAGGGCAACATCAAGAACGCCGCCGACTCGCTCAGCGGCAAGCTCTCCTCGGCCGGATACCGGAACCTCAACATCGACGCCGGCTGGAACTTCGACTACGACTGGAACTTCCACACCGACGCGAACGGCATCCCGAACGCCGACAAGGACCGTTTCCCCAGCGGCATGTCCGCGCTCTCCGACTACGTCCATGGCAAGGACCTCAAACTCGGCCTGTACGGCGCCGCGGGCCTGGAGAAGGAGGTCTACGACAAGAACGCGCCGATCCTCGGCACCGACTGTCATGCGCAGGACATCGCGGTGCAGCCGCTGACGCCGACCAACAAGTGGGGCGGCAGCTGGAAGATCGACTACAGCAACCCCTGCGCGCAGGAGTACATCGACTCGATCGTCGCCCGGTACGCCTCCTGGGGCATCGACTTCATCAAGATCGACGGCGTGACGAAGGACAACGTCGCCGACATCAAGGCATGGTCCACGGCGATCGACCACAGCGGCCGCGGCATGTGGCTCTCCGCCAGTGCCTGGCCCGTCGACCTGGAGGCCGGTGACGGCCTGCGCCCTTACGCCAACGGCGTCCGCGTCGACACCGACATCGAGTGCTACTGCGAGACGACCAGCACCTGGACCAGCTCCGTCGACGACCGCTTCGCCGACCTGCCCCAGTGGCTGCCCAAGCTGTCCGCTCCCCACTACCTCGCCGACCTCGACTCGATGCCGATCAACAACAACACCGGCAGCGGCCTCCAGGACGGCATCGACGACACCGAGCGGCAGACCGTCATGACGTTCTGGTCGATGGCGTCGTCCCCGCTCTACGTCGGCGGTGACATCTGGTTCCTCGACGACAAGGCCAAGGCGATCCTCACCAACCCCGAGGTCATCGCTGTCGACCAGGCGGCGGTCCTGCCCAAGCAGCTCCGCGCCGGGGACACGCAGGTGTGGACGAAGCGCGTCGGCGGCGCCACGTACCTCGCGGTCTACAACCTCGGCTCCACGGCCACGGACATCACCGTCGACCTCACGTCCGCGGGCGTGCACGGCAAGCAGCGACTGCGTGACGTCGTCGCCCGTAAGGACATCGGCTCGGCCACCCGCTCCTGGACCGCGACGGACGTCCCCGCGCACGGCTCCCGCCTCATCAAGCTCTCCTGACCGCCCGCCGCGCCCGACTTGAGGAGCCGCACATGAGCAACGGACCGTCCCGGCGCCTGGTCCTCGGAGGACTCGGTACCGCACTCGCCCTGAACGCGCTGCCCGCTTTCACGGCACACGCCGCGCCCCACCGCCCTGCCACCTCCGCCCTCGTCCCCGCCGACGAGGCGACGACCCTGTGGTATCCGGAACCGGCGGACGAGGACCTCCTCGTCGAGCAGGGCCTGCCGCTCGGCAACGGTCGGCTCGGCGCCCTCGTCGGCGCCGACCCCGCCCGGGAGCTCCTGCACGTCACCGACGCCACCCTGTGGACCGGCGGCGCCAACGCGACCCTCGACGGCGACGGCCAATTCCCGTACGGCAGAGACGACTTCGGCAGTTTCACCCTTCTCGCCCGGGTCATGGTCAGCCTGCCGGGACACGAGCGCTCCGCCGTCACCGACTACCGCCGCACCCTCGACCTGAGCAACGGGCTCGTCACCACGGCGTACACCAAGGGCAAGGTCCGCCACGTCCGCGAGATGTTCGCCAGCGGCCCCGACGACGCCATCGTGATCCGCATGAGGCAGAGCGGCGGTGGCTCCCTCACCGGCGCCGTCATCCTCTCCGGCACCCACGGCGAGACGACGGGCGTGGACAGGGACCGCGGGATCGCCGCCTTCACCGCGGCCCTCGGCAACAAGCTGCGGTACGCCGCCGCCGTCACCGCCGCCGGGGACGGCACCATCGCCGCCACCGGCACCCGCGTCACGTTCACCGACTGCACCGAGGTCACCCTCGTCATCAGCGGCGGCACGGACTACGCGCCGGACCACGCCGCCGGCTACCGCGACCCGGGCACCGACCCGCTCGCGCTCGCCCAGGACAAGGTGATCGCCGCGGCGCGGACTCCGGCGGTCCGGCTGCGGGACACGCACGTCGCCGACTACCGCTCCCGCTACGACCGGCTGACCCTCGACCTCGGCCGCTCCGGCGGCGGACAACGCAAGCTCGACACCTGGTCGCGGCTGCGAGCGCGCGCGGCCGAGGGATCGGCCCCCGACCCTGAACTGGAGGCCAGTTACCTGCAGTTCGGGCGCTACCTGACGATCTGCGGATCGCGGGGCGGCCTCCCCATGGGGCTCCAGGGGCTGTGGCTGGAGGGCAACACCCCGGACTGGATGGGCGACTACCACACCGACATCAACGTCCAGATGAACTACTGGCTGTCCGACCGGGCCGGACTCGGCGACGCCTTTCCCGCCTTCGCCGACTACTGCCTCGCCCAGCTCCCCGCGTGGAGCGACGTGACACAGAAACAGTTCAACGACCCCCGCAACCGCTTCCGCAACACCACCGGCAAGGTCGCGGGCTGGACGGTCGCCTTCTCCACCAACCCGTACGGCGGCCTCGGCTGGTGGTGGCACCCGGCCGGCAACGCATGGCTCTGCGAATCCCTTTACGAGCACTACGAGTTCACGCAGGACACCGAGTACCTGTCCCGGATCATGCCGCTCCTCAAGGGTGCCTGCGAGTTCTGGGAGGCGCGGCTGATCACCACGACGGTCGACGGGCGCGACGTCCTGATCGACGACCACGACTGGTCGCCCGAACAGGGCCCGCAGGACGCCCGCGGCATCACGTACGCCCAGGAACTCCTGTGGTCCCTCTTCGGCCACTACGAGGAAGCGTGCCGCACGCTCGGCCGCGACGCCGAACACGCCGCGGCCATAGGGAAGTTGCGCGAACGCCTCTACCTTCCCGAAGTCAGCCCGAAGTCCGGCCGACTCGAGGAGTGGATGAGCGAGGACGACCTCGGCGAGACGACCCACCGCCATCTGTCGCCGCTCATCAACCTGTTCCCCGGCGACCGTATCCGCCCGGATGCCAATGACCCTGAACTCATCGTCGGTGCAACGGAGTTGCTTGCTTCGCGCGGTATGGAGAGTTACGGCTGGGCCTGCGCCTGGCGCGCGGCGTGCTGGGCCCGGCTGAAGGACGCCGACAAGGCCTACCGGTTGGTGCTCACCAACCTGCGGCCCTGGGCGGGCGGCGACACCGGCACCGCGATGAACTTCTTCGACATGTACCGGGTCTCGGACACCCGGGCCATCTTCCAGATCGACGCCAACCTCGGCACCCCGACGGCGATGCTGGAGATGCTGGTCCACTCCCGGCCGGGCCGCATCGAGCTGCTGCCCGCCCTGCCCGACGCCTGGGCCGCCTCCGGGTCCCTCACCGGCGTGGGCGCGCGCGGCGGGTTCACGGTCGACGTCGCGTGGCAGCGGGGACGGGTGCGTACGGCGACGATCCGCAGTGTCGGCGGGCGCAGGACCGGCGTCGTCATCGGCGGGAAGACCAGGAACGTCGTACTGGAACCGGGGCAGGCGGTGACGCTGCGCGGCCGGTGACCAGGCGCTCCACGTCCGACGCGGGCGGGACGGTCAGGTGCCGTCCGCGGAGCCCTTGCCCGACGCGTCGAGCGCGGCGACGGCGTCGCGCGCCGCCTGCACCGCACCCGTGCCCACGGTGTCGGCGGACGGCGCGCCCTTGGACTCGAAGTCGCTGCCGTTGTAGGTGACGGTCACCAGCGTGTTGGCCTTGCGGACCGTGACCACGGCCTCGCGGGTCTGCTGCTTGTTTTTGGTGACGAGGTTCGTGGCAAGGCGTGCCTGATCGCCGATGTCCTGCGCCGTGCTGTCCGCGTCGCTGCCGGACGTGAAGGCCTTCTTCGCCAGGGCGTCGGTCTCCTTCACCTCGAAGGAGACGTCGAGCCAGCGGTAGTCGTACCCCTTGAGGGCGCTCCAGGAGCAGCCGCGGCGCACCGACTCGTCGGTCGCCGCCAGCTCCTTGCCCGCCGTCTTCGCACTGGGTACGAGCGAGGTGACCGTCTTGCTCGCGACGGTGCCGCAGGGCACGGGCGGCTTCGCGTACGTCTTCGCCGCCACACTCCCGCTGGGGCCGCCCGACGCCGACGCCGACGCCTGCGGTGCCGGTTTCTTCTCCGCCGTGTCGGAGGTGTCGGACATCGGGCCCGTCGACCAGGCCCAGCCCACGCAGGCGAGCACGGCGACCGGCAGCAGCCGGGCGGTCAGGGTGACCGGGAGCGGGAGAGAACGCACGGCGTACGTCCCTTACGTGTCAGGGGGGTGAGGGACGCCAGTTTCACATGAGTTGCTGTGCGGCGATACCGCCACTTCTGTCACCCCGACGTCACACACGGGTATCACGCACCGTCATGACACCCCGCCCTCACACCCCGCCGTCATGCCCCGCTCACGCCCTGCGTCCCGGCGTGCTGCCGTGACCAGCCACACCCCGGCGCGCATCCGTACGCCGCGTGCAGAGGCGTACGGGCGGAGCGTGTCCTCCAGCAGGGCGCGCGTGGGGGCGGGCACGCGCCGGCGCGGCGTGCGGGAGAGGAGGAAGTCGACGGCGTCGGCGGGAGAATCGCCCCAGCGGGTGCAGACGTTCACCGGGTTGACGGCGATGTGCTCGAACGTGCGGTGCAGCACGGCGTGGATGCGGTACGGCTCGGACAGCGAGGCCATGGCGGCGCCCGCGGCGCGCGCGCCGGGGTCCGGCTCGGCGGGCGGCAGATCCTGGGTGCCCTCCGCCAGACGCCGGGCGAACAGCCCGAGAGCCGTGCTCTCCTCCGTCTCCGGGCCGGGGCGGCGCGGGCAGACGAAGACGAGCCGCCCGCCGCTGCGCAGCGCCCGCGCCACGTTCGCGAACGCCGCCACCTGGTCCTCGAAGAACATCACGCCGCCGCGGCTGAGCGCGACGTCGTAGCTGCCCGGCGGATACGGATGCGTCTGCGCGTCCCCCAACTCGTACGTCGCGCCCCGCGCCCCCTCCTCGGCGGTACGCGCGCGGGCCCGCGCGATCAGCGGCGCCGAGATGTCCACACCGACGGCGTGTCCCGGCGCCGCGAGCCGGGCCGCCCTGCGGGTCGTGGCCCCGGCGCCGCAGCCGATGTCGAGGACCCGGTCGCCCGGCGAGATGGCGGCGGCCGCGAACAGCGCGTCGTCGGCCTCACCGAGCAGCGCGTCGAAGCGCTGGTACTGCGTCGCCCAGTGGTGGCCCAGCGGACCGTTCCAGGCCTGCTCCTGACGGAGGTTGGCGGTGGTCACGACGCCTCCAGGAATTCCGGTACGGGCAGCGCCGACTCGATCCGGTCCACGGCGGCGAACGCCCCGTAGGCGATCAGATGCACCAGGCAGTGGTCGGTGAACGGCGGCACGCGCCACGCCGCGACGTCCTCGTCGGTGATCCGGTACGGCGCGAGCGCGGCCAGCAGCGCGAGCCGCGCCCCCGGCCGCTCGGCCCGGTCAGGCAGCTGCGGCCAGGCGGGCGCCGGGTGCGAGCCGTCCCACTGCGCGACCGTTTCCTGTACGAGGCCGAGGTCGGCGTCGTCGAGGAGGCCGGCGCCCGTCGTGGCCGCGGTGCGCAGGGCGTCGTAGGCAGGACCGACGGAGGTGCCGGCCGCCCACGCAGGGCCGGGGCCGGGGGAGTCGAGCAGGGCCAGCGAGGTGCCGGGCGCGTGGGCGGCCCGGACGACGCGCGAGACGCTCCGGCCGGCGAGTGAGCGGGCCGCCCGGAGGCGCTGGGCACCCGCGGGCAGCAGGTTCTCGGTGCACAGCGCGGACACGATCCGGTTGATGAAGTGGAAGGTCAGTGCGGTGCCGATGTGCGAGGCGAGATCGGCGCGGGCGAACGGCGGCGGCGTCAGGCCGGGGGAGCCGGGCACGCGGGTGGCGCGCCCCCACTCCAGGAGCCGGGCCGCCCGCTCGTCGCGCGGGGACTCGGCGCGGGCCACCGCCTCGCCGAGCGCGTGGTCGCCGTTCGCGTGCAGCAGCACGGCATGCGCGTCGATGCAGAACGGGCAGCGGTTCGCGAGGGAGGTACCGGCCGCGACCAGCTCGCGGTCGGTGCGCGAACCGCTGCCCGCGATCAGCGACTCGCGCAGCAACGACCAGGCGGGCGCGAGGAGTTCGGGCGCCGAGGCGAGGACGACGAGGGTCGAGGGGTGCGGGATGCCGAAGTCGGTCGCGGTCTGCGCCCAGACCGCGGCGGCGGTGCCGGTGGCGGACCGGGGCGACGGTGGTTCCGTATAGCGGTACGGGCCGGACATGCGGGCTCCTCGGGCCGGTGTGGCGGTGGCGCTGCGGACCCGTTCAGGCTCACCCGGAGCCCCGGCCGCGGGCGTCGTACGACCGAGCCCACCTCGGCCTACTCCCGGGGGAGTAGCCGCCGGGCCGGGGCCGTCCTCACGGCGGACGCCGATGTCAGTGGCGCCGTCTAATCTTCCGGACATGCAGGGGGACTTGGGCACGGAAACGGGCAGGGCAGCGGTGACGGGCGGGGCAGCGGTGATGGGCTCGCCCGCGCCGCCCGCCCTGCGTGGGCACGTGGCCGACGCGGCGCTCGCCGTCGTGGTCGGCGCCGTCGTGGTGCTCGCGGCGGCGCTCACCGACAGCGCCGCCGGGCCGCTGGACTACGTACTGATGATCGCGGCGGCGGCCGCTCTGGCGGGCTACCGCCGGGCGCCCCGCGCGGTCCTGGCGGTCACCACCGCGCTGACCTCGGCCTACGTCATATACGCGCACCCCGGCCCGGCGGCGGCGCTGCCCGTGCTCGTCGCGGTCCTCACGGCGGTCCGGGTGGGGTACCGGGGCCTTGCCGCGGCCACGGCGGGCGCCTTCCTCGCCGTCTACATCACGCGGGACGCACGCGCGGCGGACGGCGCCACCACGCGCGGCATGCTGCTCGCGGGCTGGTTCCTGTGTGCGGTCGTGACGGGGCTCGCCGACAAGAACTGGCGGGCGTATCTGCACCAGACCGAGCAGCGCGCCCTGGAGGCCGAGCGGACCCGCGAGGAGGCGGCGTTGCGCCGCGCGGGGGAGGAGCGGCTGCGGATCGCGCGCGAGCTGCACGATTCGCTCACCCACAGCATCTCGATCATCAAGCTGCAGGCGGGAGTCGCCGTCCACCTCGCGCGCAAGCGCGGCGAGGAGATGCCGCCCGCGCTGCTCGCCATCCAGGAGGCGAGTGGCGAGGCGATGCGCGAACTGCGGTCCACACTGGACGTGTTGCGCACGGACGAGCCGACGGGCAGCCCCGCGCTGCTGGTGGAGCGCGCCCGCTCGGCAGGCATCCGTGTCGAGCTCGCCGTGACCGGCACCGAGCGCCCGCTGCCCGCCCCGCAGGACCGGGCGGCGTACCGGATCGTGCAGGAGGCCCTCACGAACGTGGCACGACACGCCGGACGTGAGGCGCAGGTGGCAGTACAACTCGCCTATGGGGAGGCCGAGTTGCTGGTGTGCGTGACGGACACCGGTACCGCGTCCCGGGACCGCCCGGTCACCGAGGGCACCGGTCTGACCGGAATGCGGGAGCGGGTCGGCTCGCTGGGCGGCACGCTGTCCGCGGGGCCCCGTGAGAACGGCGGCTTCGAGGTGCGGGCACGGCTGCCGCTCGCCGTGGCGCCCGGGGCGGACCCGGGGACGCCGACGGCCGGCCGGACCGGCGACAGAATCGCGACGGCGAGCCCCGCACGCGCCGCACGTGACACGCGGGGAGCGCGCCAGGAGGCCCTCCCCGGGGCCGCCCCGTGATCCGCGTCGTGCTCGTCGACGACCAGGCGCTGATGCGCGCCGGGTTCCGCGCGCTGCTCGACGCCGAGGACGGGATCGAGGTCGTGGGGGAGGCCGCCGGTGGGGACGAGGGAGTGGGACTCGTCCGGGAGCGCGTACCGGACGTGGTCCTCATGGACGTACAGATGCCGGGCACCAGCGGCATCGAGGCGACGCGGCGGATCGCCGCCGATCCCGCCCTGGCCGGTGTCCGCGTCGTCATGCTCACCAACTACGGCCTGGACGAGTACGTCTTCGAGGCGCTGCGCGCGGGCGCGTCCGGGTTCTTGCTCAAGGACAGCGAACCGGAGGACCTGCTCACCGGGATCGGGGTCGTCGCGCGCGGCGACGCGCTGCTGTCGCCGTCCGTCACGCGCCGCCTCATCGGCGCGTTCGTGGCCCGGCCCCCGGACCGGGCGACCGCGCCGGGCCTGGAGTGCCTCACTCCGCGCGAGCGCGAGGTCACCGCGCTGGCCGCGCGCGGCCTGACCAACGAGGAGATCGCCGCGCACGTGGTGATCAGCCCCTTCACCGCCAAGACCCACATCAGCCGCGCCATGACCAAACTCGGCGCCCGCGACCGGGCCCAACTCGTCGTGTTCGCCTACGAGTCGGGGCTCGTCGCCGCAGGTACGACGGACGCCTCGCGGGGAGGTACGTAGGATCACGCCATGACGATCAGGGGGATGGCGGCGCTCGGCCGCGCCGGGGGACTCGTGGTGACGGCGCTGCTCGTCACGGCGTGCGGGACATCGGGCCCGCAGGCGTCGAGCGCGCAGGTATCGGGCCCAGGGGCACCGGCGGTGACGGGCGCCGCGGCCGACGCCGACCGCTGGCGGGTCCACGCGGACTCGCTCGAGACCGTGAGCCCGGCACCGCCGTACGGGAGCGTCGAGGTGCCGGGGGCCGCGAAGGCGACGGAGCCCGTCGGCCCCTGCCCCGACTCCGGAATGCGCATCACGGCGGGCGACGCCAACGCCGCCATGGGCCTGCGCGCTCTGACGGTCACCCTCACCAACTGCGGGGAGGCCGCCCTTCAGCTGTACGGCTACCCGCGGCTGAAGCTGGCGGAGAAGGACGGCACGCCCGTCGACGGCGTGCGCGTCATCGAAGGCACCGAGGACATCACCACCGCCCAGCCCGACGCGGGCCCGGCCCGCCTCACCCTGCGTCCCGCCGAGGCGGCGGTCACGGTCCTGGTGTGGCACAACACCTACGACGACACGACGAACCCGCCGGTCACCGTCGACCGCGTCACCGTCGACCCACAGCTGGGCCGCGGCACACAGACCCTCGTGCCCGACCCGGCACTCGATCTCGGCAGCACCGGCCGGCTCGGCACCACGGCCTGGCGCAAGAGGTGAACTCCGGCGGCTAGGATCCGACCGAGTTGCTGAGGGCGCGGACGCCGGGTCCGCCGTGGTGGTTGGGGGTCGGTGTGGTCGCTGGTCGTGTGGTGCGCTTCGACGGAGCGCGCGGGTATGGGTTCATCGCGCCGGACGACGGCGGTGAGGACGTCTTCCTGCATGTGAACGACCTCCTCATCCCCGAGTCGTATCTGCGCACGGGGCTGAAGGTCGATTTCGACATCGAGGAGGGCGACCGCGGCCCGAAGGCGTCGTCCGTGCAGCTCGCCGAGGGAGCCACCGCGCCGACGGCGCCCGGCCGGATCGCGGCCGAGGGCGACGACGTGCTGTGCGACGTGCTGCGCGTCGACGAGTTCACCAACGAGGTCACCGAACTGCTGCTGCGGGCCGCGCCCTCCCTGACCGGCGAGCAGATCCTCGCGGTCCGCCGCGAGCTGGTGCAGAGCGGCCGCAAGCATGGCTGGGTGGACAGCTGAACAGCCTGACCAGCACCTGAGAGCTGTCTTGAACGATTCCCGGGGCCCGGGCCGAGTCGACGTACTCGGTCCGGGCCCCGGGCGTTCTCCGCACGTTTTCCGGACGGGCACCAGGGGGACGCCGGGTCGATCTGCCCCGCACATCCCTCTATGTCGCGTCCAGTTATTCAATCTTCATCGTTTCCGGTCCGACATCCGGACAACCCCCTTGTCCTGCGGACTGTATGCGAAATACGTTCTGCGGTATTCCTTGATCGCCCACAGGTTTCCTGTCGACACGCACAGGCGCCTGCGGATCCACTCCCTGGCGGAGGTATGCCCTCGTGCGCCGAACAGCGGTTGCCCTCGCGGCAGTTGCCCTGGTGATGTCCACAACGGCGGGCTGCGGCTCCCTGCAGTCCTCGGCCACCGAGGTCGGCGGGGAGCGGATGACCGACGACCGCCCCGTACGCGACGGCGGCACCCTCACGGTCGCCCTCAACGCGGACCCCGACAAGCTCGACCCGACCCTCGCGCAGACCCTCGTCGGCCGCACCGTCTTCGCCGGGATGTGCGAGAAGCTCTACGACGTCGACGCGCGGGGCAAGGCCGTGCCGCAGCTCGCGACCGCCCTGCCGAAGGTCTCCGCCGACGGCCGCACCGTCTCCTTCGACGTCCGTAAGGACGCGAAGTTCAGCGACGGCACGAAGCTCGACGCGGCGGCCGTCGTCACGTCCCTGCTGCGCCACCGCGACCTCGCGGGATCGGCCCGCGCCACCGAACTCGCCCCGCTCAAGAGCGCCGAGGCCACCGGCCAGTACGGCGTGCGGCTCACCCTCAAGCAGGCGTACGTCCCGCTGACCGCGGTGCTCGCCGACCGCTCCGGCATGGTGATGTCCCCGGCCGCGCTCAAGAAGTACGGCAAGAACTTCACCAACCACCCGTCCTGCGTAGGCCCGTTCAAGTTCGCCGAGCGCGTCGGCGGTGACCGCATCGTCGTCACCAAGGACGCGAACTACTACGACGCGGCCGCCGTCCACCTCGACAAGGTGATCTACAAGCCGATCCCCGACGGCAGCGTCCGCCTCGCCAACCTGCGCTCCGGAGACGTCCAGGTCGGCGACCAGATGGTCCCGGTCGACGTGAAGAGCGCGCTCACCGACAACAAGCTTCAGCTGTTCAACTCGCCCTCGCTCGGCTACCAGGGCATCGGCATCAACGTCGGCAACGTCAAGGGCCTCGGGGAGAAGCCCGGCCGCGTCGACACCCCGATGGCCCGCGACGTCCGCGTCCGCGAGGCCTTCGAGCTCTCCATCGACCGCGACCTCATCAACAAGGTCGTCTTCCAGGGCATGTACGAGCCGGCCTGCGGCCCCATGTCGCCGGAGTCCGCCCTCGCACCCGGCGTCAAGGCCTCCGAGTGCCCCAAGCGCGATGTCGCCGGCGCCAAGAAGCTGTTGAAGCGGGCGGGCGTCAAGGGGCGGGTGCCCGTCGAGCTGAAGATCTCCACCACCCCCGAGTGGAGCCGCATCGGCCAGGTCATCCAGGCCATGGCCAAGGACGCCGGATTCACCGTCACACTGCGCCCCACGGAGTACGCCACCATGCTCGAAGAGACCGACGACGGGCACTACACGGCGTTCAACAGCGGCTGGTCGGGACGGCTCGACCCCGACGGCAACATCGCCAGCTTCCTCCAGACCCAGGGTGCGATGAACGCCTACGGCCTCTCGGACAAGAAGATCGACGCCCTCATCGAGCGCGGCCGCACCGAGGCGGACCCCGCCGAACGCACCAAGATCTACGGCGAGTTGACCCGTCGTGCCAACGACGCGCACGCGCTGATCTACCTCTACCGCCAGAAGAACTACATCGTCGCCGGGAAGGACGTCGCGGGCGTGCGCGTCTACGGCGACGGACTCGTGCGGGTGAAGGATGCGGGGTACGCCAAGTGACGACCGCCCAGAGCGCCCAGGACACCGAGAGCGTTTCCTCTGTGCGACCGGCGGCGAAGAAGGCCGGGTTGTTCGCAGGCCACCCCATGGCCAAGTACGTCCTGACCCGCCTTCGCCAGTCCGTCATCACCCTCTTCCTCGTATCGATCGTCGTCTTCGCGGGCATCCGCGCCCTGCCGGGCGACCCGGCGCTCGCCCTCGCCGGTGAGGAGCGCAGCCCGAAGGCGCTCGCCGCGATCCGCACCGAGTACGGCCTCGACGACAACATCGTGATCCAGTACGCGCGGTTCATCGGCCACGCCCTCCAGGGCGACCTCGGCACGTCCTCGCGGACCGGACTGCCGGTCGCCGACGCCATCGGCCAGGCGCTGCCGGTCACGCTCGAACTCGCCGCGCTCTCCCTGCTGTTGGCGATCGTCCTCGGCATCGGCGCCGGAATCGTCGCGGCCGTACGGCGCGGCAGGCCCGCGGAGTGGATCGCCAACGGTCTCGCCCTGCTCGGCCTCTCGATCCCCACCTTCTGGCTGGGCATCGTCCTCGTCCTCGCCTTCGCCATCGCCCTGCCCGTCTCCGCGGCCTCCGGCTTCGTGCCCTTCGGCACCGACCCGATCGACAACCTGCGCCGCATGGTGCTGCCCGCGATCGTCCTCGGCTCCGGACTCGCCGCCGTCGTCATGCGCCAGACACGGGCCGCGATGCTCGACTCGCTCTCCGCCGACTACGTCCGCACGGCCCGCGCCAAGGGCCTCTCGCGCCGCGCGGTCATCGGCGGGCACGCACTCAGGAACTCCCTCGTCACGGTCGTCACCGTGCTCGGCCTGCAGCTCGGCCACCTGATCTCCGGCGCGGTCGTCACCGAGCAGATCTTCGTGCTCCCCGGCTTCGGCAAGCTGACCATCGACGCCGTCTTCACGCGGGACTACGCGACCCTGCAAGGCGTGGTGCTGTGCACCTCCGCCGCGTACATCTTCATCAACCTGCTGGTCGACGTGGCGTACTCGGTCATCGACCCGCGCATCCGGCTCGGAGGTGCCCGGTGACCACGCTCACCCTCACAGGAATACGGGCCCGCGCCGCGGGGAGCGGCAAGCTCCGCGCCCTGCGCAAGAACAAGCTGGCCATGACCGGTGCCGTCATCGCCGCGGTCTTCGTGCTCGCCGCGCTGCTCGCCCCGCTCATCGCGCCGTACGACCCCGCGCAGCCGAACTTCGACGACGTGCTGGCCGCGCCCGGCTGGAGCCACTGGCTCGGCACCGACGACCTCGGCCGCGACCAGCTCTCCCGCGTCGTCTACGGAGCACGGGCCTCCATGCAGGTCGGCGTGCTCGCGGTCGTGTTCGCCTTCGTCATCGGCGTGCCGCTCGGCCTGCTCGCCGGCTTCTACGGGCGGTTCACCGACAGCGTCGTCTCCCGCGTCACCGACACGATGCTCGCGTTCCCCTTCCTGGTCCTGGCCGTCGGCCTCGCCGCCGTCCTCGGCCCGTCGCTGTCCAACGCGACCATCGCCATCGGCATCTCGCAGATCCCGGCCGTCATACGTATCACCCGCGCCGAGACGCTCCGCCTCAAGCACGTCGACTACGTGGCCGCCGCCGTGGCCAACGGAGGCGGTGACGGGACCGTCCTGTTCCGGCACATCCTCCCCAACGCGACGTCCGCGCTCACCGTGCAGGCCACCGTCGGCATCCCCGCCGCCATTCTCGGCGAGGCCCTGCTCAGCTTCCTCGGCCTCGGCGTGCAGCCGCCCGAGCCGTCGCTGGGCGTGATGCTCTCCTCCGCCCAGTCCTTCCTCGCGCCCGCGCCCTGGATGGCGGTCTTCCCCGGCCTCGCCGTCGTCGCCGCGACCCTCGCGTTCAACCTGCTCGGCGACGGCCTGCGCGACGTCCTCGACCCCCGTGGAGCGACCCGATGAGTACCGAATCCGTGCTGAGCGAACCCGCCCCGAGTGACCCCGTGCTGAGCGTGCGTGACCTGTCGGTGTCGTTCCGCTCCGACACCCGCACGGTCCACGCCGTCGACCACCTCTCGTTCGACCTGCGCGCGGGCGAGGTCCTCGCCGTGGTCGGCGAGTCCGGCTGCGGCAAGTCCGTCACGTCCACGGCCGTCATGGGGCTGCTGCCGCCCACCGCGCACATCACCGGCTCCGTCCGGCTCGGCGAACGGGAACTGGCGGGCGCCGACGACAAGGCGTACGGGAAGATCCGCGGCAAGGACATCGCGATGATCTTCCAGGAGCCGATGACCTCCCTGAACCCGGTGCTCACGATCGGACGGCAGATCGGCGAGGTGCTCCGCCGCCACCAGGGGCTGAGCAAGAAGGAGGCACGCGCGCGTGCCGTCGAACTCCTCGACCTCGTAGGCATCCCGGCACCCGGCCAGCGCGTCGACGAGTACCCGCACCAGCTCTCCGGCGGCATGCGGCAGCGCGTCATGATCGCCATCGCGGTGGCCTGCGACCCGTCCGTGCTCATCGCCGACGAACCCACCACCGCGCTCGACGTGACCGTCCAGGCGGGCATCCTCGAAGTCCTCCAGTCGCTGCGCGAGCGCCTCGGCACCGCCATCGTGCTCATCACGCACGACCTCGGCGTCGTCGCCGACATCGCCGACCGGGTTCTCGTCATGTACGCGGGCCGCCCGGTCGAACAGGCGCCGGTGGACGAGCTGTTCGCGACGCCCCGGCACCCGTACACGCGCGGCCTGCTCTCCGCCGTGCTGCGCCCAGGCCAGGCCAAGGAGCGGCTGCCGGAGATCCCCGGGCTCGTGCCGAGCCTCGACGAACAGCCCGACGCCTGCACGTTCGCCCCGCGCTGCGCCCGCGCCGACTCCACCTGCACCACGAGCCGCCCCGGCTTCAAGGCGGTCACGTCCGACGCGGGTGCGGACGCCGCGCACCGCGCCGCCTGCTGGCACCCGCACACCCTCCAGGAGGCGACCGCCCCATGAGCACCCCGGCACTCGAACTCATCGGTCTGGAGCGGCACTTCGCGGGCGCCGGCGGTACCGTGCGCGCCGCCGACGGCGTCACCCTGACCGTCGGCCGCGGCGAGGT
Organism: Streptomyces sp. NPDC102467; assembly: GCF_044765445.1. Classification (NCBI taxonomy): domain Bacteria; kingdom Bacillati; phylum Actinomycetota; class Actinomycetes; order Kitasatosporales; family Streptomycetaceae; genus Streptomyces; species Streptomyces sp. NPDC102467. Next base: position 286,619 of record NZ_JBIWKA010000006.1, on the reverse strand, counting down.
CGTCGGGCTCGTCGGCGAGTCCGGCAGCGGCAAGTCGACCGTCGGGCGGTGCGCCGTCCGCCTCGACGAACCCACCGGCGGCACCGTCCGTATCAACGGCACGGACGTGACGACCATGTCGCGGCGCGCCCTGCGCCCGCTGCGCAAGAACTTCCACCTGGTCTTCCAGGACCCGTCCTCCTCGCTCGACCCGCGCATGACCGTCGGCCAGATCGTCGCCGAGCCGCTGAAGCTGCACGGCATCGCGAAGAAAGAGGCCGCCCACGCGCGCGTGGCCGAACTTCTCGCACAAGTAGGGCTGCGTCCCGAGCACGCCGACCGGCATCCGCACGAACTCTCCGGCGGCCAGCGCCAGCGCATCTCCATCGCCCGCGCGCTCTCCGTCGACCCCGACCTGCTGGTCGCCGACGAGCCGACGTCCGCCCTCGACGTCTCCGTGCAGGCCTCGGTCCTGAACCTGCTCGCCGACCTCCAGCGCGACCGCGGCTTCGGCTGCCTGTTCATCACGCACGACCTGGCCGCCGTCGAGTACCTGGCGGACCGGATCGCGGTCATGTACCTGGGCCAGATCGTCGAACAGGCCCCTACAAGCGAGCTGTTCGCGGACCCCAAGCATCCGTACACGCAAGCCCTGCTGTCGGCCGCGCCCGTCCCGGACCCGGTCACGCAGCGCACCCGCGAACGCATCGTCCTGAGCGGCGAGCTGCCGAGCCCGCTGGCGCCCCCGCCGGGCTGCCGCTTCCACACGCGCTGCCCGCTCGCCGTCGACCGCTGCCGTACGGAAGTGCCCGCGCTGCGCACCCTGGAAGGCGGCCGCGAGGTCTCCTGCCACCTCGTCGCCGACGACGGGACCGCGCCCGACGCCGCCGCGGCCACCTCTCGTACGATCCCGATCACCCGCACCGCCACCCGCTAGGAGCCTTCTTGTTCACCACCCGGCCGACCCTCCAGGGCACCTTCGGCATGGTGTCCTCCACGCACTACCTCGCCTCCCAGTCCGCGATGGCGGTCCTGGAGGACGGCGGCAACGCCTACGACGCCGCGGTCGCCGCGGGTTTCGTGCTCCACGTGGTGGAGCCGCACCTGAACGGGCCCGCGGGCGAGGTGCCGATCATCCTCGCCCCGGCCGGCGGGGACGTACAGGTGCTGTGCGGCCAGGGCGGCGCGCCCGCCGGAGCCACCGTCGACCACTACAAGTCGCTCGGCCTCGACCTCGTACCCGGCACAGGACCCCTCGCGGCCGCCGTGCCCGGCGCCTTCGACGCCTGGATGCTCCTCCTCAAGGACCACGGCACGAAGTCCCTCGCCGACGTCCTCAAGTACGCCATCGGCTACGCGGAGGACGGCCACGCCCCCGTCGAGCGGGTCGGCGAGACCGTCGAGACGGTGCGCGAGCTCTTCGAGAACGAGTGGCCCTCATCGGCCGAGGTCTACCTCGTCGACGGCAAGGCCCCGGCCCCCGGCGAGCTGCTGCGCAACCCGCAGCTAGCCGCCACCTGGAAGCGCGTCGTGGCGGAGGCCGAGGAGGCGGGCGCCGACCGCGCCGACCAGATCGAGGCCGCCCGGCGCGTCTGGCGCGAGGGCTTCATCGCCGAGGCGCTCGTGCGCCAGTCCGGGCAGCCCACCAGGGACACCAGCGGCGAGCGGCACACCGGCACCCTCACGCTCGACGACCTGGCCTCCTGGGAAGCGACCTACGAGGCCCCGGCGACGTACGACTGGAACGGCTGGACGCTGTGCAAGGCCGGCGGCTGGAGCCAGGGCCCCGTCCTCCTCCAGCAGCTCGCCGTACTCCCGCCCGAGCTGCCCGCCTACGGGTCCGCCGACTACGTCCACCTGCTCATCGAGGGCTGCAAGCTGGCCATGGCCGACCGTGAGGCCTGGTACGGGGACGCCGCTCCTTCGGGGGTGCCGGTCGCCGAGCTGCTCTCCGACAAGTACAACGCCGAGCGCCGCGCCCTCATCGACCCCGACAAGGCCTCCCACGAGCTGCGGCCCGGCAGCCCGCTCGGCGCCGAGCCGCGCCTCAGCACGCACGCCAGCGCCGTCGCCGCCGGTGAGCCCGGCTTCGACGCCATGGGGGTCGCGGGCGCCGGTGAGCCCACGGTCGCCAAGAGCCCCACGTCCCCGGTGCCCGGCGAGCCCGACGTCGGCAGCGACGGCCTGACCCGCGGCGACACCTGCCACCTCGACATCGTCGACCGCTGGGGCAACATGGTCGCCGCGACCCCGTCCGGCGGCTGGCTCCAGTCCAACCCGGTGGTGCCCGAGCTCGGCTTCCCGCTCGGTACGCGCCTGCAGATGGCGTGGCTCGACGAGGGGCTGCCGAACTCGCTCACCCCGGGCCGCCGCCCCCGCACCACGCTGACCCCGTCGCTCGCCCTGAAGGACGGCGTCCCCGTGCTGGCCTTCGGCACGCCCGGCGGCGACCAGCAGGACCAGTGGCAGCTGCACTTCTTCCTGGCGGTGGCGCTGCGCTCTGCGGTCCGCGGCGGGCTCGACCTGCAAGGCGCCATCGACGCCCCGAACTGGCACAACGACTCGTTCCCCGGGTCCTTCTTCCCGCGCGGCATGCGCCCCGGGTCCGTGACCGTGGAGTCGCGGATGGACGAGGAGGTCATCGCCGAGCTGCGGCGCCGCGGGCATGACGTGACCGTCGGCGACGCCTGGTCGGAGGGCCGCCTGTGCGCCGTCGCCCGCGATCCGCGCACCGGAGTCCTGTCGGCGGCGGCGAACCCGCGCGGCATGCAGGGGTACGCGGTCGGCAGGTGACAGCCCTGTGGGTGGAATCGCCGATTTCACGGTGATTCCACCCACAGTTCACCTGGTCAGTACGTGTTGTCAGTGGGGCGTGTTCTCATGGACACATGATCGAAACCATCACAGAAAGCATCGACGACTTTCTGACCCGCAATGTCACCGACCAGCTTCTGACCGACGTGGAGCGGATCGTCCGCGCCGCGGCAGCCGCCGAGATATCGCCCCGCTTCCGGCAGCTCGCCGCCCACGAGATCGAAGAGAAGAGCGCCCCGCACGACCTCGTCACCGTCGCCGACAAGCGTGCCGAGGAGTACCTCACCCGCGAGCTGCCCGCCCTGCTGCCCGGCTCCGTCGTGGTCGGCGAGGAAGCGGTCGCCGCCGACCCGAGCACGTACGAGGCGATCCGGGGCGCCGCCCCCGTCTGGATCGTCGACCCGGTCGACGGCACCCGCCAGTTCGTGCACGGCGACCCCGGCTTCTGCACCCTCGTCGCCCTCGCGCTCGACGGAGTCGTCCTCGCCTCTTGGACGTACGCGCCCGCGCTGGAGGAGTTCGCCGTGGCCGTACGAGGCCGGGGCGCCCGGCTCAACGGCCGCGTGCTGCCCGTCGGCGCACCCGCGCCGGGCCGGGACCTGACGGTCGCCACCTCGCACCCCGACTTCACCACCGACGACCAGAAGCGATCCCTGCTGGGCCTGCACACGGCCGGTGTCGCCCCGCGCCCGTGCGGCTCGGCAGGCCTGGAGTACCTGGCCATCGCCCGTGGCGACCTCGACGCCGTCGCCTTCGGCTGGGAGCTGGCCTGGGACCACGCCGCCGGACTGCTCCTGGTCGAGGAGACGGGCGGCGCCCACCTCACCCGTGACGGTGTCCCCTTCACGATCACCGGAGGCAACGCACTGCCGTTCACCGCGGCGCGCGACGCGGCGACGGCCCACCGGGTGGCGGGCCTGCTCTCGGACGGCGCCTGACCACGCACGCCGACCGCCGGTCGGGCGACGCGCGGACGCTGCCCGGCCGGTGGACGGCACCCGCGCCCGGTGTTGTCGGTACTCCGGCATATCCTGTGCGGGCAGTGGCCGTCGGCTGACAAAGGAGTCCGAAGGTGCCGTCGATGCTCGATGCCGTGGTGGTGGGTGCGGGGCCGAACGGTCTGACCGCCGCGGTCGAACTGGCCAGGCGGGGCTTCTCCGTGGCCCTTTTCGAGGCCGGGTCCACCGTCGGCGGCGGCGCGCGCACCGAGGAGCTGACGCTGCCCGGCTTCCGCCACGACCCCTGCTCGGCGGCGCACCCGCTGGGCATCAACTCCCCGGCGTTCAGGGCGATGCCGCTGGAGCGGTACGGACTTGAGTGGGCGCAGCCCGAGCTGCCCATGGCCCATCCGTTCCCGGACGGCACGGCCGCCGTCCTGTCCCGGTCCGTCGGCGAGACCGCCGCCTCCTTCGGCCCGCGCGACGCGGGCGCGTACCGGCGCCTGGTCGAGCCGCTCCTGCCGCGCTGGGACGCCCTCGTCCAGGACTTCATGGCGCTGCCGTCCAGCGCGCTGCCCCGGGACCCCGTCACCCTCGCCCGGTTCGGGCTCCGCGGCCTGCCGCCCGCGACGTGGCTGATGCGCCGCTTCCGCGACGAGCGGGCGCCCGCCCTGTTCTCCGGCCTCGTCGCCCACACCATCGCCCCGCTCGGTGGCTTCGCGACGTCGGCGATCGGCCTCGTCTTCGCCCTCGCCGCCCACGCGCGCGGCTGGCCGGTGGCCCGGGGCGGCTCCCAGTCCCTCTCCGACGCGCTCGCCGCATACCTGTTGGACCTCGGCGGGGCGATCCACACCGACTACGAGGTGAAGCGGCTCGACGACCTGCCGCCCGCCCGCGCCTACATCTTCGACACCTCGCCCACCGCCCTCGCCCGGATCGCGGGGTTCGGCCGGTACTACGACCGGTTCCGGTACGGCGCCAGTGTCTTCAAGGTCGACTACGCGCTCGACGGTCCCGTGCCGTGGACCGCGCCGGAGGCCAGGTCGGCCGGCACCGTGCAGATCGGCCCGTACCGCTCCGACATCGGCAAGGCCCTGCGCGCCGCGTCGGTCGACGGCCGGGCCCCCGAGGCGCCGTTCCTCATCACCGTGCAGCCGAGCGTCGCCGACGCCACGCGCGCGCCCGCGGGCAAGCACACGTTCTGGGCGTACGGCCACGTGCCGAACGGCTGGGACGGGGACCTGACCGCCGCCATCGAGCGTCAACTGGAGCGCTTCGCGCCGGGGTTCAGGGACCTGGTCCTCGCCCGCGCCACGGCGGGCCCGCCCGAACTGGCCGTGCGCAACGCCAACTACGTGGGCGGGGACATCGCCTGCGGCTCGGTCCGGGGACTCCAGCTGATGCTGCGTCCCAAGCTCTCCCTGTCCCCGTACACGACCCCGCATCCGGCCGTCTACATCTGCTCGTCGGCGACCCCGCCGGGCCCCGGCGTGCACGGCATGTCCGGGCACAACGCGGCGAAGGCCGTCTGGCGCAGGCTCCGGACGTCGTCATGAGCCCGCAACTCGTCCTGGTCCAGGGCGACATCACGCAGCAGGACGTGGACGCCGTGGTGAACGCGGCGAACTCGTCCCTCCTCGGCGGCGGCGGAGTCGACGGTGCCATCCACCGGCGAGGCGGCCCCGAGATCCTCGCCGAGTGCCGCAAGCTGCGGGCCTCGCACTACGGAAAGGGCCTGCGGACCGGGCAGGCCGTCGCCACGACGGCCGGGCGGCTTCCGGCCCGGCACGTCATCCACACCGTAGGCCCCCGCTGGTCGGCGACCGAGGACCGCTCGGAACTGCTCGCCTCGTGCTACCGGGAGTCGCTGCGGATCGCCGCCGAACTCGGCGCCCGTACCGTGGCGTTCCCCGCGATCTCCACCGGCATCTACGGCTGGCCGCTCGACGACGGCGCGCGGATCGCCGTCGAGACGGTCCGCGCGGCCGCGTCGCCGGCCGTCGAGGAGGTGTGCTTCGTCGTCTTCGACGAGCGGGCCCACGAGGCGTTCGCCCGGCACCTGCCGTGAAACCGGCTCACCACGTCACGGGCAGCTCCCGCAAGCCGTAGACGATGTTCCGCGTGGCGTACGAGAGCTGCGCCTGCGGGACGGCGAGGCGCAGGGTGGGTACGCGGCGCAGCAGCGTCGTCAGGATCAGCTGCAGCTCCACGCGCGCCAGGGTCTGGCCGAGGCACTGGTGCACGCCGAACCCGAACGCGAGGTGGCGGCGGGCGTCCCGGCCGAGATCGAGGGTGTCGGCGTCCTCGCCGAACAGGGCGGCTTCCCGGTTCGCCGTGGACAGCATGCAGATGACGCCCTCGCCCGCCGCGATGGTCACCCCGCCCACCTCGATGTCCTCCTTCGCGGCACGGGCGAGGCCCAGGTGGATGATGGTCAGATACCGCAGCAGTTCCTCCACGGCGCCGGGGACGAGCGCCGGGTCCGCCCGCAGGCGTGCCGTCTGCTCGGGCTCGCGCAGCAGCGCGCATACGGAGATCGCGGTCATGTTCGCCGTCGACTCGTGTCCCGTGACCAGAAGCAGGAAGCCCAGTGAGGCGACCTGCTGCGGGGTGAGGTCGGGGCGGGCGGCGAGTCGGCTGAGGATGTCGTCACCGGGTTCGCGGATCCTGCGCGCGGCGAGCCGTTCGAGGAACGTGGTCAACTCGCTGTGTGCGGACGTCACTTCGTCGTGCGAGGCGGTGTTGTCGAGCAGGGTGCGGCTGAGCGACTGGAAGCGGTCGTGGTCCGCGTAGGGCACGCCCAGCATGAGACAGATCACCAGGGAGGGGATCGGCAGCGCGAAGTCCGCGACGAGGTCGGCGGGTTGACCGCCCGCGAGCATCGCGTCGAGCCGTTCGTCGATGATCCGCTGGATCCCGGGGCGCAGCTCCTCGACGCGGCGCACCAGAAAGTCCTTGGTGACCATGCGGCGTAGGCGGGCGTGCTCCGGGTCGTCCATGCGGAGGAAACTCGGCCGTGCGGTGGCGAGTTCACGCTGCCCGGGTGAGAGGAACGGAAAACCCGGGGTTCGCGCGTCGGCGCTGAACCGGGCGTCGGAGAGCACCGACCGAACTTCCTGATAGCCCGTCACCAGCCAGCAGGGCGAACCGTCGGGCAGCGCGGAGCGGGTGACCACCGCCTGTCCGGCCGCCTCGGTGTAGGCCGAGGGCGGCGTGAACGGACAGGCTCCGTACGGGGCGGGCAAGATGAGCGGCGCGGGCGGGGCGGAGGTCATCGAAGGGGAGCGCCTTCCGTGGTCCTGGCTGGTGCGGTGAGAGGAGTCGGTGCGGTGGGGGGAGCCGGTGCGGTGAGGTGGATGGCGCCGCTTGGGCAGAGCGCGGCGGCCAGACGCAGCCGGTCCGTCAGGGCGGGCCGCTCCTCGACGAGCGTGACCAGGCCGTCCTCGTCGTGCGCGAACACCTCGGGGGCGGTGGACACGCACTGCCCGGCGCTGCAGCAGCGCGCCGCGTCGACGCGCACGGTGGGGCCGCCGCCGGGGGTGTGCAGCGTACTCAGTGTCGTACAGATCATGGCGCACTGGCCTACGAGGACGAGGAGTTCGAGCAGTTCGGGGGCGGTGAACACCCCCGACAGCTCGTGCCACAGCGGCTCGGGCAGCGCGGTGCCCACGGCGAGGAGGTCCACCGCGCGCAGCGTGGCCGCCTCACGCGTGCTCCAGTCGTACGCGCCCGGGTCCGCGGCGGCTGTCGCGGCGATGGCCGCCCGGGGGACACCGAGGTCCCGAGCGTGGCCCTCATGGCGGGCGCGCACGTAGGGCGAGCGCAGCTGATGCGAGGTGCGCAGCATCGCCAGCTCACGCAACCTCGGCTCCAACAGACCTTGATGAGTGAGGACTTGGGCCAGGTGAAGCCATGCCTCGGCGAGTGGCGGATGGTGGGCGAGCGTGCCGAAGAGGTTCTCGCGGCCGGGTCCGTCCTGGCGCGAGGCGTGCAGCAGCTCGCGCAGCGCGGGCGGCCAGGCGTCCGGGGGCAGCGGGGTGATGCGCGGCGTCACCACGAGCACACCACCACCCCGGCGCTCGCCCCGCTCGCGAACCCGAACAGGCCCACCAGGTCGCCCCGTTGCAGCCGCCCCGACTCCAGCGCGGTAGCGAGCTGGAGCGGGATGGTGTTCGTGGCGACGTTGCCGTGCGTCGGGAACGTCGCCTGGATCCGGTCCACGTCCACGCCCACCCAGTCGCACGCCACCCTCGTGAACGCGACGGACGGCTGATGGATGCAGACCAGGTCGAGGTCCGCCGTGGTCACCCCGATCTCGCGCACGGCAGAGCGCAAACGATGCGGCAACCCCTCGAAGGAGGCCACGAGTTGGGCCGAGTCGATGTGCAGATGGCCCAGGGTGCGATGACGCGCGTACGGGTTCGGGAGGGTGGCGGCGGGCCAGCCCCACGAGTTGGCGAAGAAGCGTGAGCCGAGCACGCCGGGCCGCTCGGACGCCTCCATGAGCAGGGCCGATCCCATGTCGCCCGTGCTGAGGCTGGGCAGCGCCGTCAGCACGTCGTCCTGGGCGTCGACCGACCACCGGCTCTCCCGGGTCGAGACCTCCGCCGTGGTGATCAGGACCCGCCGGTACTGGCCCGCCTTGATGAACGCGTCGGCGACCTCGATGGCGTTGAGTACCCCGTTGCAGGCGTTCTTGAGGTCGAACACCGGGCATTTCAAGCCGAGTTTGTCGGCCACGACATGCGCGGTGGCGGGCTCCTCCATGTCGGCGATGATGCCCGTGAAGATGAGCAGATCGATGTCGTCGGCGGCGGCGACGCCCGGCCCCTCGAAGAGCTTGAGGGCGGCGTGCGCGGCCAGGTCGGACGGCTGCTCGTCGGCATCGGCGACGGACCTTTCGAGCAGCCCGTACATGTGCTGGAGGACGCCGCGGGTCAGGGTGACGTCTGGACTGTGGGAACGGAAGCGGTCCTCCGCCTCGGCGACGGTCTGGCGGCCCGGCGGCACGTGCACGGCCGCATGGGAGAGGGAGCTGTACGCGGTCAAGGGGGGTGAGCTCTTTCGTGCAAGGGTCACGGACGGCGGGGCGGGGCTTCTCGGACGGGCACGGTCTACGCCGGGCGGGGTTTCTCGGACGGGCACGGTCTACGCCGGGCGGGGCTTCTCGGACGGGCACGGTCTACGCCGGGATCAGCGCGAGCACGACGTTGTGCCCGCCGAATCCGAAGGAGTGGCTGACGGCCGCCCGCACCCGCTGGGCCCGCGGCGCCCCGGTCACGCAGTCGAGGTCGAACTCCAGGTCCCGCGGCGTGAGGTTGGCGATCGGCGGAACCGTGCCGTGGTGGATCGTCAGCGCGGTGACGGCCGCCTCGATCGCCCCGGCCGCGCCCAGACTGTGGCCGAGCACGCCCTTCGGCGCGGTGACGCTGGGGCCGTGCGGCAGGACGCGGCCGATGAGTTCGGCCTCGGTCAGGTCGTTGAGCGGGGTGGATGTGCCGTGCGCGTCGACGTGGTCGACATCGGAGGCGGACAGGCCCGCGTCCGCGAGGGCGGCGCGCAGCGCGGTTTCCGCGACGACGCCGCCGGGCGCGGGAGCCGTCGGATGGTGGGCGTCGGTCGACTGGCCGGCCCCCGCGAGCAGCGCGTAGCCGCGCCGGCCGCGGGCCCGGGCGTCCGCCGTCCGCTCCAGGACACAGATCGCGGCGCCCTCCGCGATGACGAACCCGTCCCGGTCGGCCGCGAACGGCCGGGACGCGGCGGCGGGTTCGCCGCCCCGGGCCGACAGCGCGCCCATGCGCTGGAATCCGGTGGTGACCACCGGGGTGACGGCGGCCTCCGAGCCGCCCGCGACGGCGATGTCGCAGGCCCCGCTCAGCAGCAGATCGCGGGCGACGACCAGGGCGCTGGCCCCCGAGGCGCACGCGGAGTCGGTGGCCAGCGACGGGCCGCGCGCGCCGAGATCGAGGGCCACCTCGCCCGCCGCCATGTTGGAGATCAGCATCGGCACCAGCGTGGGCGCGACCAGTTCGGGCCCGCCCTGATGGAAGCGGAGGGTCTGGTCCTCCAGGTGCGCGGCGCCCGCGAGCCCCGAGCCGACGATCACGGCGACCCGCGCGCCGTCCCAGCCGTCCCCGGGGCGCAGCCCGGCGTCGGCGACGGCTTCCCGCGCGGCGAGCACCGCGTGCCGGGTGAAGCGGCCCATCCGCCATGCCTTGCCGCCACCGATCCGGCCCACGGCGGGCGGGAGTTCGGGGATGCGGCAGGAGAAGTCGACGGGGCAGCACTTGAGTTCGGGGTCGCGGGCCGCGGCGGAGGTGCCGCGCAGCAGGCCGGCCCAGGTGGCCTCGCGACCGGCGCCGGCCGGGGTGATGAGCCCCAGGCCGGTGACGGCGACGGAACGGTCCGCTGTGGTCACCGGGCCGCTGCCGCGGCGTACTTGGCGGCGAGGGAGGCGGTCAGCCCGGCGACGGTGGTGTGCTTCGTGGCCTCGGACTCCGCCACCTTCACGCCCAGTCGCTCCTGGAGCGAGAGGGCGAGTTCGGCGAGGGCGAGGGAATCGAGGTCGAGGCTTTCCAGCGTGGCGTCGGGACGGACCACTGCCGGGTCGATCTCGAACTTCTCGGTGAGGACGGTGGTGAGCGCGGACTCCACGGGGGATTTTGCGGACATGGTGCACCTTTCCGGGGTATCGATGGGGACGTTTCTCACGGGATTGCTCGCCGTCACGGCGCGGCGAGAGCGCGCGGCGACGGCCGTGAGCGGCCGTGCGCGACGGTGAACGACGGTGTGCGGCGGGCGCGGAGGCGCGGGCGGGCCACGCGGCAGGAGAGTGAGTGGCGCGGACCGGCCGCGCGGGGTTCAGCGGCGGGCGGCGGTCGCGGGAGTCGCTGTGTCGATCCCTGCGTCGACCGCTGCGTCGATCCTTGCGTCGGTCGATGCGTCGGTCGCTGCGTCGATCCCTGTACAGGTCGCCGTGTCAGCCTCCGGCGTGATCGTGTCGGCGACCGGTGCCACCGCGGGCAGGTCCGGCCAGCACAGTGTCGCGGACGCCCAGGTGAGGCCTGCGCCGAAGGAGGTCAGCAACACCCGTGCGCCGGCGACCAGTTGACCCCGGGATGCGGCGTCCGCGAGGGCCAGCGGCAGCGACGCGGCGCCGGTGTTGCCGACCCGGTCGATGTTGCTGACCTGCCGGTCGCCGGGTAGTCGCAGCCGCTCCCCGACGGTGTCGAGGATCCGGGCATTGGCCTGGTGCGCGGCGAACCGGTCGACGTCGTCGGCCGTCCAGCCGGTGCGGGCGAGCACCCGCTGCGACGACTCGGTCATCCGGGTCACCGCGTGCCGGTACACCTCGCGACCCGCCATCCGGAAGTACCGGTCGGCCGGGGTGTGGCGGGCGGGCCGGGCGCGCTCGGCCGCGCCCCCGCCGGGGACCTGGATCAGCTCGTGTCCGGTGCCGTCGCTGCCCAGGTCGAAGGCGAGCAGACTGCCCGGCTCGCCGTGTGTGCCCCGGCGCAGCAGCACCGCGCCCGCCCCGTCGGCGAAGACGACGCCGGCGCCGCGGTCCGCGGGATCCAGGAGGGTCGAGTAGACCTCGGCGGCGACCAGCAGCACCCGCCGCGCGTATCCGGCGGCGAGCGCGCCCGCCGCCGCGGCCAGGCCGTAGCCGAAGCCGCTGCACGCCGCCGCGATGTCCCAGGCGGCCACCTGCCCGAGGCCCAGGCGGGCCGCGAGGTGCGGCGCCATCGCCGGTATCGGCCGGTCCGGCGTCGAGGTCGCCACCAGGACGGTGTCCGGTTCGGGACCGTCCAGCGCGGCCAGGACCCGGTGCGCGGCCTCGAACGCCAGGTCACTGGTGCGGACCCCGGGACCGGCCCAGTGGCGGGTGACGATGCCGGTACGGCGCCGCACCCAGGCGTCGTCGACACCCCAGGAGGCAGGGAGCTCGGCGTTCGGGACCCGGCGCGGCGGCACCCGGCCCGCGAGCCCCTCGAGGACCGCGGCCGGGCGGTCGGAAGGGGCCCACGTGGGGCGGTCGGCAACGGTCACACGAACCTCGCTCTGTTCCTGGTGGCGGCCGCGTACGGCAGCAGCGGAAACGAATCAGCGGCATGACTGTAGGCACAGGGACAATCCCCGAAAACCACGCTTATTGTCCGACTGGACGGTGTGCACAACGGAGTTGACGAACTCCGCGCAGGTCAGGGGCGTGCGTTGCGTACGGGGGGCGGGCGGGACGCCACTGCGCGCCCCATGCGTGTCACCCGGAGGGATGCGCGCGCCCCCGTTCCGTGGCCGGAAAGGGAGGGCGAGGACGATGTCGGATTCTCGCCAGCCGGGCCGCTCACCATGCCCGATCCTTGAGTCATGTCCACCGACAAGGCGCTCATCGAAACCGGGACGGTTCGAGGCACCACCGCCATGCACACCGACACCGAGCGGTGCGTACGCGCGGTGCAGGCCAAGGACACCCGGTTCGACGGGGTGTTCTTCACGGCCGTCCTGACCACCCGCATCTACTGCAGGCCCGGCTGCCCGGTCGTGCCGCCCAAGCCGCGCAACATGGTGTTCCACCCGAGCGCGGCCGCCTGCCAGCAAGCCGGATTCCGGGCCTGCAAGCGCTGTCGGCCCGACACCAGCCCCGGCTCCCCCGAGTGGAACCGGCGCGCCGACCTCACCGCCCGCGCGATGCGGCTCATCGGTGACGGGACCGTCGACCGCGAGGGCGTCCCCGGCCTGGCCCGCCGCCTCGGCTACAGCGAGCGGCAGATCGAGCGGCAGCTGTTCGCCGAACTCGGCGCGGGACCGCTCGCCCTCGCGCGCGCCCAGCGCGCCCAGACCGCGCGGCTGCTCATCGAGACCACCGGGCTCCCCATGGCCGATGTCGCGTTCGCCGCCGGGTTCGCCTCGATCCGTACCTTCAACGACACCGTCCGCGAGGTCTTCGCGCTCTCCCCGAGCGAGCTGCGCACCCGGGCCCCCAAGGGACTGCCGAGCGCACCCGGCGCGATCGAGCTCCGGCTGCCGTTCCGCGCGCCCCTCAACCCCGACAACCTTTTCGGCCACCTCGCGGCGACCGCGGTGCCGGGCGTCGAGGAGTGGCGCGACGGCGCGTACCGGCGCACGCTCCGGCTCCCGTACGGCCACGGCATCGTGACCCTCACGCCGGGCGCCGCGTACATCGCGTGCCGTCTGAACCTCACCGACCAGCGCGACCTGACCGTCGCCATCAGCCGCTGCCGCCGCATGCTGGACCTCGACGCCGACCCGGTCGCCGTGGACGCCCGGCTGCGCACCGACCCGCTGCTCGGCCCCCTCGTCGACAAGGCGCCGGGCCGCCGGGTGCCGCGCACCGTCGACGAGGCCGAGTTCGCGGTGCGGGCCGTGCTCGGGCAGCAGGTCTCCACCGCGGCCGCCCGCACCCACGCCGCCCGGCTCGTCCTGGCCCACGGCGAACCGGTCGACGACCCCGAGGGCGGCCTCACCCACCTCTTCCCGTCACCGGCCGCGCTCGCCTCCCTCGACCCCGAGTCCCTGGCCCTGCCGCGCAGCCGCCGGACCACACTCACCACGCTCGTACGTCAACTGGCCGACGGGGAGCTGACGTTGGGCCCCGAGTCCGACTGGGACGAGGTGCGCGCCCGGCTCGCCGAACTACCCGGCTTCGGGCCCTGGACGATCGAGGCCATCGCGATGCGCGCCCTCGGCGACCCGGACGCCTTCCTGCCCACCGACCTCGGGATGCGGCGCGCCGCACAGGAGTTGGGGCTGCCGCACACCCCTGCTGCCCTCACCGCGCGCGCGGCGGCCTGGCGGCCCTGGAGGGCGTACGCGACCCAGTACCTGTGGGCCACCGACAGCCACCCGATCAACTTCCTTCCCGCGTAAGGGACGTACGGCCATGGAACACAAGAAGCAGCACACCGTCATCGACAGCCCCTACGGCTTGCTCACCCTCGTCGCCGCCGGCGGGGCGCTGTCCGGCCTCTATATGACCGAGCAGCGCCACCGCCCCGCCGAAGAGAGCTTCGGTGAGCGCGACGAACGCCCCTTCGGCGCCGTCATCGACCAGCTGGAGGCCTACTTCCGAGGGGAGTTGAAGGAATTCGACCTCCCCCTCGCCCTGCACGGCACGCCCTTCCAGCGCTCCGTCTGGGAGCAGTTGCGGAAGATCCCGTACGGCGAGACCCGTACCTACGGCGAACTCGCGGCAGCCCTCGGAAACCCGGCAGCCTCCCGCGCCGTGGGCCTCGCCAACGGAAAGAATCCCGTCGGCGTCATCGTCCCCTGCCACCGGGTGATCGGCGCGAGCGGCGGCCTCACCGGATACGGCGGCGGACTGGAACGCAAGCAGCGCCTCCTCGACTTCGAGCGCGGCGCGGCCCTCTTCTAGACCAGCTCGTTCAGCAACCGCGGCAGCGCCGTCCCGATCGGTTCGCGGACGACCTCGTCCGCCACCTCGTCGTACGGGGTCGGCTCGGCGTTCACCACCACCAGGCGCGCGCCGTGCTCCGCGGCCAGGCCCGCGAGGCCCGCGGCCGGCTGCACCTGGAGGCTGGAGCCGACGGCGAAGAAGACCTGGCAGGCCTTGGTGATCGCGACGGCCTCGCCGAGCACCGCCGGGTCGAGGCGCTCGCCGAACATCACGGTCGTCGACTTGAGGATGCCGCCGCAGACCGGACAGCCGGGATCGTCCTCACCGGCCTCGACGCGGGCGATCGCCGCCTCCATCGGGCCGCGCGCAGCGCACTGCGTGCACACGAACTGCCGGGCGGAGCCGTGCAGTTCGAGCACCTTGCGGGCGGGCATCCCGGCGAGCTGGTGCAGTCCGTCCACGTTCTGCGTGATGACCCGCACCGGCACGCCCGCCTCTTCGAGACCGGCGATCGCGCGGTGCGCCCCGTTCGGCTCGGCGGTCAGGGTGACGGCCCGGCGCCGCACCTGCCAGGCGCGACGCCGGATCTCCGGATCGTTCATGTAGTACTCGTATGTGACGAGCTTCTCGGCGTCCGGATCCTTGCGCCACACCCCGTTCGGCCCGCGGTAGTCGGGGATCCCGGAATCGGTGCTGATACCGGCACCGGTCAGGATCGCGACGAGCGGCTTTGCTGATGTCGCTGATGCAGCGGACGGAGGTGTGGCGCTCATGGCGTCGAGGGTAGGTCAGGCGGCCGCCTCCGCGTCCACCGGTTTCGGGATGAGCAGCGAGACGAACAGGGCCGCCACGATCAGTACGAGACCGGCCACGACACCGGCGCTGTAGCCGCCGACGGACGACCCGTCGGCCGGGGCGACCGCCTTCATCGCCGCGTAGAGGACGACGAAGCTCAAGCCTGCGCCCAGGTTGAAGCAACCGGCGTTGAGGCCCGGCAGGAAGCCCGGGTTCTCCTTGGGGGAGAGTAGGATGCCGAGGCCGTTGAGCATGATGTTGACCGTGCCCGCGTAGGTCGCGCCGAGCAGGATCGAGACCGCGAGCAGCAGGCCCGACGAGTCGGTGTGCAGCGTCAGGAGGGCGAGCACCGTGGCCACCGCGGTGGCGGTCAGCCCGATGCGCAGGATGCGGCCGTAACCGAAGGACGCCGCGAGCCGTCCCGCGAGGGGGCCCATGGCCAGGCCCGCGAGCGCGTAGGGCGTCAGCGTCCACCAGGTGGCGCCCTCGGCGCCGAGACCAAGGCCCACCGAGGTGTCCTGGGCGAAGCCGGGCAGCAGGCCGTTCATGATGGCGAAGACGCCGGTCATGGTCAGCATCGTCGACAGCAGGAGCGACCAGGTGGCGCGCCGCTTCAGCAGGTGCGTGGTGACCAGCGGGTGCTTGGCGCGGGTCTCCATGCGCCAGAACGCCCAGAACGCGAGCGCGGCCACGACCAGCAGGCCGATGGCGAGCGGCCAGTTCGCGTCGGCCAGCTTGCCCGCCTCGTTGAAGGCGACCAGCAGCGCGCCGACGGAGACGACCAGGAGCGCGACGCCCGGCCAGTCCATGGGCGGCCGCTCGTCCGCGCGCGAGTCGGGCGCGAGGAAACGGACAAGGAGGGCGGCGAGGGCCGCGAAGCCGGTCATGACCCAGAAGATCGAGGCGTAGCCGTGGTGCTCGGCCAGCGAGCCGCCCGCGAACGAGTCGACGCCCGCGATGCCGCCGTTGACCGCGGTGACCAGGCCGAGGAGCGTGCCGTACCGCTTCGGGTCGGGGACCTCGACGCGCAGCATGATCAGCGCGAGGGGGATGGTGGGGCCCGAGGCGCCCTGGATGACGCGGCCGACGGCGAGCGTGCCGACGGAGCCGGCGAGCGCGGAGATCACGCAGCCGACGGCCATCAGGACCATCATCCCGGTGAGCACCTTGCGCCGGCCGATGAGGTCGCCGAGCCGCGGCAGGAACAGCGAGAACATCGCGGCGGCCGTGAAGAAGGCCGTCTGGGTGACGCTGATGGCGGAGGCGCTGGTGTGCAGCTCGTCCGCCATCGTCGCCAGGGCGGGGCTGAGCATCGAGGCGTTGAGCTGGAAGGCGAAGCTGGCCACGAGCAGCGCGGCCATCAGGGCGCCGACCCGGACCGGGCGCCCCGCGCCGGGGCCGACGGCCGGGGTGTGGGGGGAGGTGGAGACGTTCATTACGCGGGGTCTCCGATGCGCACGAGAGCGTCCACGACGAGGCTCCAGAACCGCTCGTGGTCCAGGTCGACGGCGACCTGGGTGTGGCAGTCGGCGGGCGCGGGGGAGCGCAGGTCGGTGACGGTCATACCGAGGGTGAGCGCGCCGCGCAGCTCGATGTCGACGGGCGCCTTGCGTACGGTCATGACGCCCGGGTCGATGACGTACGCGACCGCGCACGGGTCGTGCACCGGCGGGTGCTCGAAGCCCTGGTTCTCGCGGTAGGCCTCGCGGAAGAAGTCGAGGAGTTCGAGGACGAACTGCGCCGGCTTGGTACCGACGGCCTTGATCTTGTCCTCGACGGCGGGCGTCGCGAGCGCCTGATGGGTGAGGTCGAGCCCGACCATGGTCACCGGCCACGTCTCGTTGAAGACGATGTGGGCGGCCTCGGGGTCGATGACGATGTTGAACTCGGCGACCGGGCTCCAGTTGCCCTCGTGGTAGCCGCCGCCCATCAGGACGACCTCGCGGACGCGCTCGGCGATCCGGGGCTCCTTGCGCACGGCCATCGCGATGTTCGTCAGCCCTGCCGTCGGCACGATCGTGATCTCGCCCGGCTCGTGCGCCATGACGGTGTCGATGATGAGGTCGACGGCGTGCCGCCGGTCGAGCTCGGTCGTCGGCTCGGGCAGATCGGGGCCGTCGAGTCCCGTCTCGCCGTGGATCTCGGGTGCGGTCTCGATCTCGCGCACCAGCGGCCGGGGGCAGCCCGCCGCGAACGGGACCCCGGTGATCCCGGCGATCGCGGCCACCGAGAGGGCGTTGCGCGTCACCTTCTCCAGGGTCTGGTTCCCGACGACGGTCGTCACGGCGACCAGGTCGATGTCGGGGTTGCCGTGCGCGAGGAGCATGGCGATCGCGTCGTCGTGCCCCGGGTCGCAGTCGAGGATGATCTTCCTGGCCAACGGAATGAGCCCCTTTGCTCCGGAGCACCGTCGCTCCGGCCGAGATAACACTGAAATAACTGTCCAGGGAAAGCTCACCCCTCGCCACCCGACTTGTCAACGCGCGTAGATGACCAAGTTGCGGTGATCTGGATTTCGTGCGGACCTCCGAAAACGCGGGAAGAGCCGGTCGGGAGGCCAGGTACATACGGACAGATTTCGACGGCGTACGGCATCCCGGGGGGCGGACGGCCATGGGCAGCGGGACCCTCCTGCGGCTATGGTCGCAGCGGCGCGACTGCCTTGACGCGAGCAAGGCCCGAACAGCAAGGGGAGCAAGGTGGCGGACGCTGCACAGGCCGCGCGGCACGTGTTGATCGCGGCGGACAAGTTCAAGGGGTCGCTCACCGCGGTGCAGGTCGCGCAGCGGGTGAGCGCGGGGCTGCGCCGGGTCGCGCCGGACGTCGACATCGCGTCCGTGCCGGTCGCGGACGGCGGCGACGGGACCGTCGCGGCGGCGGTCGCCGCCGGGTTCGAGCGCCGCGAGGTGCGGGTGACCGGGCCGCTCGGCGAACCGGTGACCGCCGCGTACGCGCTGCGCGAGGGCACCGCGGTCGTGGAGATGGCGGAGGCCTCGGGCCTCCAGCTCCTTCCCGAGGGCGTCTTCGCCCCCCTCACCTCGACGACGTACGGCTCCGGCGAGGTCATCGCCGCCGCGCTCGACGCGGGAGCCCGCTCCATCGTCTTCGGCGTCGGCGGCAGCGCCACGACCGACGGCGGCGCGGGCATGCTGGCCGCGCTCGGCGCCCGGTTCCTGGACGCGGCGGGCGAGCCCGTCGGGCCCGGCGGCGGCGCTCTCGCCACGCTGGCCTCCGCCGACCTGACCGGCCTCGACGCCCGGCTCGCCGACGTGGAGATCGTCCTCGCCAGCGATGTCGACAACCCGCTCACAGGACCCAAGGGCGCGCCCGCGATCTACGGCCCGCAGAAGGGCGCCACGCCCGAGGACGTGGCCGAACTGGACGCCGCGCTCGCCCACTTCGCCAAGGTGCTGGGTGACTCCGTCGGGCCGAAGGCCCTGGAGTACGCCGAGTCGCCGGGCGCGGGTGCCGCGGGCGGTATCGGGTACGGGGCCCTGGTCGGGCTCGGCGCGAGTTTCCGGCCCGGCATCGAGGTCATGCTCGACGTCCTCGGCTTCGCCCCCGCGCTGGAGCGGGCCACGCTGGTGATCACCGGCGAGGGCTCCCTCGACGAGCAGACCCTGCACGGCAAGGCCCCCGCCGGGGTCGCCGCGGCGGCGCGGGCCGCGGGCATCGAGGTCGTGGCGGTCTGCGGCCGCCTCACTCTTGCGCCGGAGGCCCTGGGCCGCGCCGGGATCCGCCGCGCCTATCCTCTGACCGACGTGGAGCCGGACGTGGCCCGTTGCATCGCCGAGGCGGGGCCCATCCTGGAGGACGTGGCGGAGCGCATCGCGGCCGATTTCCTGGTCTGAGTGCGTCGCCGTCCGCGGCCCGGTGGGGACTTCTCGCGCAGTTCCCCGCGCCCCTGAAAGGCGCACTTCGTGCGCCCTCAGGGGAGCTGCGGGGAAGCCGCACGCTCCAGGGGTGCGGGGAAGCCGCACGCTCTAGGGGTGCGGGGAAGCCGCACGCTCTAGGGGTGCGGGGAAGCTGCACGCTCCAGGGGCGCGGGGAACTGCGCGACCAGCCCCCACCGGCCCGCGGACGGCAAAGAAACCTCACCCCGAGGACAGCCGGTAGGCGTCCAGCGCCAACGTCATCTCCATAAGATCCCTCGGCCGCGACAACGACCGCGAAGTCAACTGCTCAAGACGCCGCAACCGGTTGAAGACCGTATTGCGGTGGCAGTACAACCGACCCGCCGCCCGCCCGGCGGACCCCTCACAGGCCAGCCACGCGTCCAGCGTCTCCAACAGCACGGCCCGGTCGGCCGGTTCGAGGGAGAGGAGCTCGCCGAAGACCCCCGACACCAGGCGCTGCGCCAGATCCGGCTGGCTGACCACGAGCGCCGTCGGCATGCGCTGATCGAGGCGTACGACACCGGTCGCGTCCGGCGGACAGGTGCGCAGGGCGAGTTCGGCCAGGCGGCGCGCGTGGCCGAGTTCGGCGAGGCCCGTGACGACCGGGCTGACCCCGCCGGGCCCGGGGCAGCGCCCGTCGAGCAGCGCCGCCAGCTCGCCGAGCTCACGGCCCGCGCCGAGCGCGACCACACCCACCTCGCAGTCCGCGCGCATCCGCCAGACGAACCGGAACCCCGGGTCCTGGATCCGCCGGTGGAACGCCTCCCGCCCGTCCCGCCGTTCCACCCGCAATACGATGACCGCGTACGGGCCGTGCTCCGGCAGATCGAGTCCGGCCGCCGCGCGCGCCGCGAGGCCCGGCGCGGGGCGGCCCTCCAGGAGTGCGTCGAGCAGCGCCTGCATCTGCTCGTCGGTACGGCGCCGCAGCTCCAACTCCGTGGCCCGGTACGCCTCCGACGCCGCTCCGGCCTGCGCGTCCACCGCCGCCCACACCATCGTCGCGGAGCGCATCAGCGCCGACAGCCGGTCGGGTTCGCCGCCCGCGCTCTCCATCAGGGCGTCCCAGACGAGATAGCCCGCGTTGCGGTACGCGTGCACCAGGAGGTCCAGGGGGAGGCCCTGCCCTGCCCGGCGCCGGCCCGCCTCCTCCGCGTACACCAGATCCCCGCGCGGCGAGTCACGGGGCGCCGAGATCGTCTCGATGCCGATCCGCATCGCCTCCTCGGCCTCCCGCCACTGGACGTCGTACGGCAGCACGCGCGCGTACACGTCGGAGAACGCGGACAGTTGCCGCACGTGCTCGTCGACCAGCTCGGGCACGCGGTCCAGCAGTGTCGTGCACGCCTCCTTCAGCAGCTTCCAGTCCTGCCCGGTGCGATGCCTGCGTCCGCCCATCGCCCCTCCCCAACAACCGTTAAAGCGACGGCAAAGGACTCATTTGCTTGTGCGGAGGATGCCACCCCGCGGCCGTCCCCGGCAGGCCCCTGACGCGGGGTCTTGTGCGCGCGCACAACGGAGGCGGGCGGGCGCTGGGCCCGCGCAGCGATTCCCGGGCCGCCCGTGGACGGGCCGCTCGCGCGGTGCTGTCGTGAGCGCCACCGGTCCAGGGAGGGACACAGAGTGACCGATGCACACAACGATGCACAGGGGGCGGGCCTCGCCGTCGACGACATGTCGGTCGGCTACGGCCCCGTACGCGCTCTGCGCGGCGTGACGCTGAAGGTGCCGCAGGGCGCCGTCGTCGCCGTGCTCGGCGGCAACGGCGCGGGCAAGACGACGCTGCTGCGCGCCGTCTCGCGCACGCTGGGATTCCACGGCGGGACGGTCACGTCCGGCGCGGTGCGGTTCGGCGGCCGCCGGATCAGCGGCCTGTCCGCCGACCGGGTCGTGGCCGCCGGGATCTGCCAAGTACCGGAAGGGCGACGGGTGTTCGCCCGGATGACCGTCGCCGACAATCTGCGGGCCGGCGCGCTCGGCTCGACCGGTTCGCGCGCCGACAAGGCTGCCGCGCTGCGCCGCGTCCACGAACTGTTCCCGGTCCTCGCCGACCGGGCGGCACAGCGCGCCGGGCTGCTGTCCGGCGGCGAACAGCAGATGCTGGCGGTCGCCCGCGCGCTGATGGCGGGCCCGCGGCTGCTCCTGCTCGACGAACCGTCCCTGGGCCTGGCCCCGTTGATGGCGGCCCGGATCGCCGACACCATCCGCGAGATCAACGCCCAGGGCGTCTCCGTCCTCCTCGTCGAACAGAACGCGGCCCTCGCGCTGCGCCTCGCCTCGCACGCGTACGTCCTGGAGGTCGGCGAGATCACCCTGCACGGCCCGGCCGGCGAACTCGCGGCCTCCGACGAGGTGCGCCGCCGCTACCTGGGCGTGGTCGACGAGACAGCCGCCGCGGACGCCTCCGGCGGTGCCTCGCACGCGCCGGTACTGCGCCGCTGGGAAGGTGCCTGATGACGACGGCTGCGACCACCGCCGACGTACTCCCGCTGAGGGTACGGGAGTTGACCGTGCGCTTCGCCGGACTGACCGCCCTCGACGCCATCAGCCTCACCGTCGAACCCGGCACGGTGCACGCCGTGATCGGGCCCAACGGGGCGGGCAAGTCCACCTGCTTCAACGTGCTGTCCGGGGTCTACCGGGCCACCTCCGGCAGCGTCCGCCTCGGCGAGCGGGAACTCACCGGGCTGCCCCCGCACCGCATCGCCGACCTCGGCGTGGCCCGCATCTTCCAGAACCTCGCCCTGCCACCGCGCGCCACGGTCGCCGACAGCCTGCTGCTCGGCCGCCACCGGCTGACCCGCACCGGCTTCCTCACCGCGGGGCTGCGCCTGCCGACGGCCGTCCGCGAGGAACGGCTGCACCGCGAACGGGTCCGTGAGATCGCGGAGTTTGTCGGCATCGCCGATCAACTCCACACGCCCACCGGGGCGTTGCCCTACGGACAGCAGAAACTCGCTGAACTCGCCCGCGCCCTGTGCATGGAGCCCCGCGTCCTGCTGCTCGACGAACCCGTGGCCGGGATGACGGCCGACGAGCGGCGCCGTACCGCCGCCGTCATCGCGGGCGTCCGCGACAGCCTCGGCATCTCCATCGTCCTGGTCGAACACGACATGGGAGTCGTCATGCGCCTCGCCGACGAGGTCACGGTCCTCGACTTCGGCCGCCGGATCGCCGGCGGACCGCCGGACCGCGTCCAGAACGACCCGGCGGTGATCCAGGCGTACCTGGGCGCACCCGCCGCGGACGACACCGAAGCCACCGAAGCCACCGAGGTCATCGAGGTCATCGACGTCACCGACAAGGAGGCCTCGGCGTGACCACGTTCCTCGAACTCCTCCTCAACGGCCTCTCGATGGGCTCCGTGTACGCGCTCATCGCCCTCGGCTTCGTCGTCATCTTCCGCGCCACCGAGGTCGTCAACTTCGCCCACGCCTCCCTGCTGCTCGCCGGCGGCTACGTCACCGCCTCGCTCCACGACGACATCGGCTTCTGGCCCGCGCTCGGCGTCGGTATCGCCGCCGCCGCGGTCGTCGGCGCCGCCGTCGAGTTCTGCGTGATGCGGCGCTACCGCGGGCACGACCACAGCGTCCTCGCCATCGTCACCATCGGCGTCGACATCCTGCTCACCACCGAACTCACCCGCCGCCTCGGTACCGACGTCCTCTCGCTCGGCGACCCGTGGGGCGACGCCGTACTCACCGTCGGCGGGGTGTCGATCGCCCACACCCGGATCGCCGCGTTCGTCGCCGCCGCCCTGCTCATCACCGGCTTCCTGCTCGTGTTCCGCTACACGTCGTGGGGCGTCGCGATGCGCGCCGCCGCCGAGAGCAGCGAGACGGCCGCGCTGATGGGCGTACGCCTCGGCCGGGTGTCGCTCGGCGCGTGGGCCGTGGCCGGCGCGCTCGCCGCCGTCGCCGCGCTGTTCCTCACCGTGTTCCCGACACCGGGCCTGGAGCGGGCCACATCCCTCGCCGCCCTGAAGGCCTTCCCCGCCGCCATCCTCGGCGGGCTCGACTCCACCACCGGCGCGCTCGTCGGCGGCCTCGTCGTCGGCGTCACGGAGTCCCTCGCCACCGGCTACCAGAGCGAACTCGCCTTCATGGGCAGAGGGCTCGGCGATCTCGCGCCCTACCTCGTGATGACCGTGATCCTCCTGCTGCGGCCCTCCGGGCTCTTCGGTACCAAGGAGCTGGCCCGTGTCTGACACCCTCGCCCCCACGGAGCCCGCGCGCCGCACGCCGTCCGGCACCGGCGCCCGGTCGCTGTTCACCCGCCGCCGCGGCTACGCCCTGGCCCTGGGCGGGCTGCTGCTCGCCCTGCCGTTCTACCTCGACCGGTTCTGGCTGCAGGCGGGCCTGTTCGCGATGGCCGCAGCGATCGGCGCCATCGGGCTCAACCTCCTCACCGGCGCCACCGGCCAGCTCTCCATGGGCCACGCGTTCTTCCTGGCCGTCGGTGCCTACGGATACTGCGTGTTCGCGGGGGAGCGCGGCCAGGACATCAACGGACTCGGGCTGCCCCCGTGGCTCGCCGCCGTCCTCGCGGTGCTCGTCGCCGGGGTCGCGGGCGGCCTGTTCAGCCCCATCGCGGGCCGCCTCAAGGGCGCGTACCTGGGCATCGCGACGCTCGCGCTCATCTTCATCGGGCAGCACGTCCTGTTCAACGCCGAGGAGCTGACCGGGGGCGCCAACGGCCGCGACGTGCCCGCCATGAGCCTGTTCGGCCTCACCTTCGACGACCGGGCGCTCACCGTCGCGAGCGTGCCGTTCGGCTCCGCCGAGAAGCTCTGGTACCTGGGGCTGCTGCTCACGCTCGGCTGCGGTCTGTTCGCCCGCGGAGTGCTGCGCGGGCGTCCTGGCCGTGCCATGAACGCCATCCGCGACCACCGCATCGCCGCCGGCGTCCTCGGGGTGCCCGTCGCCCGCTACCGAGGGGCCGTCTTCGTCCTGTCGTCGATGTACGCGGGCCTGGCCGGGGTGCTGCTCGCCCTGGTCTTCCAGCGCACGGTGCCCGACTACTTCGGCATCACGCTCTCCCTGGAATACCTCGCCATGATCGCCATCGGCGGGCTCGGCTCGGTGGCGGGCGCGGTCGTGGGCGCCGCGTTCGTCTCGCTGCTGCCCCAGATCCTCACCCGCTACAGCGACGCCCTGCCTCTCGTCTCGGCCCCCGGCACCGGCGGCGTCGCCCCCGGCGAGGCCGCCCGCTACCTCTACGGCGCCGCCGTCGTGGCGGTGGTCCTGTTCCTGCCGGGCGGTCTCGTACAGCTCACCGCCCGGCGCACCCGGAAACACCCTCAGGAGGAGTCATGACCACCCGTACCGGCCGCACCCGCCCGCTCACGGTGACCGCCGTGGCCGCGCTGCTCGCGCTGACCGCCGCATGCAGCTCCAAGGCCGAGGACGGGGGAGGAGACGACAAGCAGAGCGCGGGCGGAGTGAAGACCGGCCCCGGCATCTCCGGCAAGACGATCGACCTCGGCGTCCTCACCGACATGACCGGCGTGTACGCGACGCTCGGCAAGAGCGTCACCCAGGCGCAGCAGCTGTACGTGAAGCAGGCCAACGCCGACGGCGGGATCTGCGGCTACCAGCTGAAGCTCACCGTCCGCGACCACGGCTACGACCCGCAGAAGGCCGTCGCCGGGTACACCGAGCTCGCGCCCAAGGTCCTGGGGTTCACCCAGTTCATCGGCTCACCGTTCGTCGCCGCCGTGGAGAAGCGCATCACCGACCAGGACAAGGCGCTCGTGCTGCCGCAGGCCTGGTCGTCGAACCTGCTCGGCAGCCCCTACGTGCGGGTCATCGGCTCGACGTACGACATCGAGACGATCAACGCGATCGACTTCCTGATCAAGGAGAAGGGTCTCAAGAAGGGCGACAAGCTCGGCCACGTCTACTTCGAGGGCGACTACGGCGAGAGCGCCCTCAAGGGCTCGAAGTACATGGCGGGGGAGGCCGGGCTCACCGTCGTCGAGCAGAAGATCAAGCCCACCGACAACGACATGACCGCCCAGGTCGCCGCCCTGAAGAAGGCGGGCGTCAAGGGCATCGTGATCAGCGCGGGCCCGCGCCAGGCGGCCTCGCTCGTCGGGGTCGCGGCCGCCGCGAAGCTGAACGTGCCGGTCATCGGCAACAACTCGGCATACGCCCCGCAGCTCCTCGGCACCCAGGCGGGTCCGGCCCTGCTCGCCAACTACTACGTGGCATCCCCGTCGCTGCCCATCGGCGCCGACACCGCAGAGGCGAAGAAGCTCGTCGCCGACTACAAGAAGGCGTATCCGAAGGACGGCCTCGACAACGGCGTCGTCGCCGGCTGGACCGCAGCGGCCGTCTTCGGCGAGGCACTGAAGAAGGCGTGCGACAGCAAGGACCTCACGC
Source organism: Streptomyces sp. NPDC102467 (assembly GCF_044765445.1). Taxonomy (NCBI): domain Bacteria; kingdom Bacillati; phylum Actinomycetota; class Actinomycetes; order Kitasatosporales; family Streptomycetaceae; genus Streptomyces; species Streptomyces sp. NPDC102467. Next base: position 261,442 of record NZ_JBIWKA010000006.1, on the reverse strand, counting down.
GCGCGGGCGTCGACAAGGCACTGCTGTCCCTCAGCGCCTACGACATGGGCTTCGGCGTCGAGCAGGACTTCAGCGACCCGAAGGCCCCGTCCTCGCACCAGTCGGTCATCCTTCAGCCCGACAAGACGGCGGTGGGCGGCCTGAAGGTGGTCCAGGAGCCAGGAGAGGCCCCCCAGGCAAAGACGTACTCGGAGAACGCCGGCTAAGAGCTGAGAGCGCCCCGTGAGGGGCGCGGGGAGCTGCGCGACCAGCCACCACGAACTGGCACCCGCCGACACCCGGACGTCCCTGCGGCGCGCAAGCGCAAAAGAGGTGGGGCCCCGCCCAAATGGGCGGGGCCCCCCCCAGCACCATACGCGCGGGGGCCACGCGACGCGCCCCCCGCGCCCCCGGTTGAGCGGGATGTTTTAAAAACGCCCGCCCG
>NZ_JBIWKA010000006.1:0-261008 GCF_044765445.1 Streptomyces sp. NPDC102467 | reverse complement strand
GGGGGGGGGGAGCTCCGCCCCCCCCCACCCCCACGGGCCCCCCCCCCCCCCCCGGCCCCCCCGGCGGCGCCAAACCCAAAATGCGGGGGCCCCCCCCATTTGGGCGGGGCCCCACCTCTTGCACGTTCAGCGGTGCGTCACGACTGCGCTCGCGCCTCGCGCCGGTTGTCCCGGAAGTTGTTCACCCGGCGAGCCGTGGCGAACAAGGGAATCACCGCGCCGAGGACGAGCTGCAGCGCGCAGCCGGTCTGCAGCAGGAGCTGGCCACCGGGGGCGTCGAACGCCCAGGCCGCGAGCAGACCCATGCTGGCCACGATCCACGCCAGCATCGCGACCGCCAGGCGGCCCCGCGGCTTCGGGTACTCGACCCGGCTCACCATCAGCCACGCGGTACCGATGATCGCCAGGAGCGTCGCCACGAAGGGCAGCTCCAGGAGCACGATCGAGACGACGGTCAGCGCGCCGAACGGCGACGGCATGCCCTGGAAGGTGCCGTCCTTCACCGTCACGCACGAGAACCGCGCAAGCCGCAGCACCACCGCCAGCAGCACCACGATGGCGCCCACCGCCGCGACTCTCTGGTGCGCGTCGTTGGCGACCATGCCGTAGACGAGCACGAAGTACGCGGGCGCGAGGCCGAAGCTGATCAGGTCCGACAGGTTGTCCAGCTCGGCGCCCATCGGCGACGAGCGCAGCTTGCGGGCCACCAGACCGTCGAACAGGTCGAAGATCGCGGCGGCGAGCATCAGGATCACGGCGGTCGCGGCGCTGCTCCGGGCCATGCCCGAATCGTTGCTGCCCTGGATGTGCGGGATCAGGATGCCGGTCGTAGTGAAGTAGACCGCCATGAATCCGCACGTGGCGTTGCCGAGGGTCAGGGTGTCCGCTATCGACAGGCGCAGAGAGAGAGGCATCTCCTCCGCGTCGTCCGCCTCGTCCGTATCCGGCACCCAGCCGGCCTGGGTCTCGTCAGTCACGGTCAAGTCGAGTCACCCCAGCCGTCGTCTTCTGTCCGACCTCCACGTCGATCTCCACGCCCTCCGGCAGGTAGATGTCGACGCGCGAACCGAAGCGGATCAGACCGATGCGCTCGCCCTGCTCCACCTTCGTGCCCCGCGGGATGTACGGCACGATGCGGCGGGCGACGGCGCCCGCGATCTGGATCATCTCGATGTCACCGAGCTCGGTGTCGAAGTGCCAGACGACGCGCTCGTTGTTCTCGCTCTCCTTGTTGAACGCCGGAACGAAACCGCCCGGGATGTGTTCAACGGACGTCACGGTGCCCGCGAGGGGGGCACGGTTCACGTGCACGTTCAGCGGGCTCATGAAGATCGCGACGCGGGTACGACCGTCCTTCCACGGCATGATGCTCTGCACCACGCCGTCGGCCGGGGAGATGACCCGGCCCGGAGTGATCTCGCGCTCGGGGTCGCGGAAGAACCACAGCATGCCGGCCGCCAGAGCGGTGGTCGGGACGGCGAGTGCTGCCGCGTTCTTGGAACGGCGCGAACGGGCCAGGCTGAGGGCAGCCGTGGCGACGGTCGGGAGAAGCCACGGCGATGCTCCGCGCGCAAGGCGACCACCGAGGAAGCCGTCGCGAGGTGCAGAGGTTTGGCTGTGGGGCATGGATGACCTTCGTAGCGGATGAGGCCGCGCTGGTTACGGGGGGACGGCGGCTTTTCCGGTGAATGCTATCGGTTGCGAGCCACAACTGGGCAAGCCAGGAAGCCGAGTCGGCGGCCGAAGAGTGTTGACGGGGTGTGATCTTCTTCGCGACGAAAACACCCCGAAATAGGACATCTCACCAGGCTCAGCCCTGGAGGCGATACTCTTCGAGCAGTCGACGACCAATGATCATTTTCTGGATTTCGGCGGTACCTTCACCGATCAACAGCATCGGCGCCTCACGGTACAGACGCTCGATCTCGTACTCCTTCGAGAACCCGTATCCCCCGTGAATCCGGAACGCGTCCTCCACGACTTCTTTGCAGTATTCGGAGGCCAGGTACTTGGCCATTCCCGCTTCGAGGTCGTTTCGTTCCCCGGAGTCCTTTTTGCGTGCTGCATTCACCATCATCGCATGGGCGGCCTCGACCTTGGTGGCCATCTCGGCCAACTTGAACTGGATCGCCTGATGCTGCGCGATGGGCTTGCCGAAAGTGTGGCGTTGCTGGGCATAGGAGACGCCCAGTTCGAAAGCACGTTGTGCGACGCCACAGCCACGCGCCGCGACATTGACGCGCCCGACCTCGACGCCGTCCATCATTTGGTAAAACCCTCGGCCCGTCTGTCCGCCAAGTACGCGATTGGCTGGAATGCGTAGGCCGTCCATGATCAACTCGGTGGTGTCGACGCCCTTGTAGCCCATCTTGTCGATCTTCCCGGGGATGGTGAGACCCGGTCGGACCTCGCCGAATCCTGGCTCCTTCTCCACGAGGAAGGTCGTCATCGACCTGTGCGGGGCCGTGACCGTTTCTGACTGGGCATGACCTTCATCACTCCGCGTGAGAACCGCCACAAGTGTTGACGTGCCGCCGTTCGTCAGCCACATCTTCTGACCGTTCAGGACGTACTCGTCGCCGTCCTTGACCGCCTTCGACGTGATCGCCGCCACATCGGAGCCGAGCGCCGGCTCGGACATGGAGAACGCGCCGCGCACCTCGCCGAGCGCCATCCGCGGCAGGAAGTGGTCCTTCTGCTCCTGGGTCCCGTGCTGCTTGAGCATGTACGCCACGATGAAGTGCGTGTTGATGATGCCGGAGACCGACATCCAGCCCCGCGCGATCTCCTCCACGCACAGCGCGTACGTGAGCAGCGACTCGCCCAGACCCCCGTACTCCTCGGGGATCATGAGCCCGAACAGGCCCAACTCCTTGAGCCCGTCGACGATTTCCTGCGGATACTCGTCGCGGTGCTCCAGCTCGGTCGCGACCGGGAGGATCTCCTTGTCGACGAACTCCCGCACGGTGGACAGGATTTCCCGCTGGACGTCGGTGAGGCCTGCGGTCTGGGCGAGTCGGCTCATGACTACTTCTTCTCCTGCGCCTTGAGTGCGGGGCGGCCGGGCTGCTCGCCGCCGCGCTCCTTGATGTACGTCTCGGTCGGCACCATCACCTTGCGGCGGAAGACGCAGACGAGCGTGCCGTCCTGCTTGTAGCCCTTGGTCTCCACGTAGACGATCCCGCGGTCGCTCTTCGACTTCGACGGGGTCTTGTCCAGGACCGTCGTCTCGCCGTAGATCGTGTCGCCGTGGAAGGTCGGCGCCACGTGCTTCAGCGACTCGACCTCCAGGTTGGCGATGGCCTTGCCGGAGACGTCCGGCACGGACATGCCCAGCAGCAGCGAGTAGATGTAGTTGCCGACGACGACGTTCTTGCCGAAGTCGGTCGTCTTCTCCGCGTAGTTGGAGTCCATGTGGAGCGGGTGGTGGTTCATCGTCAGGAGACAGAAGAGGTGGTCGTCGTACTCGGTGACCGTCTTCCCCGGCCAGTGCTTGTAGACGTCCCCGACGGTGAACTCTTCGTAGGTGCGGCCGAATTGCATGGTCTTACGCCTCCGGGGCCTCGAACTTGGACGTGCGGCGCATGCCGGCGGCCCGGCCCTTGCCGGAGATGACGAGCGCCATCTTCCGCGAGGCCTCGTCGATCATCTCGTCGCCGAGCATCGCCGAGCCCTTCTTGCCGCCCGCCTCGGACGTGCAGTAGTCGTACGCGTCCAGGATCAGCTCGGCGTGGTCGAAGTCCTCCTGCGACGGCGAGAAGACCTCGTTGGCCGCCTCGACCTGGCCGGGGTGCAGCACCCACTTGCCGTCGAAGCCGAGCGCCGCGGCGCGGCCCGCGACCTCGCGGAATCCGTCCACGTTCTTGATCTGGAGGTAGGGGCCGTCGATCGCCTGGAGGTCGTTGGCGCGGGCCGCCATCAGGATCTTCATCAGGATGTAGTGGTAGGCGTCGGCGCCGTAGCCGGGCGGCTGCTCGCCGACGACCAGGGACTTCATGTTGATCGATGCCATGAAGTCGGCCGGGCCGAAGATGATCGTCTCGATGCGCGGCGAGGACTCGGCGATCGTGTTGACATTGTTCAGGCCCCGCGCGTTCTCGATCTGCGCCTCGATGCCGATCTTGCCGACCTCGAAGCCCATCGTCTTCTCGATCTGCGTGAGCAGCAGGTCGAGCGCGACGACCTGGTCGGCGCTCTGCACCTTCGGCAGCATGATGCAGTCGAGGTTGGGGCCCGCGCCCTCGACGACGGTCACGACGTCGCGGTAGGTCCACTCGGTCGTCCAGTCGTTGACCCGCACGACGCGCGTCTTGCCCGTCCAGTCACCCTCGTTGAGGAACTTGACGATGGTGTGCCGGGCCTCCGGCTTGGCGAGCGGCGCGCAGGCGTCCTCCAGGTCGAGGAAGACCTGGTCGGCCGCCAGACCCTGGGCCTTCTCCAGGAAGCGCGGGTTGGAGCCCGGTACGGCCAGGCACGAACGGCGCGGGCGGAGACGGTTCACAGTCATGCGGGGACCTCCAGTGGGTCGAGCTTGTTCGCTAGCCGGATCTCGTCGACGATACGGCCGATGATCTCCGTGATCCCGAAATCCTTGGGCGTGAAGACGGCGGCGACGCCCGCCCGCTTCAGGTCGTCGGCATCGGCGTTGGGGATGATGCCGCCGACGATCACGGGGATGTCGGTGGCGCCCGCGTCGCGCAGCCGGGCGAGGACGTCGGGCACCAGTTCGGCGTGCGACCCGGACAGGATCGACAGGCCGACGCAGTGCACGTCCTCGGCGAGCGCGGCGGACACGATCTGCTCAGGGGTGAGCCGGATGCCCTGGTAGACCACCTCGAAGCCGGCATCACGGGCCCGTACGGCGATCTGCTCGGCGCCGTTGGAGTGGCCGTCCAGGCCCGGCTTGCCGACGAGCAGGCGCAGCTTGCCGCCGAGTTCGTCACCGGTGCGGCGGACCTTCTCGCGGACCAGGGCGAGCGGCGTGCCCTTCTCCGCGGTCACCGCGACCGGCGCGGACGAGACCCCGGTGGGCGCCCGGAACTCCCCGAAGACCTCGCGCAGCGCCTCGGACCACTCGCCGGTCGTGACCCCGGCGCGAGCGCATTCGAGGGTGGCCTCCATGAGGTTCTCGGTGCCTTGCGCCGCCTCCTTCAGGCGCTCGATGGCCTGCTGGGTGGTCGGGTAGTGGAACGGGTCGCCCAGGCCCTGCCGGTCGCTCGACTCCTGACGCGTGGTGCGCCACTCGCCGATCGACCGCACGACACGCGCCTCGACCTGGTGGTCCACCGTCATGATCGCGGCGTCCAGATCGGCGGTGAGCGGGTTCGGCTCGGTCGACTCGTAGATGTTGACGCCGACGATCTTCTCCTCGCCGCCCTCGATCCGGGCCCGCCGCTCGGCGTGCGAGGAGACGAGCTGCGACTTCAGGTACCCCGACTCGACGGCGGCCATCGCGCCGCCCATCTCCTGGATCCGGTCGATCTCGGCGAGGGACTCGACGACCAGCGCGTCGACCTTCTTCTCGATGACGTGCGAGCCCGCGAAGATGTCCTCGTACTCAAGGAGGTCGCTCTCGTGGGCGAGGACCTGCTGGATGCGCAGCGACCACTGCTGGTCCCAGGGCCGGGGCAGGCCCAACGCCTCGTTCCAGGCGGGGAGTTGGACGGCGCGGGCGCGCGCGTCCTTGGACAGGGTCACGGCCAGCATTTCGAGCACGATCCGCTGGACGTTGTTCTCCGGCTGGGCCTCGGTGAGGCCGAGGGAGTTGACCTGAACCCCGTAGCGGAAGCGGCGCTGCTTCGGGTTCTCGATGCCGTACCGCTCGCGCGTGATCTGGTCCCAGATCCGCCCGAACGCCCGCATCTTGCACATCTCCTCGATGAAGCGGACCCCCGCGTTCACGAAGAAGGAGATGCGGGCCACGACGTCCCCGAACTTCTCGGCGGGGACCTGCCCTGAATCGCGTACGGCATCGAGAACGGCGATGGCGGTGGACATCGCGTACGCGATCTCCTGGACCGGTGTGGCCCCCGCCTCCTGAAGGTGGTAGCTGCAGATGTTGATCGGGTTCCACTTGGGGATGTGGGACACCGTGTAGGCGATCATGTCGGTCGTCAGACGGAGGGAGGGGACCGGCGGGAAGACGTGCGTCCCCCGGGACAGGTACTCCTTGACGATGTCGTTCTGCGTCGTGCCCTGCAGCGTCGCGATGTCGAGGCCCTGCTCCTCCGCGACGACCTGGTAGAGCGCCAGAAGCCACATGGCGGTGGCGTTGATGGTCATCGAGGTGTTCATCTGCTCCAGGGGGATGTCCTGGAACAGGCGCCGCATGTCACCGAGGTGGGAGACCGGCACGCCGACCCGGCCGACCTCGCCGCGGGCGAGGATGTGGTCGGGGTCGTAGCCCGTCTGGGTCGGCAGGTCGAAGGCGACCGACAGGCCCGTCTGGCCCTTGGCGAGATTGCGCCGGTACAACTCGTTGGACGCCTCAGCCGTGGAGTGACCGGCGTACGTGCGCATCAACCACGGCCGGTCCTTCTGACGCTCAGTCATGAGCCGTTGAACCTCCGGAAGTTCAGACGTTGCGGAAGCGGTTGATGGCGTCGATGTGCTGGGCGCGCTTCTCGTGGTCGCGCACGCCCAGCCCCTCCCTGGGGGCGAGCGCGAGGACGCCGACCTTGCCCTGGTGGAGGTTGCGGTGCACGTCGTACGCGGCCTGCCCGGTGTCCTGGAGCGAGTACACCTTCGACAGCGTCGGGTGGATCTTGCCCTTGGAGATCAGGCGGTTCGCCTCCCACGCCTCGCGGTAGTTGGCGAAGTGCGAGCCGATGATGCGCTTCAGGGACATCCACAGGTAGCGGTTGTCGTACTCGTGGTTGTAGCCCGAGGTCGAGGCACAGGTGACGATCGTGCCGCCCTTGCGCGTGACGTAGACGGAGGCGCCGAAGGTCTCGCGGCCCGGGTGCTCGAAGACGATGTCGACGTCCTCGCCGCCGGTCAGCTCACGGATGCGCTTGCCGAACCGCTTCCACTCGCGCGGGTCCTGGTTGTGCTCGTCCTTCCAGAACTTGAAGCCCTCGGCGTTGCGGTCGATGATCGCCTCCGCGCCCATCGCCCGGCAGATGTCCGCCTTCTTGTCGCTGGAGACGACACAGATGGGGTTGGCGCCGCCGGCCAGCGCGAACTGCGTGGCGTAACTGCCGAGTCCGCCGCTCGCACCCCAGATCAGCACGTTGTCGCCCTGCTTCATGCCGGCGCCGTTGCGGGAGACGAGCTGGCGGTACGCGGTCGAGTTGACCAGGCCGGGCGAGGCCGCCTCCTCCCAGCTGAGGTGGTCCGGCTTCGGCATGAGCTGGTTGGACTTGACGAGAGCGATCTCTGCCAGGCCGCCGAAGTTGGTCTCGAAGCCCCAGATGCGCTGTTCGGGGTCGAGCATCGTGTCGTTGTGACCGTCGCTCGACTCCAGCTCGACGCTCAGGCAGTGGGCGACGACCTCGTCGCCCGGGTGCCAGGCGTTCACGCCGGGCCCTGTGCGCAGCACGACGCCCGCCAGGTCGGAGCCGATGATGTGGTACGGCAGGTCGTGGCGCTTGGTCAGCTCGCTGAGGCGGCCGTAGCGCTCCAGGAAGCTGAAGGTGGAGACCGGCTCGAAGATCGAGGTCCACACGGAGTTGTAGTTGACCGAGGAGGCCATCACGGCCACCAGCGCCTCGCCCGGCCCGAGTTCGGGGACCGGCACGTCGTCCAGGTGGATCGACTTGCGCGGGTCCTTCTCGCGGGTCTCGAGACCGGCGAACATCTCGGCCTCGTCCTTGTGCACGGTGATCGCGCGGTACGAGTCGGGCAGCGGCAGGGCGGCGAAGTCGGCAGACGTGGCGGTCTGCGACTGAATCGCGTCCAGGATTTCCTTCACGGTGGTGCCTCCGGCGGTGAGCGTCGAGGGAAACGCTGAGTCGGGGATGTGTGGCTGCGGGGTGGGTGGTGCGTGCCGTCGGTTCGGCGGGTGGTGCTGGTGGCAGCGCTTGGTGTGGCGCGGAAGGTTGCCTGTGACGCAGGCGTCCGGGCGCGCGGGCCACGGTCGGTCGTGGCTCGCGGGGACAGCCGGCGTACGGAAGTTCTCCGCGCGCCGGCCGCCCGGACTTCCTTCAACGTATGGCACACCGTGACAGCTGACAAGGCACTGCGTGCCACCAATTTCGCTCAGGTGAAATATTTACGCTACAGGTGAGCGATGATCGATCATCGGAGGTCAGAGCGGTGTTTCCTGGATCGGAAAGGATCGATGATCGATCAACAGGTGTCCGCGGGGGTGGCAGGGGACTGTTCAGGGCATGCAAAAGGCCCCTGACGTGGCACTGCGTGCCAGTGCAGGGGCCGGAGAGGGCGGAGGCGCTCTAGCGGTTCCTGAGCGCTTCCTCGATCGTGCGCATGACCTCCGGGAGCGGGGCGTCCGTACGGGCCACCGCTACCAGCACCTCGCCCGAGTGCGCCACCTGCGCGGGCGCCTGGGCGGTGGCGGTGCGTCCGGCCCCGATGCCGCTGCCGAAGGTGCGGCGCACGATCGCGAAGGCGTGGTCGAGCTGCGTCTCCACGTCGCCCTGGCCGCCCGCCCGGAGCCAGCGGCGCAGTACGTGGTTGTGGGCGGTGACGACGGCGGAGGCGGCGACCTCGGCGAGCAGCGGGTCGTCGTTGCCGTCGTGGTGGGCCTGCTCGTCGAAGTGGCCGAGGAGGTAGCGGGTGAACAGGCGCTCGTAGCGGGCGACCGAGGCGATCTCGCGCTCGCGCAGGGTGGGCACCTCACGGGTCAGCCGGTAGCGCTCCACGGACACCGCGGGCGACGCGGCGTACATCTTCATGACTTCCTTGATGCCCCGGCAGACGGTGTCGAGCGGGTGCTCCAGCGGCGGCGCCGCGTTCAGGACGGCCTCGGCGCGCACCAGGGTGTCGTCGTGGTCCGGGAAGATCGCCTCTTCCTTGGAGCGGAAGTGCCGGAAGAACGTACGGCGTGCGACGCCGGCCTGCGCGGCGATCTCGTCGACCGTCGTCGCCTCGTACCCCTTCGTGGCGAAGAGCTCCATCGCCGCGGCCGCCAGCTCACGGCGCATCTTGAGCCGTTGGGCGGCGGCCCGGTTGCCCGCGGCGCTCTCCGGAGCGTCGGGCGTAGCGGAGGTACGGGAGGGCTGGGCGGCCTTATGAGCGGGCGTCATGCCCCGAACGTACTGCATGTACGTTCCCAAACGCTCCCCGGTAAACGGGCTGCCCGGCGCTCCGAGCAGCCCGCCCCAACCGGACCCGTCTCCCGTGTCCGGCTCAGCGCCGGGCATATTCGCGGAAGCCACGGCCCGTCTTGCGGCCGAGGCAGCCCGCGGCCACCAGGTGTTCGAGCAGCGGCGCGGGCGCGAGGCCCGGGTCGCGGAACTCGCGGTGCAGCACCTTCTCGATCGCGAGGGAGACGTCCAGGCCGACCACGTCGAGCAGTTCGAACGGGCCCATCGGGTATCCGCCGCCGAGCTTCATCGCGGCGTCGATGTCGTCGAGCGAGGCGTAATGCTCCTGGACCATCTTGATCGCGTTGTTCAGGTACGGGAACAGCAAAGCGTTCACGATGAACCCGGCCCGGTCGCCGCAGTCCACCGGGTGCTTGCGGATCCGGTGCGTGAGATCGCGGACGGTGGCGTGCACATCGTCCGAGGTCAGCACGGTCCGCACGACCTCGACGAGCTTCATCGCCGGCGCCGGGTTGAAGAAGTGCATGCCGATCACGTCCTGCGGGCGCGCGGTGGCGCGGGCGCAGGCGACGACGGGCAGCGACGAGGTCGTGGTGGCGAGGATCGCGCCGGGCTTGCAGACCTTGTCGAACGTGGCGAACAGCTGCTGCTTGATCGCCAGGTCCTCGGCGACCGCCTCCAGGGCGAGATCGACGTCGGCGAACGCGTCGTAGGACCCGGCGGGCGAGATCCGGTCGAGCGTCTGCGCGGCCGCCTCCGCGGTCATCCGCCCCTTGTCGACGGAGCGCGAAAGGGACTTGCCGATACGGGACTTGGCCTTCTCGGCCTTCTCCTCGCTGCGGGCGGCGAGGACGACGTCGTAGCCGGCCTTCGCGAAGACCTCGGCGATCCCGGAGGCCATCGTGCCGGAGCCCGCGACGCCGACGGAGCGGACCGGGCGGGCGGGGCTCGCGGACTCCCCGGCCGACGGCGTCAGGGCGTCCCGCACCACGACCGAGCTGCCCGGCTCCTCGTACGTGTAGAAGCCGCGGCCCGCCTTCCGTCCGGTCAGGCCCGCCTCAGTGAGCTGCTTGAGGACCGGCGCGGGCGCGTGCAGCCGGTCGTGCGACTCCGCGTACATGGCGTCGAGGACGGTCCTGGCGGTGTCGACGCCGATCAGGTCGAGCAGGGCGAGGGGCCCCATGGGCAGGCCGCAGCCCAGCTTCATCGCGGCGTCGATGTCCTCGCGGGAGGCGTACTTGGACTCGTACATGGCGGCGGCCTGGTTGAGGTAGCCGAACAGCAGCCCGTCGGCGACGAACCCGGGCCGGTCGCCCACGGCGACGGGCTCCTTGCCCAGTTCGAGCGCGAGGTCGGTGACGGCGTCGACCGCGACGGGCGCGGTCAGCACGCTGGAGACGACCTCCACCAGCTTCATCGCGGGAGCCGGGTTGAAGAAGTGAAGTCCGAGGACGCGCTCGGGCCGCGCGGAGTCGGCGGCGAGCCGCGTCACGGACAGCGCGTTGGTCCCGGTGGCGAGAATCGTCCCCGGCCGCACGATCCCGTCCAGGGCCCGGAAGACCTGCTGCTTGATCTCGTACGACTCGGGGACCACCTCGATCACCAGGTCGGCGTCGGCCGCGGCCTGCAGATCCGTGAACGTACGGAACCGGGCGAGCAGTTCGGTGCGCTCCTGCTCGGTGAGGTGTTCGCGGCGCACCGCACGCGCCGTCGAGGCCTCCAGGGACAGGGCGGCCCGCGCCGTGGCGGCCGCACTGATGTCGATGCCGATGACCTCGCGCCCTGCGCGGGCGAGGACCTCGGCGATGCCGGTGCCCATGGTGCCGAGGCCGATGACGGCCACGGTAGAGATGCGGGACAGGGGAGCGTCCATCCGGGAACTCCAGGAGTGAGGGTGACGACCGGGGCGTACGCGGGAGCGCCCGAAGGCGTGCGGCGTAGCGGCGTACGGGGAGGTGAACGTGCCGTGCCTGCTCTGCTGCTGTGCACGGAGAACCTGAAAATCGACCGGCCCTGTCCCGGAGCCATGCCGTCCTGCTCGAACTTCGGTAGCGCGTACCGAACCGACCGCACTCGCGGCGGCTGCGTCACCAGGCCGCCCGGAGTGGTACTGCGGGAAGTGTGCCCCGCTCACATGAGATTAACCGGCGAGTAACGAGCGCGCCAGCCCCGCGCGTCGGCCAGTCTCTGTGATCTATGTCGCCGCAGGCCCAGTGCGTTCTACCCTCGACTCCATGGACGAAGAGTCGCGAACGGTGACGGAACGCATCCGGAAGGAATCCGGCGGCACGCCCGCCTTCGACCAACTCGCCGCCACGAGCGACCGGGATGAGCTGGCCGCGGTGCTCACGGCGCCGCAGCAGCCGCTGTGGGCGCGGGAGTTGGCCGCCTACCGGCTCGGCATCGCCGGCGACAGCCGGTCCTTCGAGTCCCTCGTCCTCCTCCTCAACCACCGCGATCCGGAACGTTGTGCGGCGGCGGCACAGGCCCTCGCGGTCCTGGGCGATCCGCGCACGGCCCGCGCGGCGGCGGCCCTGGCCACGAACGAGCTGCGCGTCGCCTACGCCCTCTACCCCGTCCGGCTGCTCACCCAGCTCAGGGCCCCCGAATCGGCCCCGGCGCTGATCACCACGCTCCGCCGCCGCCTCGCACCGCACGACCCCTACCGCAAGGTGGCCCTCGCCTGCGTCGCGGGACTCGGCAGCCTGGCCGACCCCCGGGCCCGTGACGTCCTCACGGAGGCGAGCAAGCACCCGCGCCTGGCGATGGCGGCCGCGGCGGCACTGGCCCGGCTTCCCCAGGAGTGAGCGGCCGAGTGAGCGAAAGCCCGTGCGCGTACCGCACCTCGGGCACCTGCGCCCCGCCCACCTCGTAGGGCTCTCGCGCCCCGTCCGCCGCGAACCCGGCCCGCTCGTAGAACCGCCGGGCCCGCGCGTTCCCCTCCACGACCCACAACCGCAGCACGGAGTACCCCGCCGCCACGGCCGCGCCCGCGCAAGCGTCGAGCAGCGCGCGCCCCACACCCGTCGACAGATGCGCGGGGTGGGCGTACAGCGCGTACAACTCCGCTTCCCCGGGCGGCACGTCATGGTCCCTGGACGGCCCGTGGCAGGCCCACCCGACGACGGCCCCGCCCCGCTCGGCGACGTACTCCGGCGACCGCCCGAACAGCTCGCGCCGCCGCGCGGCGTCCCGCGCGACGCTCATCGCGTCGAGATACGCCTGCGGTACGAGCCCGGCATAGGCGAACTGCCAGCCCCGCACCCGCACTTCGGCCACCGCGTCGCAGTCGTCCAGGGCCATGTCACGGACCCGGACCTCCGTCGGCCTCACTCCGGGATCACGGCGAACGCCTCGATCTCCATCAGGAAGGCAGGGCCGACCAGCGCCGCGACCTGGACCGCCGACGCGGCAGGCAGCCGCGCCGGATCGAGGAACGCGTCGCGCGCCTCGCGCACCGCGGGCATGTAGGCCATGTCCGTCACGTAGTACGTCAGTTTCACCACGTCGTCGAAGCCGGCGCCCGCCGCGGCCAGGCACCGCCGCAGATTCTCGAAGACCTGCCGCGCCTGCGCCGCCGGATCGCCGGGGCCGACCAGGTCGCCCCGCTCGTCGAGCGCGAGCTGACCGGACACGGCGACGAACCGGCCGGTGCCCATGACCACGTGGGTGTAGGCCGTGGCCGGTGCGACGCCGTCAGGTGCGGGTATGTGGGTGAGTCGGCTCATGGCCCCATCCTCACCCACCCCGCGGCAACTCCGTTGCTCAGGCCGGAAGTGCTCAGCCCCGGAAGCCGAGGAGCCCGTGCAGCGTCGCGCCGCCGCCCGGGGTGGCGGACACCGGCGATGCCGCCTTGGCATTCGGTGGCTTCGGATCCGGCAGCTTCTTGCACACCGCGTCGTCCTCGCCCCCGCCGCGCGGCACCTTCCCGGACGCGAGATACGTCGCGAGGTGCTTGTCGAGGCACGCGTTTCCGCTGAGCGTGACGCCGTGGTTGCCGCCGCCCTCCTCGACGACCAGGCTCGAACCGCGCAGCAGCCGGTGCATCCTGACGCCGCCCTCGAACGGCGTCGCCCCGTCCTCCGTCGCCTGGAAGAGCAGCACCGGCGGGAGCGCGGCGTTCGCCACGTGCGGCGGGTGCAGCGTCCCGGTCGGCCAGAACGCGCACGGTGCGTTGTACCAGGCGTTGTTCCACGTCGAGAACGGCGCCTTCTCGTGCGTCGCCCAGTTGTCGTCGCGCCACTGGTTCCAGTTCCGCGGCCACTGCGCGTCCCGGCACTGCACGGCCGAGTAGACGCTGTAGCCGTTGTCGCCCGAGGTGTCGACCGCCGCGAAGTTCGTGTACGCCTCGACCAGCGGGTCCGGGTTCTTGGCGTTCACGTATGCCGCGAACGCCTCGGCCAGATGGGGCCAGTAACCGTTGTAATAGCCGCCGGGCAGATACGTGTCCTCCAGCTCGGCGGCGCCCACCTTCTTGCCCGCGGGCTTCTTCGCCAGCGCGTCACGCATCGCGTACCACTTGGCCTCGACCTGCGCCGGGTCCTTGCCCAGTTTGTACGTGACGTCGTACTTGGCGACCCATGCCAGGAAGGCCTGCTGCCGGGCGTTGAAGGCGAGATCCTGCCCGAGGTTGTCCTGGTACCAGACGCCCTCGGGGTCGACGATCGAGTCGAGGACGAGGCGCCGCACCCGCTGGGGGAAGTACTTCGCGTAGACCGCGCCCAGATACGTGCCGTACGAGTAACCGAAGTAGTTCAGCTTCTTCGCGCCGAGCGCGGCCCGGATCGCGTCCATGTCCCGGACGGTGCCGACCGTGTCGATGAACGGCAGGAGGTCCGGGTACTTCTTGCCGCAGGCCTGCGCGAACGACGTCGCGCGCTGGATATTGGCCCCCTCGATCGCCTGCGACTTCGGCACGCTCGGCGGGCGTACGGGACGGAAGTGACCGGGCTTGCAGTCGAGCGCCGGCCTGCTCCTGCCGACACCGCGCGGATCGAACCCGATGACGTCGTACTGCGCGGCGACCGTCCTCGGCAGGCTCGACGCCACGAACCCGGCGAGCGAGAGCCCGCTGCCGCCTGGACCGCCGGGGTTCACCAGGAGCGGCCCCTGATACGTCTTCGCCGTGTGCGGGACCCGCGACAGGGCGAGGGTGATCTGCCGCCCTCGCGGCCGGTCGTGGTCCAGCGGCACCTTCAACGACGCGCACTGCAGCGTCGGGTACTCGGTCGTGCCGCACTTCTGCCAGCTGACGGCGGCGGCGCGCGGGACCGTACGGGCCGGCCCGGCATCGGCCGCCGAGGCACCGGCGGTCGTGACGATCGTGGAGGCGGCCAGGGCGGCGGTGCCGCACAGGGCGACTGCGCGTTTTTTCATAGGGCCTCCCAGGACGGAGGAATCAGAGCCGTGAGTCCACGACCCGTGCGGCATGTTCCCGTAAACCCTGGGTGGAAGAATCCGTTCTGCCGGAATTTGACCCGATCGCACGCTGATCGCACGCCGGTCGCACGCCCGGGGCGCTCGGACCGGCTCCTGCGGCTCGGACCGGCTCCTACAACAAGGTGAGCTGCGTCGGCGCGGACGGCTCGGGCCCCGGGTCCTGCTCGGGTACGCGGATACGCCGTGGGAGACCGGCGCGCGAGGGCCCGATCCCGTACTCCTCGGCGAGCTCGTGCACCTGCCGGGTCAGCCGCCGCTGGTACCACTTCGGGGCGTACGCGCCCTCCGCGTACAACCGCTCGTAGCGCCGCACCAGATGCGGGTGGTGCTGCCCGAGCCAGCTCATGAACCACTCGCGCGCCCCCGGCCGCAGATGCAGCACGAGCGGCGTCACGGACGTGGCCCCGGCCCGCGCGATCTCCCGCACCGTGGCCCGCAGCTGCTCGGGACGGTCGCCGAGGAACGGGATCACCGGCGCCATCAGCACCCCGCAGCCGATCCCGGCGTCGGTGAGGGCGCGTACGACATCGAGCCGGCGCTCGGGCGCGGGCGTGCCCGGCTCGACGGTGCGCCACAGCTCCTCGTCCACGAAGCCGACGGAGACCGAGATGCCGACATCCGTCACCTCCGCCGCCTGCCGCAGCAGATCGAGGTCGCGCAGGATCAGCGTGCCCTTGGTCAGGATCGAGAACGGATTCGCGTGGTCGCGCAGCGCCTCGATGATGCCGGGCATCAACCGGTAGCGCCCCTCGGCCCGCTGGTAGCAGTCGACGTTCGTGCCCATCGCGATGTGGTCGCCGTGCCAGCGGCGCGAGGCGAGATGGCGGCGCAGCAGCTCCGGCGCGTTCACCTTCACCACGATCTGGCTGTCGAAGCCGAGTCCGGTGTCCAGGTCCAGATAGCGGTGGGTGTTGCGCGCGAAGCAGTAGACGCAGGCGTGGGTGCAACCCCGGTAGGGATTGACGGTCCACTCGAACGGCATCCGGGACGCGCCGGGCACCCGGTTCACGATCGACCGGGCCCTGATCTCATGGAACGTCACTCCACGGAACTCAGGAGTGTCGATGGTGCGAGTGATCACCGCCTCCGCGTCGAACAGCGCGGCGTCCGGCGCCCGGCCGTGTTCGGCCCGGTCGTCCGTGAGGTTCTCCCAGCGCATGACGCCTCCTCGGTAGCAGTCGCCCCACAATAGAACACATGTTCCCTTGATCGTGCGAGCCGCACCGGACCCCGCTTTTGGCGGCCCGCGCGGGGGGTGGTTGGCTGGCCGGGCTCACAGGCGAGTCCACGGGCGACGCCTGAAGAACCAAGTGCTGGAGGAAGAGTCATGGCGCAGGTCGAGGCCACCACGGAACGTGTCGTCGCCGCGAAGCCGGACGGCGTGTTCGACGCCCTCGCCGACTACAACGGCACCCGGCCGAAGCTGCTGAGCGAGCACTTCAGCGAGTACGAGGTGCGCGAGGGCGGCGACGGCGAGGGCACCCTCGTCCACTGGAAGCTCCAGGCCACCAGCAAGCGCGTCCGCGACTGCCTGCTCGACGTCACCGAGCCCACCGACGGCGAGCTGGTCGAGACGGACCGCAACTCCTCGATGGTGACGACCTGGCGCGTCACGCCCGCCGGCGAAGGCCGGTCGCGCGTCGTCGTCACGACCGTGTGGAACGGGGCGGGCGGCATCGGCGGATTCTTCGAGAAGACCTTCGCCCCCAAGGGGCTCGGCCGCATCTACGACGCCGTGCTCGCCAAGCTCGCCGCCGAAGTGGAGAAGTGACCCGCGAGCGGAGGAAGTGACGCGCGAACAGAGTTCGACACGAGCCGAACACTGATCGGCTGCTCACCGTTTCGAGTGGTTTTCGTTTCGCCTCCGTTGTACGCCGTAGGGCTCCGACCGGCGCATACGTCGATCAAGCCCGCCTGACGTGCGCCCCGTCGCGCTTGCCCCCCGTTGTCGCGTAATGCGAGAAATGGGCGGCGCAAGGGCGACGAGGGGAGCGGCAGGTGGGCACGACGACGCTGGTGACCGAACGCGTGGGGGAGCGGGAGGCGGCCCAGGAGCCGGCTCCGGCCACTGCCCCGGCGCCTCAACAGGACGCGGAGCGCGAGCAGTTGCCCGGGGCCGGGCTCAGCCCGCGACGCGTCCGGATGGTCTTCGTCGGCCTGATGCTGGCGCTGCTGCTCGCCGCGCTCGAGCAGATGATCGTCGCCACCGCGCTCCCGAAGATCGTCGGTGAGCTGCACGGCCTCGACAAGATGTCCTGGGCGATCACCGCCTACCTGCTGACCTCCACCATCGGCCTGCCGATCTACGGCAAGCTCGGCGACCTCTTCGGCCGCAAGGGCGTCTTCCAGTTCGCGATCGTCGTGTTCATCATCGGCTCCCTCCTCGCGGGCCGCGCGCAGAGCATGGACCAGCTCATCGCGTACCGCGCCGTCCAGGGCGTCGGCGCGGGCGGCCTCATGATCGGCGTGCAGGCGATCATCGGCGACATCGTGCCGCCCCGGGAGCGGGGCCGCTACATGGGCCTGATCGGCGCCGCGTTCGGCCTCGCCTCGGTCGCGGGGCCGCTGCTCGGCGGCTACTTCACCGACCACCTCTCGTGGCGCTGGTGCTTCTACTTCAACGTCCCCTTCGGCGTACTCACCCTCGCCGTCGTCTCGGTCGTCCTCAAGCTCCCCAAGCCCACGAAGAAGGCCCGGCTCGACGTGCTGGGCGCCCTGCTGCTCGCCTCGGCCTCAACGTGCCTGGTACTGCTGACCAGTTGGGGCGGCACGGAGTACGCGTGGGACGACCGGGTCATCATCGGCCTCGGCGCCGGGGCGGCTCTCTCGGCGGTGCTGTTCGTCGTCGCCGAGAAGTTCGCGGCCGAACCCCTCATCCCACTGCGGCTGTTCCGCGACTCCGTCTTCAACCTCAGCGGAATCGTCGGCATGGTCGTCGGCGTCGCCCTGTTCGGCGCGGCCAGCTACCTGCCGACGTTCCTGCAGATGGTCGACGGCGCCACCGCCACCGAGTCCGGACTGATGATGCTCCCCATGATGGGCGGCATCGTCGGCGCCTCGATCGTCTCGGGCCAGCTCATCAGCCACACCGGCCGCTACAAGATCTACCCGATCCTCGGCAGCGCGCTCTCCTGTGTCGGCATGTACCTGCTGTCACGCCTGGAAGTCGACACCCCGCGTCTCGAATACAGCGTCTACATGGCGGTGCTGGGTGCGGGCATCGGCCTGATCATGCCGGTGCTCGTGCTCGCCGTGCAGAACTCGGTCCGCCCCGGCGACCTCGGCACGGCCACCAGCGCCAACAACTACTTCCGGCAGATCGGCGGCAGCGTCGGCGCCGCGATCTTCGGCACGCTCTTCGCGAACCGGCTCGCCGACGCCCTCGCGGACCGGCTGCCCGCCACCGGCTCAGGACTCCCCGGCGGAGCGGACGCCGAGTCCATCACCCCGCAGCTCGTGCACGCGCTGCCCGAGGCGCTGCGCACCCCCTACATCCAGGCGTACGCGGATGCGATGCCCCGCATCTTCCTCTACTTGGTGCCGGTCCTCGTCCTGGGCCTGCTCCTCGCCTTCTTCCTCAAGGAGACACCTCTGTTGTCCAGCACAGCCCCCTCCGAGAACCCCGTCATCCCCGTCGGCCCTGTCAGCCCCGTCGTGCCCGCCCAGGAGCGTCTCTCCTACGCCGCCGGTCTCCCGGTCTGCGGAACGGTGCAGCACTCCGACGGCACCGCCGTGCCGCGCGCCGCGCTCACCCTCATCGACGTCGGCGGCACCCAGATCGGGCGCGGCGCCAGCGGCGACGACGGCCGGTACGCGCTGTCGACGCCCGGGGCGGGCAGTTACGTCCTGATCGCGGCGGCCGGCGGGCACCAGCCGCAGGCCGTGACGGTGACGGTCGGGGAGCGCCCCGTGGAGCTCGACGTGGTGCTCGGCGGCGCGGGCCGCCTCGCGGGTTCCGTCCTGACCGCGGACGGAACCCCCGTGCGGGACGCGATCGTCACGCTGACCAATGTGCACGGCGAGGTCGTCTCGGCCACCCGCAGCGGACGTGAAGGCGGTTACGTCATCGCGGAGTTGGTGGCCGGTGAGTACACCCTGGCCGCGAGCGCCCCCGCGTTCCGCCCGGCCGCGCTGCCGGTGACCGTGATGGCCTCCCGCGAGACCCGGCAGGACGTGGAACTGGCGGGCGGCGCGGTGCTGCGCGGGACCGTGCGGGCCGGTGGCGGGCGCGTGGTCGAGGAGGCCCGGGTCACGCTCCTCGATGCCGCGGGCAACGTGGTGGACACGCTGACGACGGGGCCGGACGGGACGTTCCGCTTCGTCGATCTCTCGTCGGGCGAGTACACGGTGATCGCGGCGGGGTACCCCCCGGTGGCGACGGTCCTCCAGGTCGCCGGAGGCGGCCGTACGGAGCGGGACCTGCAGCTGGGCCACGAAGACTGAGAGCCGGTCTTCGAAGGAGCCGGCCGCGCGCGGGGCGCTTGTCAAGAGCGCATGCCCCAATTCGCGCGTACCCACCCGGTGTTGAAGGGCCCCGCGTACCGTGGAAGGAGGCGGTACGCACCCCCATCGGCGTGCCGGAGGGAAGGGAGCGCGGCGATGGCAGGCACCGGTCGAGCCCCGCAGGGCCGCGTCCCGCTGGCCGTTGTCGTCGTCGACCAGGCGGGTCGCGTCTCGCACTGGAGCACCGGCGCCCGCCGCCTCTTCGGCCCCGACAAGGAGGACGCGGTGGGCCGGCCCGCCGCCGACCTGCTGCCCGTGTCCGGCGTGCTCCCCGAGGACGGTACGGAGCCCGGCCCTGCGGACCTCGGCGCGTACCGCACGGACGACGTACTCGGACCCGATCTGATCGGGCACGGCCTGATCGGGCACGGTCTGGAGGAGTCGCTGGGTGGCCGCACCTCCTATCCGGCCGCGGGCCGTGCCCGGCTCGACACCAGCGCGGGGCCGCGCACCCGCATCGACGTCCTGTGGTGGGCGTACCCCTTGGTGGGCCCGGGGCCCGAGCGGCTGCTCGTGCTCGCCGCCGACGCCCGGCAGCTCGGCGCGGGCACGGGCCCGGACGGCTCGGCGGACCCGGAGAGCGTGGTGGGGGAGCGGATAGCCCCCGGTTTCGCGCTGCACACGGACTTTCCCGCCGCCGACGAGCTCGCGCACGGGCTGCCCGAGATCCTGCCCAGCATGAGCGTGCGGGAGAGCGCCCGCATCGTCGCCCAGGTACTCGAACTCGGCTATCCCGTGCTGGAGTTCAGCCATCACGACCGGGTCCCCGTCACCGCCGACTGGGGTGTCGCGCGGCGCACCGAGCGCAAGGCGTGGCGGGCCGAGGCGGCGCGTGCGGCCGCGGCCGGGGTGCCGTCCCCGCGCCTGCCGCTCGACGACGCCGAGGACCTCGAGTACGTGGCCGTGCGCGAGCGCCTCGAGTTTCTCAACGAGGTGAGCGGGCGCATCGGTTCGTCCCTCGATCTGTCCCGCACGATCGTCGAGGTCAGCCGCGCCGTCGTGCCTCGCTTCACCGATGTCGCCGGGACCTATCTGCGGGAACAGGTCGTCGCGGGCGAGGGGTTTCCCGACGGCCCGCCCGACGCCACCACGATGTGGCACCGCGTCGCCCTGGAGCACACCGACGAACCGGGGCGCTGGGACGACGTCGTGCCCGTCGGCGAATCGATGCCGTTCCCGGTGCACACCCCGTTCTTCCAGTGTATGACCACCGGTGAGCCGGTGCTCGTCCCGTACATCTCCGAGGAGGTGGGCACTCGGATCGCCGCGCAGTTCGAGAAGCGCGACATCCGGCCGCTGATCAACCACCGGTCCATGCTCGTCGTCCCGCTGAAAGCACGGAACGTGGTCCTCGGGTTCATGATCCTGTTGCGCCACCAGGAGCGGCCCCTCTTCAACGACATGGACCGGGCCACCGGCGCCGAACTCGCCGCGCGTGCCGGGCTCGTGCTCGACAACGCGCGGATGTACACGTACCAGGAGTCCGTCGCCGAGACGCTCCAGGACAGCATGCTGCCGCACATCGAGCCGCACATGCCGGGCTGTGACATCGCCACCCGCTACCTGCCGGGCACCCTGCTCGGCCGGGTCGGCGGCGACTGGTTCGACTCCGTCAAACTGCCGGGCGCGCGTACCGCTCTCGTCGTCGGTGACGTCATGGGGCACGGCCTCAACTCGGCGGCGATGATGGGCCAGTTGCGGACCGCCGTGCAGACCATGGCCGCCCTCGATCTGCCGCCGTCCCAACTCCTGCGCAATCTGTGCGACTTGGCGCAGCGGCTCGGCGAGCACTATCTCGCCACGTGCCTGTACGCGGTGTACGACCCCATCGCCGGCGAACTGCTCCTCGCCAACGCCGGCCACATCCCGCCGGTGATCGTGCGCGCCGCCGACGGCCGCAGCGAACTCCTCGACCTGCCCACGGGCGCGCCCATCGGCGTGGGCGGTGTGCCCTTCGAGTCCGTACGCCTCCTGGTCGCGCCCGGTGACCGCCTGGTGATGTGCACCGATGGCCTGGTCGAGGTGCGCGGTGAGGACATCGGCGTAGGACTGGCCACGCTCTGCGAGTCGGCGGCCCATCCGGCCGCCTCCATGGACGACGCCTGCGACACCATCATCCGCTCCCTCGCGGGGCGCGGCGGCCGCAAGGACGACGTGGCGCTCCTCATGGTCCGGATGGGCGGCATCGAGCCGGGCGACGTCGCCCAGTGGAGTCTCGAAGCGGAACCGTCCGAAGTGTCGCGCGCCCGTGGCCTCGTACGCCGACAGCTCGCGGAGTGGGGCCTGTCGTCCGTCGAGTACGCCGCCGAGCTCGTGGTCGGTGAACTCGTCACGAACGCCGTGCGGCACGCCAGGAGCGGCCCGGTGCAGTTGCGCCTGGTGCGTTCGGGCACGCTGTTGTGCGAGGTGGAGGACACCGATCACACCCTGCCGACGCTGCGCGGCGCGGGGCCGGGGGACGAGTTCGGGCGGGGCCTGCGGATCGTCGCGCACCTGGCGCGGGCGTGGGGCACGAGCCGCACCGCGACCGGCAAGACCGTGTGGTGCGAACTCGCCGTGCGACGCCCCCGCGGCTGAGGTCCCCGGCGCGCCTCCGGACGGTGTACACCCCAGGAAGATGTGACCGCTCCGCTTGTGGGGCGCACTCCGGCGCGGTAGACCGACCAGAGACTTCGGCCGAGTCCGCCGCACCTGGGGAGAGTCCATGAGCGTGACCGAGCGGTACAGAGAAGCGTGGGAGACCTTCTGGGAGGACGCTCCCGAGGGGCCGGGGAGCGTCCTCTGGGATGCCGAACCCGCCCTCACCGTGGGGCTCCATCTCGCGCTGTTCGAACCGCAGTTGACGGCTGTGGACCTCCCCTTGGTGGATCTCGGGTGCGGCAACGGCACGCAGACGCGCTTCCTCGCCGACCGCTACCCGAAGGTGGTCGGCGTCGACCTGTCGGACGCGGCCCTTGACCGGGCCCGCCACGCGGACCCCGCCGAACAGGCCGCCTACCGACAGCTGGACGCCACAGTGCGTGAACAAGTAGACGCACTCCATGCCGAGTTGGGCGACGCGAACGTCTATATGCGCGGCGTGCTGCATCAGAGCGAGCGCGGCGACCGGCAGCCGCTCGTCGACGCCCTGGCGGCACTGATCGGTGAGCGCGGGCGCGGCTTCGTCGTCGAGCTGTCCGAGCGGGCGGGGACGATCCTGCGGGACCTCGCACACCACCCTGCGGGGCCGCCGCCCAAGCTGGCTCCGGTGTTCGCCCACGGCATCGCCCCGGGCGAGGTCCGCGACGCGGCCGTGCCCACGTATGTCGCCGACGCGGGCCTCGCCGTGCTCGCCTCCGGTGAACTGCCGCTGATCACAACGGAGTTCACCGCCGACGGTAACCGGATCGAGCTGCCGTCGCTGTGGCTGGTGGTGGGGCGGGGAGGGGCGGCGTCCTGACGAGCGACGATGGTAGGTTAGCTTAGGCTAAGCTAAGTAACATGGAGGCGCCGTAAGACAGGTGCGCCAGGAAGCGGTGGGTGATGCGTACGCCTTCGGTCTCGTCCGATCTGTCCTGGGTCGAGGAGACAGCGCGCCCGAGACCGGCCGTCGGCGCCCGGGTCGCGCGGCTGCTCGACGACCTGGCCGGAGTCCAGGGGGTGCGGCGCGACGAGATCGCCGCCGCGTTCTGGGCCGACGTGCAGCGGCTCGGCGCCCCCCTCGTGGAGCCGATCGAGGGTGAACCCGACCACCGCACCCTCACCTTCCTGTACCGCGGGCACCGCACGACCCGGCACGTCCTCCTCTTCAGCAACCGCCTCGTCGACCGCGCCCGGCTCGCCGACGCCCTGCTGCACCACGTCCCGGGCACCGACATCTGGCACCTCGGCCTGCGACTGCGCGCAGACCACCGCGGCACCTACCGGATGGCCGCCGACATCTCGACCGGCGCCCCGCCCGCCGACCCGGGGCTGCTCCAGGAGTTCCTGCACACCCTCCAGCGGTACGCCGGTCCCGATCCGCTCAACCCCCGGACGATCCCCACCCGTTGGGGCGGCCCCGACTGTTCCGTCTTCGCCCTGCCCGCGGCTCCCGGCCAGCGCTGGGCGCACCCCGCGCGCGGTGTGCCGCGCGGCCGGGTCGAGCGGCACGCCGTGGACAGCCCGGCCCTCGGCATGACCCGCGACGTGTGGGTCTACCTGCCGCCAGGGGGCGGCCACCGCGACCTGCCCGTGGTCGTGCTCGGCGACGGCGACATGTGGCTGGGCGGGATGAGGCTGCAGGATTCGCTGGACGCACTGATCGCGGACGGCGCGCTGCCGCCGCTGATCGTCCTCGCCCCCGACTCCGTCGACGGGCCCACCCGCTGGCGCGAGATGAGCGCCCGCGACTCCTACGTGACGTTCCTCGCGGACGACGTCCTGCCGTGGGCCGCGGGGCGCTGGCCGCTCACCACCGACCCGCGCCGTACCGTCGTCGCCGGGCAGAGCCTCGGCGGACTCACCGCCCTGTACGCGGGGCTCGTGCGGGCCGAGCGGTTCGGCAACGTGCTCGCCCAGTCGCCGTCCCTGTGGTGGCACCCCGGTCTGCCGTCCGGCGGCGGGGTGCCGCAGACGCCGGTCGTCGGCGTGCCCTGGCTCGTCCAGCGGTACGCGCAGGCGCCGCCCCGCGACCTCACCGTGCACCTGGACGTCGGGCTGCACGAGGGCCCGATGGTCGGCTACAGCCGCGCGCTGTACGAGGCCCTGCGCCCGGCCGGGTACCGGGTCACCCTCGATGAGTTCAACGGCGGCCACGACTACGCCTGTTGGCACGGTGCGCTCGTCGACGCCCTCGTACGCATGCTGGCCCCGTAAGCCCGCACGGCGCTGACAAGCGGGAACCCCGCCGAACGGGTACAACATTGGTCTATACCCATGAGAGTTGCCTGACTTATCCACAGGTCTGGTGAGGGGCGCCCGGATCCGCGTACGGTGCTGGCCATGAAGATCCTCATCAGCGCCGACATGGAGGGCGCCACGGGTGTGACCTGGCCCGCGGACGTCCTCCCGGGCACTCCTCAGTGGGAGCGCTGCCGCTCGATGTTCACCTCGGACGTGAACGCGGCGGTGCTCGGCTTCTTCGACGGCGGCGCCGACGAGGTGCTCGTCAACGAGGCGCACTGGACGATGCGCAATCTGCTCCTGGAGCGGCTCGACGACCGCGCGGAGATGCTCACCGGACGCCACAAGTCGCTGTCCATGGTGGAGGGCGTCCAGCACGGTGACGTCGACGGCATCGCCTTCATCGGGTACCACGCGGGCGCCGGCATGGAGGGCGTCCTGGCGCACACCTACCTGGCGAACCAGATCACCGGCGTCTGGGTCAACGACGTACGGGCGAGCGAAGGCCTGTTGAACGCGCACGTGGTGGCCGAGTACGGCGTCCCCGTCGTCCTCGTCACCGGCGACGACCACGCCTGCGACGACGCCCTCGGCTACGCGCCACAGGCCCGCAAGGTCGCCGTCAAGGACCACGTGTCCCGGTACGCGGCCATCTGCCGCACCCCCGCGCGCACAGCCGCCGACATCCGGGCCGCCGCCAAGGACGCAGCGTCCGACGCCGTGCGCCACACGCCGGTGCAGGGGGGCCCGTTCACCATCGAGGTCGAGTTCGACGCCGAGCACCTCGCGATGGCCTCGACCGTCGTGCCCGGGGTCGAGCGGACCGGCGAGCGTAAGATCGCGTACACGCACGAGACCATGTACGAAGGCATCCGCACCTTCAAGGCGGTCACCACGATCGCCTCGGCCGCGGTGGAGGAACAGTATGGCTGAGCAGCACCTTCCGGAGATCGACGAGAAGGCGCTCGACGAAGTCGTCACCTTCACCTCCGACCTGATCCGCATCGACACGACGAACCACGGCGGCGGCGACTGCAAGGAGCGCCCCGCCGCCGAGTACGCGGCGGCCCTGCTCTCCGAGGCGGGCCTGGAGCCGACGATCCTGGAGCGCACCCCCGGCCGTGGCAACGTGGTGGCGCGCATCGCGGGCACCGACTCCTCCGCCCACGCCCTGCTGGTCCACGGCCACCTGGACGTGGTGCCGGCCGAGGTGGCCGACTGGAGCGTGCACCCGTTCTCCGGCGAGGTCCGCGACGGCGTCGTGTGGGGCCGCGGCGCCGTCGACATGAAGAACATGGACGCGATGATCCTCGCGACCGTCCGGCAGTGGGCCCGCGTCGGGTTCCGGCCGCGCCGCGACATCGTCATCGCGTTCACCGCCGACGAGGAGGCCAGCGCCGAGGACGGCTCCGGGTTCCTCGCCGACCAGCACGCCGACCTCTTCGAAGGCTGCACGGAAGGCATCAGCGAGTCCGGCGCCTTCACCTTCCACGACGGCAGCGGCAAGCAGATCTACCCGATCGGCGCGGGCGAGCGCGGCACCGGCTGGCTCCAGCTCACCGCGCACGGGAAGGCGGGCCACGGCTCCAAGGTGAACCCGGCCAACGCGGTCGTGCGCCTCGCCGCCGCCGTCACCCGAATCGGCGACCACGAGTGGCCGATCCGGCTCACGCCCACCGTGCGCGCGGCCCTGTCCGAACTCGCGGCCCTGTACGGCATCGACGCCGATGTGAACGCGGCGGACTTCGACGCCGACGCGCTGCTCACCCGGCTCGGACCCGCGGCCTCCCTCGTCGAGGCGACGGTGCGCAACAGCACCAACCCGACGATGCTGAAGTCCGGTTACAAGGTCAACGTGATTCCGGGCGAGGCCGTCGCGCACATCGACGGCCGCTTCCTGCCGGGCGCCGAGGACGAGTTCCGTGCCGCCCTCGACATGCTCACGGGAGAGCACGTCGACTGGGAGTTCCACCACCGTGAGGTCGCGCTGCAGGCGCCCGTCGACTCGCCCACGTTCGCGAAGATGCGCGCCGCGGTGCAGGAGTTCGCCCCCGAGGGCCACACCGTCCCCTACTGCATGTCGGGCGGCACGGACGCCAAGCAGTTCTCCCGCCTCGGCATCACCGGCTACGGCTTCGCCCCGCTCAAGCTCCCCGAGGGTTTCGACTACCAGGCACTGTTCCACGGAGTCGACGAGCGGGTCCCGGTGGAGGCGCTGCACTTCGGGGTGCGCGTCCTTGATCGGTTCTTGCGTTCGGCATAGGCCCGGACCCTGCACACGCGACGTACTAGGAAAAAGCGGAGGACGCGAAGAATATGGAGGGTCTGAGGTAAATGGGGGGCGGGGACGACATGGTGCAGACGCGGGGCTACGGCTCCTGGCCTTCGCCGATCGACGCCGCGCTGGCCGCGGCGAACGACGGCAAGCCCGAGTACGTCGGGTTCGTGGGGGACGAGGCCTGGTGGACCGAACCACGGCCCACGGAGGCGGGCCGCCGCGCCCTGGTGCGGCGTGGGCGCGACGGCACGGAGCAGTCGGTACTGCCCGCGCCGTGGAACGTGCGCAGCCGCGTCATCGAGTACGGCGGCCGCCCCTGGGCCGGCGCGGAGCGCCCCGAAGGCCCACTGCTCGTCTTCGTGAACTTCGCCGACCAGCGGCTGTACGCGTACGAGCCCGAGACCCCCGGCGCGCAGCCGCGCCCGCTCACCCCGCTCTCCGCCGTGGGCGACGGCCTGCGCTGGGCCGATCCGCAGCTCCACCTCGACCGGGGCGAGGTGTGGTGCGTCCTGGAGGAGTTCACCGGCGACGGGCCCGCCGACGTGCGGCGCGTGATCGCGGCCGTCCCGCTCGACGGCTCGGCGGCCGATGACCGGGCCGGGGTACGTGAACTGACCGACGGCGCCCACCGGTTCGTCACCGGGGCCCGGCTCGCCCCGGACGGCCGACGGGCCGCGTGGATCGTCTGGGACCACCCGCGCATGCCCTGGGACGGCACGGAGCTGCTGGTCGCGGACGTCGCCGAGGACGGCACGTTCGGACCGGCGCGGATCGTGGCCGGCGGACCCGAGGAGTCGATCTGCCAGGTCGAGTGGGCCCTCGACGGGGCGCTGCTGTACTCGGGCGACGACAGCGGCTGGTGGAACCTCTACCGGCTCGACGTGCTCGGCACAGCGGGCACAGACAGCACGGACTTCGCCGCGGCCGCCCGGCCGCTGTGCCCGCGCGACGAGGAGTTCGGCGGGCCGCTGTGGAAGATCGGCCTGAGCTGGTTCAAGCCGCTGGAAGCAGGGCTCATCGCCGTCGTGCACGGCGTCGGCGCCACCGCGCTCGGCGTGCTCGACCCCGAGACCGGCGAAGTCGTCGACACGGCAGGGCCCTGGACCGAATGGTCGGCGTCGCTCGGCGTGCACGGCAGCCGCGTCGTCGCCGTCGCCGCGAGCCCGCGCACCGCGGCCGAGGTCGTCGAGCTCGACACCGCCACCGGACGCGCCCGCGTGATCGGCGCCGCGCACCACGACCCCGTCGACCCGGCGTACTACCCCGAGCCGCAGATCCGCACCTTCGAAGGGCCCGACGGCCGCGACATCCACGCCCACATCTACCCGCCGCACAGCCCCACGCACGCGGCCCCCGACGAGGAGCTCCCGCCCTACGTCGTCTGGGCGCACGGCGGCCCGACCGGCCACTCGCCGCTCGTCCTCGACCTGGAGATCGCCTACTTCACCTCGCGCGGCATCGGCGTCGCCGAGGTCAACTACGGCGGCTCGACGGGCTACGGGCGCGAGTACCGCAACCGGCTGCGCGAGCAGTGGGGCGTCGTCGACGTCGAGGACTGCGCGGCCGTCGCCCTCGCCCTCGCCGCCGAGGGCACCGCCGACCGCGACCGGCTCGCCATCCGCGGCGGCAGCGCCGGCGGCTGGACCAGCGCGGCATCCCTGACAGCCACGGACGTCTACGCGTGCGGCACGATCATCTACCCCATCCTCGACCTCACCGCCTGGGGCAGCGGGGAGACGCACGACTTCGAGTCGCAGTACCTGGAAACCCTCGTCGGACCGCTCGCCGAGGTCCCCGCCCGCTACGTCGAGCGCTCCCCGGCCGAGCACGCCGACCGGCTCACGGTGCCCTTCCTGCTCCTCCAAGGACTCGACGACGTGATCTGTCCGCCCGCCCAGTGCGAGCGGTTCCTCGCGCGGGTGGCGAGCGAGGGGCGGCGCGTGCCGCACGCGTACATCGCCTTCGATGGCGAGGGGCACGGCTTCCGCCGGGCGGACACCATGATCCGCGCTCTTGAGGCCGAACTCTCCTTGTACGCCCAGGTGTTCGGCCTGAACCCGACCGGCGTCCCCCTCCTGGAGCTCACCAAGTGAACCCCCTGACCCGGCCGGCGAGACTGGCCCCCGGCGCCCGGGTCGCCGTCGTCGCGCCGAGCGGTCCGGTCCCCGAGGACCGGTTGCAGGCGGGCCTGGACATCCTGCGCGGCTGGGACCTCGACCCGGTCGTCATGCCGCATGTCCTGGACGTACACGGGGAGTTCGACTATCTGGCGGGCTCGGACGCCGACCGCGCCGCGGACCTGCAGCGCGCCTGGTGCGACTCCGGGATCGACGCCGTGCTGTGCGCCCGGGGCGGCTACGGCGCGCAGCGCATGGTCGACCTGCTCGACTGGCCGGCGATGCGGGCCGCGCGGCCCAAGGTGTTCGTCGGGTACAGCGACATCACCGCGCTGCACGAGGCGTTCGCCGTCCGGCTCGGCGTGAGCACGCTGCACGGGCCGATGGTCGCCGCGGCGGACTTCCTCAAGAGCGCGCGGGCACAGACGCATTTGCGGGCCACGTTGTTCGACCCGGAGTCGGTACGGGTGATCCGTGCGGTGGAGGGGGCCGGGGTGCTGGTGCCCGGCGTCGCCCGTGGCGTCACGCTGGGCGGTTGCCTGTCGCTGCTCGCGGCCGACCTCGGAACCCGGCACGCGCGTCCTTCGGCGCGGGGTGGGCTGCTCTGCCTGGAGGATGTCGGCGAGGAGGCGTACCGCATCGACCGGTATCTGACGCAACTGTTGCGCGCCGGTTGGTTCGAGGGCGTCCGCGGGGTGCTTCTGGGGTCCTGGGCCGAGTGCGAGCCCGTGCGGGGGCTTTTGGTGGACCGGCTGGGTGGGCTCGGGGTTCCTGTGGTGGAGGAGTTCGGGTTCGGGCACGGTAGCGGTGCCCTGACTGTGCCGTTCGGGGTGGCGGGTCAATTGGATGCCGGGGCTTTGACGTTGACCTTGGATGAGCCGGCGCTGAGCTGACGCCGTCGCGTCCCGCCCGCGCCCCGGTGGGGCTTCTCGCGCAGTTCCCCGCGCCCCTGAAATGCGCACTGCGTGCGCCATTTCATCGGCGCGCGTACCGCGCCCTGATGGGGCTGCGGCGAAGCCGCATGCTTTAGGGGCGCGGGGAACTGCGCGAGAAGTCACGACGAGACGCGCACCCGGAATCAGACCGCTCCGGGCAGCCGCGCCGCCGAGGAGCGCGAGAACTCCCACCGGCCCGCGCCCGGCGACGAACCAGCCCCCCACGGCGAGTTGGCCCGCCCGCGAAAGAAACCCCGCGCACACCCATTGACCCCCACATGACACGTGTCACAACATGATCACGCGCACAAACTTACTGGTCGGTACAAGAATGCGTGGAGGCCCCGTGCCCAGATCCCGTACTGTCCTCGCCGCCGTCGGAACAGCCGCCGCGCTGGCGGCACCCCTGGCCACCCCCGCAAGCGCCGCAGGCGTGGGCACAACCGCCCTCGGCGAATACACCGTCACCGCCCTCAAGTTCACGGTGGAGACCGGCGGACGCCAGTGCGTCGTGGACGCCGACCTGTACCGCCCCGCCGGTGTCGACGCACAGCACACCGCTCCCGCCGTGCTCACCACGAACGGATTCGGCGGCAGCAAGTCGGACGGGTCCACGGACGCGACCGGCAGGGCGTTCGCGCAGCGCGGGTACGTCGGGCTCGCCTACTCCGGGCTCGGCTTCGGCAAGTCGGGCTGTCTCGTCTCGCTCGACGACCCCCGGATCGACGGCAAGGCGGCCTCCGCCCTCGTCGACTTCCTCGCCGGGACCCGCGCCGCCGACGACGGCACCACGATCGACTACGTGACGGCGGACAAGAAGGGCGACCCGCGCGTCGGCATGATCGGCGGCTCCTACGGGGGCGCCGTCCAGATGGCGACGGCCGCCGTGGACCACCGGGTGGACGCGCTGGTCCCGCTGATCACCTGGAACGACCTCTCCTACTCGCTCGACCCGCAGAACGCCGCCGACCGCGACGTGCCCGGCGCCTTCAAATGGCAGTGGACCAACGGGTTCTACCTGATGGGCGAGGGCCAGCCGCTGCTGGAGCCGTCGCTCGACCCGTCCCGCATCAACAAGCTGAGCTGCCTGCACTTCGTCGACGACGCCTGCCGGACGATCAGCACCCTCAACTCGGGCCGCTATCCGGCGGACAAGACGCAGGCGCTGCTCGACTATGCGCGCGGCGTGTCCCCGGTCTCGTATCTGAAGGACGTGAAGGCGCCGACGCTGCTCGTGCAGGGACAGTCCGACAGCCTGTTCAACCTGAACGAGGCCAGGGCCAGCTACGACACCCTGCGGGGCCAGGGCACCGCCACCAAGATGATCTGGCAGTCCTGGGGGCACAGCGGCGGCCTGACCGACCCGGCGAGCGGTGAACTCAATCTGGGCCAGGGCAACTTGGAGACGAGCTACGTCGGCAAGCGGGTCCTCGCCTGGTTCGACCGGTATCTGCATCACAAGAAGGGCGTCGACACAGGACCCGCCTTCGCCTACTACCGGGACTGGATCAGCGACCCGAACGGCACCTACGCCACCGCGGACGGCGTCCCCGCCCTGTCGAAGAAGCTGTACCTGTCCGGCGACGGCAAGCTCGTCGACAACCGGGACAAGGTCGCCCGCGGCAGCCGTGAGTACCGGAACTGGCTCATCCCCACCAGCCACTCCGAGTCGTCCCTCGGCGGCCTCATCGGGCTGCCCGACCCCGCGCCGCACGACACCCGGGGCACCTACCTCGACTGGACGACGGAGCCGCTGACCACGACCACCGATGTCGTCGGCGCCCCCAAGGCCACCCTCAAGGTGATCTCGCCGAAGACCGAGCGCGTACAGAACTCCGGCGACGCCGCCGACAAGCTCGTCCTCTTCGCGAAGCTGTACGACGTCGCGCCCGACGGGACGAAGACGCTGGTCCACCGGCTCGTCGCCCCGGTCCGTGTCCCGGACGTCACCCGCCCCTTCACCGTCACCCTGCCCGGCATCGTGCACCGCTACGAGAAGGGGCACCGCATCCGGTTCGTCGTCGCCGCGAGCGACGACGCGTACGGCGGCAACAAGGGGATCAAGCCGGTCACCGTCACCAGTGCGCCCCAGGACACCGGCACCGTGGAGCTGCCCGTCGTCGGGCAGTAGCCCTGTCCCGCCCCGTCACCCGTACGGGCCCTCGGCCGCTGCGCGATCGCCGCCTCCCCGCACATGCTGGGCGGGGAGGCGGCGAGCGACGACCTCCGGGGGAACGACGGAAGGGTCCACCGATGAGCCCCAAGGACACCGCGAGCTCCGCGAAGAGCGACAGCTCCGGCGCGTTCACACCGGCCAGGATCGCGGTACTGGTCCTCGTCGTCCTCGTCGTGGTCTTCATCTTCGAGAACACCCGGCGGGTGAAGATCAGGCTCCTCGTCCCCGAGGTCACCATGCCGCTCTGGATGGCCCTCGCGGCCATGGCCGTCATCGGTGCCGTCTGCGGGGGCTATTTCGTCGCGCGCAGGCGCAAGTGAGCAGGCCGGGGCCGGCGGGCCGCGCTCCGTAGAGTGGCCGGATGGCCGATCACCTTGTCGAAGGACCCCGTGTCACGCTGCGGCACACAGCCGTCGCCGACGCCGGCGAGTTCACCGCGCGGGCCCGCGAGAGCCGGGAGCTGCACCACCCCTGGCTCTTCCCGCCGACGAGCACGGATGCCTTCACCGCGTACGCCGGGCAGCTGGTGGCCGACCCGGCGAAACACGGCTTTCTGGTGTGCGAGCGCCCGAGCGGTGCCATCGGCGGATTCATCAACATCAACAACGTCGTCCAGGGCGGTTTCCGCTGCGGCGCCCTCGGCTACGGCGCCTTCGCGCACGCCGCCGGGCGCGGGCTGATGGGCGAGGGGCTCGACCTCGTGGTCCGGTACGCGTTCGGCCCCCTCGGGCTGCACCGCCTGGAGATCAACGCACAGCCCGGCAACACGGCCTCCATCGCGCTGGCCCGCCGCGCCGGGTTCCGTCTGGAGGGCTTCTCGCCGGACTTCCTCTTCATCGACGGGGCCTGGCGCGACCACGAGCGCTGGGCGCTCACCGCCGAGATGACGGTCGAGCCCGAGGCGCTTACCGGCCGCTCTTCCGATTGATCTTCATGGTGTCCATGTCGGTCACCGACGAGCGCAGCTCACCGTGGCCGAGGCCCCGCTCCCGCAGATACGCCTCGGCCCGCTCCTCGGCGAACGCTCCCGCCATCTCCTCGCCGTCGTCCGGGTCCGACTCGACGACGTAGCGCATCGAGAAGGCCTTGAGGTTGCGGTCGTACGCGAGCGAACCCTCCGGCGCGAACCGCATCCCCGCGATGCCCTCGTGCTCCGCGACCTCGGCGAGCAGCAGCTCCCGCGCCGCGTCGGTGAGGCCTTCGAACGTGGCGCGGACGATGACCCGGTAGGTGTGGTTCTCGGCCATGATGAGACGTGCTCCTCGTAGTACTGCGCAGCTGTTGAAAGCGTCAGCGTACGTCGGTGAGGATGCCTGGCATGCGGAATATCGTCGCCATCGACGCCCCCTCCAACCTGGGCCTGCGCCCGCCCGCCCCCGGCACGGTGCCCGGCGTGTACAAGCTGGCCGGCGCGCTGCGCGAGCACGGGATCGTGCGCAGGCTCGGCGCCTTCGAGGGCGGCGTCGTCGTCCCGCCGCGCTACGACAGGGGCGACTGGCGGGAGGGCGACGGAGTGTTCAACGCCGCCGCCATCGCCGCGTACACCGTGAAGCTCGCCGACCGGATCGAGCGGCACATCCGCGCGGGTGAGTTCCCGCTCGTGCTCGGCGGGGACTGCTCGATCCAGCTGGGCGCGGCCCTCGCGCTGCGCCGCGTCGGCCGCTACGGGCTCGCGGTCGTCGACGCCTCGGCCGACTTCCGGCACCCCGGGAACTCCGAGCGCGTCGGCGCGGCGGGCGGCGAGGAGCTGGCCCTCGCGACCGGCCGCGGGCAGGATGACCTCACCGACCTGGAAGGGCTGCGGCCCTATCTGCGCGACGAGGACGTCCGGCTCTTCGGCGGGCGCGATGCCTTCGAGGACGAGCGGGCCGAGCTCACCGCCCTGAAGATCCCGAACGTGACGGTCGGCGAACTGCACGAGTGGGGCGTCGACGACGTCGTGCGCGGTTTCGTGCGCAGCTTCGAGGTGCCGGTGCTCGACGGCTTCTGGGTGCATCTCGACGCCGATGTGCTCGACCCGTCCGTGATGCCCGCCGTCGACAGCCCCGACCCCGACGGGCTGCTGCCCGATGAACTCCTCGCGCTGCTCCGCCCGTTGCTCGCCTCGCCGCGCTGCGCCGGTATGAACGTCACGATCTACGACCCCGATCTCGACCCGGACGGCACCGCGGGCGCGCTCCTCACCGACGTCGTCGTGGACGCCTTTGCGCAATCCTGACCGGGAAGGCCCCTGGTCAGCTCGCCGATGACCATGTTCGATGGTCATCGGGGGCGGGCCGCGCCCCGTGGCATCGGGAGGCAGACGTGACCGTCGTACGACGTGAGGTACTGACCCTGCCGGGCGCGGAGTTGGGCCCGGCGAACCCGCTGCCACCGCTGCGGCCCCTCGACGAGGTGCACGAGCTCGACGAGCGCTCGAAGGACGACCTGCCGCTGGAGATGGCCAGGCAGCTCGGCTACGGGCCGCTGCGCAGCGTGCTCCCCGAGCGGATCCGCGACGGGTACGGGCGCGACCGGGCGCCGGTCGACCTCGACACGATCGTGATCGAGAACGACCGCCTGAAGGTGACGGTGCTGCCCGGCCTCGGCGGCCGGATCGCGTCCCTGTTCCACAAGCCGACCGGGTGCGAACTCCTGTACCGCAACCCGGTGTTCCAGCCTGCCGCCTTCGCGCTCAACGGCGCCTGGTTCTCCGGCGGCATCGAGTGGAACATCGGCGCCACCGGCCACTCCGCCCTCTCCTGCGCGCCCCTGCACGCGGCGCGCGTCACCGCGCCCGACGGCGGCGAGATGCTGCGCCTGTGGGAGTGGGAGCGGCTGCGCGACCTGCCGTTCCAGGTCGACCTGTGGCTGCCGGAGGGCTCCGACTTCCTCTACGTCGGCGTCCGCATCCGCAATCCGCACGAGAAGCCCGCGCCGGTCTACTGGTGGTCCAACATCGCCGTGCCCGAGGAGCGCCGGGTGATCGCACCCGCGCGCGAGGCCTGGCACTTCGGGTACGAACGGGCCCTGCGCCGGGTGCCCGTGCCAAAGTTCGACGGAGCCGACCGCACGTACCCGCTGAACAGCGAATACCCCGCCGACTACTTCTACGAGGTAGAGGACGGGCGGCGCCGCTGGATCACCGCGCTCGACGAGAACGGGCACGGGCTCGTCCAGACGTCGACGGACGTACTCCGCGGCCGGAAGCTGTTCATGTGGGGGAGCGGGACCGGCGGGCGGCGCTGGCAGGAGTGGCTGTCCGGACCCGGCACCGGCGGTTACGCCGAGATCCAGGCCGGTCTCGCGCGCACCCAGCTGGAGCACGTACGCCTTGAGGCGGAGGCGGAGATCAGCTGGCTGGAGGCGTACGGGCCGCTGTCGGCGGACGCCGGGGCGGTGCACTCCGCGGGGGAGTGGGGCGCGGCCGTCGACGAGGTCGAGGGGCGTCTTGAGCGGGTGTTGCCGCGCGCCGACGTCGAGGCCGCGTACGACGCGTGGCTGCCGCACGCCGACGCCGAGCCGGGGCAGCGTCTCGCCGTCGGGTCCGGCTGGGGCGCCCTCGAAGTGCTGCGCACGGGCTGGAAACCGACGGGCACGCCGTTCGACGAGTCGACGCTCGGTGAAGTGCAGGCCCCCTGGCGGGAGTTGCTGGAGACGGGCCTGTTCCCGGAGCCGCGCCGGGTCGGCGCGCCCGGCCCCAGCCTGACCGCACCGGCCTGGCGGGACATGCTGGAGACGGCGCCGGCCCGGCCGCTGTCCGAGTACCACCTGGGCGTGGCGCAGTGGCACGCGGGCGACCGCGCGCAGGCCGTGCGCAGTTGGGAGCGTGGCCTCGAACTCTCCGCCTCCGACTGGCCGTTCCTGCGCTGTCTGGCGGTGGCCGACGCGACGGACGGCCACCGTGAGCGGGCCGCCGACCGGTACACCGAGGCCTTCGACGACCTGTGTGCGGAGCGCAGGGACGGCGGCGAGGCGTGGGTGGCCGCGACGGCCGCGCTCGGGCGCGAGGCGATCGAGGCGCTGCTGGCGGCGGGCCGGGCCGGGGATGCGCGAGGGGTCTGGGACCGCTTGCACCCGGCTACGCGGGCGCGTGGGAGGTTCCGCCTGCTGGAGTCACAACTGCTGCTAGCAGAAAGGGAGTTGGGGGCAGCGCGGGATGTGTTCGAGGCGGGTTTCGAGGTCGAGGATCTACGGGAGGGGGCGGAGGCCATCGGGGAGATATGGGCGAAGGTGGCACCGGGCGAGCCCCTGCCCGCCCGGTACGACTTCCGCATGCGGCCCGAATCAAGCCCCTCCGGCGATTGAGGAGCGGAGCCCCGAGTCGGTCAGACCAACTCCCCGTTCCGCGCGACGACGCGCCCGGCGTGGACCACCATGTCGCGCTGCGGCATGTCGACGACGACCTGCGGAACGCACTCGCCCCGGACGAGAAGGAAGTCCGCGGGTGACCCCGGCGTCAGATCGGCCCGGTCCAGACCCAGCACATCGGCGGAGCCATGCGCGCCCACCGTGTAGCAGGCGGCCAGTTCGTCGTCGAGGCGGACATCCGTGACCCAGCCCAGGATGTGCGCGCGATGCAGCATGTCCGCGTTGCCGAACGGGCTCCAGGAATCCCGCACCCCGTCCGAACCGAGCCCGACCCGCACCCCGTGCTTCTTCAGCTCGGTGATCGGCAGGACCAGGGACTCGTTGGGCGCGACGGTGGTCAAGGCGATGTCGAGGTCGGCCAAGTCGGCCGCCATGGCGTCGAGTTCGGCCGGTGACAGGAACGGCAGGCAGAAGACATGGCTCACCGTCACCTTGCCGCGCAGCGAAAGTGCCCGGGTGCGCTCGATGATGCCGCGCAGCACCTTCGTGCCCTTCTCGTCGCGGTCGTGCAGGTGGATGTCGACGCCGACGCCGTAGCGGTCGGCGAGGTCGAAGACCAGGTCGAGCTGCTCGTCGAGCGCGTGGTCGAAGCTGATCGGGTCGATGCCGCCGATCAGGTCGACGAGACCGGCCCGCGCGGCATCCTCGAGCAGCTTCGCCGTGCCGGGCGCGCGGACCACGCCGTGCTGCGGGAACGCCACGATCTGCACGTCGAGCGCGTCCGCGAGCCGCTCCCGCGCCTCGGCGATGCCCTCGACACCGGCGAGGCCGAAGGCGGGCGCCACGTCCGCGTGCGCCCGCATCGCCCGCGTGCCACGCGTCACGGCGTGCGCCATCAGGTCGTACGCGCGCTCGCCGACGGGACGCTTCTGCGAGCGGAACAGTTCCACGTCCTGCGCGCAGTAGTCCGCGATGCCGCTCGCCGGCTTGCGGGTCACCCAGTCGCCGCCCCAGCTCGTCTTGTCGGGGTGGATGTGCGCGTCCACGAGCGAGGGCAGCGCGAGCCGCCCGCCGCCGTCGACGATCTTGGCGCCCCGGGGGGCGGGCGCGTCACTGATCAGCCCGTCGATCACGGTGAGGTCCACGGCGTTCCGCGCGCCGAAGGGACGTACGTCGCGGAAGACCACGGCCTTCTTGGGGCGATGCGCCGTACCGGACCCGGCCGCCGATGCCGCGGTCGGGGTCAGGGCGGCGCCGAGCGTGGCGGCGCCCGCGAGGACACCGCGCCGGGAGAGGGGAGGGGGAGTCATGTCCAGGATCTCCTTGGAAGTCGGGGCCGTACCGAGGTGAGGGGCGGCTTCAGAGCGCGATGCCCGAACGCACCACGCGTACCGGTGACTTGAGGACCGTCACGTCGGCCAGGGGGTCGCCCGCGACCAGCAGGACATCGCCCGCGTGGCCGCGGGTCAGGCGGCCCGCCGTGCCGTCGAGGCCGAGCAGACGCGCGGCGCCCGTCGTCGCGGTGCGCAGCGCGTCGAGCGCCGACAGGCCCGCCGCGCGCATCAGCTCGACCTCGCGGCCGATCGGCGTGATCGAGCCGCCCGACGAGTCGGTGCCCGCGGCCAGCGGCACACCCATCTCGTGCGCGGCCAGCACCGCCTGCTTCAGGACCGGCAGATACGCACGCCCGCGTTCGGCAAGGACCGGGTCGGAGGAGTCGGCGAGGCCGGCGATCGCGGTGAGCGTGGGGGTGAAGTACGTTCCCCTGCGCCGCATTTCGCGCAGAGTGCGCTCGGCGACGAAGACACCGTGCTCCAGCGAGCGGATGCCCGCGGTCACCGCGTCGTGGCAGCCCCGCTCGCTGTAGCTGTGGCACAGCACGCCCTTGCCGCCGCGCCGGGCCGCCGCCACCACCTCGGCGAGCTGCTCGTGCGAGTACACCTGGGCGAGCGGGTCCTGTTCGGGCAGGCCCGCGCGCTCGTTGACCCGCGTCTTCACGACGTCGGCGCCGCGCGCCAGGTTCACCTCGACGACGCGGCGCAGCGCCTGAGCGGACCGCACCCCGTCCTTGAGCCGGGCCAGCGGCGTCAGGTCCGGGTCGGCGAGGATCGTGTCGCCGAGGTCGGGCGTGACGAAGATACCGGCGGCCCGCAGCCGGGGCGCGCGGCCCGGTGCCTGCCGGGCCAACTCTCGCACGGCGATGTCCTGGTAGAAGTTCGTGGAGCCGCTGCGCGCGCTGGTGGCGCCCTGCCGGACGGCGTCGAGTGCTTCGCCGGCGGTGTTGAGGTGGATGTGCGCGTCGATGAGGCCCGGCAGTATCCAGTGGCCGTGCGCGTCCAGGCGCGGCGCGTCGGCGGGGATGTCGACGCCGTCCCGGGAGCCGGCCGCGCGCACCACGCCGTCGCGGATCACGACGACCGCGTCCTCGGTGACCTCGCCGGTCGCCGGGTCGAGCAGCGTGCCGCCGTCGACGACCAGGTCACCGGTGCGGCCGGGGCGGCCCGACGCCGCCGCGGCGGCCGGGGACGTGCCGGAGGCGAGTGCGGTGGCGGTACCGGCGAGGGCCGCGGAGGCGGCGAGCACCCCGCGGCGGGTCAGTCGGCTGGAGGGGGGTTCGGCGGGCTCGACACACATGGAGGCTCCGTGGGGGGAGGGGGCCGTGGAGAGGGCCTTGGACCCACAGTTTGTATACCAAGGTGGAGGAGGCGGCAAGATCGCCAGGAAAGACTTGAGCTCTGATGGGTTATTTGCCGCGAATGTCGACCGGCTGTGAATGCTCCAGGAGTGATCTACGCGCTCTCGGTATACAAACCGGCGTCACAGACCCGCGTCACAGACCCGCGTCACCGAAGAGCGACTTCAGCGCGACCGCCCGGCTGTCCCTGACGTGCAGCAGCGTGCTCGCGGCCGCGGCCTCCTCGTCACCCGCCGCGATGTGCCGGAACATGTCCGCGTGCTGCGCCCGCATGTGGTCGGGCTCCTCGCGCATCCCGAACAGGAGCTGCAGCTGCCAGCTCAGCTGCTCCATCGTGCGGGCCAGCAACGGATTGCCGCCGAGCGCCACGACCTCCTCGTGGAACGCCGTGTGCGCCGCCGTCTCGCGCGAGCCCTCGTCCGCCGCGGCCGCCAGCTCGGCCCGTGCCAGGACCTCGCGCAGCGCGGTCAGGCCCGCCGGTTCGTGCGGTCCGGCCGCGGCCACCGCGCGGGCCGCGAGCCGCGACGCCTGTACGGCCAGCGGCTCCCACACCTCGTACAGCTGCCGTACGTCGTCCCGCTCCAGGCTCCGTACCCGGACCCCGCTGTGCGGCAGTGACTCCAGCAGCCCCTCGGTGACCAGGGCGCGCAAGGCCTCGCGCACCGGAACGCGCGACATGCGCAGCTCCTCGGCGACCTCGCGCTCCACGAGCCGCGCGCCCATCGGATAGCGGCGGTCGACGATGCGCCGCCGCACCTCCTCGCGCGCCCGCGAGCCCAGGGGCACCCGCCCCTGCCCCGGCTCCTCCTGCTTGCCCGCCACGTGCACCGTCCTTCGCCGTCGTGCTCCGGGCGAGAATACGTGCCGGGTACGGCCGCTCAGGATGCTCAGGTCTCGGTGGGCGCCTGGCGGTCCACGTACTCGAAGACCGAGCCGTCGGGGTGGAGGGCGATGAGGTTGCGGCCCGCCGGGGTCGGCACGGGGCCCGCGATGACCTTCGCGCCCGACGCGGCCAGGACCGCGCCGGCCTCGTCCACGTCGCGCACGGCGATGGTGGCGGACACCTTGCGCAGCACCTCGAGCTCCTGCTCGGGTCCGCTCATCAGAAGGAAGCAGCCGACAGCGGCGACCGCGACCCCGCCGCGCTCGAAGCGCAGCGCCCGGCTGCCCGTGAGATGTTCGTAGAACGTCACCGAGGACTCCAGGTCCTCGACGCAGATGCGCAGCGTGGTGCCCAGGATCTCCATACGAAGGAGCCTAGTTGACGCGGCGCGGGAGCGTGATCGATTCGGCGGGGCGGCCGCGGGCCGGGCGTCCGTCGAGCGGACCGGCAGGCCTACTCCCCGGAGCGTAGACGCACGACGTTTGACTGCCGGTGACCTGGGGGACGCGGGAAGCTCCACCCACGTGCCCCTGGGAGGAGAACAGTGAGCCGATCGCGCGTACTGATCATCGGTGCCGGATTCGCCGGGTACCGGGCCGCCCGCACACTGGCCCGGGCGGCCCGGCACACGGCCGACGTCACCCTGCTCAACCCGACCGACTACTTTCTGTACCTGCCGCTGCTGCCGCAGGTCGCCACCGGCGTCCTGGAGCCGCGCCGGGCCACCGTGTCGCTGTCCGGCACGCTGCCGCACATCCGGCTGGTGCTCGGCGAGGCCGGCGCCGTCGACCTCGACGCCCGCACCGTGCACTACACCGGCCCGGAGGGCGGCCACGGCACCCTCGGATACGACCGGCTCGTGCTCGCCGTCGGCAGCGTCAACAAACTGCTTCCGGTGCCCGGGATCGCCGAGCACGCCCACGGCTTCCGCGGCCTGCCCGAAGCGCTGTACCTGCGCGACCACGTGACGCGGCAGATCGAACTCGCCGCCGTCGCCACCGACCCCGCCGAGGCCCGCGCCCGTCGCACCTTCGTCGTGGTCGGCGCCGGTTACACCGGGACCGAGGTCGTCGCCCAGGGGCAACTGCTGACCGACGCGCTCGTCCGCAAACAGCCCCGGCGGCACAGTGGCCGCCCGCGCTGGCTGCTCCTCGACATCGCGCCGCGCGTCCTGCCCGAACTCGACGAACGCCTCTCGGGCACCGCGGACAGGGTGCTGCGCGGGCGCGGCGTCGAGGTGCGCACCGGCACCTCCGTGAAGGAGGCGACCCGTGACGGAGTACTCCTCGACGACGGGGAGTTCGTCGCCAGCCGCACGCTGGTGTGGTGCGTCGGCGTCCGCCCCGACCCCCTGGTCGAGAGCCTGGGACAGCCGTTGGAGCGCGGGCGGCTGCTCGTCGACCCGTTCCTCGGCGTGCCCGGGCACGCCGAGGTGTTCGCGTGCGGCGACGCGGCCGCCGTGCCCGACCTCGAAAAACCCGGCGAGTACACCCCGATGACCGCCCAGCACGCCTGGCGGCAGGGGAAGGTGGCCGGGCTCAACGTGGCCGCGTCCCTCGGCCGGGGCATCCGGCGCGGTTACCGGCACAAGGACCTGGGCTTCACCGTCGACCTCGGCGGGGCCCAGGCCGCCGCGAACCCGTTCGGCATCCCGCTGTCCGGGCCCCTCGCGGGCGCCGTCACCCGCGGCTACCACCTCGCGGCACTGCCCGGCAACCGGATCCGCGTCGCGGCGGACTGGCTGCTCGACGCCGTACTCCCGCGCCAGGCCGTCCAGTTGGGCCTCGTCCGCTCCGGTTCCGTACCGCTCGACACGGCCTCGCCCGAACTGGCCAAGGTACCGGACGACACCCCGCACCAGCCCGAAGGAGAGAATCGATGACCACGCTCACCGAATCCGA
The DNA here is from genome assembly GCF_044765445.1 of Streptomyces sp. NPDC102467. Classification (NCBI taxonomy): domain Bacteria; kingdom Bacillati; phylum Actinomycetota; class Actinomycetes; order Kitasatosporales; family Streptomycetaceae; genus Streptomyces; species Streptomyces sp. NPDC102467. The sequence continues at coordinate 219,701 of NZ_JBIWKA010000006.1, read as the reverse complement.
ACTGCACGACCTCGCGCAGCAGTTGAGGGTCGACTCGGTACGCGCGGCGGCCGCCGCGGAATCCGGCCACCCGACGTCGTCGATGTCCGCGGCCGACCTGATGGCCGTGCTCTTCGCCCACCACTTCCGCTACGACTTCGCCCACCCCGCCCACCCCGGCAACGACCGGTTCGTCCTCTCCAAGGGCCACGCCTCACCGCTGCTCTACGCCGCGTACAAGGCGGCCGGCGCCATCGACGACGCCGAACTGCTGACCTTCCGCACCCTCGGCAGCCGCCTCGAAGGGCACCCGACGCCGCAGCGCCTGCCCTGGGTCGAGACGGCAACCGGCTCCCTGGGCCAGGGGCTGCCCGTCGGTGTCGGGATCGCCCTGGCGGGCAAGCGGCTCGACCGGATCGGATACCGCGTCCACGTCCTGTGCGGCGACAGCGAGCTCGCCGAGGGCTCGGTGTGGGAGGCGGCCGAGCACGCCGGGTTCGAGCACCTCGACAACCTCACCGTGACCGTCGACGTCAACCGGCTCGGCCAGCGCGGGCCCACCCGGCACGGCCACGACCTCGACGCGTACGCCCGCCGCTTCCAGGCGTTCGGCTGGCACACGATCGAGATCGACGGACACGACGTGGCGGCCGTCGACCGCGCGTACGCGGAGGCCCGCGACACGGCCGGCCAGCCCACCGCGATCCTCGCCCGCACCCTGAAGGGCAAGGGCGTCGCCGCCGTCGAGGACCGGGAAGGCATGCACGGCAAACCGCTGCCCGACCCGGAAGAGGCGGTCGCCGAGCTGGGCGGCGACCGCGGCATCCGCGTCGAGGTCGCGCCGCCGCCCGCCGCCCGGGCCCTGCACGCGGTGCGCAGCGGCCACCTCGACCTGCCCCGCTACGAGCAGGGCGACGAGGTCGCCACCCGCGACGCCTACGGCCAGGCCCTCACCGCGCTCGGCGGCGCCCGCGGCGACGTCGTCGCCCTGGACGGCGAGGTCGGCGACTCCACCCGCTCCGAGTACTTCGCGAAGGAACACCCCGAGCGGTACTTCGAGTGCTACATAGCCGAGCAGCAACTCGTCGCCACCAGCGTCGGGTTGGCGGCGCGCGGCCGGGTCCCCTACGCGTCCACGTTCGCGGCGTTCTTCACCCGCGCCCACGACTTCATCCGGATGGCCGCGGTCAGCGGCGCCGGCATCAACCTCGTCGGCTCGCACGCCGGTGTCGCCATCGGGCAGGACGGGCCCTCGCAGATGGGCCTGGAGGACCTCGCGATGTTCCGGACCGTGCACGACTCCACGGTGCTCTACCCGTGCGACGCCAACCAGACGGCCCGGCTCATCGCGTCCATGGCCGACCTGTCGGGCGTCCGGTACCTGCGGACCTCGCGCGGGAAGACACCGGTGATCTACCCGCCGGACGAGGAGTTCCCGGTCGGCGGCAGCAAGGTGCTGCGGGTCGGCCGCGACGACCGCGTCACGATCGTCGCCGCGGGCGTCACTGTGCACGAAGCGCTGCGCGCCGCCGACGAGTTGGCGGAAGCCGGCATCCCCGTACGCGTCATCGACCTGTACTCGGTGAAGCCGGTCGACCGGCGCACCCTGCGGGAGGCCGCACGGGCCACCGGCTGCCTGGTCACCGTGGAGGACCACCGTGCGCAGGGCGGCCTCGGGGACGCCGTCGCCGAGGCCTTCGACGACGGCGCCCCCGTGCCGCGCCTGGTGCGGCTCGCCGTCCGCCCGATGCCGGGGTCGGCCACACCCGAGGAGCAGTTGGGGGCCGCCGGGATCGACGCGGCGAGCATCGTGGCCGGGGTCGCACTGCTCGTGGAGCAGGCCATCACGCCCTGACCTGGGTCTGGTGCACGTCTTCGGCCGGGCCCGGCACAAACCTCATCCGCGCAGGGCGAGTTGAAGGTTTGGCCAGGGCTTGGGCGGTGACTCGATACAGGCGCCGCGCACCGTACACACATACACACCACAGACCTGACAGACCTTGCGCAGAGCTTGCACAGAGTGTGCGCAGACCTAAGGAGGACAGGTCTCCATGACCGTTGTCCCTGCACAGCAATCCAGCGGCGGTGGCGGCACCAGCGGCCTCTACGACGTACTCGAACTCGTGTTGGACCGCGGACTCGTCATCGACGCGTTCGTCCGTGTCTCGCTGGTCGGCATCGAGATCCTGAAGATCGACATCCGGGTCGTCGTCGCCAGCGTCGACACGTACCTCCGCTTCGCCGAGGCCTGCAACCGGCTCGACCTGGAGGCAGGCCCCAACCGCAGCCCCGGTCTGCCCGACCTCATCGGTGAGATGAGCGGCTCGGGCGAAGAAGGCAAGTCCAAGGGTTCCAAGGGCGCGGAAGACAAGCCCAAGGGGGCCCTTTCCGGCGCCGCGAGGACTGTCTCGGAGGCCCGCCGTACCCCGAGCCGCCGGAAGGAGGAGCAGGAATGAGCAGCACGTACATCTACGGCATCGCGAGCGCCGACCACCCCTCGCTGCCGACCGGTATGGAGGGCATCGGCGACCCCGCGCGCAAGGTCCGGCTCGTCGAGGAGGGCGCGCTCACGGCGATCGTCAGCGACGCCCCCGACGACCTGCGGCCCAAGCGGCGCGACCTGCTCGCCCACCAGAACGTGCTGTCGGAGTCGGGCGGCGGCGGCGCGGTGCTGCCCATGCGGTTCGGCAGCATCGCCCCCGACGACGACGCCGTCGCGATGGTGCTGGCCGAGCGCGCCGAGCACTACCACGAGCGGCTGCGGGCGCTCGAGGGCAAGGTCGAGTACAACGTCAAGGCGCAGCACGACGAAGCGGCCGTACTGCACCGGGTGATGGCCGAGAACGCCGAGATCCGCACCCTGACCGAGGCCAACCGGCAGGCGGGCGGCGGCAGTCACGAGGAGCGGCTGCGGCTCGGCGAGATGGTCGTGGCCGCGGTGCAGGGCCGCGAGGCCCAGGACGCCGTCGCGTTGCAGCGGCTCCTGGAGCCGTCGGCCGACGCGGTCTCGACCGGCCCGGAGAGCACGGGCTGGCTCGCCAATCTCTCGTTCCTCGTGGACACGAAGGCCGTCGAGCACTTCCTCGCCGCGGTCGAGACCGTCCGCAGCGACTACGCGCACCTCGAACTCAGGGTCAACGGCCCGCTCCCGCCGTACAGCTTCGTGGAGCCGGGGCCGTCGGCGCCCGTCGGCACGGAGTGACGTCCGGCGACATCGACCGACCGACATTCGACCGTATCGAGGACCGGTTCCTCGACCGGCTGGAGGGAAAGTGAACCGAGCAGCTGTGGGCCTCGCGGTAGGGGCCGGATACCTCTTGGGACGTACGAAGAAGATGAAGCTGGCGTTCGCCGTCGGCACGATGATCGCGGGCAAGCGGCTGAAGCTGAGCCCGCGCGCGCTGGCCGAGCTGGTCAGTACGCAACTGGAGAAGAACCCGCAGTTCAAGGAGATCGGCGACCAGTTACGCCAGGACCTGCGCGGCGTCGGCACGGCCGCGTCGGGCGCCCTCGTGGAGCGGCAGCTCGAAGGCCTCGCCGGCCGGCTGCACTCGCGGACGCAGGGCGTGCAGGACCGCATCGCGGGCGTCGCCCCGGACGCGGAGGACGTACGGGGCGCGGGGGACCGGGTGAAGGGTGTCGTACCTGGACGCCGGCGCGGTGAAGCGGACGACCAGGCGGACGCGGACGACCAGGCGTACGAAGACGACGAGGCGTACGAAGACGACGAGGCGTACGAAGACGAGCGCGACGCCGAGGACGACAGCCGCGACGGCAACGAAGACCGCGACGGCGACGAGAACGGCGGGCGTGCCGAGAAGTCCTCGGCCGGCCGGCGCGCCCGAACCACCCGCAAGCCCACCGGTACAGGTACAGGCAGGACGGCCACCGGCACGGCGAAGAAGACGCCCGCCAGAAAGAGCGGCGCCGCCGCGAAGGCCACCGGCAACGGCAAGGCGGCCGCCGGCGGTGCCAAGGCAGCCGCGACGAGGGCGCCACGGGCCGCCAAGAAGACCGCGGGCAGCGCGTCCCGCGATGCGAAGGGGGGCCGCGGACGTGGCTGACTCCCCGGTCAAAGCACTCGGAGGCCTGGCCAAGAGCCCGGCCGCCGACCACCTCAAGTCCGAGGCCCAGGCCTACCTCGCGGCCCAGGTCCAGCGGCTGCTCGTCGGCACGGGCCGCAAACTGGGCGAGACCACCGTCAAGCTGACCGACATCGCCGAGGGCAACAGTCCGGGCTTCGCCAAGCTCGCGCTCGACGGCGGCCGCAAGCTCGCCGAGGGCAAGGGGCCGGTGCGCACGGCGGTCGAACTGGGCGGCGGCCGCCTCAAGGACAAGGTCGTCGGGGCGTTCAAGAACCTCGGCGGCGGCAAGGGCAAGCGCAAGGGCGGGGCGGGTAAGAAGCCCACCGTCATCCTGGAGTTCATCGACGTCGGTGTCGACCTGCGGACCGCGTACGACCAGTGGACGCAGTACCAGGAGTTCAGCACCTTCGCGAAGGGTGTCAAGAACGCGAACCGCGCCGACGACGTCACCTCCGACTGGCAGCTCAAGGTCTTCTGGTCCAACCGGAGCTGGAAGGCGCACACCACCGAGCAGCTCCCCGACGAGCGGATCACCTGGACGTCCGAGGGCGCCAAGGGCACGACGAAGGGTGTCGTCACCTTCCACCCGCTGGCCGACCGGCTCACCCGGGTTCTGCTGATCATCGAGTACTACCCCAAGGGCCTGTTCGAGAGGACGGGCAACATCTGGCGCGCCCAGGGCCGCAGGGCCCGCCTCGACCTCAAGCACTTCGCCCGCTTCGTGACACTGCGCGGCGAGGCGAGCGACGGCTGGCGCGGTGAGATCCGCGACGGCGAGGTCGTCCTGAGCCACGAGGACGCCCTGGAGCAGGAGCAGGAGCAGGAGGAAGAGCAGGGGCAGGAGGAAGAAGCGCAGGAGCTGGACGCGCAGGACAAGCCCTCGGACGACGCGTACGAGAGCGAACCCCCGGACGAGGAAGCCGCGCCCGACGGCGAGGACGAGGCCGAGTGCGAGGACGAGTACGAGGCCGAGGAGGATGGCGAGGGCGACGGCGAAGAGGAGTACGAGGACGCCGCCGACGAGCGGGACGAGCCCGAGGAGGAAGCGCCGGGCAGCGACGACGGCGGCGACGGCGAGCGCCGCGCACCGCGCCGGAAGGCCGCCGCCCGGGCCCACTGACGCCCCCGCGGTTCCGGAGCGGGACCGCACCGAAGTCCCGCTCCGCGTCCGTCGGTCCGTCAGGACGTGCCGGCCCCGGTTACTGCTTGCGGCAGAGGAGCTCGCCGTGCAGCACCGCGAACCACGCGTCCTCGTGCGTGCCCCACTCCCGCCACGCCTCGGACACGGCGTTCAGCTGCGCGGAGGTCGCGTGGCCGCCGCCCGTCGCGCGGTCGGCGTATGCCGAGGCGACCGTACGGTCCGCCCACAGCCCGCTCCACCAGGCGATCTCGTCCGGCGTCGAGTAGCACCACGTGCCGGCCGTGGACGTGATGTCCGCCGCGGCGAACCCCGCCTCCAGGGCCCACGCCTTCAGGTGGCGCCCGGCGTCCGGTTCGCCGCCGTTGTCCCGGGCGACCCGCCGGTACAGGTCCAGCCAGTCGGTCATGCCGGGGGAGCGCGGGTACCAGGTCATCGCCGCGTAGTCGGAGTCGCGTACGGCGATGATCCCACCGGGCTTGGTGACGCGGCGCATCTCGCGCAGCGCCTGCACCGGGTCGCCGACGTGCTGCAGCACCTGATGCGCGTGCACCACGCAGAACGTGTCGTCGGGCCAGTCCAGCGCGTGCACGTCCGCGGTCGTGAACTCCACGTTCTCCAGGCCCCGTTGGGCCGCCGTGGCACGCGCCTGGTCCAGGATTCCGGCGGCGTGGTCCGCCCCGACGACCCGGCCGTCCGGGACCAGGGCGGCGAGGTCCGCGGTGATCGTGCCCGGACCGCAGCCGATGTCCAGGATCTTCATGTGCGGCTTGAGCGAACCGAGCAGGTAGGCCGCCGAGTTGGCGGCGGTGCGCCAGGTGTGCGAACGCAGCACGGACTCGTGGTGGCCGTGGGTGTAGACGGCGGTCTCCTGCGACATGGCCCGATCCCCTCAACGGTGTGACGGCTCAACGGTGTGACAGCTCGCCCGGGGCAGCTGCCCCGGGCGATGCGATCACCGTACGCCGCGCGGCCGGATTGTGAGATACCCGTCTTGGAATATGGACCGCCAGGGAGTCACAGTATGGTCAGCGGCCGGTACACGCGCAGCGCCTCGTGCTGCTTGTCGATCGTCAACTGGCCCTCGCAGTCGATGACTTCGCCGTCGAAGGCGAGCGGCGTGCCCCGCTGGATGCCGTCGACGTGCAGCTGGGTGAGCCGGGTCGCGGCGTGGAACGGGGAGCGGGACAGCGGGCCCGCCAGGGCCGCCGCGAGCAGCCGCACGCCGGGCAGCCGGCCGCCGCTGACCGTACGCACGTCGAGCAGTCCGTCCGCGAGATCCGCCCGCCGGCCCGCGGTCAGGCCCATCCGGCGGTAGGTGCAGTTCCCGGCGAACAGCAGCCACAACGGCCGCTTCTCGCCGTGCAGTTGGACCTCCAGCGGGTGATCGCGGCGCAGCACGTGCACCGCGCCCACGACGTCGGCGAGCCGCCCGCCGATCCGCCCCGACCAGCGTTCGCGCTCGCGCACCAGCTCCGGATAGGCGCCCAGGCTGAACGTGTTGAGGAAGATCCCCGAGGCCTTGGTCGAGCGGAACCGGCCGACGTCCACCGCGACCGCGTCACCGCCGATGACGGCCCGCACCAGATCGCCCGCGTCCTCGATGCCGAGGTCGTACGCGAAGTGGTTCAGGGTGCCGCCGGGCAGCACCGCGAGCGGCAGGTTGTGCCGGAGCGCCACCTGCGCGGCCGTGTTCACCGAACCGTCGCCGCCGGAGATGCCCAGGGCGCGGGCGCTCTCCGCCGCCTTCTCCAGCGCGGCCGGGATCTCGGGGCCCTCGCACTCCACGAACTCGGCGAGCGGCAGCGCGTCCCGCAGCACCCGCACCCGCTCCGGCGTTCCCGCGTGCGTGTTCACCACCATCACGAGGCCCTCGCCGTCCGGCAGCGCCGGCACGTCGTCCACCAGGGGACGCCCCGGCGACGGCATCTGGTCACGGGTCGGCACCAGGCCCCGGACGGCGAAGGCGACGCCCACCCCGAGCGCCGCCCCCGCGATCACGTCACCGGGGAAGTGGGCGCCCGTATAGACGCGGGAGGCGGCCACCGAGAACGCCACCGGGGCGACGGCCGCGCCCCAGCCCCGCGACTCCAGGGCGACGCCCGTCGCGAACGCCGCCGCAGAGGCCGCGTGCCCCGACGGGAACGACGTGGTGAACGGCTGCCGCTTCAGGCGCCGCACTATCGGTACCGCGTCCAGGGCGGGCCGCGTCCGGCGCACGGACCGCTTGCCGAGCGTGTTGATCGTGGCGGAGGCGAGGGCGAGGGAGGCGACCCCGCGCAGCGCGGCCCGGCGGGCCCGCGGCGATCCGGTCGCCGCCAGCGCCCCGCCCACGGCGAACCACAGCACCCCGTGGTTCGCGGCCCGGCTCAGCCCCGGCAGGATCCGCTCGGCCCCTGGCCAGCGCGCCCCCGCGGCGGACTCGAAGAGCCGCATGTCGAGCGCGGCCAGCCGACCGCGCAGCGAAGGGCCCGGCCGGGGCGCTTCTTCCGCGGCTTTCGGCAGCTTTGAGATGTCGAAGTCGGCACACATGTCTCGACCACTACCCCGGGCCGGGCCCCGCACCCAGGTCCCGCGCGCCCTATTCGTTTGCCCGTCACCCGCACGGCCGTCCACAATGCGGACCATGGGACATCTGGAAGCCGCGCACCTCGAGTACTCCTTGCCGGACGGGCGGGCGCTGCTCGGTGATGTCTCCTTCCGGGTGGGCGAGGGCGCCGTCGTCGCCCTGGTCGGGCCGAACGGGGCGGGCAAGACGACCCTGCTGCGACTGATCTCCGGCGAGCTCCAGCCGCACGCAGGCTCCGTCACGGTCAGCGGCGGGCTCGGCGTGATGCGCCAGTTCGTGGGCTCCGTACGGGACGAGACGACCGTGCGCGACCTCCTCGTCTCCGTCGCCTCGCCGCGTATCCGCGAAGCCGCGAAGGCCGTCGACAAGGCCGAGCACGCGATCATGACCGTCGACGACGAGGCCGCGCAGATGAGCTACGCGCAGGCCCTCGCCGACTGGGCCGAGGCACAGGGCTACGAGGCGGAGACGCTGTGGGACATGTGCACCACGGCCGCGCTCGGCGTCGCCTACGACAAGGTGCAGTTCCGCGAGGTCCGCACCCTCTCCGGCGGTGAGCAGAAGCGCCTCGTCCTCGAAGCGCTGCTGCGCGGCACCGACGAGGTCCTGCTCCTGGACGAGCCGGACAACTATCTCGACGTGCCCGGCAAGCGCTGGCTGGAGGAGCGGCTGCGCGAGACCCGCAAGACCGTGCTCTTCGTCTCCCACGACCGCGAGCTGCTCGCCCGCTCCGCCGAGAAGATCGTCAGCGTCGAGCCAAGCCCCGGCGGCGCCGACGCCTGGGTGCACGGCGGCGGCTTCGCCACGTACCACGAGGCCCGGCGCGAGCGCTTCGCCCGCTTCGAGGAGCTGCGCCGCCGCTGGGACGAGAAGCACGCGCAGCTGAAGAAGCTCGTGATCAGCCTGCGGCAGGCGGCCTCGGTCAGCCATGAACTGGCGTCGCGGTACTCGGCCGCGCAGACCCGGCTGCGCAAGTTCGAGGAGGCCGGGCCGCCGCCGGACCCGCCGCGCGAGCAGGACATCACGATGCGGCTCAAGGGCGGCCGCACCGGCGTAAGAGCCGTCACCTGCAAGGGACTTGAGCTGACCGGCCTGATGCAGCCGTTCGACCTGGAGGTCTTCTACGGCGAGCGCGTCGCGGTCCTCGGGTCGAACGGCTCGGGCAAGTCCCACTTCCTGCGGCTGCTCGCCGGCGACGATTCGGTGGCGCACACCGGCGAGTGGAAGCTCGGCGCCCGGGTGGTCCCCGGGCACTTCGCCCAGACCCACGCGCACCCCGAGCTGCAGGGCCGCACCCTCCTGGACATCCTGTGGCGCGACCACGCCAAGGACCGCGGCGCCGCGATGTCCCGGCTGCGTCGCTACGAACTGACGGCGCAGGCCGAGCAGAACTTCGAGCGCCTCTCGGGCGGCCAGCAGGCCCGCTTCCAGATCCTGCTGCTCGAACTCGAGGGCGCCACCGCCCTGTTGCTGGACGAGCCCACCGACAACCTCGACCTCGAGTCGGCCGAGGCGCTCCAGGAGGGCCTGGAGTCCTTCGACGGCACGGTCCTCTCGGTCACCCACGACCGCTGGTTCGCCCGTGCCTTCGACCGGTACCTGGTCTTCGGTACGGACGGGCATGTGCGTGAGACGTCGGAGCCGGTCTGGGACGAACGTCGTGTGGAGCGCCTTCGCTGACCCGTCGCGACCTCGGAAAACTCGTCGTACGCTGCTGAGTTGGGCGCGTACGACGAGTGGTGACGAGGCATGAGGAGACACGGTGGTGAGGACGTCCTTCCGCACGGACGACGTCGAGCAGGCCATGGAAGCGATCAAGGCGGCTTTCTACACCAATCAGCTGGACGTGCTGAGGGCGCCGGAACGGTTCGGCGCCGCCTTCGAGGTACTGGAGCTCGGCGGTATCACCGTCGGTGATCTCGCCTGCGGGGCCGATGTCCGGGTCCGCTGCGGGGAGTTGGGCACGTACCACGTGAACGTCCCGCTCGGCTCCCCGATGACCTGGCACCAGGGGAGCAGCCCCGAGGTGATCACGGCGCCGGGCCGGGCCGCGCTGTTCCAGCCCGTCGGATCCACCGCCGTGGACCGCTGGGCCGGTGACGGGCGGATCGTCGCCCTGAAAGTGGAGCGGGACCTGCTGGAGCGCCGCGTCGAGGAGCTGACCGGACGGGTGCCGCGCACCCCCGTGGTGCTCGAACCCGAGCTCGACCTGATGAGCGGGCGCGGAAGAGCCTGGTCCCACCTCGTGGAGATCCTCGTCGACGACCTCTACGAGACGACCCGGCTCCTCGAACACCGGCTGGTCGCCCTGCCTCTGCGGGACGCGGTGCTCAACGGGCTGCTGCTGGCGGCCGGCCACCCCTACCGCGACCAGCTCGACGAGCCGGCGAGGGGGCTGCGACCGACTCCGGTGAAGCGGGCCATGGACGCGATGCGCGAACGCCCCGAACACCCCTTCACCACCACCGAACTCGCGGCCGAGGCCCGGGTCGGCGTCCGCTGGCTCCAAGAGGCCTTCGCGCGCTACGTGGGCATACCGCCGATGGCGTATCTGCGCACGATCCGCCTGGAGCGGGTGCACGCCGAACTCATCGAGGCCGATCCGCTCACCAGCACCGTGAGCGAGATCGCGTTCCGCTGGGGCTTCGGTCACCTGGGACGGTTCGCCGAGCAGTACCGCGCCAAGTACGGCTGCGTACCGTCCCTCACGCTGCGCGATCCCGGACCCTGACACGGCCCGGCGCGATGCATTGCGCTATCCGGACAGCGGCCTCGCTCGGCGGATCGTGACCGACCCGGCGGCGGTTCTACGATCGGTCCGTCGCCGGGGGCCGGTCCATGGTTCCGGGCACTTGCCGTCCTCGGGGCCTTCGACCGTGACGGATTCCGGTGACGTCCGGCCCGGCACTACCCCGCCGGGCCGGCACCAGCCTTCGGGCCCGGGCTCCCCCCTGGAAGCACTGCACCGGGCTCGTCGGCCGGCCTTCCGTCCCACTGGATCGGCCATGGCCAGAGGCGTTTTTGTGCCTCGGACGGGCCCGGCGGACACACCCCGCCGACGCAGTACCCCACGGCCGGAGAACTATGCGTTTGCCCCAGCGGTTGAGGGGCAGGCGTAGGTGAGTGCTTCGGACTGGAGGCACGTCCGTGGGAGAGATGCCACTCGGTGTCTGCCCCGGGTGTGTCCTACGCCCTATCGAGGCGCGACTCCCACGGTGACCACCGAACCCAGAGCACCTCCAGGGGAGTTGCGATCCATGTCGCCTACCAGCGCACCCATGAACCCGGTGAAGCCCGGCCGACACCACCCGCACGACGACGCACCCGACACCGCCGAGGCATTCGCCAAACTGTCCGACATGCCCGCAGGGCCGGACCGCGACGACCTGCGGCACGATGTCGTCGAGGCTTGGCTGCCGATGGCGAACCGGCTCGCCGGCCGCTTCCGCAACCGCGGAGAGTCCTACGACGACCTGCGGCAGGTCGCCGCGATGGGCCTCGTCAAGGCGGTCGACCGCTACGACCCGGCGCTCGGCAACGCCTTCGAGAGTTACGCCGTGCCCACGGTCACCGGCGAGATCAAGCGTCACTTCCGTGACCACATGTGGACCCTGCATGTGCCACGCCGCGTCCAGGACCTGCGCAACCGGGTCCGGTTCGCCCAGCACGAACTGTCCGCGAGCATCCCGGGTCGCGCCCCGACCCTCACCGAGATCGCCGCGCACGCGAACCTGACGGAGGACGAGGTACGCACGGGCCTCGAGGCCCTGGAGAGCTTCACGGCGCTCTCGCTCGACGCCGAACTGCCCGGCAGCGACGACGGCTACTCGCTGTCCGACGCGCTTGGCGCCGCCGATCCCGCGCTCGACGTGGTCATCGACCGGGAGGCCGTCAAGCCGCGCATCGCGGCGCTCCCCGAGCGCGAGCGGCAGATCCTCTACATGCGGTTCTTCGGCGACATGACGCAGAGCCGCATCGCCGAACAGCTGGGCATCTCGCAGATGCACGTCTCACGGCTCATCACCCGGTGCTGCCACCGACTGCGGGACGAAGTGCTGGCCGACGCCGCTGCCGCGTGACGGTCCGGCGCCTGTCATCTGCGCATGGCCAGGGCGATATGGCGGGACATCATGTCCAGCGCCTGCGCCTCCGCCATGGCGAAGGCCGGCCGGCCCGCGGACCGGAACAGGGTGAGCACACCCTGGACCGGTTCGCCGGGTGCCGGGACCAGCGGCACGCACAGCAGGGACGTGACATCCGCACGGACCAGCACCGGGGCGCCGGACGCGTCGTCGCCCAGCGCCCCCGCGTCCTCCGGGCGCACCAGCAGCGCCGGTGAACCGCCGCGCGCCGCCTCGACCACGAGGGGGCTCGCGGCGGGGTCCTGTCCCGCGATGTCCCGGACGCCCCCGTCGTCGGCGCCGAGCACGGTCGTACGGACCGGAGGGGCGGCACCCCGGTCGGCTATCACCCAGTCCGCGAACCGGCCGTACAGCGCCCCGGCGGCGCGGCGCAACGCCTCGGCCGGATCGCCGGCGGGCGCGCCCAGCAACTCCCGGGTCATCAAGTCCATCAGATCCATCAGCGCCGTATGACGCGTCGTCTCCGCGAGGTCGGGGACGGCCACGGCACCGCGAGGCGGCTCCGCCGCCGCCGGGGCGCCGTCGCCCTCGGGCCGCAGCAGGACGAGGACCGTGGTGTGCCGCTCGCTGCCGGGGCGCAGGCCCGTGAGGGTCGTACGGATCGGCGCCTGCGGATTCTGCTGCAGCCGCACGGACAGGCCGCGGTCGCCCTCGCCGCGGGCAACGGCCGCGACCTGCGAGCGGAAGGCGGCCCGGTCGGCGTGGGCGAGGAGACCGGTCAGCGGGCGGCCCGTCGCGTACCCCGCGCGCACCCCCGTGAACGTCGCGGCGGCGACGTTCAGACGGCGCACCACCGACTCCCGGTCCACGAGCACCACCGGCAGCGGCAGTTGCTGGAAGACGGCGCGCAGCAACTGCTGTTCCTGCCGGTCGGCAGTGGCCGAGCGGCTCGGTGACGCGCCCGTGTCGGCGGCCCGCAGGTCCTCCTGATGCGGCCACAGTTCCCGCACCGCGTGGTCGAGTTCGAAGAGCGCCGCGTCGAGCACGGCGGGCAGTTCGTCCGTGGGCACGGCCCGGGCCGCCTTCAACTCGGCCACACGGCGCACGAAGTCCGAGAGTTCTTCACCGAATTCGTCCGACTGTGGCATGGCGAGAACCTATCCCGCGCGTCCGTTTCCCGGGGTGGGCCCCGGGGAAGCCGCTGAACAGAGGAGGCGTTCACCGATGCGACAGTCCTTTTCGCCCGGCACGAACGTGCGGTCCGACGAGCACGATCCGACACCGGACCGTCCGACCCAGGAGACGGCGGAGCCGGGACTCCCCACCCGTCGGCTCTCCGAACTCGCCGAGGGCGCGGCCCACTGCATGCCCGACTGCTGCGGTGCCGTGGCCACCGCGTCGGACGGCGGCGACGAACACCCGTCCGCGGCGACCCACCCCGACCTCGCCGCCCTGGCCTCCGTGCAGCTGCGCTCCGGCGAGGGCCCGATCCCGACGGCCGAGGAAGCCGGCCGGCCCGTGGAAGCCGCCGACCTCCTGCGGGACCGGCGGTGGCCGCAGTACCGCGCCCTGGCGCTCGACTCCGGGGTGCGGTCCAGCGTGACCATCCCGTTCCGCAGCGCCGACCTCGTCGTCACCCTCAGCCTCTACAGCTTCCGGGCCTGCTCGCTGCGGGACGCCCCGCACGGCCCGGTCCGCGCCCTCGGCGACCTGGCCGCCACGTGTCTGGTGCGGGACCGCTCCTACCAGGCGGCCCTGACCGAACTGGACCAGTTGGGCGCCGCCCTGCGCACCCGGCCCGTGGTCGACCAGGCCTGCGGGATCGTCATGCACGTACTGGGCTGCGACGCGGACGACGCGTTCGCCGTACTGCGCCGTGCCTCGCAGACCACCAATCGCAAGCTGGCCGATGTGGCCTCCGCCGTCGTCGAGCGGCGCGGACGCGGCCTCGAGCGGGAGTTCTCCGCGCTGACCCGGTGACCTGGCCCCCGTGACGTCACCCACCCGGCGCAACGGCCGCGCCGGGTCACTCGCCTGTTCAGCCGTCCCCGTGGGTACGCACAGGGCAGCGGCACGGCGCGCGCGGGTGCCCGCAGGGATGTGACGCTGGGGGCAGCGCACCGCGACGACACGGCGACGACACACGGCACGGAGGCAGCATGCGGCCATCGGACCCCACGGCCCGCGAGCCCAGGGCGGACGCGGCCCACCGGACCCGCGGCCCCGTGCGCGAGGGCCGCGGCCCGGTGCGCTACGGACCGCCGCTGCCCGATCCCGGCCTGCCCGTCCTCCCCGAACTGGCCGATGCCGTCGCCGGGGCCTCGGTACGCCCGCACGCCGAGCCGCCCGGCGGGCCGCCCGCACTCCTCGAAGCGGCCCGCGGCCACTGGCAGCGCCGGGGCCTGGCCGCCGAGCACGGCCGGGTCGTCGCCGCGCCGGGCGGCGCCCCGCTGCTCCTCGCCCTCACCGCGGCGCTCGGCGGCGACGTCCTCGTGCCGCGCCCCTGCCCGGCGTGGTGGGTGCCGCAGGCCCGCCTGCTCGGCCGCGAGGTGTTCCACGTGCCGACGCCCGCCGAGTGCGGCGGCGTCCCCGACCCGTACGCCCTCCTGGAGACGGTCCGCCGGGTCAGGGCCGAGGGCGGCGACCCCCGGCTGCTCGTGCTCTCCGTCGCCGACGATCCGACGGCGACCGTGCCGCCGCCCGAGGTGCTGCACGAGGCGGTGGAGGCCGCCGCGGGGGAGGGCCTGCACGTGGTCAGCGACGAGACGTGGCGGGACACGCTGCACCCGGGCCCGGGCACGATCCTGTTCAGCCCGGCCGAGATGTTCCCCGCCCAGGTCACCGTCCTGACCGAGCTGACCGGCGCGTTCCTGCCCCCGTCGCTGCCCGCGGCCTGCGCGCGGTTCCCGCCGACCGCGCAGGGCGACCGGCTGGCCGACCGCGTCCTGGACTTCCTCACCGCGACGAGCGCCGTGCTGGCGGCGCCGGTCGCGGCCGCGGCGACGTACGTACTGAACGAGCCCGAGGAAGTCACGGCCCGCCGCACGGCCGCCGTCGCGCTGCACGCAGGGGCGGCCGCGGCCGCCTACCGCATCGTGCTCGCCGGGGGCGGCCTGGCACTGCCCCCGCAGGCGGGCCGGCACCTTTACGTCGACCTGGACCCGCTGCGGCCGCCGCTCGCCGCCCGCGGGGTCACCGATGCCCAGGACCTGGAGGACTTCCTCACCGCGCGCCTGGACATGCCGGCCCCCGGCGGCCACCGGTTCGGCGACGATCCCGCGGCGCTGCGGGTGCGCCTGTCGACGGGGCCGCTGCTCGGGTCGACCCCGGACGAGCGCGCGGCGTCTCTCGCTTCACCGGATCCCCTTGAACTGCCGCACGTGGCAGGCCTGTTGGGGCGAGTAGCGGGGGTGCTCGACGACCTCCGCGGCGAGCAGCAGCCGGCGGAACCGGTGCGTTCGGAAGGCAGCGGGCCGGCCGGCGAAGGAGGGGAGTCCGAGCGATGACCCAGGCGTCCGAATCGACGACGGCGCGGCGGGCCGACGCCACCGCGTCCGTCCGCCCCCTCGTCCAGCCACGGCCCCTGGTCGAGCCGCGGCCGCTCGGCGGGGGCAGCGCCCCCGAGGCACCGCCGCGCCGCTGGCCCCGGTCCTTCGCGAACCGCCTGACCGCACCCCTGCCGGGCCTGCGGGCCTTCGCCCGGTTCGCCCGCGAGGGCGCGCTTCGGCCGCGCCCCGAAGGCCTGGCAGACATCCCGAACCTGCCGTTCGCACCGGGCCCGCTGCCCGATGTCGACGCCCGCACGGCCGCCGTCACCTGGGCGGGACACGCCAGTTGGGTCGTCCGGATCGGCGGCCTGACCGTCCTCACCGACCCCGTCTGGTCCCGCAAGATCCTCGGCACCCCGGCCAGGATCACCCCGGTCGGCGTCGCCTGGAGCGCGCTGCCGCCCGTCGACGCGGTCGTCATCAGCCACAACCACTACGACCACCTGGACTGGCCGACCCTGCGAAGACTCCCGCGCGAGACCCCGGTGTTCGTCCCGGCGGGCCTCGGCCGCTGGTTCACCCGGCGCCGCTTCACCCGCGTCACGGAACTCGACTGGTGGGAGGCGGCCGAACTGGGGGGCGTCCGCTTCGACTTCGTCCCGGCGCACCACTGGTCGAAACGCTCTCTCACCGACACCTGCCGCACGCTGTGGGGCGGCTGGATCCTCACCGACGAGGACGGGCAGCGGATCTACTTCGCGGGCGACACCGGATACGGCCGCTGGTTCTCGCAGATCGGCCGCCGCTACCCGGGTATCGACCTGGCGCTGCTGCCCATCGGCGCGTACGAACCGCGCTGGTGGCTGCGGGACGTGCACTGCGACCCGCAGGACGCGGTGCGGGCCGCGCAGGACGTCGGCGCGCGCCTCATGGCACCCATGCACTGGGCCACGTTCCTGCTGTCGGCCGAGCCGGTCATGGAGCCGCTCACCCTGCTGCGAGCCGCCTGGGAGCGGGCGGGCCTGCCGCGCGCCGCGCTCTGGGACCTGCCGGTCGGCGCCTCACGCGTGCTGACCGCCTGACCTCTGTCGCGCGTGCTGACCGCCTGACTACTGCCTGACAACTGTCACGCGTGCTGACTGCCCGACGGCCGGCGCACCTTCCGCCACAGCATCGGGGCCGTACTGACCACGACGGTCAGCACGATCGCCGCGGCGACGCCCTGCCACGGCTCCTTGAACAGGGAGCCGCCCAGGATGCCGATGACCTGGTACGTCGCCGCCCACGCGAGGCACGCCGGGATGTCGCCGCGGGCGAACCGGCGCAGCGGCATCTTCGCCATCAGACACGCCAGCATCACCGGGATCCGCCCGGCGGGCACGAGCCGCGACAGCACGAGGACCATCACACCGTGGTCGGCGAGCTTCTCCTGCGCCTGCTCGAGCCGCTCCTGGGGAGCCCGGGAGCGGAGGGCCTCCAGCCACCGCGAACCGTTCTTCGAGTGCATGCCGCGCCGCCCGAGCCAGTACAGGGCGACGTCCCCCAGGAACGCGGCGACCGAGGCCGTGACGAACACGAACACCAGGGAGTACGGCGCCTTCTGGTGGAAGGCCACGACGGCCGCGGAACTCACCAGCGCGCCCGTCGGAATCACCGGCACCAGCGCGCCGACCGCGACGAGCAGGAACAACGTCGGGTACCCGGCGGCCTGTTGGGTGGTCTCGGTCGGTACGACCTGCGCGACGGCGTCGAGCATCATCGGGCCACCTCCGGCCGGACGCTCTCGCCGTGCGCGAGGCAGTGCACCGCCACGTCCGGCGCGCGCAGCGCGGCCTGCCGGACGAACTCCTCGCCCGGGGTGTGGAATTCGTGCGGGCGCACGGCGTCCATCCCGATGGGCCAGTACGTCCCGTAGTGCACGGGCACGGCGCTGCGCGGCGCGATCCTGGTCAGCGCCTCGGCGGCCCGCGCCGGGTCGAGGTGGTGCGGCCCGAGGTGGGGGCCCCACCCGCCGACCGGCAGCAGCGCGACATCCACCTCCCCGACGGCCTCGGCCATGCCGTCGAAAAGACCGGTGTCGCCCGCGAAGTACGTACGGGCCTCGCCGCTCACCACGAAGCCGAGTGCGGGCGCCCGGTGCGGGCCCACCGGCAGCCGTCGCCCGTCGTGCGCGGCGGGCACGGCTCTTATGGCGAGGCCGCCCACCTCGACGAGAGCCCCCGGCTCGACCTCGCTGATCTTCAGGCCCCGCAGCCGGCGCAGACCCGGCACGGCGCGGGCGGCGCCGCGGGGGACCAGCACCCGGGTGCCCGGCGCGAGCCTGGCCAGCGACGGCAGGTGCAGGTGGTCGGCGTGCAGATGTGAGACGAGGACCACATCGGCGAGGGCGGCGCTGGGCGGCGGCGGGGCCCCGCGGCGGCGCCGCAGATGGGCGAGGCGGCGGGCGAAGAGCGGATCGGTGAGCACCCGGACACCCGAGTCCTGAACCGTGCAGGTGGCATGACCCCACCAGGTGATCTCCACCGGCACCCGCTGCCTCCTCGACGTTCGACTGCCCCCGAGCGTACGTGCAGGAGTAGGGTCGACGCCGAATGGCTGAGGTGAGGGGGACACCATGGGCGCACCGGACGGGGTCGGCGCTGCCGTGCGGGTCGCGGCGATCGCCAGTCTGACGCCGCTGGAGCAGCTGGACGCCGACCCGTTCCTGGTGGACTCGCGCAGCCAGCACGCGATGTGCGCCCGCTGGGCCGCCGAGCGCGGCTACGTGATCACCCGTGAACTCCTCGTGCACGGGGTGCGCCCCGACCACGAAAGCCTGTGGGCGGACGTCGACGCGGGGATGGTCGACGTCTTCGTCGCCCCCTGCGACCGTGTCCTGCGGGCGGCGCTCCGCTCGGTCGACGCGTTCTCCGCGGAGTGCGCGCGGCGCGGGGTCCGGTTGGAGACGGCGGGCCTCGCGGAGCCGTCGTACAGCGTGGAGATGAAGGCGCGGGTGCACCGCCGGTTGTCGATGCCCACAGCGGGATACGACGGCTGTTGACGGTGGCGTAAGGGCTCGCCCTGCCGGGCGTCGGCCCAGTCTGCCCAAATCGTATGAAACCCTGGCCGACGGCAATCACAGCGAAGCAGTAACAGGGGCGAGGGAGTCGGAACGTGGCCGCAGGCCGATGGAGACGGGTGGCGAGCACCGCATGGCGCTCGCTCACGGTCTGGGCGGCGGGCACGCTGACGATGCTGATCCTGGCGGGCCTCCTGCCGGACTTCCAGCTCCAGTCCGACAGCGGCGACAGCGCCACCCGCGTCGCCACCACCGCCGGCCTCGGCGCCGGCGCCTTCGCGATCCTCTCGGCCCTGGTCTGGCCCGTCCTCGTCCGCGCCCTCCTCCTCGTTCCGGCCCTCGTCCTCGGCGTCGCCGTCTTCTTCCTGAACGGCGCGGTGCTCCTGTTCGCCCTCTACCTCATTCCGGACGGCCGCGGCGAGGTCAGTCCGGAGACCGCGGTCGTCGTCGCCGCGGTGATGTCGGCCGTGGCGTCGGCGACCGGCGGTGCCCTGGCCGTCCGCGACGACGACGCGTACCGGCGGCGGCTGTACCGGCTCGCCGACCGAAGGCGCCGCAGGGCCGTCGAGGGCGTGGCAGCCGAGGCGGGGCCGCCCGCCCCCGGCACCGTCTTCATCCAGCTCGACGGCGTCGGTCACGAGGCCCTGCTGCGGGCCGCCCGCAGCGGCGTGATGCCCACGGTCGGCGCGTGGCTGCGCGACGGAGGGCATCGCCTCACCCCGTGGCGCACCGACTGGTCGAGCCAGACCGGCGCCAGCCAGCTCGGCATCCTGCACGGCTCGAACCACGACATCCCCGCCTTCCGCTGGTACGAGAAGGACACCGGCGAGATCCAGGTCTCCAACCGCCCCACCAGCGCCGCCGAACTCCAGCGCCGCGCCGTCGAGCACACCGGCGACGGCGGTCTGCTCACCGTCGACGGCGCGAGCCGCGGCAACCTCTTCAGCGGCGGCGCCGAAGAGGTCGCCCTTGTGCTCTCCGTCGCCGCCCGGCGCGGCAAGGAGAACCGGTCGAGGGCCGGCTACTTCGCCTACTTCTCCGACCCGGCGAACGCGGTGCGCACCGCCCTCTCCTTCTTCGCCGACGCCGGCCGCGAGATCGGCCAGTCCACCCGCGCCCGCCTGCGCAGACAGCGGCCGCGGATCGGCCGGGGCGGCCTCTACCCCTTCGTCCGCGCCTTCGCCACCGTCGTCGAGCGGGACGTTGTCGTCGCGGCCGTCATCGGCGACCTGCTGGCGGGCCGCAGCGCCGTCTACGCCGACCTCGTCGCCTACGACGAAGTGGCGCACCACTCGGGCCCGTTCGGCCGTGACACCGACAAGGTCCTCGCCCGGCTCGACCGCTCGCTCGCACTGATCGAGAAGGTCGCCGAGCACGCCCCGCGCCCGTACCGCATCGTCGTCCTGTCCGACCACGGGCAGAGCCCCGGCGAAACCTTCCACGCCCGCTACGGACTGACCCTCCAGGATCTCGTGCGCGCCGGCTGCGGCCTGCCCGTGCCGCGCAAGGCGCGGCGCACCCACAGCGGCGCCGAGGCCCGCGCCGCCGTCCGCGCCGCGCTGCGCCGTCCCGTCGAGGAGCCTGCCGAGGCGTCGGCCCGCAAGGGCAAGCACCACGAACCGATCGTGCTGGCCTCCGGCAACCTCGGCCTCGTCTCGTTCCCCGACGTGCCGCACCGGATGAGCAAGGAGGAGATCGACACCCGCCACCCGGCGCTGCTGCCGACTCTCGCCAACCACCCCGGCATCGGGTTCCTCCTCGTACGCAGCGAACAGCACGGGGCCGTCGTGCTCGGGGCGCGCGGGGCGCAGGTCCCGATCGACGACCTGGCCGACGGGCAGGGCCCGCTCGCCGACTTCGGTCCCGGCGCCGCCGACGCCGTGCGCCGCACCGACTCCTTCCCGCACACCGCCGACATCATGGTCAACTCCTGGTACGACCCCGTGGACGGCGAGGTTCTCGCCTTCGAGGAGCAGATCGGCTCGCACGGCGGGCTCGGCGGCGCGCAGAGCCGCCCCTTCCTGCTCTCGCCCGCGGCCCTGTCCGAGCCGGTCCCGGACGGCGGCGAGCTCGTCGGCGCCGAACAGGTCCACCGGGTCCTGCGCCGCTGGCTCCGCGAGGGGTTCGGCCCGCAGATCCCGCTGGAGAATTCGCTCCCGCAGACCTCCGACGGCGCATCATTTGTGGTCGCACCCCCTGATATGCAGGACGAATCCGCCTGATTTGGTGGGGGAACGCCTGTCGCCCGACCATGGAGCGCCGCCCGGCGATCCCGTGTCGGCGAGGCCTGTCCCTGAACAACGGCGGGCTCTTCAGCACGACCGAGAGGCGCACCACCCCATGCACGACACCGGGCCCGCGGTACAGACGGCTCCGGCCGGGGACGACGGCCAGGACAGCAGGCACGCCCGCAGGTTCGGCCTTCCCATCGCCACGGCTCTCGTCATGGGCAACATCATCGGCGGCGGCATCTTCCTGCTCCCGGCCTCCGTGGCCCCGTACGGCACGGTCAGCCTGGTCGCCTTCGGTGTTCTGACGGTCGGCGCCATCGCGCTCGCCCTCGTCTTCGGCCGCCTCGCGCACCGGCATCCGCAGACCGGCGGCCCCTACGTCTACGCCCGTGAGGCTTTCGGCGACTTCGCCGGTTTCCTGGCGGCGTGGAGTTACTGGATCACGACCTGGGTCTCGAACGCGGCGCTCGCCGTCGCCGCCGTCGGCTACCTCGACGTCCTGCTGCCGATCCGCGGCTCGACGTTCTGGACGATCGTCGCCGCCCTGGTCTGCCAGTGGCTGCCCGCGCTCGCCAACCTCGCCGGCACCCGCTACGTCGGCGCGGTCCAACTGGTCTCCACCGTACTGAAGTTCGCGCCGCTGCTGCTCGTCGCGGTCGGCGGCCTCTTCTTCTTCGAGGCGGACAACCTGGGCCCGTTCCAGGCCACCGGCGACTCCGCGCTCGGTGCCGTCTCCGCGTCCGCCGCGATCCTGCTCTTCAGCTACCTGGGTGTCGAGTCCGCGTCCGTGAGCGCGGGCGAGGTCCGCGACCCGCAGCGCAACGTCGGCCGCGCGACCGTCCTCGGTACGGGGCTCGCCGCGCTGCTCTACCTGCTGTGCACGGTGTCGGTGTTCGGCACGGTCGCGCACGCCAAGCTGGTGGACTCGACGGCGCCGTTCTCCGACGCCGTCAACGCGATGTTCGGCGGCACCTGGGGCGGTACCGCCGTCGCGATCGCCGCCCTGGTCTCCATGGTCGGCGCGCTCAACGGCTGGACGCTGCTCAGCGCCCAGACGCCGTACGCCGCCGCGCGGGACGGGCTGTTCCCGCCGGCGTTCGGGAAGAAGAAGCGCGGGGTCCCGACGTTCGGTGTGATCGTCGCCGTCACCCTCGCCTCGCTCCTGACGATCTACAACTACACGGCGGGATCCAGCGGCGTCTTCGAGACGCTCGTGCTCGTCACCACGTTCACCGCGACCGTGCCGTACCTGCTGGCCACCGCCGCGCAGATCTACTTCCTGCTGTCCGGGCAGGGACACCGGGTGCGACGGTCGCGGCTGATGCGGGACATGGTGCTCGCCGTCGCCGCGTTCGGATTCTCCATGTGGCTGGTCGGCGGCGCGGGGTACGCGGCCGTCTACCAGGGTGTGCTCTTCCTCTTCGTGGGCGTCCTCGTCTACGCGTGGATGGCGGCGCGCAAGAAGCGTGGCACCCAGGCGCCTTAACAGTTGTCGGCGGGACGACCGGTCCGCCTGACAGCGGACGGGCCGCCCCGCCTGACCGACCCCCGTCGGTCACCTGGCGATGGGTGCGACCACCCAGCGCAGCTTCTTGAACATGCTGTCCCGCGAGCCGAGTTCGATCAGCTTGCGGGCGGCGGGGTACGCCTCGTTGCCCTCGATCTCGTAGCCGACCTCGAGCGTGCCCGGTACGTCCCTGATCTCCATCTGCGCCTCGATGTCGGACGCCGAACGCTCGCTGTCCGCCGCCATCGCCGTCAGATGCGCGATGCGCCGCTGTTGCGCCTCGTCGAGGGCCTGGCGCGGGTCACGCGAGCCGGGTGACTTCATGGCCTGCTTGCCCTTGCCGGACGGAGGCGCGACCGCCGAACTCGGTGTGCGGACCCCGCCGGTGGGCCGGCGCGTCGACAGGGTGGCCTGCACCACGGTGCCGTCGTTGTCGAGCGCCACACGGAATTCGCCCCGGCCGGGCGTGATCACAGGTACGCCGCCGAAGGTCTGCCGGAACGTGACGTGCGTCTGCAGCGACACCGGCTCGCCGATCCCCGAACCGTCCTTCTTGCCGCTGTTCTGCATCAGGTCGTGCACGCCGTCGACGACCAGCTCGGCGCCGCCCGTCGCCTCCCCGTGCTGCTCGACGAACTCCCGGGCCAGCTCGACCGCGCGCTCGGTCGGCAGCTGCCGGGTGTTGCGGTGGTTGGCCTCGGCCAGCTTCACCCAGCGCACCGCCCCCGGCGCCGTCGACACGAACCGGTCGCCCGAGTTCGCGCTCAGCACGCCCTGCCGTTCGACCTGGACCTCCTGGAGCGCGGCCTGCGGGAAGTGCGCGAGCTGCCCGAGCCCGGTGAGTTCCTGACCGGGGTCGCGCGGCATCAGCTGCACGATCTGCGGCTCCGACGGCGCCTGCGTCATCGGGTCGCGCAGACCCTCGCGGGCGTAGTACCAGCGCCAGGCGTACCAGGCGTCGGAGACGTGCTCGCGGAAGAAGTTGCGTTCGGCGTCGAGGCGGCCGGTCGCCTCGGCCTGGGTGGCGCCGGTGGCCGCGACCGACGGGGCCTGCCCGTGGTAGATGTCCCAGCTCGCGTTGAGCCATGCGTCGCAGTACGTCTGTCCTGCCCGCCACTTCTCCCAGAACTTCCTGCCGTAGTCCGGGCTGTCGATGCTCGTCGTCTCGAACCCGAAGATCATCCGGGAGCCCAGGTTGGGGCCCGCCCACGTACGCACCGGCGAGTGCCCGTCGAGGACGCGCAGTGAGTTGCACGTCGACCAGAACACGTAGTTGACCCGTTCGTTGCCGAACGCCATCCGGTTGGACACCGCGTCCGAGCGGTTGTCCCAGGTGGCGCCCAGCGGCGCGAAGAACACGCCGTTGCCGTCCATCCCACCGTGGCCCGAGTGGTACACGGCGACGACGGCGTCCAGGCCGTACCGGTCCTGCCAGTTGTCGTACGTCTCCTCGTACGCCCAGACCTGCGCGCCGTTGTCCGCGAACCAGAAGTTGCGGTCGTAGAACTGCTGGAGGTACGCCAGCCAGCCGGTGGCGTCCTCGTGCGTGTGCGAGAGCGGGTTCTGGTTCACGAACTTCTGGATGCTGAACGCGCCCCACCAGCCGGACGTCGAGTCACGGTCGGCCGCGCCGGGCTTCCCGGTCTCCAGTGGTGACGGGCCGCGGTCCGAATAAATCATGCGCATGGCCAAACCCCCTGCGAAACCCCGTGCGGATCCCCGTGGTCGGGGGCCTCAAAGTGTCACCGTCGTGGGGTCTTGCCCAGCGCGCATTCCGGCCATGGTGACCGCGGCACGGCCCGGGGCCCGGTCTTCCGGGTGCGCCGGTGCCACATGTGGTCGGATGGAGGTCAGAGACAATCGGAAACGGTCCCGCCGCAGGGGACCGTACGGAAGGGATCCATCGTGGCAACCACGCGCTCCGCACATACGGTGTGGGAAGGCAACCTGCTCGAGGGCAACGGCGTCGTCACCTTCGACTCCTCCGGGATCGGCGAGCAGCCGGTGTCGTGGCCGTCGCGCGCCGAGCAGGCGAACGGCAAGACGAGCCCCGAGGAACTGATCGCGGCCGCGCACTCGTCCTGCTTCTCCATGGCGCTCTCGCACGGCCTGGCCGGTGCCGGTACACCGCCCACCAAGCTGGTCACCTCCGCGGACGTGACGTTCCAGCCGGGTGAGGGCATCAAGGGCATCCACCTCACCGTCGAGGGCACCGTGCCTGGCCTCGACGAGCAGGGCTTCACCGCGGCCGCCGAGGACGCCAAGAAGAACTGCCCGGTGAGCCAGGCGCTCGCGGGTACAACGATCACGCTGACGGCCAAGCTGGCCTGAGGGCGGTCCCTCGACCCCCTGCCCCCTTGACACGGGCCCGCTCAAGTTTTGTGCTGGTTACCGGGACAACCCGGTGTCCGGAACGACTTGAGCGGGCCTGCTTCTGTGAGAGGGGACGCGTCATGGCGCGTGCGGTCGGAATCGATCTCGGTACGACAAATTCGGTGGTGGCCGTATTGGAGGGTGGTGAGCCCACCGTCGTCGTCAACGCGGAGGGCGCGCGCACCACCCCCTCCGTGGTCGCCTTCGCCAGGACGTCGACGGCCGAGGTGCTGGTCGGCGAGGTCGCCAAGCGGCAAGCCGTGACGAACGTGGAGCGCACCGCGCGCTCCGTCAAACGCCATATGGGCGACGGGAGTTGGCACTTCCCGGACAGCGGCACCATCGACGGCGCCCGCTACAGCGCCCAGGAGCTCGCGGCCCGCGTGCTGCAGAAGCTCAAGCGCGACGCCGAGGCGTACCTCGGCGAGGACGTGACCGACGCCGTCGTCACCGTGCCCGCCTACTTCGACGACGCGCAGCGTCAGGCCACCAAAGAGGCCGGCGAGATCGCGGGCCTGAAGGTGCTGCGCATCATCAACGAGCCGACGGCGGCCGCCCTCGCGTACGGCCTCGACAAGGGCGACGAACAGACGGTCCTCGTCTTCGACCTGGGCGGCGGTACGTTCGACGTGTCGCTCCTGGAGATGGGCGACGGCGTCATCGAGGTCAAGGCCACCAACGGGGACACCCAGTTGGGCGGCGACGACTGGGACCAGCGCCTCGTCGACCACCTCGTCCGGCAGTTCAAGAACGCGCACGGCATCGACCTCGGCGGCGACAAGATGGCGGTGCAGCGGCTGCGCGAGGGCGCCGAGAAGGCGAAGATCGAGCTGTCGTCGTCGAGCGAGACGACCGTGAATCTGCCGTACATCACGGCGACGGCGCAGGGGCCGCTGCACCTGGACGAGAAGCTGACCCGCGCTCAGTTCCAGGAACTGACGGCCGACTTGCTCGACCGCTGCAAGAAGCCCTTCCATCAGGCCGTGAAGGACGCGGGTGTGGAGCTGTCGGCCGTCGACCACGTCATCCTCGTCGGTGGATCGACACGGATGCCCGCGGTGACCGATCTGGTAAGGGAGTTGACCGGAAAGGACCCACACAAAGGCGTCAATCCGGATGAGGTGGTCGCCGTGGGCGCGGCCCTGCAGGCCGGTGTCATCCGCGGCGACGTCAAGGACGTGCTGCTGCTCGACGTGACGCCGCTCTCTCTCGGCATCGAGACCAAGGGCGGGGTCATGACGAAGCTCATCGAGCGCAACACGACCATCCCCACCCGGCGTTCCGAGATCTTCACCACCGCCACCGACAACCAGCCGTCCGTCGGCATCCAGGTCTTCCAGGGTGAGCGCGACATCGCCGCCTACAACAAGAAGCTCGGCGTCTTCGACCTGACGGGCCTGCCGCCCGCGCCGCGTGGCGTCCCGCAGATCGAGGTCACCTTCGACATCGACGCCAACGGGATCATGCACGTCTCGGCGAAGGACCTGGCCACCGGGCGCGAGCAGAAGATGACGGTGACGGGCGGCTCGGCCCTGCCGAAGGACGAGATCGACCGCATGATGCGGGAGGCCGAGACGCACGCCGAGGAGGACCGCAAGCGCAAGGAAGCCGCCGAGGCCCGTAACGAGGCGGAGCAGCTCGTCTATCGGACGGAGCGGTTCCTGCGGGACAACGAGGAGCGGATACCGCCGGACATCCGCACCGAAGTGCAGGACGCCGCAGGGGAGTTGAAGGCCACCCTGGCCACCGACCCGCCGGACCCGAACGCCCTCCGCGAAGGGGTGCGGAAACTGGCCACCGTCAGCCAGAAGGTGGGCCAGGCCATGTACCAGGGTGCGGACAGCGCCCGGCCCTCGGAGGACGAGTCCGGGGACGACGTGGTCGACGCCGAGATCGTGGACGACGAGAAAGGCGACGAGAAAGGTGGCGGCGAGAAAGGTGGCGAGAAGGGTACGGCCTCGTAGGCCTCAGTCGCCCGACGGGCTCAGGTGAGCCCGCCACTTCTCCAGGATCTCCAGCGTCCGCTCCGCGCTCGCCGCCTGGGCCACCAGATGGTCCAGGACCTCCAGGTGCATGCCCACCTCGTCGCGAGAGTCGAGGTACAGCGCCCCGGTGACGTACTCGCTGTACACCATGTCCGGCAACTCCCGTACGGGGAAACGGAACAGGGTGAACGGGCCGAACGTGCCGGGGTGCGGGCCGCTGGCGAACTCGGCTATCTGGAGCGTCACATGGGGGAGCCGGGACACGTCGATGAGGTGGTCCAGCTGCCCGCGGAGCACCGCCGCGCCGCCGGGCGGACGCCGCAGCACCGTCTCGTCCATGACGACCCACAGGTGCGGCGCGTCCTCCCGCGTGAGCAGCGACTGGCGGGCCAGGCGCAGCGACACGTGCCGGTCGATCTCGTCGGGCTTCGAGCGGCCCACCGTGCCGGCGTCGAAGACGGCCCGCGCGTACTCCTCGGTCTGCAACAGGCCCGGCACGAAGTGCGGTTCGTAGGCACGGATCATCTCCGCCGCGCCCTCCAGGCTGACGTACAGGCTGAACCAGTCCGGCAGCACGTCGTGGAACCGCTGCCACCAGCCGGGCAGGTTCGCCTCCTCGGCGAGCGCGACGAACGCCTCTATCTCCCGCTCGGGGACCTCGTACAGCTCCAGGAGCATCTGAACGTACGGGATCTTGAGCGAGACCTCGGCGGTCTCCATCCTGCGTATGGTCGCCCCGGTCACCCGCAGTGCGCGGGCGGCGTCGTCGCGTTTGAGTCCCGCGGCCTCCCGCAGATCACGCAGGCGTCGGCCGAGGACGACCTGGCCCACGGTGGGTGCGGGCCGTCGTTCACTCACGTCTCACGTCTCCCCACGTGACGATTACGACAAGCAGCGGCTATGAGCCGGTGCGCTCCCACCCCCGTCGCTCCGGCCGCGAGGTCAGCCGTCGCTGGTCGCGACTGCGATAGACCACGTACGGACGGAACAAGTACTGCACCGGCGCGCTGAACATATGCACGAGCCGGGTGAACGGTACCAGCGCGATGAGTGACATGCCCACTACTGCATGAATCTGATAGAGCACGGGTACGCCCTCCATCCGCCAGGTGTCCGGGCTGAGCGTGAACAGGCTGCGGGCCCAGGGGCCGATGGACTCGCGGTAGTTGTAGCCGTCGCCCGAGGAGTGCGTGAGCTTGGCCGTCATGCCGAGCACGATGGACCCGAGCAGCACCACGTACATGAGCTTGTCGTTGCGGGTCGTCGCGCGGAAGACGGGGGCCTTCGTGCGGCGCCGGTACAGCAGCATGAAGATGCCGCAGACGGTCAGGACACCGGCGAACGTGCCCCCGATCAGCGAGAACAGGTGGTACGTGTGCTCGCTGACGCCCACCGTGTCGGTCCACGACATCGGGATGAACAGTCCGACGAGGTGTCCGACGAGGACGAACAGGATGCCGTAGTGGAAGACCGGCGAGGCGATGTTCAGCAGCTTCGACTCGTAGATCTGCGAGGAGCGCGTCGTCCAGCCGAACTTGTCGTAGCGGAAGCGCCAGATCGTGCCCGCGATCAGCAGCACGAAGGCGATGTAGGGCAGGGCGCCCCAGAGCAGCGTGGTCACGGGGCGTGCTCCTTCACGAACAGCGGCAGGGGGTCATGGCCGACGCCGAGGTCGCCGAAGGGTTCCAGGCCGACCTCTTCGCGGGGCGGGCCCGAGCGGGCCAGCGCCATCGCCTCGGCCTTGTCCTTGGGGGAGGGCCCCGGCAGCGAGGCGCAGACGGCGGTGAGCACGGTCGCGTACGGCGTGCCGTGTTCGGTGAGGGCCAGGCGCAGCAGTTCGAGGCCGCTGCGGTGCTCCTCCAGGAGGAACGGTCCTGCCTGCGCCGAGAACTCCAGAACGGCGGGCAGGAAGTCGGGAAGCTCCTCGCCGGTGAACTCCATGCCGTGCTCCCGGTACACCTCCTTCATGCGGACCAGCGACATGCCGCGCCGCCGGGTGTCGCCGTCGCGCCACCACGTCAGGTACAGGCTGTGCCGGTTCTTGAAGTCGAAGACCTGGACGTAATGGGCCGCGAGGTCGGCCGGCGGCGTGGCCTCGGCGTGGTCGACGAACGGGGCGAGGCGCGGCGCGGCGGCCCGCACCAGCGGCAGCCGCTCGTACAACTCCTCGTCGGGGTAAGTGAGACAGAGCGCCGCCGCCTGGTGCAGGAGTGCTGAGGGGCCGGTCACGGGCTCTCCTTCGGGTCGTCGGCGGTCTGGCGGCGCTTGGTGAGGTGGAAGTTCTCGACGGAGACGACGGGCAGCAGTTTGCGGCCGCCGGTCGTGGTGTTGCCGGAGTCACCGCCGAAGGGGCCCTCGCCGCCCATGCCGGGGCCGTCCTCGTAGTCGAGGCTGCAGGAGTCCGGCAGCGCCGACTCCTCCAGGCGCTGCGCGTCACCGACCGCGGCCGTCGGGATCACGTACCGGTCCTCGTACTTGGCGATGGCCAGGAGCCGGTACATCGCCTCGATCTCGTCGGCCGCCATGCCGACCGATTCGGCGATCGAACTGTCCGGCCGGTCACCGAGGTTGATGGCCCGCATGTGCGAGCGCATCGCCGCGAGTTTCTCCAGGGAGGAGCGCACGGGCGCCACATCGCCCGCCGTGAAGATCTCCGCCAGGTACTCCAGCGGGATGCGCAGCGTGTCGATCGCGCCGAAGAGGTTGGTGTGGTCCTCGCCGTCGTGGCCCGTCTCGCTGAGCGCGTCGACGACGGGCGAGAGCGGCGGGATGTACCAGACCATCGGCATCGTCCGGTACTCCGGGTGCAGCGGAAGCGCCACCTTGTACTTGCTGATGAGCGCGTGGACCGGGGAGCGGCGCGCCGCCTCCACCCAGTCGTACGGGATGCCCGCCTCCTCGGCGGCCCTCCGCACAGCGGGGTCCTCCGGATCGAGGAAGACGCCCAACTGGGCCTCGTACAGCCCGGTTTCGTCCGTGGTCTGCGCGGCCTCCGTCACCTTGTCGGCGTCGTAGAGGATGACTCCGAGATAGCGCAGGCGCCCCACGCACGTCTCCGAGCAGACGGTCGGCAGGCCCACCTCGATACGCGGGTAGCACATCGTGCACTTCTCGGCCTTGCCGGTGCGGTGGTTGAAGTAGACCTTCTTGTACGGGCATCCCGTCACGCACATCCGCCAGCCGCGGCACTGGTCCTGGTCGACCAGGACGATGCCGTCCTCCTCGCGCTTGTACATCGCGCCGGACGGGCAGGACGCCACGCAGGACGGGTTCAGGCAGTGCTCGCAGATGCGCGGCAGATAGAACATGAAGGTCTGCTCGAACGCGAACTGCACCTTGTCCGCCGCCTGTTGGCGCGTCTTCTGCACCATCGGGTCGAGATCGCCGTACTCGGTCGCGCCGCCCAGGTTGTCGTCCCAGTTCGACGACCACTCGATCTTCATCGGCTTGCCGGTGATCTGCGAACGGGGCTGTGCCACCGGATAGTCGTCGCCCAGCGGGGCCTCGGTCAGGTTCTTGTAGTCGTACGTCCAGGGCTCGTAGTAGTCCTTGATCTCGGGCAGCTTGGGATTGGAGAAGATGCCGGCGAGCTTCTGGAAGCGGCCGCCGCCCTTCAGTTTCAGGGCGCCCTTCTTGTTCAGCTCCCAGCCGCCGCGCCACTTCTCCTGGTCCTCGTAGCGGCGCGGATAGCCCTGCCCCGGGCGGGTCTCGACGTTGTTGAACCAGACGTACTCCATGCCGTTGCGGTTGGTCCACGCCTGCTTGCAGGTGACCGAGCAGGTGTGGCAGCCGATGCACTTGTCGAGGTTCATGACCATCGCGATCTGAGCCATACAGCGTCCAATAGTGACTTCGTCACGGGGCATGGGTTCAGTACTCCACCTTCTGCGAGCGGCGCCGGATGACGGTGACTTCGTCTCGCTGGTTGCCCGTCGGGCCGAGGTAGTTGAACGCCCACGACAACTGGGCGTAGCCGCCGATGAGATGGGACGGCTTGAGGATGAGCCGGGTGAGCGAGTTGTGGATGCCGCCGCGCTTGCCGGTCGTCTCGGCCTTCGGGACGTTGACGGTGCGTTCCTGCGCGTGGTGCATGTACACCGTCCCGGCTGGCATACGGTGCGAGACGATCGCGCGGGCGACGACGACACCGTTGCGGTTCACGGCCTCGATCCAGTCGTTGTCCTTGACGCCGATGGCCTCGGCGTCCTGCGGCGCCATCCAGATCGACTGCCCGCCGCGGGACAGCGCGAGCATGAACAGGTTGTCCTGGTACTCGGAGTGGATGGACCACTTGTTGTGCGGGGTGAGGTAACGGACCGTCACCTCGTGCTCTCCGTCCGGACCGAGGACCGGCTCGCCGAACAGCCGGTTCATGTCGAGCGGTGGCCGGTAGATGGGCAGAGCCTCGCCCAGCTCGTGCATCCAGTCGTGGTCGATGAAAAAGTGCTGACGCCCCGTCAGGGTATGCCAGGGCTTGAGGTGTTCGGTATTGAGCGTGAAGGCCGTGTACCGGCGGCCGCCGGCTTCGCTGCCCGACCACTCCGGCGACGTGATCACCGGGACGGGCGCGGCCTGCGTGTCCGCGTACGTGACGCGCTTGCCCTCGTGCTCGGCGGCGAGGTGCGCCATCTCCTGCCCCGTACGGGCCTCAAGCGTGTGGAAACCCTGGGTGGCGAGGCGGCCGTTGGTCGTCCCGGACAGGGCGAGGATCGTGTTGGCCGCCTTGACCGCCGTGTCGAGTGCGGGGCGGCCGTCCGCGGGGCCGCCGCGCACGACACCGTTGCGCTCACGCAGCTCAGCGACCTCCTGGTCGGGCTTGAGGGTGATCCCCTTGGCGGGCAGGCCCAGTCGCTCGACCAGCGGGCCGAGCGCGGCGAACTTCGCGCCGATCGCGGTGTAGTCCCGCTCGACGACGACGAGGTTCGGCATCGTCTTTCCCGGCACCGGCTCGCACTCGCCCTTGCGCCAGTCCAGGACGACACCGCCGGGCTGCGCGATCTCGCCCGGCGTGTCGTGCTGGAGCGGCGCCGCCACCAGGTCCCTGCGCACGTCGAGATGGCCGGCGGACAGCTCGCTGAGCCTCTCCGCGAGCACCTTGAACGTGTCGAAGTCGGTACGGGCCTGCCACGGCGGGTCCACGGCCGGCGTGAACGAATGCACATAGGGGTGCATGTCCGTGGAGGACAGGTCGTGCTTCTCGTACCAGGTCGCGGCGGGCAGTACGACGTCGGACAGGAGGGTGGACGACGTCTGCCGGAAGTCGAGGGAGAGCAGCAGATCGAGCTTGCCCTCGGGCGCCTCGTCGCGCCAGGTCACCGTGGTGGGCCGCTCGTCGGGCGCCGCCTCCTCGGCCCGCAGCGACGAGTGCGTACCCAGGAGGTGTTTGGTGAAGTACTCGGCGCCCTTCGCGGAAGATCCCAGCAGGTTCGCCCGCCACAGGGTGAGGACCCGCGGCCAGTTCTCGGGTGCGTCCGGATCCTCACAGGCGAACTTCAGGGTGCCCGCCTTGAGTTCGGCGACCGTGTCGTTCACCGGGTCGGCGCCGGAACCGAGGTCCAGCGGGTTCCGGTCGAACGTCGGATACGACGGCATCCAGCCCGAACGTGCCGACAACGCAAGGCAGTCGGCGCCCGTCATCCCCTCGAAGGCACCCTTGCCGAGCGGGGAGGCGAGAACGTCCGCGCCGAACTTGTCATAGCGCCACTGGTCGGTGTTGGTGAACCAGTACGCCGCGCCGATCATCTGCCGCGGCGGCCGCGACCAGTCGTTCGCGGAGGCGAGCGAGGCCCAGCCGGTCACCGGGCGGCACTTCTCCTGACCCACGTAGTGCGCCCAGCCGCCGCCGTTCCTGCCCTGGCAGCCGGTCAGCTGCAGCAGCGACAGGAAGGTCCGGTAGATGGTCTCGGAATGGAACCAGTGGTTGGTGCCGGCCCCCATCAGGATCATGCAGCGGCCGCGCGACTTCTCGGCGGTGTCCGCGAACTCCCGCGCGATCTTTACGCACTTGGCGGCCGGTACGGAGGTGTGGATCTCCTGCCAGGCAGGCGTTCCGGGCGCGTCGGCGTCCTCGTACGAGGCGGCCCACTCGCCCGGCAGCCCTTCGCGGCCCACGCCGTACTGTGCGAGCAGCAGATCGAAGACGGTGGTGACCAGCGGGCCGTCCTGGCCGCCGAGCCGGGTCGCCGGGACGCCGCGCCGGACAATCTCGCCGCGGCCCTGCCCGTGCGTGCCGCCGTCGGTGTCGAAGCGGGGCAGCAGCACTTCCACACCGCTCGCGACGTCGCTGCCGTGCAGGCTCAACTGCGGTTTGATGTCGCCCAGTTCGAGGTTCCACTTGCCCTTGCCTGACTCGGTCCAGCGAAAGCCCAGCGACCCGTTCGGCACGGCGGGCCGCCCGGTCGCCTCGTCGAGGACGGCCGTCTTCCACTCCGCGCCCTCGCCGCCCTGCCCGAGGTCGGCGGCGCGCAGGAACTTCGCGGGGACATAGCCGCCGTCCTTCTCCTCCAGCGTCACCAGGAACGGCAGATCCGTGTACTTCTTGACGTAGTCCGTGAAGAACGGGGTCTCACGGTCGACGAAGAACTCCTTGAGGATGACGTGCCCCATGGCGAGGGCGAGCGCCCCGTCCGTGCCGGGGTGCGGGTGCAGCCACTCGTCGGCGAACTTGGCGTTGTCCGCATAGTCGGGCGCGACGACCACGACCTTCTGACCCCGGTAGCGGGCCTCGGCCATCCAGTGCGCGTCGGGCGTACGCGTCACGGGTACGTTCGAGCCCCACATCATCAGGTACGCGGCGTCCCACCAGTCACCCGATTCCGGCACGTCCGTCTGGTCGCCGAACACCTGCGGCGACGCCACCGGCAGATCCGCGTACCAGTCGTAGAACGACAGCATCGGCGCGCCGATCAGCGACATGAACCGGGCCCCCGCCGCGTGCGACACCATCGACATCGCGGGGATCGGCGAGAAACCGGCGACGCGGTCGGGTCCGTACGCCTTGATGGTGTGGACGTGCGCGGCCGCGACGATCTCCACGGCCTCGTCCCACGTGGCCCGCACCAACCCGCCCTTGCCGCGCGCCAGTTGGTAACTGCGCCGCCGCTCCGGATCGCCCTGGATATCGGCCCACGCGAGCACCGGGTCCTTCAGCCGCGCCTTCGCCTCCCGGTACAGCTCCAGGAGCACACCCCGGATGTACGGGTAGCGGACGCGGGTGGGGGAGTAGGTGTACCAGGAGAAGGCCGCCCCCCGGGGGCAGCCGCGCGGCTCGTACTCCGGCCGGTCGGGGCCCACGCTCGGATAGTCCGTCTGCTGGCTCTCCCACGTGATGATGCCGTCCTTGACGTACACCTTCCACCGGCACGACCCCGTGCAGTTCACCCCGTGCGTCGAGTTCACGACCTTGTCGTGACTCCACCGGTCGCGGTAGAAGACGTCCCCGTCCCGGCCACCCTTGAGCCGCACGCTGTGCAGGTCGGCGGCGGCCGCCCCCCGCCGGAAGAACCGCCCGGCCCGCAGCAGCGCGGCGTCCGGCTCGGTCGGCGGGTGCGTCGTGTCTGTCACCGTGTGTGCTCCCTCGCTGTGCCGTCCTTCGCACGCTAGGGGCGCCTGCCACCGGGCACCTGTCGGCCGGGGCCGTACGGGTTGCCCGGGCCCCGTACGGCGGAACCGTGCCCCTTACCTGGCACGTAATCGACCGGCCGCGCGGCCACGGGCAGGCTGATGGCACCCCCACGACAAGGGCGGCGCCGAGTGAGCCGGACGCGGCGCAGTCCGACGCGGCGCTCGCCCGCACCGGCCCGCCGGTCCTCGGGGCGCGCCTCGGCATCGAGGGCAACCTCGTCCGGACCGCGCTCAGCCTCGTCGCCCTGTTCGCGTGGCTCTCACCGAGCGCGGGCGGGACGGTACGGGTGCCGCTGCAGGCCGTGGTCGTCGCCGCCTTCGCCGCGCTCCAGTACCGGGCCCTGCGCGGCGCCCGCTCTCAACCCGCGTTGGACTGAAGGTACTTGACCGTCGCCGGATCGGCCGGGAGCAGCGTCTCGATGGCCAGCTCGGCGACGGTCACGTCCATCGGCGTGTTGAACGTGGAGATCGACGACACGAACGACAACACGTGCCCGTCGTGCTCGATCACCATCGGCAGCGCGAAGTACGGCACCGGCTCGGCCGGCTCGGCGCCGGCCGCGTCCGCCGGGCCGGCCGGCACCGGATACGCCGCGACCTCCTCGTACAGCTCCCGCAGCGCGTCCGAGCGGGCCAGCGCGATCTGCCGCTCCATCTGCGCCAGCAGATGCCCCCGCCACTCGCGCAGATTCCGGATCCGGGGCGCCAGCCCCTGCGGGTGCAGCGTGAGCCGCATCGCGTTCAGCGGCTGTCGCGCGAGCAACTCTTCGGGCAGCGACCCCATCAGCGCCGCGAGGCCGCGGTTCGTGGCGATCACGTTGTACG
This sequence comes from Streptomyces sp. NPDC102467, assembly GCF_044765445.1. Taxonomy (NCBI): domain Bacteria; kingdom Bacillati; phylum Actinomycetota; class Actinomycetes; order Kitasatosporales; family Streptomycetaceae; genus Streptomyces; species Streptomyces sp. NPDC102467. The sequence continues at coordinate 184,758 of NZ_JBIWKA010000006.1, read as the reverse complement.
TCGCGTCGACGATCAGCGCCGGATACGGTTCGTAGCCGCGCAGCAGCCGCTCCAGGCCCGCACGCAGCGAGCCCATCGACGGATCGTCCAGCGGGGTCTCCCTGAAGCGCGGCGCGTAACCCGCCGCGAGCAGCAGGGCGTTGCGCTCCCGCATCGGCACGTCCAGGTGCTCGGCAAGGCGCAGGACCAGCTCCTCGCTCGGCCGCGAGCGGCCCGTCTCCACAAAACTGATGTGCCGCGCCGACGAGTCCGCGCGCAGCGCGAGCTCCAGCTGGCTGACCCGCCGCTGCTCCCGCCAACCGCGCAGCAGACGGCCCACCTCGGAAGGGTTCTTGCGCGCCGCAGTTGTCATGGGGAGACGGTAACGCGGTACGTCTGCTGCGCCGGGGGCGTGCCGTGCCGCGATACGGGCGCCGCGCCTGAGGCATGCCATGTGGTGATACAGGTGTCGCGCCAGAGGCATGCCCAAAGCCGGTGCGGGTGGCACGCTGGGGACATGCCTACTGAACCGCTCTCCCAGAAGGAGGTCGAGGACCGCCTCGCCGAACTCCCCGGCTGGTCACTCGACGGCGACCGCATCACCCGTACCTACCACCTGGGCACGCACTTCGCGGCGACCGCCCTCGTCGTGCACATCGCCCAGACCCAGGAGGAGCTGAACCACCACTCCGACCTCACCCTCGGCTACAACACGGTCGCCCTCGCGGTGCACACGCACGACGCGGGCGGCGCCGTGACCGCGAAGGACTTCGAACTCGCCCGCAAGGTGGAGACGTTGGCTCCGGGGCACGGCGCGACCTGACCTGCCCGACCGGGCCCCGACCGTCAGGGTCCGGTCCGGCAGATCTCGATCAGTACGTCTTGACCTCAAGTGTGGTTGAGACCCAATGATCCAGCTATGAACGAGATGATGAGCAGCACCGCGAACCTCCGGGACCACTCCGAAGTCGCCACCCTCGTCAGCGCCTTCTTCCACACCCTGGATGAGCAGAGGTTCGACGAGGGCTGGGCCTTGGCCTACTTCACCGATGACCTGCGGACGACGACGCCGCTAGGCGTGGCCGAGGGAGTCGACGCCGTGCGCCAGGTGGAGGAGGCCATCGGCCGATTCGCCGCAACCTTGCACGCCTCCTCTGACGTTCTTGTCCGGGCAGAGCCAGGCGCGCGGACAGCCCATGCGTCCTGGAACGCCCATATGACCCACGTCCACCTCGACTCCACGCTCCAAGCACGGGGTGAGGGCGCCAACCCCCTCTTCACCGTGGGCGGTATCTATGAGGCAGAACTCCGACGTACCGAGGAGGGCTGGCGCATCAGCCGCATGTCGGTGCGGGCCGTCTGGACCACGGGCGAGCCGCCCGTCCTGCCGGACTAGACCGCCACTCGGGTCAACTCCCGTTTCGCGACGTCACGTTCGAAGCGGTCACCTCGGGCTGGCTGCTGCACCTCATCGATGACGCGGCCCCCGTCGTGGCCGAGGCGTCCCGCGTGCTCGGCCCCGGCGGCGTCTACCCCCCGACGGTCGACAAAGGCGCGGCCTCTCTCGTCGGCAGCGACATCTGCGCGCTGGTCGAGCGGTTCCGCGCCCGCGATCCCGGCCTGGTCACACGGCGTTCAGCCGGGCCCGCTCGTCCTCCGTCAGCTCCAGGTCCACCGCCGCCAGGCTCTCCTCGATCTGCGCCACGGACGACGCCCCGACAAGCGGGATCGCCGGCACCTGCGCCCCGATCATCCAGGCCAGCACCACCTGGTTGACCGTGGCCCCCGCCGACTTCGCCACCTCTCGCAGCGCCGCCAGCCGAGGCTGCGTACTGCCGTGCTGATGCCCCGCGGCGAGCGGCTTGTCGTCCCGTACGTAAGCCCCGCCGAGCAGCGGCGAGTACGCGACCAGCGTGAGATCCCGCTCGGCCCGCACCATGCTGAGCAGATTGCCGTCGGCGGTGCTGAGCATGCCGTCCGGCGACAGCTCACTGGGCAGATCGATGCGGTGCCGCAGATAGCTGTGCTGGTACTGGAGCACCTCGTACCCCGGCAGGCCCTCGGCCCGCGCGATGGCCCGGGCCCGCTCCACCTGCCACGCCCAGTGATTGGACACGCCGAGCAGCCCGACCGTGCCCTCGTTCACGAGCACCCCGAACTCCCTGACCTGATCGGCCAGTTCGACCTTCGGGTCGGGAATGTGGGCGTACAGGAGATCCAGCCGCTCCAGGCCGAGCCGCGCCGTGCTGCCCGCCACGGCCGACCGGATCGCCGCCGCCGAGAGCCCTTCCGCGTCGTCGACGTAATGGCCCCCCGGCGTGAGCGGCGCCGCGCCCAGCTTGGTGGCGATGACGATCTCGTCGCCGATGCCGCGGCTGCGCCGCCAGTTGCCGAGCACCGTCTCGCTCTCGCCGCCGACGCTGCCGGTCTGCCAGAACGCGTAGTTGTCCGAGGTGTCGACGAACGTGCCGCCCGCCTCGACGTACCGGTCGAGAATCGCGAACGCCGTCTTCTCGTCGGTGGCCGTGCCGAACAGCATGGCGCCCAGGCTGATCACACTGACCTCGCGGCGACGTGCCGGATCCGTGCCGATGGTGCGGTACTTCATGCGGAGCTCCCCTTCGCGGGGCCCGGCCGCCGGGTGCGCGCCGGACTGTGGAAGGGAGTCAACGTGTTGAAGCGCAGGCGAAGTCAAGCGTGTTCGGCGTCGATCACGGTCGGCCGCGTTCGGTACCGACTGCGGGGCAGGGAAGCGAAGTTGGGCGCTGGGCGGCAACCGGTGCGCGCGCTGCGGCAACTGACGGAACGTGACCCACCCGCGCGTTCCGACCCCCAGGAGCCTCCGCATGCCCCGATCCCGCCCCCGACCCCGTGCCCACCGGGGACCCCGCCGCCTGCTGCTCGCCACCCTCACGGCCGGGGCCCTCGCCGCCGCCGGACTGACCCTGCTGCCCGCACACGACGCGTCCGCGGCCACCGCGCGGCAGGCCGAGGAACTCGACCGCGGCCTGGTCAGCGTGCACACCGACGCCGGCAACCTGATCACGTGGCGTTGGCTCGGCACGGACCCGGACAACGTCTCCTTCAACGTCTACCGCGCCGGTACGAAGGTCAACTCGGCCCCGGTGACCGGCTCCACGAACTTCTTCCACTCCGGCGCCCCGAACTCCGCCGACTACACGGTCCGCGCGATCGTGGGCGGCACCGAGCAGGCCGACTCGGCGCACGCGATCCAGTTCCGCACCGGCTACAAGGACGTACCGATCTCCCCGCCCGCGGGCGGCACCGCCCCCGACGGCGTCGCCTACACCTACGAGGCCAACGACGCGTCCGTCGGTGACCTCGACGGCGACGGCGTCCTCGAATTCGTCCTCAAGTGGCAGCCCACCAACGCCAAGGACAACTCGCAGTCCGGCTACACCGGGAACACGATCGTCGACGCGATCAAGCTCGACGGCACCCGGCTGTGGCGCGCGGACCTCGGCAAGAACATCCGCTCCGGCGCGCACTACACGCAGTTCCAGGTGTACGACTACGACGGCGACGGCAAGGCCGAGGTCGCCATGAAGACGGCGGACGGCACGACCGACGGCCAGGGCAAGGTCATCGGCAGCTCGTCGGCGGACTACCGCAACTCAAGCGGCTATGTCCTGTCGGGCCCCGAGTACCTGACGATGTTCAACGGCTCGACGGGCGCCGCGATGGGCACCGTCGACTACGTCCCGGCGCGCGGCACGGTCTCCTCCTGGGGCGACTCGTACGGCAACCGCGTGGACCGCTTCCTCGCGGGCACGGCCTATCTGGACGGCTCCCGCCCCTCCTTGATCATGGCGCGCGGCTACTACACGCGTTCCGTGATCGCGGCCTGGGACTGGCGCGACGGGAAGTTCACGCGCCGCTGGACGTTCGACACCAACTCCTCGACGAACAGTGGCAAGGGCTACGACGGCCAGGGCAACCACCAGCTGTCGGTCGCGGACGTCGACGGTGACGGCAAGGACGAGATCGTCTACGGCGCGATGGCCGTCGACGACAACGGTTCCGCCCTGTGGACCACGAAGAACGGCCACGGCGACGCCCTGCACGTCGGCGACCTCGACCCGTCGCGCCCGGGTCTGGAAGAGTTCAAGGTCGACGAGGACAGCTCCAAGCCGTCGTCGTGGATGGCCGACGCGAAGACCGGCGCCGTCATCTGGTCGACGGGCGCCAACGGCGACAACGGACGCGGTGTCTCCGGCGACATCTGGTCCGGCAGCGCGGGCGCCGAGTCCTGGTCGTCGTCCGAGTCCGGCATCCGGAGCCCCAAGGGCACGGTCGTCTCCTCCCGCAAGCCCTCCTCCACGAACTTCCTGTCGTGGTGGGACGGCGACACCACCCGCGAACTCCTCGACGGCACCCACATCGACAAGTACGGCACGTCCGCCGACACCCGCCTCCTGACGGGCTCGGGCGTCCACTCCGACAACGGCACGAAGGCGACCCCGGCCCTGTCGGGCGACATCCTCGGCGACTGGCGCGAGGAGGTGGTGTGGCCGACCACGAACAACACGGCCCTGCGCATCTACTCGACCCCGATCGAAACCTCCACCCGCATCACCACACTCCTCCACGACACCCAGTACCGTACGGCCCTGGCCTGGCAGAACACCGCTTACAACCAGCCGCCGCACCCCAGCTTCTTCATCGGCTCGGGCATGCCGACGGCGCCGCGCCCCACGATCACGACTCCCTGAGGTGCTTTGAGGCGCTCTGAGAGCAGTTGGTGTCTCAACTCTGTACTGAGACGGCTGCTCCGGTTGATGCCCCGTGGACGCACGGTGTCTAGTTCACCGTTGCTGTTGATTGTTGTGCCGACACCAACACCACGGGGGATCACGGGGCATGGGCATAGTGCTGCCCGACATCGTCGACCAAGCGCTCGACCTTGCGGGAATCGACTGGCCGAACGTCGACGAGGACGACTACACGGAGATGGCCGACTCGCTCCGCGAGTTCGCGGAGAAGTTCGAGGGCCACGGCGGTGACGCACACAAGGCGTTCACGCGGATCCTCAGCTCTTCGGAGGGCTGGGCGGTCGACTCCATGGAGAAGCACTGGTCGTATGTGAGGACCAGTCATCTGGAGAAGATCCCGGACGTGGCGCGGACGTTCGCGTTCGTGTGTGACCGGATCGCCGAGATCATCATCGCGATGAAGACGAAGGCGACGGTCGAACTGGGCGTGCTCGCCGGGACGATCGTCGCCGAACTGGCCGCGTCCGGAGTGACACTGGGCATCTCGGCGGCTGCTGCCGCGGGTGAGATCGTCCTGATGCGGCAGCTCGTGAAGCGCCTGGTCAAGGAGGCGATCAAGGAGATCGTCGCCGAGATCGCCGCCAGACTCGCGGAGCCCGTCACGGCGAAGCTGGAAGAGCTGGCCATCGACAAGGCGCTGGATCTGGCAGAGGGCGCCTTCAACCCGAACGGCGGGGCCGGCGGCGGCTCGGGCGGCATGAATCTCGCGTCCGCGGGCGGCGGAGGCGGCGGGGGTGGCGGTGCGGGCAAGCGGACCCATATCGACCATGCCGAGTTCGAGGACGGCGCCGGCAAGGTCTCGCTCCACGGCGTGGACCTCGGTGGGAAGACGCATGTCCATCTGGGCAGGGCGAAGGGCGCGTTCGGCCGGACCAAGGGACGGGACGGGTTCACCAAGACCTTCGACCACGCCCTGGAGAAGGCGCTCGACGCCGCCACCAAGTCGGTCAGCCGTACCGCCAAGCACGTCACGGACGAGATCCCGCAGCGCGTGAAGGCCGCGTCCCGGCATCAGAAGACGACCGACCACAAGATCGGCAAGCAGTCCGACGGCATCGACGTGACCAAGGTCGACTCGTCGGGTGGAGCGGGCGGCGGTGGCGGCGGGGGTGGCGGGAACGGCGGCGGCGGTGGACGCGGCTCCGGCGACGGTCCCCGCCGCATGGACCCGCAGCCCGGCTGGCACGGTAGAAGCGCTGGTCAGATGCGACACTATCGGCGTGATGCGATGCATGTGGATCACCTTGAACCGGAGGCGCAGCGCCGTGCGCTGGTCGACGAAGCCAGGAATGTGGCGGACGAGGCGCAGAAGGCATCCAACGGGCCCGGCGGACAGCCTGTACCGGCCCGGGCCAGGATCAAGCAGGGGTGTGCAGGCGCCCTTTTGCACGACGGGGTGCTGACAGGGCACTCCAGCGTGACGAAGCTGAAGGCGAATCCGCAGAACCAGGATCCGCAGCAGCAACTGGATACGCATCCCGCTCTGCAATCCGTCCTGGACGACGTGAGGCGACAGGCGGAAAGCGAAGGGGAACTGGTGGGGACCGGGCACGGACAGTGCACCGAAGTGGCGCTGATATCCGACCGGTTGCACGCCATTTCGGAGCGTGACGGCGTCGACATACGGACTGCCGAGGACATCAGGCGCGTCCTGGACGGGGCGCAGGTGCATACGCGGCAGATCGGTGACATGAACCCGAACAGACCCGGATTTTTGAGTCACGGTGATTACAAGAAACCCTGCCCCTCCTGCGAGCGCATGCTGCCGCTCGTCAACGTCACGGCTGTTTGACCGAAATCCGAGAAGAGGGATGAGAACTGTGCCCGTTTTGAAAACTCCGGAGGAAGTGGATGCCTGGCTCTCGAACGCCGGGTGGTTTCCGGGGCGCAGGTGTGACGACCTGGCCGCTGCTGAGGTGGCGAGTGTCGTAGAGGATTTCCGTGACGACGGCGGCCATCTCGATGTCATCGAGCCGGCTGTTGCTTTCCTGCGTGAGCACGTCGGTCTCGTGGCGCCCCGGCACGCCTCCACGGAGGACCGGGTGGAGTTCAACCCGCGTCTCATGTACCGGGAGGCGGCGGAAGACGTACAGGAACTCGCCGACGGGCTCGGGAAGAAGATCTTCCCCGTCGCGCACGACACGTACGACGGTGGAACGGTCCTCATCGACGAGGTGGGACGGTTCTTCTACCTGCATCACAGCGGCGCGTACTTCCTCGGTGACGACAAGTACTCGGCACTGATGAGTTATTCGCGGGGTTACCCGCTCGAGGATGCGGAAAACCACTATGCCTGAGCACGTTCCGATGACCGCCGCGTCCCTGCTGGTGAACGGGCAGATCTTCAGCCAGACCGATGTCGACCCGAATTCCGAGCCGGATCTGCATCCTGCGGTTGCCGAGTTTCTTCAGCAGCTCCCCGCCGCGCAGCGAGAACCCTTCATGGGCCACTGCGCGGAGTCCGCCCTGATCTCCGACCAACTGTGGGGCCTGGACCAGCAGCGTGCGGACGGGAGCAGCACGGCTCTCGATGAAGCGCTGGCTCATTTCTCGGGGGCGGCCCTGGTGGCGAGAAAGGTGCGGCCGACGGGCGATCCGGAACACGGACGTCATGCGGAGCCCTGTCGCGCCTGCACTGCTCTGATCGAGCGTCTGGGTATCGAGTTGATGGACGCGTGACGCAGCACGATCGGCCCGCGGAGAGGATCGGCTGGGCCCCGGGCCGGAACGTCGAGCAGGATGCGATGCGCGCGGCATTGCGACTCGGCGCGATGGCGGAGGGCTACGCGACGGATCTCCCGCTCTTCCCCGCCGCGAAGTCCTTTCTGAGGGAGTTCTACGGCCTCGACCACCGGCCCACGGAACCGGGCCGGGAAGTCGCGTCCAGCGGGTTCTCCATCGACCCGGAGAAGGCCAGATTCCAACTGGTCCGGCTGAGCCGCCTGTCGGCCGAGCTCCGCACGGGTCTGTTCCCGGTCGGTGTCACGGAGAACGACTCCGTTCTCGCCGTGGGCGAGGAGGGGCAACTGCTCTCCTTCGGGCTCGGCGGTGCCTGGCAGGTGGGGGACAGCGCGCTCGAAGGCATCGAGAACCTGATCGCAGGGACCGCTCCGCGCAGGCTTCGCGAGACCGGGCACGCCTGGGACGTGCGACCGACGGCGGCAGGCAGTCCCGTGGTCGGGGCCGTACAAGCGGCGTTGACCGCCGTGTACGTGCTGCATCACCACGGGATCTACAGCGCCAGGAAGCTCTGCCTGACCCTGACCAGTCTCCGCGGCAGCGGGGCCGGGATCGCTCAGCGGTCGATCCGCATACCGCGTGGGCGGCTGGAGGAGACCCTGACGCCGATCACGCGTGAGGTGGACGAAGTCCTGGCGGCCCACTCCGGCGGTGCGGGCTGCGAGGTGCGGCTGGAGGTGGAAGCGGGCCGCGCGCAGGCGGAGAGGCCGGCCGGGCTGGTCCGGTTCTCCGTTCGCTTCGGCCATGCAGCCATGCGGGCCGACGATCTGGAGGCCGGCTTCCGTGTCGGAGCGGGCGCGCACATCGGCAGCCTGCACCGTCGCGTCGAGGACGCTCGGCTCAGTCTGCGACAGATGGCGTGAGAGGCGGGACGCCTCTCAACTGCTCGCCCAGCGCCAGGCGTTCGCGCTGTACCGGCAGGTGATCGCCGTGCCGCTCGCCGTCGTGGTGGAGGCGCCGTGGTCGACGTTGCGGCAGAACTGGCCGGCCGCGTAGCAGTTGCCCGCGTTCGAGGTGATGGAGCAGGTGCCGCCCCCGCCGCCTCCGCTGCTGCCCCCACTCGAACTGCCGCCACCGCTGCCGCCGCCGGAGCCCGCGGCCGGCTTCGACGTGACGGTGACCTTCACCTTCACCGTCTTGGTGGCGGTCACTGTTGGGGCGGGTTTCGGCGTGGCTGTCTCTGTCGCGGTCGCCGTCGCTGTTGTCGTGACGGTGGTGGTCGGCCTGACCTGGTCCGCCGCCACCGTGGTGCTGCCGCTGTTGTCGCCGCCGTCCCCTGCGGCGCCGAGGCCCGCGCCCAGGACGAGCGCCACACCGATGGCGGGAAGCACGATGCGCTTGCGCGCCCATTTCGGTGCGGTGCGTACGCCAGGTCCTGGCGGTGGTGCGGGCATGTACGGGTTGGCCATGGTGTCCCCCTGGGCCGCTGGTGAGGGGGAGAGCTTATGGGGCTGTGGGGAAAGTGTGTAGGCGGCATGGAGGACAGGTGATGTTTTCGTGACCGGCCGGGCGCCCGGCGAGCGCCCGGCCGATTCGCACGGTCCGGCGCCGAGGGGGGAGCGCCCGGCCGGTTCACGCGGTCCGGACCCGCTGTCAGCCCTTCGCACACGCCTTCCCGGCGACGCTGAACGCCGTCGGCAGCCCGTTCGCCGACGACCGGCTCCCCGTGAACCCGAAGGCCGCCGATCCGTCCGCCGCCACCTTGCCGTTCCAGCTCACGTTCTTCGCCGTCACTGTCGCCCCCGACTGGCTCGCCTCCGCGTTCCACGCCTGGGTCAGCTTCTGCCCGTCCGGGAACGTCCAGCCCAGTGACCAGCCGTCCCACGCGGCCGTGCCCGTGTTCGTCACCGTCACGTCGGCTTGAAAACCTCCCGGCCATTCATTGGTGACCTTGTACGTGACCTTGCAGGCACCGTCGCCGGAACCACCGTCGCCGGGCTGCGTGGGGGTGTCCGCCGAGTCCCCGTAGAGGACGCCCCGCCCGTTCGTCGACACGTACACCCGGCCGTAGACCCGCGGGTCACCGGTGATGGCCGCGCCCGTCCAGCCCCACTGGTGGGCGTCGTCGTTGATCCGGGTCCAGGTCGCGCCCGCGTCCGTGGAGCGGAAGATGCCACGGACGCCGCCGATCTTCGCGCTGGTGAACAGTGTCTGGTAGCTCGCGCCGGGCGCTGCCTTGCCGAATCCGACCGTGTCCGCCTCGGTGACGTTCGCGAGCTTGGTGAATGAGGCGCCGCCGTCCGTCGAGTGCCACAGACCGTACGCGCCCTGCGTCGAACCGCCCGCCAGCCAGATGTCGCCCTTCGCGCCCGGCACCGCCTTGAACCGCACGGGCCCGTCCGTGGGGAGTCCGCTGGAGGCCCTCGCCGTGAACGTCGCCCCGCTGTCCGAACTCCCGTAGAAAACGCCGGACTTGAAGGCGTAGAAGGTCTTGGCGTCGGCGCGGTCCGATTCGACCACCGCGCCCGCCGGCACCCCGCTCGACGCCGTCCACGACGACCCCGAGCCCGTCTGCACACCCGCGCCCTCCGGGCTCCACAGGTACCGCCCGCCGTCCGCCGACACCGCGACCGCGCCGCCGCCCGTGACGCCCGAAGGGTCGCTGCCCGCATACCAGTTGGCGCCGTTGTCGTTCGAGAACGCGATGTGCGCGCCCGAGTCGACGTTGCCGACGCGCGCCACCGTGTCCGGCTTCGACTCGGCGAAGTCCAGGCTGGTCGTGGTCGTGAAGTTCGGGCTCGTGAACATCATCGACGGGACCTTCGTCAGATCCGTGTGGCGGAACCCGCCGATGTCGCCGAGCGCGCTCAGCAGCGGTGCCCCGGAGGGCGGGGAGGCGAGGTCGTTGACCGCCGTCTCCTCCAGGCCCTTGACCATGGGGGTGATGGAGATCGTGCCGCCGGTGTCCCATTTCCCCAGGTCATCGGCGCCGTAGACCGTCGCGCCCGTCCCGTACATCATCCGGTCCGAGTCGAACGGGTCGATCTCCAGCGCCTCCGTCATCCACCCCAGCTTCGGCGTCTGCTCAGGTGGCGCCGGATTCGCGCCCCACGTCAGCCAGGGCACGGAGGAGACGTCCATCGTGTAGCGGTTCGCGCGGTTCGGGTACGAGGAGTAGTCCCAGGCCTTCGTCCACGTACCGCCGCTGTCCGTCGAGCGGAAGATCAGCGTGTCCGGCCACCAGGAGCTGTACCCGGACACCATGACCGTGCCCGGGTGCTGCCGGTCGACGGTCAGTCCGCTGAAGCCGTAGAACGTGTCCGCCTCCGCGACCGGGCTGATGTTCTTCCACTCGCCGGTCTTCGTCGCGTACCGCCACACCTGGCCCTTGGCGCCGTCGTACGGGCCGCCCGTGTCGCTGTACGCGAGGTAGAGGTAGCCGTTCTCCGCGTCCAGGACACCCTTGTGGGCGAGATATCCGGTGGGCTGGCCCGCCACCCGCTGCCAGGTCGCGCCCGCGTCCGTCGAGCGGTACACCGCGTTGTCCTTGTCGGCCACACCGGCGTAGATCGTCTGCGTGCGGCCCGTGCCCGATCCCGTCGACTCGTCGAACGTCACCCACACCACGCCCTGGAGGTCGGAGGCGTAGCCCGACGAGTCGGACGGGTCCTGCCGGTACGTTCCGGGGTTCGGGAAGGCAGTGACCTGCGACCACGTCACGCCCGCGTCCGTCGAGCGCCACAGACCCTTGCCGCTGGGGGCGCCCAGATACAACACCTTGTCGTCGTGCGGGTCGATCGCGAGGCGTTCGCCCATGCCACGGCCCGGCATGTTTCCGCCGAGCTTGAAGGGAAGGTCCGTCTTCTTCCAGGTCGCGCCGCGGTCGGCGGAGCGCAGGACCGCGCCGTTGCCGGGGTCCCAGTCGTTCGTGTACGTGCCGACGGCCGCGTAGACCTTGTCCGGATCCACGGAGTCCGACGCCAGGGAGGCGACGCCCGTGTGACCCCAGTCGTCCCAGCCGACCGAATCGAGCAGCGGGGTCCAGGACTTGGTGTCCTGCTCCCAGCGGTAAGCGCCGCCGATGTCGGTGCGGGCGTAGGCGAGGTTCTTCTCGGTGCGGTTGAAGACGATGCCGGGAACGAAGCCGCCGCCGTCGATGCGGGCGTTCTTCCAGGTGTACGTGGAGGCGGCCACGGACCTGTGCTGTTCGGGCGGCGGCTCGGCCGCCGTCGCCGCGCCGGACGTCAACAGGCCTGCCACGAGGGCGAGTACGCCTGCCATGGGCAAGCGGGGTCTGCGCATGAGGTCTCCATGGGAGGGGGGGAGGAGCGGAGCCAGGGAGAGGGCCGGGCGACCCCTGGGGAGAGGTCGCCCGGCCCGATGTGCACGGAGCCGCCGTCAGCGGGGCGCTATTCGAGCAGCTCCGCGTACGAACCCATGGCGAGCGCGATGTCCGCCTGGGCCCAGAACCGGTGGTACGTGAACGTCGGTGCCGCGCCGCCCGCCAAGTAGGCCTCGATCTTCGACCAGTTGGGGTCGTCCTTGTAGAAGGAGCGCAGCGAGGCGAAGGTCGACGAGGAGTCGATCTTGTCGCCGTTCGGCATGGTGCCCGTCCAGCCGCCCGGCACGTAGACCGGGTCGTCGAACCGGCTGTAGTCGGCGCGCGTCTCGGGCGCGGCGACACCGAGCGCGTCCTGGTCGTGGTCCCACATGCCGTCGAGCAGCGCCTTCGCCGTCGTCTTCGCCTGCGCGTCACCGGACTTGGCGGCGTAGTACGTCAGAGTCTTGGCGTAGGCCGCCGCGACCCCGACGTCGTCCGTGTAGTCGGCCACGGTGACGTGAAGTGACGTGTTGGCGCCGGGCGTCGACGCGTTCCAGGTGTCGGGCTTGCCCGACCACTGGAGGGTCGACGGGATGCGGTACGTGCCGTCGGGGTTGATGGTCGTCTTGGACAGGGCCCAGTCGACCCACTTGTCCAGGACCGCCTTCGCGTCGGCGTCGCCCGTCTGGTGGTAGTACTCGGCGACGCGCTCCATCGACCAGGCCTGGAAGCCGAACCATTGGTTCGACGGCGGGTCGTGGTAGACGGGCGCCTCGTCGTAGTACATGCCGTAGAACGTCGGCGTACCGGACGGCGGGGTGCCGTAGCTGCCGCCCCAGCTGTTCGTCGCGCCGCCCGCGATGGCGCCCTCGTCCGACTGCAGCCAGCGGTAGAACTCCAGCTGCCGGTCGAGCGACTTGGCCCAATCCGCCTGCCCTGTGGCCGACTTGGGCTTCAGGTCGGCGACCGAGGAGAGCGCGTACGCGGCGAGCGGGTTCTGATAACCGCCGTGGGTGTGGCTGGAACCGATGCGCCAGGCCCAGCCCGCCGAGGTGTCGGTGGCGCCACCCCACGCGTAGTACCAGGACATCAGATACTGCGAGGCGTCCTTGCCGGTACCGGCCGGGCAGGTCGTCGGGCCGACGCAGTTCCCGACCTTCTTGAAGTACTTGTCGTACATCGAGTACCGCAGGTAGTCGCCCATCTTGGCGGCCTTGCCGACGGTCGCCGACACGTCGGAGCCCTTGCCCTGCTGCTTGGCCCACACGTCCGCCCAGTACGCGGCCTGCACGGCGCGGGCGTCGGCGTCCGGGGCATTGGTGAACTTCCACTGCTTGGCGTACGACGAGTCGCCGGTGAACAGGTCCAAGTACCCGTTCTTTCCACCGTACTTGAAGGCATCACAGGTCGGCTGCGGCACGGTCTCCCACACCGATTCCTGCGCGCCGCGCTGGAAGGTGTTGATGTAGGACGGGCCGGTGGCGGTCGGGCCCGCCTCGCACTTGCCCGGCTCGTTCCCGTAGCCGTAGGTGTTGTCGACGTCCTGCAGCCAGTGCATGCCGTAGACGTCGTCCGTGCCGTACGCGCTCTTCAGCTCCGCCGCGATCGGGTCGCTGCCGACGGGGACCGACGGGTCGAGCGCCGCCGGATACTGGGACGGCAGATCGTGCTCGGGCGCGTAGGTGGCAGGCTTCGAGGCGTTGTAGAAGGAGTTCGTCGGCTGGTCCGCGTGCGTGGGGATCATGTACTTCTCCATGAGGGCCCACGCCCCGTTGAACTTCGACCAGTCACCGCTGACCTTGCCGTACATCGCCTGCAGCCACAGGAGATAGCTGTACGCCTCCGACGTCGTCTCGTGCCCCTGGTCCGGCGCCTCGACGATCAGCGTCTCGACCGAGTGGTACGGGATGCCCTCCGGCGAGAAGTAGCCGTTCGCCGGGTTGGTGATCTTCCCGTAGAGATCGAGGAAGCGGGCGTCGTACGTCTTGGCGGCGGCGAGCTGGGTGACCGTGACCGCGGCCTTGGTGTGACCGGGGGCCGACACCGTGAAGGTGGCCGCGCCCGTGCCGGAGGAGTCGGCCGCGACCGTCACCTTCTGCGCGGTGTTCCAGTTCGACGGCGTGAAGGCCAGGCTTGCGCCGGAGGCGACGGAGAGGCCGGTGTTGCCGCTCGTGCGGGCCACCGTGACCGTGACGTTCGACGCCGGCTGCTTCGACAGCTTTACGTCAAAAGTGCCCGACTTCCCCTGCTGGATGCCGAGTTGGGACGGCGAAGCGACCACGGCCGGGCCTGCCGCGACCGTGATGCCGACGGGCGTCGACTCGCCGGACGCGCCCTGACTGTCGTACGCCTTCGCGTACAGGGAGTGTGTCCCGGCAGCCAGGCTGTCCGCGCCGAGCTCGTACGGCGCGGTCGTGTCCGTGCCGAGCAGCGTCGTGTCGTCGTAGAACTCGACCTTGGCGACGCTCGCCCCGTCGGCCGCAGCGGCGGTGGCGGCGAGCGGGACGGCGTCGCCCGCCGAGTAGACCGCGCCGGCCTTCGGGCTGGTGAGCACCGTGACGGGGGGCTGATGGGCGCCCGCGCAGGTCGTGCCGTTGATCGCGAAATCGGCGGGCGCTGAATTCGCGCCACTGTAAGTGAATTGCGCGCCCGTCGAGGCGGCGCCACCGGCAGCGATCTTCGCGTTGTACGCGAGGCTTTTCGCGGTGACCGTTTTTCCGGACTGCGACCAGGTCGCGTTCCAGCCGTTGGCCAGTTTCTGATTGCCGCCGTAGGTGTAGGTGAGGGTCCAGCCGTCGATCGCCTCGCTACCGCGATTGGTGATCGTCAGATCGGCGGTGAAGCCGGAGCCCCAGTCGTTGGTCTTGTAGTCGACGCTGCACTGAACTCCCGCCGCGTTGGCGGTAGTTGGCAGAGCGGCGAGAGAGGCGAGCGGTAGTGCCAGGGTGGCCGCGACAGCGGTCCACAACCGCGGGGACGGTCTTTTGGGCATGCCGGGATTCCTCCTTGCGGTTCAGTGAGCGGGGGGTGCGGCAGTGACGTGGGCGTCACAACCTGTGAACCAGTGGGAGCGCTCCCAAGGATGGGGACGAGGGAATTGAGGGTCAAGAGGCTTGAAGAGTCGAATTATTTCGACAGGGGAATTTCGGAACTCGTCTGTTGCTTGACGGCAGTTCCTTCTCTACAGTCCACCAACAACCAGTGGGAGCGGTTCCATCAGTCGACGCGCCGGCCTGTGCCGGTCGCGCCCGAGCTGCAAGGAGTCGCTCATGCGACACCCCCCGCGTCATTCCCCGCGTCATGCGTTACCCGCACTGCTGCTCGCGTGTGCCGTCTCGGCGGCCGCGCTCGTCCCCCTGACCACCGCCGCGGCCGCGGCCGCCCCCGCCTGCTCGGTGGAGTACTCCGTCACCGGGCAGTGGGACAGCGGCTTCCAGGCCGCCGTGAAGGTCACCAACAACGGTGCGGCGAAGGACAGTTGGAATCTGTCCTTCGCCTTCGCCGACGGTCAGAAGGTCACGCAGGGCTGGGCCGCGAAATGGTCCCAGTCCGGCGCGGCCGTGACCGCGGCCAACGAATCCTGGAACGGTGCGCTCGCCTCCGGCGGGAGCGTCTCCGCCGGGTTCGTCGGATCGTGGTCCGGCGCCAACACGGTGCCCACGGCCTTCAAGCTGAACGGCACGACCTGCAACACCGACGTCACCGACCCGACGGACCCGACCGACCCGACGGATCCGGGTGACGACGGCGCCGCCCCGGCTCTGAAAGTGTCCGGAAACAAGCTCGTCGACGCCTCAGGGGCGCAGCGCCGCATCCTCGGCGTGAACCGCTCCGGTGCCGAGTTCATGTGCGTCCAGGGGTACGGGATCTTCGACGGCCCGGTCGACGACGCGTCCGTCGCGGCCATCGCCGACTGGAAGGCCAACGCCGTCCGGATCCCGCTCAACGAGGAGTGCTGGCTCGGTCTCGACAACATCAAGCCCGAGTACGCGGGCGTCAACTACCAGTCCGCCATCAAGGAGTTGGTCACCAAGGTCAAAGCCCACGGCATGACGCCGATCCTGGAGATGCACTGGTCGTACGGCCAGTACACCGGGAACTCGGCAGGCTGCTCCGACGTCCACGCCACCTGTCAGAAGCCGATGCCGGACGCGCGGTACGGGCCCAGCTTCTGGTCGTCGGTGGCGAGCACCTTCAAGGACGACCCGGCCGTCGCCTTCGACCTGTTCAACGAGCCGTACCCGGACCGTGCGACCTCCAACATCGCTGACGCTTGGGCCTGTTGGAAGGACGGCGGCACCTGCCCCGGCATCGGCTACGAAGTCGCGGGCATGCAGGACCTCGTCGACGCGGTACGTGCCGCGGGCGCCAAGAACGTGATCCTCGCGGGCGGCCTCGCCTACTCCAACGACCTGGGGCAGTGGCTCGCCCACCGGCCCACCGACCCGGCCGGCAATCTCGCCGCGGCCTGGCACGTCTACAACTTCAACACCTGCGCCACCGAGAGCTGCTGGGACTCCACGCTCGCGCCCGTCGCGGCCCAGGTCCCGCTGGTGGCAGGGGAGATCGGCGAGAACACCTGCTCGCACGGGTTCGTCGACCGCGTCATGAAGTGGTTCGACGACCGGAAGCTGTCGTATCTCGGCTGGACCTGGAACACCTGGGACTGCTCCTCCGGGCCGTCCCTGATCAGCGCGTACGACGGTACACCGACCCCGTTCGGGGTCGGCCTGCGCGACCACCTGCGCGCCCTGAACGGATGACCACCCGTCACATGACCCCCGTGAGCCGAACAACCCGCATGAGCCGTAGGACCCCCACGATGAAAGGGACACCGCACACCATGAGCCGAATCAGATCGCGAGCCGGCACCGCCGTGTTCGCCGCACTCGCCCTCACCGGCGCCGCCTGTGCGGGCACCGCAGCCGCGCTGCCCGCCGACGTCGCCGTAGGGGCCGCTGCCGCCGCCTGCAGCGTCGACTACAAGGTGCAGAACCAGTGGGACAGTGGCTTCACCACCGCTGTCACCGTCACCAACAACGGCGCGGCAGTGAGCAGTTGGAACCTCAGCTGGTCCTTCGCCGGCAACCAGAAGGTCACCAACGGCTGGAACGCCGACATCACCCAGTCCGGTGCCGCCGTCACCGTCAAGAACGCTTCCTACAACGGCGCCCTCGCCACCGGGGCCTCCGCCTCCTTCGGCTTCAACGGCTCCTACAGCGGCAGCAACGCCCTGCCCACCACGTTCAAGCTGAACGGCGTCACCTGCAACGGGGCCACGGACCCGACGGACCCGACCGACCCGACCGATCCCACGGACCCGACGGACCCGTCCGGGCGAGTCGACAACCCGTACGCGGGCGCCAAGGTGTACGTGAACCCGGAGTGGGCGGAGAAGGCCGCCGCCGAACCGGGTGGCACCAAGATCTCGAACCAGCCCACCGGCGTCTGGCTCGACCGCATCGCCGCCATCAACGGGGTGAACGGTGGCATGAGCCTGCGCGACCACCTCGACGAAGCCCTCACGCAGAAGGGCAGCGGCGAAGAAGTGGTGCAGCTCGTCGTCTACGATCTGCCGGGCCGCGACTGCTCGGCCCTCGCCTCCAACGGCGAGCTCGGCCCGAACGACATCGACAAGTACAAGAGCGACTTCATCGACCCGATCGCCGCGGTCCTCGCCGACTCCAAGTACGCGGGCCTGCGCATCGTCACGACGATAGAGATCGACTCGCTGCCCAACCTCGTCACCAACGTCACGCCCCGCGCGACGGCCACGCCCAACTGTGACGTGATGAAGGCGAACGGCAACTACCAGAAGGGCGTCGGCTACGCCCTCGACAAGCTCGGCGACATCCCGAACGTCTACAACTACATCGACGCGGGCCATCACGGCTGGCTCGGCTGGGACGACAACTTCGGGCCCTCCGCCGACATGTTCAAGACGGTCGCCACCAGCAACGGCGCGCAGCTGTCCGACGTCCACGGCTTCATCGTGAACACGGCCAACTACAGCGCCCTCAAGGAGAACAACTTCACCATCGACGACTCCGTGAACGGCGTCTCGGTCCGTCAGTCGAAGTGGGTCGACTGGAACCGCTACACCGACGAGCTGTCGTACGCCCAGGCCATGCGCACGAAGCTGGTCTCCCTCGGCTTCGACCAGAACCTCGGCATGCTGATCGACACCTCCCGCAACGGCTGGGGCGGCACGGCCCGGCCCGCTGGGCCCGGTGCCAAGTCCGACGTCGACACGTATGTGGACGGCGGACGCTACGACCGCCGCATCCACCTGGGCAACTGGTGCAACCAGTCCGGTGCCGGCCTCGGTGAACGGCCGCAGGCCAACCCGGCTGCCGGGATCGACGCGTACGTGTGGATAAAGCCGCCGGGCGAGTCCGATGGTTCGAGCACCGCCATCAGCAACGACGAGGGCAAGGGCTTCGACCGCATGTGCGACCCGACGTACACCGGCAACCCGCGCAACAACAACCACCTGTCCGGGGCGCTGCCCAACGCGCCGCTGTCCGGGCACTGGTTCTCGTCCCAGTTCCAGGAGCTCATGAAGAACGCCTACCCCGCGCTGTAGGCACGCCGAAGTCCGTCGGGGCCGGGGGTGTCCTGCCCCAGGCCCCGACGGATGGCGATCTCCACCGGCGAGTACGCGCCGTCGGCCCTGACCGGCTCATAGGGCGCGGCCGGCATCAGCGGCGGCTGGGCGAGGAAGCGCGGCCGCGTCCCGTGGTGCGGCTGCGCCGCGTGCACCAGGAACGGATGGCACAGGTAGACGTCGCCGGGGGAGCCCGTCGCGTACGCGAGCGGCCGGTGCGCGGAGGCGGCCACCAACTCCGGCGCGAGCGTCAGGCCGCTCGCTCCCGCCTCCCCGTACGGCTCCAGCACCTTGGGCACGTCGAGGTGCGAGCCGACACGGATCCGGGTCGGCGCGTCCTCCTCCCCGACCTCGCTGAACAGGAACAGCATCAGCAGCGCGCGGTCGCGGGACCACAGATTCGTGAAGTACCAGCTCTCGCCCTCGGGCAGATAGCTTCCCTCGATGTGCCAGCCCGCGTCGGCGGGCTCCTCCGCGTGCGGGAACCGCAGCGGAAAGGTGCCCAGCGAATACCGGGGCTCCCAGCGGCCCTCGCCGACGAGCAGATCGTAAGCGCGGTGCAGAGCAGGGGAGTTGGGGGCGGCGGCGAACGGCCCCTGGCCCATTCCAGGCACCCAGTGCACCGGCTGCGTCCACGTAGCGGGATCGTCCGGATCGCACCCCGTCTCGCGCCACAGCAACCGTGCGCAGTCCGCGGCGACGCGGGGCGCGACGGCGCCCTCCAGCTTCACGAAGCCGTCCCGCAGGAAGCGGGACACGAGGGCCGGCCCGTCGTAGGCGTTGTCGTCCATACGTCCCATCGTGACCCGCCGCGATGGTCACGCGCCTGCTATTTTCCCACCGGTCGGCCGGACCACGGGGTCACTACGCAAACACCACCGGCGCGGACACCACAGGTGCCCGCGCCGGTGACCCGCTCGTGCGAAGGAGTCGGTCCAGGCTCAGAGGTCGAGGCTCAGACCACGTCGAACGTCGCCGGATCCGCACCGAGGCGGCGATCCTCGTTGAGGGCGCTGATCGCGCCGAGGTCCTCGGTGTCCAGCTCGAAGCCGAACACGTCGATGTTCTCCTTGATCCGCGACGGCGTCACGGACTTGGGGATGACCACGTTGCCCAGCTGGACGTGCCAGCGCAGCACGACCTGTGCGGGCGTACGGCCGTGCTTCTGCGCGATCGCGACGATCGCCGGGACCTCCAGGAGGCCCTTGCCCTGGCCGAGCGGTGACCAGGCCTCGGTCGCGATGCCCAGCTCCGCGTGCTTCTCGCGCAGGACGCGCTGCTGCAGGTGCGGGTGGAGCTCGATCTGGTTGACGGCCGGGACGACGGAGGTCTCGGCGGTCAGCCGGTCGAGGTGCTCGGGCAGGAAGTTCGAGACGCCGATGGCCTTGGCGCGGCCGTCCGCGTAGATCTTCTCGAACGCCCTGTACGTGTCCACGTACGTGTCCTTGGCCGGCAGCGGCCAGTGGATCAGGTAAAGGTCCACGTAGTCGAGGCCCAGCTTGTCGAGCGAGGCGTCGAAGGCGCGCAGCGTGGAGTCGTGGCCCTGGTCGGCGTTCCACAGCTTCGTCGTGACGAAGAGGTCCTCGCGAGGCACGTCGGACGCGGCGATCGCCCTGCCGGTGCCCTCTTCGTTGCCGTAGACGGCCGCTGTGTCGATGCTGCGGTACCCGGCCTCCAGGGCCGTCGTCACGGCCTGCTCGGCCTGGTCGTCCGGCACCTGCCACACGCCGAAGCCGAGCTGCGGCATCTCGATGCCGTTGTTCAGGATGATCGGGGGGACCTTGCTCACGAGGGGTCGATCCTTACGTCGTCGGTTGGTGGTACTCCGGGTACTCCCATGTGTACTCCATGGTCAACGATCACGGCCGTACCCGCATTCCTGCGGTCCGAGGGCGGATCATCCCCGGTACAGGGCGTCGACCTCCGCCGCGTACGCCGACTCGATCGACTTGCGCTTCAGCTTCAGCGACGGGGTCAGCAGCCCGTGTTCCTCGGTGAACTGGTGGGCCAGGATGCGGAACGTACGGATCGACTCCGCCTGCGAGACGAGCGTGTTGGCGGCCACCACCGCGCGCCGCACCTCCATCTCCAGGTCGCCGTCGCGCACCAGGTCGGCGGGGGTCATCAACTGCTTGCCGCGCATGCCGAGCCAGTGCTCGACGGCCTCCGAGTCGAGCGTGACGAGCGCCGCGATGTACGGCCGGTCGTTGCCGACGACGATGCACTGCGCGATCAGCGGATGGTCCCTGACCCGCTCCTCCAGTTGCTGCGGCGAGACGCTCTTGCCGCCGGAGGTCACCAGGATCTCCTTCTTGCGGCCGGTGATGGTGAGGTAGCCGTCCTCGTCGAGGGAGCCCAGGTCGCCGGTGGCGAGCCAGCCGTCGTGCAGCGAGGCGTCCGTCGCCTTGGGGTCGTTGAGGTAGCCCTGGAAGATGTTGTCCCCGTAGAGCCAGATCTCGCCGTCGTCCGCGATGTGGATCGTCGTGCCCGGGATGGCCTTGCCGACGGTGCCGTAGCGGGTCTGCTCGGGCGGGTTGGCGGCCGCCGCGGCCGTCGACTCGGTCAGCCCGTAGCCCTCGTAGATGGCGACGCCCGCGCCCGCGAAGAACAGGCCGAGCCGCCGGTCCATGCCCGAGCCGCCGGACATCGCCTGCCGCACCCGGCCGCCCATCGCCTCGCGCACCTTGGAGTACACCAGCTTGTCGAAGACCGAGTGCTGCATGCGCAGTGACGCCGACGGGCCGGGACCGGTGCCGAACGCCTTCGCCTCCTGTGCGTCCGCGTACTTCACGGCGCACTCCACGGCCTTGGCGAAGGGCCCGGACTTGCCGTCCTTCTCGGCCTTGCGGCGGGCCGCGTTGAAGACCTTCTCGAAGATGTACGGCACCGCGAGGATGAACGTGGGCCGGAACGCCTGGAGGTCGGGGAGGAGCGCGGCCGCGTTCAGCTGCGGCTGGTGCCCCATTTTGACGCCACCGCGCACGGCGGCGATCTGCACCATCCGTCCGAAGACGTGCGCCAGCGGCAGGAAGAGCAGGGTGGACGCCACATTGTCGCGCTTGGAGGCGAAGACCGGCTCCCAGCGGTTCACCATCGTGTCCGCCTCGAACATGAAGTTCGCGTGCGTGATCACGCATCCCTTGGGGCGGCCCGTGGTGCCGGACGTGTAGATGATGGTGGCGGTCGAGTCCGGAGTGACCGCGCGGCGGTGCCGGTGCACCGTCTCGTCGTCGAGGTGGGTGCCGGACGCCGTCACCTGACCGACCGCGTCCGAGTCCAGCTGCCACAGCCGGCGCAGATGCGGCAGCCGGTCGATGACCGTGGCGATGGTCATCGCGTGGTCCTCGTGCTCCACCACCGCGGCCGTCACCTGGGCGTCGTACAGCATCCAGAAGACCTGCTCGGCGGAGGACGTGGGATACACCGGCACGACCTGGGCGCCGATGGTCCACAGCGCGAAGTCGAACAGCGTCCACTCGTAGCGCGTGGGCGACATGATCGCGACACGGTCGCCGAATCTGATCCCCTGGGCGAGCAGACCCTTGGCCAGAGCCAGCACCTCGTCACGGAACTGGGCCGCCGTGACGTCGTGCCACTGGTTCTGCCTGTCCTTGCGGCCGAAGGCGATATGTGAGGGATCCTCCAGGGCGTGATCGAAAACGACGTCGGCCAGGCCGCCCACCGGCGGCGCCGACGCCAGAGCGGGATTGGTGAACTCGCGCAAAGTTGCTCCTTGTGGCGCTCCGCACAGCGTCGGTGACGGTACCCGACCGCGCGCCCCGGCGGGAGGGGTACCAAGTCGCCGGAAGCGCGCGGAATATGCACAGGTCAGCCGCTTAAATACGGCCACAAGGGGAGGGGTGGGACAGAATCTCTACGCTTCAGTAAGTTTCGGTGGCGTAATCTCCCGGCGCTCTTCACCGGTCTCCACGGAATCTGTACGGAGAGGTTACTGAGGCGCTCCGACCGCTGTTTTGGACGGAGTGGTCGGTTCCGCAACGGGCGGCTTGGGTGACCGTACCAGGACGAGCACCACGAAGCCCGCGACGAGTGCCACACAACCGGCCAGCACGGAAGCCGAGTTGAGTCCCTGCGCGAACGCCGTGTGCAGCGCCCGCTCCGGCACCCGCCCGCGCAGGGAGTCTGCCCCGCCGCCCGCGAGGGCATGCGCGGCCCCGCGCGGCAGGGTGTCCTGCATCCGCGAGATCACCACGGTGCCGAAGACCGCGATACCGAGCGCGTACCCGAGCTGGCGGAACGTGTTGAGCGAACCGCCCGCCATACCCGCCCGGTCCGGCTCGACCGTGGCGAGCGCGGCGCCCGCGATCCCCGGCGATACGAGGCCGACGCCGCCGCCGGTCAGCAGCAGCCCCGGCACGAGCGCGGACCAGGTCGCCCCGGCGTCCAGCACGGCCTGGCAGCACATGCCGACCCCGATGAGCACGAGCCCGCCGCCGACCGTGATCCGCGCGGGCACCCCGTGCAGCAGCTTCCCGCCGGCGATCGCCACCACCATCGACGCCCCGGACAGCGCCAGAAACACCAGGCCGCCGTGGACCGGGCTCATCCCGAGCAGCGTCTGCAGCCACAGCGAGGTGTAGGGGAGCACACCGAACGCGGCCGCGTTGAAGGCGAACGCGCCCACCATCACGCCCACGAACGCGGGCCTGCGCAGTAGTGCCAGATCGAGCATCGGGTGCGCGGACCGCCGCTCCACGACCACGAAGGCCACCAGGGCCAGGGCGGCCACGGCCAGCGCGAGGAGCGCGCCCCGCTCGCTCCAGCCGCGCTCGCCTGCCCGGATGACGCCGTACGTCGCCGCTCCGGCGAACACCGCGAATGCCACGGTCCCGGCCCAGTCGATCTTCCGGTCCCGCGGCCCGCGCGACTCCGGCACCGCCCGCAGCGTCAGCAACACCGCCGCGACACTCACCGGCAGATTGACCCAGAAGATCCACCGCCACCCGGGCCCCTCGGTCAGCAGCCCGCCGAGCACCGGCCCGATGGCCGCCGCGCCCCCGCTCACCGCACCGAACACACCGAGCGCGACGGACCGCTGCCGCCCCTGGTAGACGGAGCCGATGATGGGCAGCGTCGTCGCGAACATCGCCGCGGCGCCGACGCCCTGCACGACCCGCGCGGTGACGAGCATCCCCGGCCCGTCGGCGAGCCCGCACACCAGCGAGGCGAGCGCGAACACCACCACGCCCACCACATGCACCCGGCGCCGGCCCAGAATGTCCGCGGCCGCGCCGGTCCCGAGCAGCAGCGCGGCGAGCGCCAGCGCGTACCCGTCCATCACCCACTGCAGATCACTGAGTGAGGCGTGCAGCGCGCCGGCCATGTCCGGCAGCGCGACCACGGCTATGGACACGTCCAGCAGCAGCATGAACGTGCTCAGGCAGACCGCTGTCAATGGCCCCCATGTACGCATCTTCTTTCCGGCCTCTCGTCGTTCGTCGTCTGTCGTTCCTCCGTAAGGTGGGGCGGGAGCGGTCGATCGGCGCCATCAGCGACCACCGGCCGACGGAATCCGACATGCAGAGGCGGTACGGGGATGGATTCCACCCCCTTCGACGAACTGGACCTCAAGATCCTCCAGGCCCTGGAGGTGGACGGGCGGCTCCCCTTCAGCCGGATCGCGGAGGCCATCGGCGTCTCCGACCAGACCGTGGCCCGGCGCTACCGCAAGCTCGTCGCGAGCGGCGGCCTGCGCGTCGTCGGCCTCCAGGACAGCCAGCTGCTCGGCCTGGACAACTGGATGCTGCGGCTGCGCTGCACGCCGGAAGGTGCCGAGACCATCGCGGCTGCCCTGGCCCGCCGCCCCGACACGGCCTGGATCGGACTGACCTCCGGCGGCACGGAGGTCGTCTGCGCGACGCTGCCGCGCTCCCGCGGGGACTACGACGACCTGCTGCTCGGCAAACTGCCGCGCACGCCGCACATCGTGGAGATCCGGGCCCTGCAGATGCTGCACCGGTTCTTCGGCGGCCCCCAGGGGTGGCTGCGCAAGCACGGCCCCCTCACCGCGGACCAGCGAGCGGCGCTGCGCCCGCCGCCCCCCACCGCCGAGCCGGCCCTGCCCACCCCGGACGACGCCCCTCTCCTCGCCGTCCTCAAACGGGACGGCCGCGCCACCTACCCCGAACTCCAGCGCGCGACCGGCACGTCGGAGTCCGCGGTCAAACGCCGCCTGGCCCAGCTCCTCGCCTCCGGCGCGCTGTACATCGACATCGAGTACGACATGCTGCGCGTCGGCTTCGGGATGGCGGCCATCCTCTGGATCACCGCGGCACCGCGCCACCTCGACGCGGTGGGCCGCGCCCTGGCCGACCACGCGGAGATCGCCTACGCCGCCGCGACCGCGGGCCCGTCGAACGTGGTGGCCTCCGTGGTCGTCCGCGACACCGCGGACCTCTACGCGTACGTGAGCGGA
Organism: Streptomyces sp. NPDC102467; assembly: GCF_044765445.1. Lineage (NCBI taxonomy): Bacteria > Bacillati > Actinomycetota > Actinomycetes > Kitasatosporales > Streptomycetaceae > Streptomyces > Streptomyces sp. NPDC102467. Next base: position 159,943 of record NZ_JBIWKA010000006.1, on the reverse strand, counting down.
AGGCTCGGCCGCCTGGAGGGCGTCGAACATGTGGAGACGGCCCCGTTCATGCGCAGGGTCAAACAACTCACCTACCGTCCACCGATCCGCTGAAGAACCGTCCGTCCCGTCTACCGGGCGCCCCGATGCAAGCGGTCCCCACCCGCCAGAATCGCCTGGGCCAGGGCCTGCCCGGCCCCACCCCGATCCCGCCCCGCGGCGTGCGCGGAACCATGCAGCAGCACGAAATCGACCTCCCCCAACTCCGGCAACCCGACCCGGTCAGGGACCCGCACAAGCCCCGGAGGGATGAGCCCGCGCGCATGGGCCATCACGCCGAGACCGGCCCGCGCCGCCGCGATCAGCCCGTTCAGCGACCCGCTCGTACAGGCGATCCGCCACGCCCGCCCGTGCCGCTCCAACGCCTCGAGCGCCATCGCCCGCGAGATCCCCGGCGGCGGATACGCGATCAACGGCACCGGCCGCTCCGGATCGATCCGCAGACGCTCGGAGCCGATCCACACCATCCGGTCGTGCCACACGGACTCACCGCGCGGATCCGCAGGGCGCCGCTTGGCCAGCACGAGATCCAGCTTCCCGGCGTCCAACTGCTCGTGCAGCGTCCCCGACAGCTCGACCGTCAACTCCAGGTCCACCTCGGGGTGCTCGTGCCGGAACGACTCCAGGATCTCGGTGAGCCGGGTCAGCACGAAGTCCTCCGACGCCCCGAACCGCAGGCGCCCGCGCAACCGCGTCCCCGTGAAGAACGCCGCCGCCTGCTCGTGCACCTCCAGGATCCGCCGCGCGAACCCGAGCATCGCCTCCCCGTCCTCCGTCAGCTCCACCGAGTGCGTGTCCCGCGTGAACAGCGCCCGCCCGGCCGCGTCCTCCAGGCGCCGCACGTGCTGGCTGACCGTCGACTGCCGCAGCCCGAGCCGCCGCGCCGCCTGCGTGAAGCTCAGCGTCTGCGCGACGGCGAGGAACGTCCTCAACTGCCCGGGGTCGTACATGCCGCGACCCTACCCCCGCTCATCACGGAACGCGATCACAGTCAGAGTGGTGTACGGGATTCCCGATCACGGCGATCAGGAGGACCATGAAGAGGGCACGACCTGAACCGAGAGCAAGGAACCAATGAAACGCCTGACCTGGCCGACCTGGATGCCGATCGACCCGTACATCCTGGCGTTGATCGGGACAGTGGGCCTCGCCGCACTCCTCCCGGCCCGCGGCGGAGCCGCCGATGTCGCCTCCGGCGCCTCGACCGCGGCGGTCGCCTTCCTCTTCTTCCTCTACGGGGCCAGACTCTCGACCCGAGAGGCGATGGACGGCGTCCGGCACTGGCGGCTCCACGTCACGGTGCTCGCCTGCACCTTCGTGGCGTTCCCGCTGCTCGGCCTCGCCGCCCGCGGCCTCGTCCCCGTCCTACTCCCGCAGAACCTCTACGAGGGCCTGCTCTTCCTCACCCTCGTCCCCTCCACCATCCAGTCGTCGATCGCGTTCACCTCGATCGCGCGCGGCAACGTCCCGGCGGCCATCTGCGCGGGCTCCTTCTCCTCCCTGGCCGGCATCGTTTTCACGCCCCTGCTCGCGGCGGCGCTGCTCGGCAACAGCGGCGGGGGCTTCTCCGCCGACTCGCTCGTCAAGATCGTGCTGCAGCTGCTCGTGCCGTTCCTCGCGGGCCAGCTGCTGCGCCGCTGGGTCGGCGGCTTCATCGCCCGCCACAAGAAGATCCTCGGCTACGTCGACCGCGGCTCGATCCTCCTCGTCGTCTACACGGCGTTCAGCGAGGGCATGGTGCAGGGCATCTGGCACCAGGTCAGCGCCGTCCGCCTGGCCGGCCTGCTCGCCGTGGAGGCCGTGCTTCTCGCGGTGATGCTGGCCGCGACCTGGTACGGCGCCAAGGCTCTCGGCTTCAACCGCGCGGACGGCATCGCCATCCAGTTCGCCGGCTCGAAGAAGTCCCTGGCCGCCGGATTGCCCATGGCCAGCGTCCTGTTCGGCGCGCACGCCTCGCTCGCGGTGCTGCCCCTGATGCTCTTCCACCAGATGCAGCTGATGGTGTGCGCGGTCATCGCCAAGCGCCGCGCGAAGGACCCCGAGGAGCCGCGGCTCACCCCGGCCGAGCCGACAGCTGAGGCTCGAGCCGAGGCCGGCACCGCGACACGCTCCGGCTGAGGCACGCGTGCGGGTCAATACACCTAGGGCCCTTCTGGCAGACCTCCGCGTACTCGATCCAGCGGCAACGACACCACGGACCGCCCACCGGAGGTGACCCGCACCTCGTCCAGGGCCCCGGCGAAGAACGCCCGGCTGTCCATCCGCTGCCCCACATGCACCCCGAACGGCGAGTTCCGGCTCACGGAGCCGGGCACATCGGCCGCGCTCTTGACCACGGCGCCATCGATGCTCAGCGTCAACTGGCCGCCACCACGCCGGAGTTCGACCTGATGCCAGGCCCCGTCGTTGTACGCGGAGGAACTGCTCACCGAAACGGTCCGCGGAGCGTTGGCGCCGTCCCGCACGGTGATCAGCCCCGTGATCCGGTGCGAGGCGGGCTCACCGCGCAGCCACACCTGCGGCTGCGTCGTGCCTATCCCGCCCATCCACAGGAACGGCTGCTCGCCGCTCGTCGCCGAGTACCGGAACCGCAGTGAGGCCGTGAAATCCCGTGCACCCAGGGCGAGTTCGGGCCGGTACGGGAGCCGGACCGCGTCGTCGACCCCGTCGAACGACAGCGCCCGGCCGACCTGGCCGGCCGTCACCGAGGCACCACCGAGAACCGCGGCGCCACGCGCGTGCGGCGCTCGGTCGTCCGTCGTCGGATCGGCGCCGCGCCGCTCCTTCAGCCAGTCGAGCGTGAACCGGGCGAACCGGATCTCGTCACGCGCGTCGACCGCGCCGCCCTCGTACATCAGGCCCACGTGGCCCGCGTCCGCCTGCACCAGGTCCGAGTAGCCCGACCAGTCCGTGGTCACCACAGTGCTCCGGTCGAAGCTTTCCCAGGTGCGCCCGCCGTCGTAGGAGGACCGGACGGTCATGGTGCGCCGCCGGTCCGGATCGCCGGGGCAGGCGAGCAGCAGCTGCCTGCCGCCCTTGCCGACGGGCAGCACCGAGCCCTGCACCTGCGGTACGTACAGGTCCGGGATCGCGGCGAAGGGGCGGACGAACGAGTCCCCGCCGTCCCGGCTCACCGCGTGCGTGCGATGTCCGGGATCGGTGCCGTCCTGCTCGCGGCCGCTCACGTAGAGCGTGCCGTCGGAGCGCTCGGCGAGCGTCATCTCGGAGGGCTTCTGGCGGAACGTGCCGTCGTCCGCGATCGGCCACGAGTCCTTCGCGCCGACGCGCCAGTGCTCGCCGTGGTCGTCGCTGACCATCAGGGCGGCGTGGTTCGCCGTGACCCTCCCCCAGCCTCCGGCCGGGGGGACCCCCATCTCGCTTCGCTCGCCGTTCCATGTCTCGGCGTTGACCGTGAAGACGAGGCGTCCACGGTGGCGGCCCTTGGTGAGCTGGATGCCGTGCACGGGCCCGGTCGCGTACCAGGAGTTGAAGTCGGCGGGCAGCAGTTCGTCGCTCAGGTCGCGCGGCGCGGACCAGGAGCGGCCGTCGTCGTCGCTGTACTGCAGGTGCGGTGTGCGGTCGCACGGCACCTCGCAGTTCTTGCCGTCGGTGCGGCCCGTGTTGTACGTCTCCGCGAGCACGATCCGACCGGTGCGCAGGTCCGCGATCGGCGCCGGATTGCCGTGCGTGTCGCCCGCGCCCTCGTTGACGACCTGGAGCGGCGACCACGTACGGCCGCCGTCCTCGGACCGCTTGACGACGATGTCTATGTCGCCGGCGTCGGAGCAGTCGTTCGTGCGGCCTTCGGCGAAGGCGAGCAGGGTGCCCTTGGCCGTCTTCACGACGGCGGGGATCCGATAGCACGCGTACCCGGGGTCCTGGGACGCCTTGAACAGCACTTGCTGTTCGAACGCCGTATCGGCCTGCGCGGCGGTGGCGGCGTGCGCGGCCACCGGAGCGGGCAGGGCCGCGGCGACGGCCAGCGCCGCCACCACCGATCTCAGACGTGCGCGGAGAGTGCTTCGTAGCATGGCGCGACCCACCCTTCAGGTCATACGGACAACCGGACATCCCACGTCCAACGTATGCGCCAACGACGCTACTGGGACCGCTCGCCACCCCACAAGAACCGTGCATCAGGGGATCGGCGCACGAATGGGTCAGAGGGCCGGGAGCTCAGGGATCGGAACCACCTTGCCGAGCTGTACGCAGCCTCGCCGGACACGGCCCCGACCGAGGCCGGGCCGATGTGCGGCGGCTGTGCGCGGGATATGCCGTACTCCCTTTCCCCGCAGGTCACTTGACGTTCGCATCGGACCCGTGAGCTGGACGGCACAACCGGAACGGGGCCGACGCGAAAGAGGTGACACGCCGTGCCCGACGCCCGCTGGCAAGCGGTACGCAAGGGAATGCGACGCAGGAGGAGGCTGCTCGCCCAGGCGCTCGGACCGCCCGCGCCCCGCACCGGCCCGCTGCCCGCGATCCCCGCACAGCCCGGCCCTCGCGACGCCGGGCCGCCCGTCGAACCGGCCCCGCGACTCGTGCCCGACCCGGTCTTCCTGCTCTCCCCGGTCCGCTCCGGTTCCACGCTGCTGCGCGTCCTCCTCAACAGCCACCCGGACATCCGCGCCCCGCACGAGATGCACCTGCGCACCCTGCACGTCCACCTCGACCGCGACTTCACACACCAGGCCGTACGCGAACTGGGCCTGGACCGCGAAGAGTTGGAGCACATGCTGTGGGACAGAGTGCTGCACCACGCACGATGTCGCGGCGACCACGAGGCCTCCCTCGTCGTCGACAAGACCCCGGCCAACACCTATCTGTGGCCCCGGCTGCACCGCGCCTGGCCCCAGGCGCGCTATGTCTTCCTGCTGCGCCACCCGGCGGCCGTCGTGGCATCCCTGACCGCGCGCCGCAAGGATCCGGACACCACCGCCATCCACGGCGAAGTCCTGCGCTACGCGGAGGAGTTGGAACGCGCCCGGCGCGCCCTGGACGGGGTCACCGTCACCTACGAGGACCTGACCGCCGACCCCGAGCACGAGACCCGGCGGATCTGCGCGTACCTCGGAGTGGGCTGGCACCCGGCGATGCTCGACTACGGCGGGCAGGACCACGGGGAGTTCCGGCCGCACATCGGCGACTGGAGCGAGAAGATCCGCTCGGGGCGGATCCAGGAGGCCCGTCCCGCGGGAAGCTGCGCGGGGCTGCCGGCCCGGCTCCTGGAGATCGCGGAAGCGTGGGGGTACGCGGTCGACGGGTGAGGCGGCGCCGACGGCGGCGCAGGGACCCGCCCGGCGCAGGGGGCGCTCCCCGCCGGTCCGGGCCCCCGCCGCCGTGCCGCGGCGACCGGGTCAGCCGTGCTGCGCGACAGCCGTCGTGGCCTGCAGAGCGACCCGGTGCTCACCCGCGTACACGTTCATGGAGGCGCCCCGCAGGAAGCCGATCAGGGTCAGGCCCGTCTCGGCGGCCAGATCGACGGCGAGCGAGGAGGGCGCCGACACCGCGGCGAGCATCGGGATGCCCGCCATGACGGCCTTCTGCGCCAACTCGAACGAGGCCCGTCCGGACACCATGAGGACCGACCGCGACAGCGGCAGGTCCCCGCTCTGCAGGGCGCGGCCGACCAGCTTGTCCACCGCGTTGTGCCGCCCCACGTCCTCCCGTATGTCGACGAGCCGCCCCTCCTCGTCGAAGAGGGCCGCCGCGTGCAGACCGCCGGTCCGCGCGAAGACGCGCTGGTCCTCGCGGAGCCGGTCGGGGAGCGAGGAGAGCAGCTCGGGGGTGAGCCGGAGGGGGGGAGTGTCGGCGATCGGGAACCGGGCCGTGGTGCGCACCGCGTCGAGGCTCGCCTTGCCGCACAGCCCGCAGGACGAGGTCGTGTAGACGTTGCGCTCCAGCGTGATGTCGGGCAGCACGACATCCGGCGTGGTGCGCACATCGACCACGTTGTACGTGTTCGAGCCGTCCGCGGTGGCGCCCGCGCAGTACACGATGTTCTGCAGATCGTCGGCGGAGCCGAGCACGCCCTCGCTCACCAGGAAGCCCGCCGCGAGCGCGAAGTCGTCGCCCGGCGTGCGCATGGTGATGGCGAGCGGCTTGCCGTTCAGCCGGATCTCCAGGGGTTCCTCGGCGACGAGGGTGTCCGGCCGGGTCGAGACGTGCCCGTCCCTGATCCGGATCACCTTGCGTCGTTCCGTGACTCGTCCCATGTCTTGATCAGTCCCGGTTCTGTACGTGCTGGTAGCCGAAGCGGCCCTTGATGCAGAGGTTGCCGTGGGTCACCGGGTTGTCGTGCGGTGACGTGACCTTCACGATCTCATTGTCCTGCACATGGAGCGTGAGGTTGCAGCCGACTCCGCAGTACGCGCACACCGTCGTCGTCTCCGACTGCGCCGACTCGTCCCACGTACCGGCGGCCCGCATGTCGAACTCCGACTTGAACGACAGCGCGCCCGTCGGACACACCTCGATGCAGTTGCCGCAGTACACGCACGCCGAATCGGTCAGTGGCGCGTCCTGCTCGACCGCGATCCGGGCGTCGAAACCGCGCCCGGCGACCGAGATCGCGAAGGTGTTCTGCCACTGGTCGCCGCAGGCGTCGACGCACTTGTAGCAGAGGATGCACTTGTCGTAGTCGCGTACGTAGAGGTCGTTGTCGATCTTCGGTTCCTCTTCCAGCCGCTCGGCGTCCGGGCCGAAACGGTCCGGCTTCGCCTCGTACTCCTTGAGCCACGAGGCGACGTGCGGGGTGGTCGACATATCGACGGAGGAGGCCAGCAGCTCCAGGACGACCTTGCGGCTGTGCCGGGCGCGCTCGGTGTCCGTGCGCACCTCCATCCCGGGCTCGGCCCTGCGGGAACAGGCGGGCACGAGCGTCCGCGCCCCCTCGACCTCCACGACACACACCCGGCAGGCGTTCTTCGGAGTCAGGGTGTCGCCCTGACACAGGGTCGGAATGTCCTTCCCGGCGGCGCGGCAGGCATCCAGGACCGTCGCCCCCTCGGGCGCCCGCACCGGCTCCCCGTCGATCGTGAACTCCAGCAGACGACGGGGTATCCCCAGCTCGACAGAGGTCATGACGCGTACGCCCCCAGGCGGTCGATGGCGGACTCGATGGCGTTCCAGGCGGTCTGGCCGAGACCGCAGATCGAGGCGTCCCTCATGGCGCGCCCCACCTCGCGCAGCAGGGCGATGTCGTCCGCGTTCTCCGGGGACTCGATGCCCTTCTTCTCGGCGATCCGGTGCAGCGCCTCCTGCTGCCGCACGGTGCCGACCCGGCACGGCACGCACTGCCCGCAGGACTCCTCGCGGAAGAACTGGGCGATGCGCAGCAGGATGCGGGGGAGCGGCAGCGCGTCGTCGAAGGCCATGACCACGCCGGAGCCGAGCGTGGTGCCCGCGGCGCGGGTGCCCTCGAAGGTGAGCGGGATGTCCAGCTCGTCGGGGCGCACGAAGCCGCCCGCGGCACCGCCGAGCAGGATCGCCCGCAGCGGGTTCGGCGTGCCGGCGAGGGCGAGCAGGTCGCCCAGGGTCGCCCCGAAGGGGAGTTCGTAGACGCCGGGCCGGTCGACGGCGCCGGAGACGCAGAACAGCTTCGGCCCGGTCGACTGCCCGGTGCCGATGGCCGCGTACGCCTGCGCCCCCATGGTCAGGATCGGCAGGACATTGACCAGGGTCTCGACGTTGTTGGCGGCGGTCGGCTTGCCGAACAGCCCCTTCTCCACGGGGAACGGCGGCTTGGACCGCGGCTCGCCCCGATACCCCTCGATGGAGTTGAAGAGCGCGGTCTCCTCACCGCAGATGTAGGCGCCCGCGCCGCGCCGGATCTCGATGTCGAAGGAGAACCCCTGCCCGAGGATGTCCTCGCCCAACAGCCCGCGCGCCCGCGCCTGTTCGATGGCGTGGCTCATCCGGGCGAGGGCGGTCGGGTACTCGCCGCGCAGATACAGATAGCCGTGATGCGCGCCCGTCGCGTACGCCGCGATCGTCATGGCCTCGACGAGCGCGTACGGGTCGCCCTCCATCACGACCCGGTCCTTGAAGGTGCCCGGCTCGGATTCGTCGGCATTGCAGACGAGGTAATGCGGCCCGTCCGGCTGCGCCGCGGTCGCCTGCCACTTCCGCCCCGTGGGAAACGCGGCCCCACCCCGCCCCACGAGCCCCGCGTCGGTGACTTCCCGGATCACGCCGGCGGCCCCGATGGAGAAGGCCCGCCGCAGAGCGGAGTACCCGCCTTCGGCCCGGTAGTCGTCGAGGGAGGAGGGGTCGACGACGCCGACGCGTTGGAGCAATCGAAGCCCCTCCGGCGATTGAGGAGCGGGGTCCGGGGCAGAGCCCCGTGACAGTGCGACGGGTTCGGCGGAACAGGGAGACCCGGCCCGCACCAGCAGAGCGGCGGGCGCCCGCTCACACAACCCCAGACACGGTGACTCGGAGACCTCCACATCCGGCCCGAACCGATCCCGCGCCGAGTCACACAGTTCCGGCCCCCCGACCCGGGCACAGGCAAGGTCCGTACACACATGCAGCACAGACGCGGGCCGCTTCCGCACAGAGAACATGGAGTAGAACGTGGCCACCCCATACGCCTCCGCCGGAGGCACCGTCAGCCGCCGGCACAGATAGTCCAGCGCACCGGAACTGATCCACCCCACCCGATCGTTGACGGCATGCAGCCCCGGCAACAACAAGTCCCGCCGCGCGCGGGCGGCCCGCCCGCCCCGGGCCCACCGAAGATCGGCGTCGGAGCGGTCGTCGGCCCCCTCCCACGCGGACTCCGGCGGTCCGAGAAGCGCGTCGACCGCCTCCCGCTCCTCATCCGTCGGCTTGCTGTCACCGAAGCGCAGATCCACGTCGTCTCAGCCCCTCACGGTCAGCTTCTCGATACGTATCGCCGACGCCTTGAACTCCGCCGTCCCGGCGATCGGGCAGTTCGCCTCGATCGTCAGCACGTTGGTGTCCACCTCGTCGGGAAAGTGCATGGTCATGAAGGCGAGCCCCGGGCGGAGCCCCGGATCGACCCAGACCGGCGCGGTCACCACGCCGCGCCGCGACGACACCCGGACCTCCTCGCCGACCACGACGCCGTACCGCTCGGCGTCCTCCGGGCACAGCTCGACGTACTCGCCGCGGCGCAGCGGGGAGGCGAAACCCCCGCTCTGCACACCGGTGTTGTACGAGTCGAGCCGACGCCCGGTCGTCAGCCGGATCGGGTACGACTCGTCGGTCAGGTCGACCGGTGGGTCGTGCTCGACGAGTCCGAACGGCGCGAGCCGCCCGCGCCGCGCGGGGTCCGTCTCCCACAGCCGCCCGTGCAGATACGAGGAGGGCAGCTCGTCCACGTCGGGGCAGGGCCACTGCAAGCCCTGCAACTCGTCGAGGCGGTCGTACGTCATGCCGAAGTGGTCGGGACACAGGGCCCGCAGCTCGTTCCAGACGGCCTCGGAGTCCGCGTACTTCCAGTCGTGGCCCAGGCGCGCGGCGACGTCGCAGATGATGTCGATGTCCTCGCGGGCCTCGCCGGGCGGGGTGAGCGCGGCCCGCACGCGCTGGACCCGCCGCTCGCTGTTGGTCGTCGTGCCGTCGGTCTCCGCCCACGCGGCCGTGGCGGGCAGTACCACGTCCGCCATCTCGGCGGTCCTGGTCAGGAAGATGTCCTGCACCACCAGGTGATCCAGGGCGGCCAGCCGGCGCGCGGCCTGTTCGCTGTCGGCCTCCGACTGGGCGGGGTTCTCGCCGATGCAGTACACGGCGTGCAGCCGCCCGTGCTCCATCGCCTCGAACATGTCGGTGAGGGTCATTCCGTAGCGCGGCGGGATCACCGCGTCCCAGGCCTGCTCGAACTTCGTCCGGTGGCCGTCGTCGAGGAGGTCCTGGAAGCCGGGCAGCCGGTTGGGGATGGCGCCCATGTCGCCGCCGCCCTGCACGTTGTTCTGCCCGCGCAGCGGCTGCACCCCGGCGCCGTACCGCCCGACGTGGCCGGTGAGCAGCGACAGATTGATCAGCGCGCGGACGTTGTCGGTGCCGTTGTGGTGCTCGGTGATGCCGAGCGTCCAGCACAGCTGGGCGCGTTCGGCCCGCGCGAAGGTGTGCGCGAGATCCCGGATGGCGGCCGCCGGGACGCCGGTCACCTTCTCCGCGAGGGACAGCGTCCACGGCTCGACGAGCGCCTTGAACTCGGCGAAGCCGGTCGTCGCCCGTTCCACGAACGCCTTGTTGTACAGACCGGCGGCGATGATCTCCCGGGCGACGGCGTGCGCCATCGGGATGTCGGTGCCGACGTTCAGGCCGAGCCAGCTCTCCGCCCACTCGGCCGTGGAGGTGCGGCGCGGGTCGACGGCGTACATCCGGGCGCCGTTGTGGATCCCCTTCAGTACGTGCTGGAAGAAGATGGGGTGCGCGAAGCGGGCGTTGGAGCCCCACATCACGATCAGGTCCGTGTGCTCGACCTCCTCGTACGAGGAGGTGCCGCCGCCCGAGCCGAACACCGCCGACAGGCCGGCGACGCTCGGCGCATGACACGTACGGTTGCAGGAGTCGACGTTGTTCGTGCCCATGACCACTCGGGTGAACTTCTGTGCCACGTAGTTCATCTCGTTGGTGGCGCGGGCGCAGGACAGCATCGCGAAGGCGTCCGGGCCGTGGTCCTCGCGGGCGCGCCGGAACCCGTCGGCGGCCAGGGTCAAGGCCTCGTCCCAAGTGGCCTGCCTGAAGGGCGAGTTGCGGTCCCCGGGCACAGAGCGCACCAGCGGGTGGGTGAGCCGGGTGTAGGTCTTCGGGGTGCGGTCGCGCCGCTTCTGCTTCATGCGGCGTCCCTCCTCATGCCGTGGGCGAGCAGGTCCGAGAGGGCGTGCACGGTGCGCAGCGTGGGCACCTCGACGCCCGTGATGTCCGCCAGCTCCACGACGGCGGCCAGCAACACGTCCAGTTCCAGGGGCTTTCCGCGTTCCAGGTCCTGGAGCGTGGAGGTGCGGTGGTCGCCGACCCGTTCGGCGCCGGCCAGGCGGCGTTCCACGGAGATGTCGGGCGTGCAGCCGAGGGCGGCGGCGACGGCCAGCGTCTCGGCCATCATGATCTCGATGACCCGGCGCGTGCCGCCGTGCAGACACATCTGCCGCATCGTGGCGCGCACCAGGGCGCTGATCGGGTTGAAGGAGATGTTGCCGAGCAGCTTGATCCAGATGTCGGAGCGCAGGTCGGGCTCGACGGGACACTTCAGGCCGCCCGCCTGCATGGCGTCACCGAACGCGACGCAGCGCGCCGACACCGAACGGTCCGGCTCCCCGATGGAGAACCGCGTTCCCTCCAAGTGGCGGACAACTCCCGGCGCCGCCAGCTCCGTTGCGGCGTAGACGACACATCCGACGGCCCGCTCGGGCGCGAGCACCGTGCTCACGGCGCCGCCCGGGTCGACGCTTTCGAGGCGATGTCCCTCGTGCGGCCCGCCGTGCCCGTGGAAGTACCACCAGGGAATGCCGTTCTGCGCCGCGATCACCGCCGTACGGTCATGGAGCAGGGGCTCGATCAACGGCCCGCACGCCGCGTACGAGTTGGCCTTCAGGCCGAGGAACACATGGTCGACGGGGCCGATCTCGGCCGGGTCGTCGGTGGCGTGGACCCGTGCGGTGAAGTCCCCGCGCGGGCTGATGACCTGGACACCGCTGCGCCTCATGGCCGCCAAGTGCGGTCCACGGGCGACGAGATGGACGTCGGCGCCCGCACGGTGCAGGGCGGCTCCGACATAGGCGCCGATCGCTCCGGCGCCGAGGACTGCGACTTTCACTGGCGGGCTCCGTCCGGTCGAGGGTTCCGGTTCCGCCCTGCTCGCACGGGCAGTGGCGGTCCGAAGAGAAGCGGAGACGGTCGACAGTCGGTGGAGAGGGAAGGAGCGGCCGAAACTGTCGATGGAATATTGTCTACAGTATGGAAGTTGGGTCGACAAGACTGCGCGCCAAGACTGCCAAGACTCCGCGCCAGACTCCCTGCCAAGACTCCGCGCACCGGCTCGCGCCATGGCGTGTCATGGCTTGCCAAGGCATTGCATACCATCGGCGGATTCTGTACGGAGTGACGTCCGACCTCTTCCCAACATCCGCACCGCTGCCTACGGTTCTGGATCATGAGGCCCCCCGTCGCACCCCCGGGCTGGAGCCGCTGGCTCGTACCGCCCGCCGCCCTCTCGGTCCATCTCTCCATCGGTCAGGCGTACGCCTGGAGCGTCTTCAAGCCGCACCTCGAATCCGCCCTGCACCTGAGCGGCACCCAGAGCGCGCTGCCGTTCCAGCTCGGCATCGTGATGCTCGGGCTCTCCGCCGCGTTCGGCGGCACGCTCGTCGAACGCAACGGCCCACGCTGGGCGATGACCGTCGCCCTCGTCTGCTTCTCCTCGGGCTTCCTGCTCTCCGCCCTCGGCGCCGTCACCGAGCAGTACTGGCTGATCGTGTTCGGCTACGGCTTCGTCGGAGGCATCGGCCTGGGCATCGGCTACATCTCCCCGGTCTCCACCCTGATCAAGTGGTTCCCGGACCGGCCCGGCATGGCCACCGGCATCGCGATCATGGGATTCGGCGGCGGCGCGCTGATCGCGTCGCCGTGGAGCGCGCAGATGCTGGACTCGTTCGGCGCGGACAGCGGCGGCATCGCGCTGGCGTTCCTCGTGCACGGCCTCGTATACGCGGTCTTCATGACGCTGGGGGTCCTGCTGGTGAGGGTGCCGAGCAAGGAGTCGCTGCCAGGGGCGCGGGGAACCGCGCAGGCGGCACCCCCCACCGGCCCGCAGGTATCGGCGAAACAGGCCATCCGCACCCCCCAGTTCTGGCTCCTCTGGCTGGTCCTGTGCATGAACGTGACGGCGGGCATCGGCATCCTGGAGAAGGCCGCCCCCATGATCACGGACTTCTTCGCGGACACCGGCACCCCGGTCACCGTGAGCGCGGCGGCCGGCTTCGTCGCCTTGCTCTCCGCCGCGAACATGGCCGGCCGCATCGGCTGGTCCTCCACCTCCGACCTCATCGGCCGTAAGAACGTCTACCGCCTCTACCTCGGCGTGGGCGCCCTGATGTACCTCCTCATCGCCCTCTACGGCGACTCCTCCAAGCCCCTGTTCGTCATCTGCGCGCTCGTGATCCTCTCCTTCTACGGAGGCGGCTTCGCGACCGTTCCCGCGTACTTGAAGGACCTGTTCGGCACGTACCAGGTGGGCGCCATCCACGGCCGGCTGCTCACCGCCTGGTCGACGGCCGGCGTCCTCGGCCCGCTCATCGTCAACTGGGTCGCCGACAGTCAGAAGGACGCCGGTAAGCACGGCTCGTCCCTCTACGGCCTCTCCTTCACGATCATGATCGGCCTGCTGGCGGTCGGCTTCGTCGCCAACGAACTCGTCCGCCCCGTCCACGCCCGCCACCACGTCCCCGCTCCCAGGGAGTCCTCCGATGACACCGCCGACCGTGACCACCAGCAGCCCGCCTAGGCGTCGGGGTCTGATCGCCGTCGCCTGGCTGTGGGTGGGCGCGCCGCTCGCCTATGGACTGTACGAACTGGTGCAAAAGGCCACACAGCTGTTCACAGGTTGACGGTTGGAACTCTCCAACCAAGACCACACAATCCTGTTGCATACGTCACCTCGTACTCGCCGGTCGCTGAGCACACTGGAACGTCCGCGGCTCGCACGGCCCGTGAGCCAGGCAACGAGGGGATCTCCATGAATGGCTCGCGCATCGTCGGCATCGGCCACTATCAGCCCGCCAGAGTCCTCACCAACGAGGAGCTGGCGGGCATGGTCGACACCGACGACGAGTGGATCCGCTCCCGCGTCGGCATCCGTACGCGGCACATCGCGGGCCCCGACGAGCCGGTCGACGAGCTCGCCGCGCACGCCGCCGCCAAGGCGCTGGCCGCGGCGGGCCTGTCCGCCGACGACATCGACCTGGTGATCGTGGCGACGTCCACCGCGGTCGACCGCTCCCCGAACATGGCGGCCCGCGTCGCGCACCGCCTGGGCGTCCCGTCCCCGGCCGCGCTCGACCTGAACGTCGTCTGCGCCGGGTTCACGCACGCCCTCGCCACCGCCGACCACACGTTGCGGGCCGGGGCCGCCACCCGCGCGCTCGTGATCGGCGCGGACAAGATGTCGGCCATCGTCGACTGGACCGACCGCTCCACCTGCGTCCTGGTCGGCGACGGCGCGGGCGCCGTGGTGATCGAGCCGTGCGCCGACGGGGAGGAGCCCGGCATCGGCCCCGTCCTGTGGGGCTCGGTTCCGGAGATGGGCAACGCCGTACGCATCGAGGGCGAACCCGCGCGCTTCGCGCAGGAGGGCCAGTCCGTCTACCGCTGGGCGACCCGGCAGCTGCCCCCGCTCGCCCGCCAGGCCTGCGCGAAGGCCGGCCTCGAGCCGTCCGACCTCGCCGCGGTCGTCCTGCACCAGGCCAACCTGCGCATCATCGAGCCCCTCGCCCAGAAGATCGGCGCCGTGAACGCGGTGGTCGCCCGTGATGTCGTCGACTCCGGCAACACCTCCGCCGCGAGCGTGCCGATGGCGCTGTCCAAGCTGATCGAACGGGGTGAAGTCGAGAGTGGGGCGCCCGCGCTCCTCTTCGGCTTCGGCGGGAACCTCTCGTACGCGGGCCAGGTCGTGCGCTGCCCGTGACGCGCACTGCCCGTGACGTGTGGTGCGCGAGATGTGACGAGTCCAACTGCCCCTGGTGGTAGCGATTGTGCTCGGTAAACTGTATTCCAAAGACAATCGAGTGTTCCGATCCGTTCCGTGGCCCGATGGGTCACGGACGCCGGATCGGGAACCGGAATCGGAATCGGCTTGCCGGATGCTCCGAAGCCCAGGAGGGGGACCGCGATGTTGTCCACAGGACTGCCGCAGGGGGCGGTGCCCAAGCTCGAGCGCCCCGGCCCGTTGCGCGAGCGGGTCTACGAGGCGCTGCTCGCACTCATCACGACCCGCGCCCTCCAGCCCGGCCAGCACCTCGTCGAGAGCGAGCTGGCCGGACATCTCGGGGTCTCGCGCCAGCCGGTGCGCGAGGCGCTGCAGCGTCTGAACACCGAGGGCTGGGTGGACCTGCGCCCCGCGCAGGGCGCCTTCGTGCACGAGCCGACGGAGGAGGAGGCGGACCAACTCCTCACCGTCCGTACGTTGCTGGAGGCCGAGGCGGCCCGGCTCGCCGCGGCCAACGCGGGCAAGACCGGCATCACCGCCCTGGAGGACCTCTGCGCCAAGGGCGAGCAGGCCGTCGCCGACGGGGACGTGGACCTGGTCGTCGCGACGAACGCCGAGTTCCACGCGAAGATCATGGAACTCGCGGGCAACGTGGTGCTGGCCGAACTGGCCGGCCAGGTCGACGCCCGTGTCCGCTGGTACTACCAGCCGGTCGCCCGTCAGCGCGGCAAGCAGTCCTGGATCGAGCACCGCGAACTCATCGCGGCGATCTCGGCCCGCGACGAGTCACGGGCGACGGCGGTGATGCGGGCGCACACGGAGCACACCCGCGAGACCTATCACCACCGCAACCAGAGCTAGCCCCCTTGACCTCGGCCGACCTCCGGCCTGCCACCCGGGGGGCAGCGCCTGATCCGTCGCCCGGGTGATGTCCCGGGCGTGCACGGCCGCGTCCAGGGCGGCGGCGGCCGTGCACGGCCAGGCCGGACGGGCCCGAAGGGCGTGGGGACATCGGTCGCCTCACGGCCGAGCGCCTGCTCCAGCAGTTTTCACCCATCGATCGGACTTGAGGCCCCACCCCTCAAGCAGCCGTCCTCGCCCGGGTGGGCAGGACGAGGTCAGCGGTCGAATGCGTGCGCGTGCTCCCGGGCCCACTGCGCGAAAGTGCGCGGCGCCCGGCCCGTGACCCTCTCCACGGTGTCCCGGACATCGCGAGCGCCCGGCCGTCGTACCGGCCCGCAGGCGCGAGCAGGGCGGTCAACTGGTCCGTGCCTCGGCGCACAGACTACGAGCGGGTGGGATCGGGCGCAGGCGGACCGCGAACCGACCTTTGTCCTGTGACTGGAGAAAGTCATGGGTAATTCCTGCGCAACTTCTTCCCACACCCAGCAGGCACTGCTACGTTCCCCTCGAAAGAACGACTGGCCGAAAGAACGACCGGCCAAGACAACGACTGGCCGGAACGGCATCGGACCGGTCGGTCCACCGGAGCCCGAAGAGGCGGGGAGGGGCACGTGAGACGCATGACGGCTCGACCCGCGAACGCGCACCAGGCGCGCTTGCTGCGACTGCTGCGCGACGGAGGGCCCAACTCCCGGGCCCAGCTGGGCGATCAGATCGATCTGTCGCGCTCCAAGCTGGCCGTCGAGGTGGACCGCCTGCTGGAGACCGGACTCGTGGTCGCCGACGGACTCGCCGCCTCGCGCGGCGGCCGCCGCTCCCACAACATCCGGCTCGCCCCCGGACTCCGCTTCCTCGGCGTCGACATCGGCGCGACCTCGGTCGACGTCGCCGTCACCAACGCCGAGCTGGAGGTCCTCGGGCACATCACCCAGCCCATGGACGTACGCGAGGGCCCGGTCGCGGTCTTCGAGCAAGTACTCGCCATGGCAGCCAAGTTGAAGGCGTCGGGACTCGCCGAGGGGTTCGACGGAGCGGGCATCGGCGTGCCCGGTCCCGTCCGCTTCCCCGAGGGCGTTCCGGTCGCCCCGCCGATCATGCCCGGCTGGGACGGTTTCCCGGTCCGCGAGGCACTCAGCCAGGAGCTGGGCTGCCCCGTCATGGTCGACAACGACGTGAACCTGATGGCGGTGGGGGAACAGCACGCGGGCGTCGCCCGCTCAGCACGCGACTTCCTCTGCGTCAAGATCGGTACCGGTATCGGCTGCGGCATCGTCGTCGGCGGTGAGGTCTACCGCGGCACGACCGGATCGGCCGGCGACATCGGGCACATCCAGGTCGAGCCCGACGGCAGGCAGTGCGCCTGCGGCAACAGGGGTTGCCTGGAGGCCTACTTCAGCGGCGCGGCACTCGCCCGCGACGCGGAGGAAGCCGCCCGCGACGGACGCTCGCCCGAGCTCGCCGGGCGTCTGGGGACGGCCGGAAAGCTCAGCGCCGCCGATGTCGCGGTGGCCGCCGCCGCCGGTGACGGGACCTCCCTCGACCTCATTCGTGAGGGCGGCAACCGCACCGGTCAAGTCATCGCATCCCTCGTCAGCTTCTTCAACCCCGGCCTGGTCGTCATCGGCGGCGGCGTCACCGGCCTCGGCCACACGCTCCTCGCCGCCCTGCGCACCCAGGTCTACCGTCAGTCGCTTCCCCTGGCGACCGGCAATCTGCCCATCGTCCTGGGCGAGTTGGGGCCGGCCGCCGGAGTCATCGGCGGCGCCCGCCTGATCAGCGACCACCTGTTCTCACCCGCGTAGGACACCACCCTCCTCATCCAGCACAGCGCCCTGCCCTGCTCTGCCCTGCCCTGAAACCGGCCCGCACCCGCTGCTAGGGGAACCGCCATGGCACTTTCGGCACCAGAACCACCGCTGCTCACCATGTCCGGCATCACCAAGTCGTTCCCCGGTGTACGCGCCCTCGACGGCGTGGACCTCGAGGTCCGGGCGGGCGAGGTGCACTGCCTGCTCGGCCAGAACGGCGCGGGCAAGTCCACGCTCATCAAGGTCCTCGCCGGCGCCCACCAGCCCGACGAGGGCGCCATCACCTGGCACGGGGAGCCCGTTTCCCTGCGCTCGCCGATCGCCGCGATGCGCCTCGGCATCGCCACCATCTACCAGGAACTCGACCTGGTCGAAGGCCTGTCGGTGGCGGAGAACGTCTTCCTCGGCCACGAGCCGACCTCCGCGGGATTCGTCGTACGAGGACGGGACGCGCGGAGCTCGACGGCGGCCCTGCTCAAGCGGCTAGGACACGGCGAGATCGCCCCCGGCACCCTGGTCGGGGATCTCTCGGCGGCCGGGCAGCAGATCGTCTCGATGGCCCGCGCCCTCTCCCACGACGTACGGCTCATCGTCATGGACGAGCCGTCCGCGGCGCTCGACCCGGACGAGGTCGACAACCTCTTCCGCATCGTCGGCGACCTCACCACGGACGGTGTCGCCGTCGTCTACATCTCGCACCGCCTGGAGGAGATCCGCCGCATCGGCGACCGGGTCACCGTCCTCAAGGACGGCCGGGCCGTGGCCGGCGGACTCCCGGCGAAGGACACGCCGACCCGTGACGTGGTGTCGCTGATGACGGGCCGCAACGTCGAGTACGTCTTCCCGGAACGCCCGGCGGACACGCCGACGGCGGAACCGGTCCTCACCGTCCAAAGCCTGTCCCGCGAGGGCGAGTTCGAGCCACTCGACCTGGTGCTGCGCCCCGGCGAGATCGTCGGCCTCGCCGGACTGGTCGGCTCGGGCCGCTCCGAGATCCTCGAAACGATCTACGGCGCCCGGAAACCGACGACCGGTCAGGTCAGTGTGGGGGGACGGGTGTTGCGTCCCGGCAGCGTCCGGGCGGCGGTCAGGGCGGGCCTCGGCCTCGCGCCCGAGGAACGCAAGGCACAGGGACTCCTGATGCTGGAATCGGTGACACGCAACGTCTCCGTATCCTCCATGTCCCGCTTCGCGTACGGGGGTTGGGTGGACCGGGGCCGCGAGACCAAGGCCGCGCACCAGGCCACCCGGGAACTGTCGCTCCGCCCGGACAACCCGTCCGTCCCCGTCCGCACCCTCTCCGGCGGCAACCAGCAAAAAGCCGTGCTCGCCCGCTGGCTGCTCCGCGGCTGCAAGGTCCTGCTCCTGGACGAGCCGACCCGAGGCGTCGACGTCGGCGCCCGCGCCGAGCTCTACGCGGTCATCCGCCGCCTCGCCGACGACGGCCTCGCCGTCCTCCTCGTCTCCAGCGAGGTCCCCGAGGTCCTGGGGCTCGCCGACCGCGTCCTGGTCCTGCGCGAGGGCCGCGTCGTCCACGAGGCGCCGGCCAGGGACCTGACGGAACACCGGGTCCTGGACCTGGTCATGGAAGGCACCCCGGCGTCATGACGTGGCCCGCCGCACCCGCCCGCACCACCGCACCGCTGCTCAGACGACCCCGACCAGAAGGGACCCCGGCGCCATGACGCAGCCCGCCTCACCCGCCCGCCCGGCGGAGCCCAAGACCGCGCCGGCCCAGCGCCCGAGCGCCATCCGAACCCTGCGCCTCGACGTCCGCACGCTCTCCCTGCTCGGCGTCCTCGCCGCCCTGATCGTCATCGGCGGCATCACCCAGCCCGACTCGTTCCTGGACACCGACAACGTCCAGCTCATTCTGACCCAGGCCTCCGTCATCGGCGTGGTCACGGTCGGCATGACCTTCGTGATCATCTCCGGCGGTATCGACCTCTCCGTGGGCGCGATCGTCGCGCTGGCCAGTTGCTGGGCCACGACGGTCGCCACCCAGGAGTACGGCTTCATCGGTATCCTGTTCACCGCGATCGTCGTCGGTGTGGCCTGCGGACTCGTCAACGGTGTCCTCATCGCGTACGGCGGGATGGTGCCCTTCATCGCCACCCTCGCCATGCTCGCCTCGGGTCGCGGCCTCGCCGAGCAGATCACCGACGGCAGCACCCAAGTGGTCACCGTGGACAGCGTGTTGAAGCTCGGTGAGCGGGACGCCTACATCCTCGGCATCCCGCCGCTCGTCCTCGTCTTCGCCGCGGTCACGATTCTCGGCTGGCTCGTCCTGAACCGCACCACGTTCGGCCGCCGCTCCGTCGCCGTCGGCGGCAACCCGGAAGCGGCCCGGCTCGCGGGCATCGACGTACGCCGTCAGCGCCTCTACCTCTACCTGCTCTCCGGCCTGTGCTGCGGCATCGCCGCGTTCCTGCTGATCGTGCTGGCCGGCTCGGGACAGAACACCAACGGCAATCTGTACGAACTCGACGCCATCGCCGCGGCCATCATCGGCGGGACCCTGCTCACCGGCGGCCGCGGCACCATCGTCGGCTCCGTCCTCGGCGTCCTGATCTTCACCACGATCACCAACATCTTCGCGCTGAACAACCTCCAGAGCGACGTCCAGGAGATCGCCAAGGGCGCGATCATCGTCGCCGCGGTCCTGGTCCAGCGACGTACAGCGAACACCCACTCCTGACCTCTCACAGCCCCGGGAAGGGACGTCATGCCAGAGATCACGAGCCGCAGAGGACTCCTGTTCGGCGCGGCCGCGGCCGTCACCACAGGCGGTCTGCTCACGGCCTGCACCAGCAACGAGCCCAGTGACAAGGGCAGCGACAGCAGCAAGGCCGCGGATCAGGCGGTCGCGGACGACAAGCCCGGCAAGAAGGTCACCATCGGCTTCGCCGGGCCGCAGGCCGACCATGGCTGGCTCAACGCCATCAACGAGAACGCCAAGGAGCGGGCGAAGAAGTACTCCGACGTCACGCTCGAGGCGACCGAGGGCTCGAACGACACGGCCGCGCAGATCGGCCAGGTCGAGACGCTCATCAACAAGAAGGTCGACGTCCTCGTCGTGCTGCCCGCCGACGGCAAGGCGCTGACGCAGGTGGGGCTCAAGGCGATGCGCGCCGGCATCCCCGTCGTCAACCTCGACCGCATCTTCAACACCCCGCAGGCGTACCGCTGCTGGGTCGGCGGCGACAACTACGGCATGGGCCTGAGCGCCGGCAACTACATCGGCGAGAAGCTCAAGGACAAGAAGAACGCGAAGGTCATCGAGCTCGCCGGGATCGACAACCTCGAACTCACCAAACAGCGCACGCAAGGCTTCGACGACGCCCTGAAGAACTACCCGAACATCGAGAAGGTGGCACGCCAGGCCGCCGACTTCACCGTCGAGTCGGGGCAGGCCAAGATGGCCCAGCTGCTGCAGGCGCAGAAGAGCTTCGACGCGATGTGGAACCACGACGACGACCAGGGCGTCGGCGCCCTGCGCGCCATCAAGCAGGCGGGCCGCGACGGCTTCCTGATGGTCGGCGGCGCGGGCGCCCTCTCCGCCATGCAGGCCATCGAGGCCGACGACAGCGTCCTGAAGGCCACCGTCCTCTACCCGCCCACCATGGCCGCGTCCGCCATCGACCTGGCCCGCGCGCTCGGCCAGGGCAAGGGGATCAGCGGGATGGCCGAGTTCGAGATCCCCGCCCACGTGACCCTGTTCTCCGCGGTCGTCGACAAGGAAAACATCGACCAGTACATGCCGACCGGCTTCAAGTGACGGGCGCCGGGGCGAGGCAACTGGCGATCAGCGCGTGGACGAGGAGGACTTCCGCATGGCAGGCAGCAGCACGGGTACGACGGCTCGGGTTACGGGCGGCGACGACGGAGAGGTGAAGCCGGTCCTGGGTGTCGGCATGGTCGGCTACGCGTTCATGGGCGCCGCCCACTCGCAGGGGTGGCGCACCGTGGGCCGGGTCTTCGACCTGCCGCTCGAACCCCGGCTCGCCGCGGTCTGCGGCCGCGACGGCTCGGCGGTGCGCGCGGCGGCCGACCGGCTCGGCTGGGCCGCCGCCGAGACGGACTGGCGGGCGCTCATCGAGCGTGACGACGTCGACCTCGTCGACATCTGCACGCCCGGCGACAGCCATGCCGAGATCGCCATCGCGGCTCTCGAAGCGGGCAAGCACGTGCTGTGCGAGAAGCCTCTCGCCAACTCCGTCGAAGAGGCGGAGGCGATGACCGAGGTGGCCCAACTGGCGGCCGCACGCGGCCAGGTGGCGATGACGGGCTTCAACTACCGACGGGTGCCGGCCATCGCCCTGGCCCGCCGCATGGTGGAGGAAGGGCGGATCGGCACCCTGCGACACGTGCGCGTCAGCTACCTCCAGGACTGGCTCGTCGATCCTTCCTTCCCGCTGACCTGGCGGCTGCAGAAGCCGTACGCGGGCTCGGGCGCGCTCGGCGACCTGGGCGCGCACGCCGTCGACCTGGCCCAGTACGTGGCGGGCGAGCGGGTGGCGGGCGTCTCGGCGCTCACCGAGACGTTCGTGCGTGAGCGCCCGGTCCTTCAGGGCGCGTCGGCCGGCCTCTCGGCGACCGGGGGAGGGGGCCTCGGGCAGGTCACCGTCGACGACGCGGCGCTGTTCACCGGCCGCTTCGCCTCCGGCGCCCTCGCCTCTTTCGAGGCGACGCGTTTCGCGACGGGCCGCAAGAACGCGCTGAAGGTCGAACTCAACGGCGAGCGCGGCTCGTTGTACTTCGAGCTGGAGCGGCTCAACGAGCTCTACTTCCACGACCAGACCGAACCCGGGGTCAGCGCCGGTTTCCGCCGCATCCTCGTCACCGAGCCCGAGCATCCCTACCTGGAGGCCTGGTGGCCGCCGGGCCACGGCCTCGGCTATGAGCACACCTTCGCCCATCAGGCGCGCGATCTGGTGCACGCCATCGCAGAAGGGACCGCGCCGGCGCCGTCGTTCGCCGACGGGCTGCAGGTGCAGCGCGTCCTCGCGGCGGTCGAGGAGAGCGCGGCGAAGAACTCCGTGTACACCCCGATCCAGGTATGAGGAGGCTAGCGACCGTGCCACGCCAGTTCACCCTGTTCACCGGTCAATGGGCGGATCTTCCGCTCGAAGAGGTCTGTCGTCTGGCCCGCGACTTCGGTTACGACGGCCTCGAACTCGCCTGCTGGGGCGACCACTTCGAGGTCGACAAGGCCCTTGCGGACCCGGCGTACCTCGACTCGCGTCACGCGCTGCTCGACAAGTACGGCCTCAAGTGCTTCGCCATCTCCAACCACCTGGTCGGACAGGCCGTCTGCGACTCCATCATCGACGAGCGGCACCAAGCGATCCTGCCGCCCCGGATCTGGGGCGACGGCGACGCGGAAGGCGTACGGCAGCGCGCCGCCGCCGAGATCAAGGACACGGCCCGCGCGGCCGCGGCCTTCGGCGTCGACACCGTCATCGGCTTCACCGGCTCGTCGATCTGGCATCTGGTCGCCATGTTCCCGCCGGCCCCCGAAGCGATGATCGAGCGCGGCTACGAGGACTTCGCCACGCGCTGGAATCCGATCCTCGACGTCTTCGACGAGGAGGGCGTGCGGTTCGCGCACGAGGTGCACCCGAGCGAGATCGCGTACGACTACTGGACAACGCACAGGGCTTTGGCGGCAGTTGACCACCGCCCGGCCTTCGGGCTCAACTTCGACCCGTCGCACTTCGTGTGGCAGGACCTCGACCCCGTCGGTTTCCTGTGGGACTTCCGCGACCGTATCTACCACGTGGACTGCAAAGAGGCCCGCCGCCGCCTCGACGGCCGTAACGGGCGCCTCGGTTCCCACCTGCCGTGGGGCGATCCGCGCCGCGGCTGGGACTTCGTCTCCGCGGGCCATGGGGACGTGCCCTGGGAGGACGTCTTCCGCATGCTCCGCTCGATCGACTACCAAGGGCCGATCTCGGTGGAGTGGGAGGACGCCGGCATGGACCGGCTCCAGGGCGCCCCCGAGGCGCTGAGTCATCTGCGCAAGCTCGACTTCGAGCCGCCGAGCGCGTCCTTCGACGCCGCGTTCAACAACAGCTGAGAGCGAGGGACCGCCCGCCGCGACGGGCCGGGGAGGGGACCGGGAGCCACCGCCGGTCCCCGGTCCGGCCTGCCCGCGCCCTGCTTTGTCCTGCGTCGGGAAAAAGCTCAACTAGTACTGACGCAAGGGGTGTTCGGCCCGTACAAACGCGGCTACCGTCCCTGCAGTGTCGCTGAAATGTTCAGGTCACACGTACCTCCGGGGTGACGGCGCACCCCGGCGCCCGCACCGCACGTCTTCGCATCCATTCCGTACGGCCCACCCCGTTCCCGGAGGGACTTCGTGCACAGAAGCAGAAACACCAGCAGTACCACCAGGCGCTCCAGATTCCGCACCACCCTCGCCCTGCTCACCGGCTCCGTGCTGGTCGGCTCGACCCTGGCACTGTCCGTGCCGGGCACGGCGAGTGCCCACCCGGAGCCGGACGCGCCCGCCGCCGAATCCGACTTCCAGCAGGTCACCCTCGCCAAGGGCGCGGACGAGACCGGCGAGCCGATGTCGCTGGCCGTCCTGCCGGACCGCAGCGTCCTGCACACCTCGCGCGACGGCACGCTGCGGGTGACCGACGCGGGCGGCAGCACCTCCGTCGCCGGCAAGCTCGACGTGTACGACCACGACGAGGAAGGCCTCCAGGGCGTCGGAATCGACCCCGGATTCAAGGACAACCGGTTCATCTACCTCTACTACGCGCCGCCGCTGAACACCCCGGCCGGTGACGCCCCCGAGAACGGCACCGCTGCCGACTTCGCCCCGTTCGACGGCGTGAACCGCCTGGCCCGCTTCGTCCTCAAGGAGGACGGCACCCTCGACAAGGCCAGCGAGAAGAACGTCCTCGAGGTCAAGACCTCCCGCGGCACCTGCTGCCACGTCGGCGGCGACATCGACTTCGACGCCGACGGCAACCTGTACCTGTCGACCGGCGACGACACCAACCCCTTCGCCTCCGACGGCTACAGCCCGCTGGACGAGCAGGCGAGCCGCAACCCCGCCTTCGACGCCCAGCGCAGCGCGGGCAACACCAACGACCTGCGCGGCAAGGTGCTCCGCATCAAGGTCAAGGCGGACGGCACGTACGACATCCCGGAGGGCAACCTCTTCGCGCCGGGCACCGAGAAGACCCGCCCCGAGATCTACGCGATGGGCTTCCGCAACCCGTTCCGCATCAGCGTCGACAAGCCCACCGGCACCGTCTACGTAGGTGACTACGGCCCGGACGCCGGCGCCGCCGACCCCAAGCGGGGACCGGCGGGCCAGGTCGAGTTCGCCAAGGTCAACAAGGCGGGCAACTTCGGCTGGCCCTACTGCACAGGCAAGAACGACGCCTACGTCGACTACGACTTCGGCACGAAGGTGTCCGGCGCGTCCTTCGACTGCGACGCGCCGAAGAACACGTCGCCGAACAACACCGGCATCACCGACCTGCCCCCGGCCCAGCCCGCCTGGATCCCGTACGACAACGGCTCCGTGCCCGAGTTCGGCACCGGCTCCGAGTCGCCGATGGCAGGACCGGTCTACCACTACGACGCGAACCTCGACTCCCCGGTGAAGTTCCCCGAGGAGTACGACGGTGACTTCTTCGCCACCGAGTTCGGCCGCCAGTGGATCAAGCGGATCGAGCAGGACGGCTCCGGAAACGTCTCGAAGATCAACGACTTCCCGTGGTCCGGCACCCAGGTCATGGACAGCGCCTTCGGCCCCGACGGCGCGCTCTACGTCCTCGACTACGGCCTCTCCTGGTTCGGCGGCGACGAGCACTCGGCGCTGTACCGCATCGAGAACGCCACCGGCGGCCACTCGCCGATCGTCGAGGCCAAGGCCACCAAGACCTCCGGCCAGTCGCCGCTGCGCACCACCTTCACGGCGACCGGCACCGACGCGGACGACGACCCCATCACGTACAGCTGGGACTTCGGTGACGGCACCAAGGGCACCGGCGCCAACCCCAGCCACACGTACCGCAAGGACGGCACGTACGTGGTGACGGTGACGGGTGACGACGGCACCGGGCGGACCGGCTCCGCCAACGTCCGCGTCGTCGTCGGCAACACCGCCCCGACGGTGAAGTTCCAGAACCCGGCGAACGGCTCGCTGTTCAAGTTCGGCGACACCATTCCCTTCAAGGTCGCGGTGAGTGACCCGGAGGACGGCACGATCGACTGCTCCAAGGTCACCGTGCGCTACCTCCTCGGCCACGACAACCACGCCCACGCGATCACCTCGGCCAACGGTTGCGAAGGCACCATCACCGCGCCCGCCGACGCCGAGCACGACCCGAACGCCAACATCTACGGCGTGCTCGACGCCGAGTACACCGACGGCGGCGGGGGCGGTCAGGCCGCGCTCACCAGCCACGACCAGGTCCAGCTCCAGCCGCGCCACCGCCAGGCCGAGCACTACACCAAGCAGCAGGGCACCACGCTGCAGAGCAAGACCGAGGCCAACGGCGGCCGCACCGTCGGCGACATCCAGGACGGCGACTGGATCTCCTTCACGCCCTACAACCTCACCGGAGCCAAGAAGCTCACCGCCCGGATCTCCTCCGGCGGCGCGGGCGGCTTCCTGGAGGTGCGCACCGGATCGGCGACGGGCACCCTGCTCGGCTCCGCCCCGGTCCCCGTCACCGGCAGCTGGGAGACCTTCCAGAACGTCGACGTCCCGCTGAAGAACGTCCCCAAGAAGACGACGGACCTCTATCTCGTCTTCAAGGGCGGTGACGGCGCGCTCTACGACGTCGACGACTTCGAGATCAGCAGCGACGCCCCCGTGAAGGGTGCCAAGCGAGTCCTCGTCTTCTCCAAGACGGCCGGCTTCCGCCACGACGCGATCCCCGAGGGC
Organism: Streptomyces sp. NPDC102467; assembly: GCF_044765445.1. NCBI lineage: Bacteria > Bacillati > Actinomycetota > Actinomycetes > Kitasatosporales > Streptomycetaceae > Streptomyces > Streptomyces sp. NPDC102467. Next base: position 133,605 of record NZ_JBIWKA010000006.1, on the reverse strand, counting down.
ATCGCGGCCCTGAAGGAACTCGGCGCGACCAGCAACATCACCGTCGACGCCACCGAGTCCGCCGACCAGTTCACCACCAACAACCTCGCCCGCTACGACGCGGTCGTCTTCATGTCGACCACGGGTGACGTCCTCAACGACACCCAGCAGAAGGCGTTCGAGGAGTTCATCGCCAAGGGCGGCGGCTACATGGGCGTCCACGCCGCCGCCGACACCGAGTACGACTGGTCGTACTACGGCGGTCTCGTCGGCGCCTACTTCGACTCGCACCCGGCCATCCAGAAGGCCACCGTGCGCGTCGAGGACTCCGCCAACCCGGCCACCGCGCACCTCGGCCAGGCCTGGGAGCGCACCGACGAGCTGTACAACTACCGCACCAACCCGCGCGACAAGGTGCACGTCCTCGCCTCCCTCGACGAGACGACGTACCAGGGCGGCAACATGAAGGGCGACCACCCGATCGCCTGGTGCCAGAGCTACGGCGGCGGCCGCTCCTTCTACACCGGCCTCGGCCACACGAAGGAGTCCTACGCGGACGACGCCTACCGCGCCCACCTGCTCGGCGGCCTGAAGTACGCCAGCGGTCAGGTCAAGGCGGACTGCACGCCGAACAAGGACTACCGGCCGATCTTCAACGGCCAGTCCCTCGACGGGTGGACGCAGGCAGGACCCGGCAAGTTCAACGTCAAGGACGGCGCCCTGGAGACCGAGGGCGGCATGGGCCTGCTCTGGTACCAGGCCAAGGAGCTGAAGTCGTACTCGCTCAAGCTCGACTGGAAGATGCAGGGCGACGACAACTCCGGCGTCTTCGTGGGCTTCCCCGCCTCCGACGACCCCTGGTCCGCGGTGAACAAGGGCTACGAGATCCAGATCGACGCCACCGACGCGACGGACCGCACCACGGGTTCGATCTACACGTTCAAGGCGGCGAACATCAAGGCCCGTGACCAGGTCCTGCGGCCGCCGGGCCAGTGGAACTCCTACGAGATCAAGGTCCAGGGCGAACGCCTCCAGGTGTTCCTCAACGGAGTCAAGATCAACGACTTCACCAACAAGGACCCCGAGCGGAGCCTGACCGACGGCTACATCGGCATCCAGAACCACGGTGCCGACGACCAGGTCTCCTACCGCAACATCCAACTCAAGGAACTGCCCACCGCGGGCAACTAGAACGGCGGCGGGCGGAGGACGCCGGACCTCCGCCCGCCGTCTTGCCCAGCACACTCCGGCGGCGTCGCTCATCCCCGTAGCGCGCACATCCCCCCCGGTTCGTGTTCGACAAGGAGGCTGCCCATGTCCGCCGAACCGTCCTTCCCCACTCCGTCCCCCACTCCGCCGTCCTCTCCCCGCTTCGGTGTCTGGCTCGTCGGAGCACGCGGCTCCGTCGCCACCACCGCGATCGCCGGCTGCGCCGCCGTCGCCGCGGGCCTGCACCCGCCGACCGGCATGGTCACCGAGACCGCCCCCTTCGCCGACGCGGGTCTGCCAACGTTGTCGTCGCTCGTCTTCGGCGGCCACGACACCCTCGACTGCCCGCTGCCCAAACGCGCCGAACACCTCGCCGCCGGCGGCGTCCTGCCGCACGGCCTGCCCTCCGCGGTGGCCGCCGAACTGGCCGCCGCCGACCGGGAGATCAGACCCGGCGGCCCGCTGCCGGGCCACGACGACGACCGCACGCAGGACGAGCTGATCGCATCGTTCGCCACCGACATACGTGACTTCGTACATGCCCAGGGCCTGGCGGGCGCCGTCGTCGTGAACGTCGCCTCGACCGAACCGGCACCGTCCGCCGACGGGCCGCTCCCGGCCAGCTCGCTCTACGCCGCCGCCGCCCTCCGCGCCGGCTGCCCCTACGTCAACTTCACCCCCTCCACGGGCCTCCACCACCCGGCTCTGACGGCCACGGCCGCCGCCGCGTCCGTCCCTTACGCGGGCCGCGACGGCAAGACCGGGCAGACCCTGCTGCGCTCCGTACTCGGCCCGATGTTCCTGCAACGCGCCCTCGCCGTGCGCGCCTGGTCCGGCACCAACCTGCTCGGCGGCGGCGACGGTGCCGCCCTTGCCGACCCCGCCGCGGCCGCCGCGAAGAACGCCGGCAAGGAACGCGTCCTCGCCGACACCCTCGGCGCCGCGCCCCAGGGCGAGGTGCACATCGACGACGTGCCCGCGCTCGGCGACTGGAAGACGGCCTGGGACCACATCGCCTTCGACGGCTTCCTCGGCGCCCGCATGGTCCTCCAGACCACCTGGCAGGGCTGCGACTCGGCCCTCGCCGCGCCTCTCGTCCTCGACCTGGCCCGGTTGCTGCTGCGCGCCGCCGACGTCGGACTGACCGGCCCGCGCCCGGAGCTGGGCTTCTACTTCAAGGATCCGGACGGCGACGCGCCGGCGGCGCTCGGCGAGCAGTTCGCCGCACTGGTGGACTTCGCCCAGCGGCTCGGAGACCCACGATGAGCGGCGGACGACGGCGCGCCTGGGCCGAACTCCTGCGCCTGCCCGCCCTGTTCACCGTCCCCGGCGACGCCCTCGCGGGCGCGGCCGCGCTCGGTGCCCGCCCCGGCCGCGGCACCCTCCTCACCATCGGCTCCTCGCTGTGCCTGTACGAGGCGGGCATGGCCCTCAACGACTGGGCGGACCGCGCCGAGGACGCCGTCGACCGCCCCCACCGCCCGATCCCCTCGGGCCGTGTCCGCCCGGGCTCGGCCCTGACCGCCGCGGTCGCCTTCACCGGAGCCGGCGTGGGCCTGGCGTTTCGCGCGAGCCGCACCGCGGGCCTGCTCGGCACGGCCCTCGCGGCCACGGTCTGGGCGTACGACCTGGGCCTGAAACGAACCCCGGCAGGACCGCTGGCCATGGGCGCGGCCCGAGGCCTGGACGTCCTCATGGGCGCGGCCGGTTCGCAAGCGGCCGGGCCCGGTGCCGATGCGGTCGAGCGATCCGGGCCGAGCGGGCGGTCCGGAGCGGCGGCACCCGGGGCCGGGCGACTTAGCCCGTTGCTGCGCGCAGCCGGTTCACAGGGCGCGACCGGAACCGTCGGCGCCTGTGGTGTCCTGCGGCCCGCCCCGGGCGGGCTGGCAGCAGCCGCTCCCGCGGCCCTGGCCCTGGCGGTCCACACCGCCGCCGTGACCACGGTGTCCCGCAACGAGACGACCGGCGGCGCACCCCTCGCTCCCGCCGCGGCCCTGGCCACCACCGCCGTTCTGACCAGGCACCTCCTCAAGCTCCCGGCAGGCCGAGGCGCAGCAGCCGCCCTCGGCCTGCCGGGTCCCACCGCATACGCCGCGACCACCGTCCGCCCCCTTCTCCACGCCGTCCTCAACCCGTCCCCGCCTCTGACCCAGCGAGCCGTCGGCGCCGGAATCCGCGCCATGATCCCGCTCCAGGCCGCCCTCGCCGCACGCGCGGGGGCGCCAGGACCGGCTCTGGCCACCGCCGCCCTCGCCCCGCTCGCCCGCCGCTTCGCGAAGAAGGTGAGCGTCACGTGAGCCCGCACCCGGATCCGCACCCGCAGCGCAGCGCCCCGAGCAACACTTCGGGTACCGCCGAGCGGAGCGCCCCGCGTTGGGGCTACGGCACCAACGGCCTCACCGATCTCCGGCTCGACGACGCCCTGGCCCTCCTCGCCGACCTCGGCTACGACGGCGTGGGTCTCACGCTCGACCACATGCACCTGGACCCGCTGACCCCGGATCTCGCCGAACGCACCCGCCAGGTCGGCCGCGCCCTGGAGCGCCACCGGCTCACGGCCACCATCGAGACCGGCGCCCGCTACGTCCTCGACCCGCGCCGCAAACACGGCCCCTCCCTCCTCGACCCCGACCCGGACGCCCGCGCCGCCCGCACCCGGCTGCTCCTGCGCGCCGTCCAGGTCGCCGCCGACCTGGGCGCCCACGCGGTGCACTGCTTCAGCGGGATCACCCCCGACGGCACCGACCCGGACACCGCCTGGAAGCACCTCGCCGACGGACTCGGCACCGTCGTAACGGCCGCCACCGACGCCGGCGTCCCCCTCGCCATCGAGCCGGAACCCGGCCACCTCCTGGCCACGCTCGCCGACTTCCACCGGCTGCGCCACGCCCTCGGCAACCCCGACGCCCTCGGTCTCACCCTCGACATCGGTCACTGTCAGTGCCTGGAACCGGAGTCACCGGCCGACTGCGTGCGCGCGGCGGCGCCCTGGCTGCGGCACGTCCAGATCGAGGACATGCGCCGCGGCGTCCACGAGCACCTGCCGTTCGGCGACGGTGAGATCGACTTCCCGCCCGTGCTCGACGCGCTCGCCGCCACCGGCTACCAGGGCCTGACCGTGGTCGAACTGCCCCGTCACTCCCACGCAGGACCCCAATTGGCCGCACGCTCCCTGGAGTTCCTCCGAACAGCAGCACGAGGAGGCAGCGCATGACCCGGCCCGCCACCGTCGCGGCACTCCGCGCCCACCTCGACACCACCCTGACGGGAGCCGCCCGCGCCTGGCTCGACCAGGCCCTGGCCGAAGCCGCGGCGTACACCGGTAGTCCCAGTAGCCCGGGTGACGCCGGTGAGAAGACGCCGCCTGTATGGGAATTGAGGTTCGCGGAGGCCGGCCGCCGCTCCGGCCAGGACCACGCCGACGCCACCCGCGTCCTCCTGCTGCACGCGGCCCGCGCCGACACGGACACCCTCACCCGCCTGTACGCGCAGGGCACCGCTGCCGAACGCCGCGCCGTACTGGAGGCGCTGCCCCACCTCGTGCCGGGCCCCGAAGGGCTGCCGCTCGTCGAGGACGCGCTGCGCACCAACGACACCCGTCTCGTCGCCGCTGCCGTCGGCCCGTACGCCGCCGAGCACCTGCCCGCCCACGACTGGCGGCACGCCGTCCTGAAGTGCCTGTTCACCGGCGTCCGTGTCGACGCCGTCGCCGAACTGCGGCGACGCGCCCACGGCGACGCCGAACTCGCCCGCATGCTCGGTGACTTCGCCGAGGAGCGCACCGCCGCGGGCCGCACCGTCCCCGAGGACCTGCACCGCGTGCTGACCCTGACGGCACCCGCGAAGGAGGAGTCCTGATGCGCATCTTCGATCCCCACATCCACATGACGTCGCGCACCACCGACGACTACCAGGCCATGTACGCGGCCGGGGTCCGCGCCCTCGTCGAACCCGCCTTCTGGCTCGGCCAGCCCCGCACCTCGCCCGCCTCCTTCTTCGACTACTTCGACGCGCTCCTCGGCTGGGAACCCTTCCGCGCCGCCCAGTACGGCATCGCGCACCACTGCACGATCGCCCTCAACCCCAAAGAGGCCAACGACCCGCGCTGCACACCCGTCCTGGACGCCCTGCCGCGCTACCTCGTCAAGGACAACGTCGTCGCCGTCGGCGAGATCGGCTACGACTCCATGACCCCCGCCGAGGACACCGCGCTGGCCGCACAGCTGCAGCTGGCCGCCGACCACGAACTGCCCGCGCTCGTCCACACCCCGCACCGCGACAAACTCACCGGCCTGCGCCGCACCCTCGACGTGGTCCGCGAGTCGGCGCTGCCCGTCGAGCACGTCCTGGTCGACCACCTCAACGAGACCACGGTCAAAGAGGCCAAGGACGCCGGGAGCTGGCTCGGCTTCTCCGTCTATCCCGACACCAAGATGGACGAGGACCGCATGGTCGAGATCCTGCGCTCCTACGGATCCGAGAAGGTCCTCGTCAACTCGGCGGCCGACTGGGGAAAGAGCGACCCGCTCAAGACCCGCAAGGTCGCCGACGCGATGCTCGCCGCCGGCTTCACCGACGACGACGTGGACCAGGTCCTGTGGCGCAACCCGGTCGCCTTCTACGGACTGAGCGGCCGCCTCCAACTCGACGCGCCCCCCTCGCGGGAAGCGACCCACGAGGGCAACTCCATCCTGCGCGGAGGGGCGTGACACATGCGCTTCCGCCACCCCGACGGGTCCACCGTCCACCTCGCGTACTGCACGAACGTCCACCCCGCCGAAACCCTCGACGGAGTCCTCGCCCAGCTCCGCGACCACTGCGAGCCCGTCCGCCGACGCCTCGGCCGCGACCGCCTCGGCATCGGCCTGTGGCTCGCCAAGAACGCCGCCCGCACCCTGACCACCGACCCGGCGGCACTGCGCGGCCTGCGCGCGGAACTCGACCGGCGCGGCCTCGAAGTCGTCACACTCAACGGCTTCCCCTACGAAGGGTTCGGCGCCGAAGAGGTCAAGTACCGCGTCTACAAGCCGGACTGGGCCGACCCCGCCCGCCTCGCCCACACCAGCGACCTGGCCCGCCTGCTTGCCGCGCTGCTTCCGGTCGACGTCACCGAAGGCACCATCTCCACCCTGCCGCTCGCCTGGCGTACCGCCTACGACGAGCGGAGCGCCGACGCCGCCCGCACCGCCCTGGTCACCCTCGCCGAACGCCTCGACGCCCTTGCGGAGTTGACCGGCAAGTCCATCCGCATCGGCCTGGAACCCGAGCCCGGCTGCACCGTCGAGACCACCGCCGACGCCATTGCCCCGCTCTCCGCCGTCGCTCGGCCCGACCGCATCGGTCTCTGCCTCGACACCTGCCACCTCGCCACCTCCTTCGAAGACCCCGGGACAGCGCTCGACGGCCTCGCCGCCGCCCACGTCCCCGTCGTCAAATCGCAGCTCTCCGCCGCCCTGCATGCCGAACACCCCCATCTCCCCGAAGTCCGCGAGGCCCTCGCCGCCTTCGACGAGCCCCGCTTCCTGCATCAGACCCGCACGGTCACCGCCGACGGCCTGCACGGCACCGACGACCTCGGCCCCGCCCTCGACGGCGCCGCCCTGCCGGACGCCTCGCCCTGGCGCGCCCACTTCCACGTCCCGCTGCACGCGGCCCCCGCCGCTCCGCTCACCTCCACGCTCCCCGTCCTCAAGGACACGCTGACCCGCCTCGTCGGCGGCGCGCACCCGCTCACCCACCACCTCGAAGTCGAGACGTACACCTGGCAGGCCCTGCCGCCCGCACTGCGCCCCCGGGCAAGGACCCAGCTCGCCGACGGCATCGCCGCCGAACTCGCCCTCGCTCGCGATCTGTTGACCGACCTCGGCCTCAAGGAGCTGCCATGACGGACACTCGCCCCACCCCGCTCCTCGTCCTCGACGTCGTCGGCCTCACCCCCCGTCTCCTCGACCACATGCCGCACCTCAAGTCCCTCGGCCAGTCCGGCTCCCGCGCGCCTCTCGGCACCGTCCTGCCCGCCGTCACCTGCGCCGCACAGTCCACGTTCCTGACCGGCACACCGCCGTCCGAGCACGGCATCGTCGGCAACGGCTGGTACTTCCGCGAACTCGGCGACGTCCTGCTGTGGCGCCAGCACAACGGCCTCGTCTCCGGCGACAAGATCTGGGACGCCGCCCGTCGCGCCCACCCCGGCTACACGGTCGCCAACATCTGCTGGTGGTACGCCATGGGCGCCGACACCGACATCACGATCACCCCCCGCCCCGTCTACTACGCCGACGGCCGCAAGGAACCCGACTGCTACACCCGGCCCCCGGCCCTGCACGACGAACTCACCGACAAGCTCGGCACGTTCCCCCTCTTCCACTTCTGGGGACCCGGCGCCGACATCGTCTCCAGCCAATGGATCATCGACGCCACCCGCCACGTCATGGCGACCCGGCACCCCGACCTCACTCTGTGCTACCTCCCTCACCTCGACTACGACCTGCAGCGCTTCGGCCCCGACGACCCCCGCGCCCACCGGGCCGCCGCCGAACTCGACACGGCCCTCGCCCCGCTCCTCGACGACGCGCGCGCCGAGGGACGCACCGTCGTCGCCCTCTCCGAGTACGGCATCACGCGCGCCGACCGCCCCGTCGACATCAACCGGGCCCTGCGCCGCGCCGGCCTCCTCGAAGTGCACACGCAGGACGGCATGGAGTACCTCGACCCGATGACCTCACGGGCGTTCGCCGTGGCCGACCACCAGATCGCCCACATCTACGTGCGCCGCCCCGAGGACCTCGACGCCACTCGTGCCGCTCTCGCCGACCTGCCCGGCATCGAGCGACTCCTCGACGACGAGGGCAAGAAGGAGCAGCACCTCGACCACCCGCGCTCCGGCGAACTCGTCGCGATCGCGGAACCCGACGCCTGGTTCACGTACTACTACTGGCTCGACGACGCCCGCGCGCCCGACTTCGCGCAGCTCGTCGAGATCCACCGCAAACCCGGCTACGACCCGGTCGAGCTGTTCATGGACCCCCGTGACCCCTACGTCAAGGTCAAGGCCGCGGGCGCGCTCGCCCGCAAGAAGCTCGGCCTGCGCTACCGCATGGCGGTCGTGCCGCTCGACCCCTCACCTATTCGCGGCAGCCACGGCCGCCTCCCCACGAGCGACGACGAAGGTCCGCTCATCATCAGCTCCACCCCCCATGCATTTCCCGGCCGTGTCCCGGCCACCGCAGTGAAATCGCTCCTCCTCGACCTGGCAGGCCTGAGCTGAGCCGCACCTCGGCTCAACCCGCGCCTGACCAGGACCAGTTACAGAGAGTGAAGCATGCATCACTGACGACACGCCAGCGGTATCCACCAAATCTTTCTCGCCGCTCGATCCGCTCGATCTGATCGATCCGCTTGACCCGCTCGACCTGCCCCATCCACCCGCACGTCGAAGAGAGGCACCCGTGACCGACTTCCAGGACACCCCCGCCGACGACGCTCTCAGACAGCGTCTCGGCATCAACCGCCGCCGCTTCCTCAGCACCTGCACCGCCGTCGCCGCGGGTGCGATCGCCGCGCCCGTGTTCGGCGCCGCGCCGTCCTTCGCCCAATCCCAGACCGGTGGCGGTGGCGGGCACGGCCATGACCACGGCCACGGCGGGCACGGCCGTGGCAGCGAACTCGTGCCCGCGAACAAGCGCGGCATCATCCTCTACACCGTGCGGGACGCGACCGGCCGCGACCCGCTCGCCACCGATCTGCCCTCCGGCTTCCGCGAAGTGTTCAAGGAACTGGCCCGTCACGGGTACAAGCAGGTCGAGTTCGCGGGGTACGGCCAGCACGCCAACGCTCCCGGCGGCGCCAACCTCGAGTCCGTCGCCGGGGCCAAGCTGCTCCGCTCCTGGCTCGACCAGTACGGCCTGCGCGCCCAGGGCAACCATGGCTTCATCCCGTCGTCATGGCCGCTCAGCCAGGCCGACATCGACACGTTCAAGAAGCACCTGGAAATCGCCAACATCCTCGGCATGGACCACATGGGCACCGGTGGCGACCCCACCAACAGCTCCTACAAGGCGGACTGGGACGTGGCCGCCGACAAGTGGAACGCCCTCGGCGCCATCGCCCACAAGGCCGGCATCAAGCTCTACACCCACAACCACGACGCGGCCTACGGATTCCTGCTCGACGGCGGCCCGCTCGACGCGCAGGGCCGCCCGACCCGCAGCTCCGGCATCCGCAAACTGGAGTACTTCCTCAAGGGCACCGACCCGAGGACGGTCTGGCTCGAGATGGACATCTTCTGGGCGCACGTCGCGCAGTACAAGTTCCACACGTACACCGCGCACGACGGCTCCCAGCGGGAGAAGGTCTTCGATCCGGCCGGGCTCGTCGTCCGCAACAACAAGCGCTACCCCCTGTTCCACGCCAAGGACGGCACCCGCAACGAGACGAGCGGGGAGGGCTACGACATGGGGGTCTTCGGTGAGGGCGTCATCGACTACCGCACCTTCTTCAGCCGGGTCGGCGAGAAGAACTACCGCAACCCCATGGTCGAGCAGGACAACGCGCCCAGCGACACGGACCTCGGCCAGTCCCTGAAGTACGCGAAGATCGGGTACGACAACCTGGCGGCGCTGCGCAAGAAGCGCTGACCGTACGAGCACCGAGCTCACAGAGCCTCGTGCGTACAGAGCCTCGTGCGCACCGAGCATCGAGCGCAAGGAGAGGGGCCCGGCCACCAGGCCGGGCCCCTCTCCATCCTCACCAGTACTTACTGCTGCTCACAGCGCGGTCGCGTCCCGCTCCCTTCCCGGTTGGCGCAGCAGCAGCGCGACCGCCGCCGCGAGCATGGAGATCCCGCCGGCCAGCGCGTATGCCCCGTTGTAGCCCCACGCGGCGACCACCATCGAGCCGAGCCCGCCGCCGAAGAGGCCGCTGACGAGCTTGCCGCTGTAGACGAGCCCGTAGTTGGTGGCGTTGTAGTTCTCACCGAAGTAGTCCGGGGTCAGCGCCGCGAACATCGGGTAGAAGGCGCCGCCGCCGAAGCCCGACAGGAAGGCGAAGACCAGGAACAGCCACTCGCTGCGGATGTCGCCCGCCCAGATCACGCCGAACTGGGCGAGTCCGAGGACGACGATCACGAAGACGAGGCTCGGCTTGCGGCCCATGATGTCCGACAACCAGCCGACGACGGCACGGCCGACACCGTTGATGACCGCCATCACGCCCATCGAGGACGCCGCGACCAAGGGGCCGAAACCGACTTCCTTGGCGAAGTCCACCTGGAAGGAAATGCCGAAGATCGACACTCCGGCCGTCAGTACCAGACTCAGCCACATCAGCGGCAGCATGCCGGTCCGGATCGCTTCTTTGGGCGTGAACTGACGTACCGCGGGCGGATTCTTGGCGAGGCTCTTCTCGCTCTTGCCCGATCCGGTCCTGTCCAGCGGGTCGATCGCGGCCGGCCACCAGTTCTTCGGCGGATCCCTGAAGAAGAAGGCGCAGACCAGAACGACGACCAGGACGTACACGCCGATCATGTCGAGCACCCGGTGGTAGTTCGACGTGTCGAAGCCGTAGTTGAAGATGAAGATGAACGGCAACGACCCGTAGGCGAAGCCGCCGTTGACGAATCCGGTCTTGCCGCCCTTACGCTCCGGGAACCATTTGCCGACCATGTTGATACAGGTCGCGTAGACGAGGCCGGAGCCCAGTCCGCCGATGACGCCGAATCCAAGGATCGCCAGCCACACATTGTGGAAGTGGGACAGCGCGAGAAATCCCAGCATGCACATGAAGGCGCCGATCATCGTCGCCCTCTTGGCGGTCAGGATCCCCTTCTCCCGCAGCCACCCGGCCGGGAAGGCGATACCGGCCTGGAAGAACACCCAGATGCTCAGGATCCAGAAGGTGTTCGACTGCGACCAGCCGTGGGCGCTGGACAGGGTGTCCTCCGCCGAGCCGTACGCGTACTCGGACACGCTGATGGCCATCATCGCGAGCCATGGCAGATACACCATGAACTTACGGGAATGGCCGAGGATGTCGCGGTCCGTCTCGCCGATGCGATAGACGCGGCCGTTCTCGTCGGTCATCTCTCGGAATCTTGTGCCGGTGGCCGGTGCAGTACTGCCTGTGGCGATGGGCTCCGCCGTCATATCAAGCCATCTCCTCACCGAGCGGTTGCGGATTGGGTCGAATGTCACGGGACTTGGGCCTGCCGGGTGGGGACAGGAAGAGCGCGATGAAGCCGGCGAAGAACGAGATGCAGCCCGCGAGCATGAAGGCACCGGAATGCCCCCAGGCGCCGACGACCAGGGCGCCAAGACCCGCGCCGAGACCGGAGACGAGCTTGGAGCTGTAGACCATTCCGTAATTCGTCGCGTTGTTGTTCTCGCCGAAGTAGTCCGCGGTGAGAGCCGCGAACATCGGGAAGATGGCGCCGCCGCCGAAGCCGGAGACCGCGGAGAAGATCAGGAACAGCGGCAGATTCTTGGCCTCGGCCGACCAGAGGATGCCGAACTGGGCGAGCCCGAGGATGACGCACACGGCGAGCAGACACTGCTTGCGGCCGTACCGGTCGGAGAGCCAGCCGATGACGCCGCGCCCGGTGCCGTTGACGATCGCCTTGAGCGACATCGCGGTGGCCACGATCCCTCCGGCGAAGCCCGCCTCCTCGCCGATGTCGACCTGGAAGGCGATGCCGAAGATGTTCACACCGGAGGTGCAGGCCAGACAGAACCACATGAGCGCCACCCGGCCCGTCCTCCAGGCCTCCATGGGGGTGTACTGCTTGACCGCCGGCGGGTTCTTCTCCAGGGAGCGGCGGGCACGCGGGTCCTCGGGCGGGGGAGCGGGTTGATGTTCGCGGGCCACCAGTTCTTCGGCGGGTCCTTGAAGAAGTAGCCGGCGGACGCGACCATCGCGGCGAGCAGGACCCCCACCGAGAGCAGCACCCAGCGGTAGTTGGTCAGGTCCATGTAGCCGGTGAACAGGAAGACGAAGGGCACCGAACCGTAGGCGAAGCCGCCGTTGACGAATCCGGTCTTGCCGCCCCTGCGCTCCGGATACCATTTGCCCACCATGTTGACGCAGGTGGCGTACACCATGCCCGCGCCCATGCCGCTCAGCACACTGAAGCCGATGTAGGCGACGACGACGTGCGGCGCGAGGGCCAGCGACAGGTACCCCATGAAGGTGCCCGAAGCGCCGATCATCATCGCCCAGCGGGCCGGCAGTCTGCCGCTCTCACGCAGCCTGCCCGCGGGGAAGGCCACGGCGGCCTGGAAGAACACCCACACGGTCATCATCCAGAAGATGTGCAGGCTGTTCCAGTCGTGCGCGGTGTGCAGGGTGTCCTCTGCGGACGCGAAGGCGTACTCGGCGGAGGAGATCCCCATCATGCCCACCCAGGGCAGGATCACCATCCACTTGCGCTTGCGGCCCATGATGTCGATATCGGTCTCGCCGACCCGGTACACCCGGCCGTTGACGTCCGCCACCTCCCTGTAGGGGACGGCAGCGGACAGATCGGTTGTGGTCATGACGGTCGCACCCCTTGCATCGAAAGATTCGGCCAGCGCCCCCTGTCCAAATTGCTTTCGTGTGCGCGCGGGTCCTGGGTCCGGCCGGCGCACACCGCCGGCCGGACCCGTCGCGGTCACCTCATCGGCCGCCCCCCAACAACCCCGCGGCGCGCGCCCATTGATACTTGGCACCCAGTACGGCCACCGGCTTCTCCGTCGTGTACGGGTACGCGACCACGCCGCGCTCGAAGAGGTACTGGCAGGCCTCCTCGACCTCGACGTCCCCGGCCAGCGACGCGACGACGGGCTTCTCGATGCCGCGCTCCCGGAACTCCCGGACCACGCGGGCCGTTACCTCCGCAAAGACCATGGGAGGGGTGACGATGGTGTGCCAGTAGCCGAGCACGAGCGCGTGAATGCGCGGGTCCTCCAGGCCGAGGCGGATCGTCGCCTCGTACGTCGACGGCGGCTCGCCCCCCGTGATGTCGACGGGGTTGCCCGCGGCCCCGAAGGGCGGGATGAACTTCCGGAAGGCGGCGTCCAAGTCGGCCGGGATCTCCATCAGTTGGAGCCCGTTGTCCGTCACGGCGTCCGACAGCAGCACACCGGAGCCGCCCGCACCCGTGATGATCACGACGTTGTCGCCCTGCGGTGCGGGCAGCACGGGCAGCGCCCGCGCGTACTCCAGCATGTCGTTCAGGCCCGGGGCCCGGATGACACCGGCCTGCCTGAGGATGTCGTCGTACACGGCGTCGTCGCCGGCCAGGGCGCCCGTGTGCGACCCGGCGGCCTTCGCGCCCGCGGCGGTCCGCCCGGCCTTCAGGACGACGACGGGCTTCTTCGGTACGGTCGCCCGCGCGGCCTCCACGAAGGCGCGCCCGTCCTTGAGGTCCTCCAAGTGCATCGCGATGCACTGGGTGTGGGGGTCCTCGCCGAACCAGGTGAGCAGGTCGTCCTCGTCCAGGTCGGACTTGTTGCCGAGCCCCACGATCGCCGAGACACCCGTCTTCGTGGTGCGCGCGAAGCCGAGGATGGCCATCCCGATGCCACCGGACTGCGAGGTGAGTGCCACGCCGCCCTTCACGTCGTACGGCGTGCAGAACGTGGCGCACAGGTCGTGCCACGTCGAGTAGTAGCCGTAGATGTTCGGACCCAGCAGCCGCACCCCGTGCTTCTCACCGATGGCCACGATCTCGTCCTGGAGGGCCACTTCCCCGGTCTCGGCGAAGCCGGACGGAATGAGCACCGCGTTCGGGATCCCCTTGCGTCCCACCTCCTCCAAGGCCGCTGCCACGAACTTGGCGGGGATCGCGAAGACCGCCACATCCACCTCACCGGGGACTTCCGTGACACTCTTGTACGCCTTGCGGCCCAGAATGTCATCGGCCCTGGGGTTCACCGGATGGATCTCTCCGGAGAAGCCGCCGTCGATGAGGTTGCGCATGACCGAGTTGCCGATCTTGCCCTGTTCGTTGGACGCGCCGATCACGGCGACCGAGCGCGGCTGCATGAGGCGCCGCATCGTGGTGAGGATCTGCTCGCGGGTGTACGTACGCCGTGGCTTCGGCGCCCCCGCGGCGAGGATCACCCGGATATCGGCGGCGACCGCGCCCTCGGGGGTGGCGATGACCGGGTTGAGGTCGACCTCGGCGATCTCCGGGAAATCAGTGACCAGCCGGGAGACGCGGCGGATCTGCTCGGCCAGCGCCCATCGGTCGACGCCCCGTGCGCCGCGCACCCCGCGCAGTACCTCGGCCGCACGGATGGAGTCGAGCATTCCGACCGATTCGTCGGCGTCCACCGGAGCGAGCCGGAAAGTGACGTCCTTCAGTACTTCCACCAGCACGCCGCCGAGCCCGAAGGCGACGACCTTGCCGAACGTCGGGTCGGTGACCGCCCCGACGATGACCTCCTGCGTGTCAGGACCAGTGGGCAGCAGTTCCTGCACCTGAACACCCTCGATGCGGGCATCGGGCGCGTACGCGCGCGCGTTCTCGATGATCCGGTGGAACGCGGCGCGTATGTCGGCCGCGCCCTCCACGCCCACGACGACACCGCCCGCGTCGGTCTTGTGCAGGATGTCAGGGGAGACGATCTTCAGCACCACGGGCTTGCCGAAGCGCGCCGCGGCCGCCACCGCCTCGTCGACATCGGTGGCCAGGTCCTCGCCGGGGACGGCGATCCCGTATGCGTCGGCGATCACCTTCCCCTCCGGCGCGGTGAGTGCCGCGCGTCCCTCGGCCCGTACGGCGTCGAGCAGCGCGCGTACCGTCAGCTCACGGTCCTCGGCCATCAATCAGATCACTCCGTTCGACTTGAGCAGGAGCAACTCCTCGTCGCCGAGCCCGAGTTCACCGACGAAGACCTCTTCGTTGTGCTGACCGAGCAGCGGGGAACTGGTGACGTCCACGGGGGAGTCGGAGAGTTTGAGCGGGGAGCCGACCGTGGTGAAGGAGCCGCGCTGCGGGTGCTCCACCTCGACGACCATCTCGTTCGCGACGAGCGAGGCGTCCTCGATGATCTCCTTGGTGGAGAGGATCGGGCCGCACGGGATGTTGTGCGCGTTGAGCTTCTCCAGGACCTCCCACTTGGGGAGCGTCGAGGACCACTCCTCGATCAGCTGGAACATCTTGTTGAGCTTGGGAAGGCGTGCCTGCGGGGAGGCCCACTCCGGGTCGGCGGCGAGTTCGGGCCGTCCGATCAGCTCGCTCAGCGGCTGCCAACCCACCGGCTGCACGATCACGTACACGTAGTCGTTGGGTCCGCCGGGCACGCACTTGACGGCCCAGCCGGGCTGTCCGCCGCCCGAGGCGTTCCCGGAGCGTGGCACCTCGTCGCCGAAGTCCTCGTTCGGGTACTCGGCCAGCGGGCCGTGCGCGAGGCGCTGCTGGTCGCGCAGCTTGACGCGGCACAGGTTGAGCACCGCGTGCTGCATGGCCACGTTCACCCGCTGCCCGCGCCCCGTGCTCTCCCGCTGGAGCAGGGCGGCCAGGATGCCGGCGACGGCGTGGATGCCGGTTCCGGAGTCACCGATCTGGGCGCCGGTGGCGAGCGGCGGCCCGTCCTCGAAGCCGGTGGTCGACATGGAGCCGCCCATCGCCTGGGCCACGACCTCGTACGCCTTGAAGTTGGTGTACGGGCCCTCGCCGAAACCCTTGATGGACGCGTACACGATCCGCGGGTTGATCTCCTGGATGCGGTCCCAGGTGAACCCCATGCGGTCGACGGCTCCGGGCCCGAAGTTCTCGACCATCACATCGGAGCGGCGGATGAGCTCGGTCAGCAGCTCCTTGCCGCGCTCCGTCTTGGTGTTGAGGGTGATGCTGCGCTTGTTGCAGTTGAGCATCGTGAAGTAGAGGGAGTCGACGTCCGGGATGTCACGCAGCTGCCCGCGTGTGATGTCCCCGGTCGGGGCCTCCAGTTTGACGACGTCCGCTCCGAGCCACGCGAGGAGCTGGGTGGCGGAGGGCCCCGACTGGACGTGGGTCATGTCGAGGACGCGTATGCCTTCGAGAGCCTTGGTCACGAGGGACTCACCTCACTACTTGTACATGGTCTGGTTCATGGTTCCGGGGGCGTACGCGTCCGGATCGACCCATACGTTGATCAGCGACGGCTTGCCCGACTCGCGCGCGCGGCGCAGTGCCGGACCGATGTCGGCGGGGTCGCGGACCTCTTCGCCGTAACCGCCCAGCATCTGGGCGAACTTGTCGTAGTGGACGTCGCCGAGGGTGTTGCCGACGCGCTCGCGCTCATCTCCGTACTTGGCCTTCTGGCCGTACCGGATCTGGTTCATCGAGGAGTTGTTGCCGACGATCCCCACGAAGGGGAGGTTGTAGCGCACGAGCGTCTCGAAGTCCCACCCGGTCAGGGAGAAGGCGCCGTCGCCGAACAGGGCGACGACCTCCTTGTCGGGCCGCGCCTGCTTGGCGGCGAGGACGAAGGGGATGCCGACGCCGAGCGTGCCGAGCGGCCCGGGGTCCATCCAGTGGCCGGGCGACTTGGGCTGCACGACCTGCCCGGAGAAGGTGACGATGTCGCCGCCGTCGCCGATGTAGATCGAGTCTTCGGTAAGGAAGTCGTTGATTTCGCTGACGAGCCGGTAGGGGTGGATGGGGGAGGCGTCGGAGCGCAGGCTCGGCAGCCGCTTCTCGATCGCCGTCTGCTCGGCGGCGCGCAGTTCGTCGAGCCACTCCTTGCGCTTGGCCGCGCCGCCGTTGATACGCCCGGAGGCGGCCTCGGTCACCTGCTTGAGGACGAGGCCCGCGTCGCCGACGATGCCGAGGTCGACATCGCGGTTCTTGCCGACGGTGCGGTAGTCGAGGTCGATCTGCACCACGGTCGCGTCCTGCGACAGCCGCTTCCCGTAGCCCATACGGAAGTCGAAGGGCGTGCCGACGATGATGATGAGGTCGGCGTTGGCGAACGCGTAGCGGCGCGACAGCTGGAAGTGGTGCGGGTCGCCGGGCGGCAGGGTGCCACGGCCCGCGCCGTTCATGTAGGCGGGTACGTTCAGGGTGCGCACCAGGTCGATGGCGTCCGCCGTGCCCCGCGTCGTCCATACCTGGCTGCCGAGCAGGATCGCCGGCTTCTCGGCGTGCACCAGGAGGTCGGCGAGCTTCTCGATGGCCTCCGGGTCACCGGCGGACTTGGTGGAGGCCCGGTACTGGCCGGGCTTGGGCACCCGCGCCTTCTCCACCGGCACCTTCGCGTCGAGCACGTCGCGGGGTATCTCCAGGAAGGAGGGCCCCGGCGCCCCGTGGTAGCACTCGCGGAACGCCATGGAGACCATGTCGGCCGCCCGCGCGGTGTCCGGCACCGTCGCGGCGAACTTGGTGATCGGGGTCATCATGTCGACGTGCGGCAGGTCCTGCAGAGACCCCATCTTGTGCTGGGTATGGGCTCCCTGGCCGCCGATGAGCAGCATCGGTGACTCCGCGCGGAACGCGTTGGCGACACCGGTGACGGCGTCGGTGGTGCCGGGTCCTGCCGTGACGACGGCGCAGCCGGGCTTGCCGGTGATGCGCGCGTAACCGTCGGCGGCGTGCGCGGCGACCTGTTCGTGGCGTACGTCGACGACGTCGATGCCCTCGTCGACGCAGCCGTCGTAGATGTCGATGATGTGGCCGCCGCACAGGGTGTAGATGACCTCCACCCCCTCGGCCTTGAGTGCCTTGGCGACCAGATGCCCACCGGAGATCTGTTCCTGGCCGTGGTCCGCATCGGACTGGGGCATGACGAAGTCCCGTCCCTTCTTAGGGGATTGAAAGAGCAGGTCGGGGGCGTGGCAGGCACGACTCCGGCACGGCTCTGGTGCGTCGCTCGTACATTGCATACAGTCGACGAATACTGTATGAACCTTGTTATCCCGCATCCGATCGGTGGTGTCCAGGGGGCGTGCGGCACTTTCGAGTCAGGAGCCGAAATGGACCTGTACGAGCACCAGGCAAGAGAACTCTTCGCGGAACACGGCATCTTGGTACCGCGAGCCGAGGTCGCCGACTCGGCGAAGGAGGCCCGCGAGATCGCGCGCAGGCTCGGCGGCCGCGTCGTCGTCAAGGCGCAGGTCAAGACCGGAGGCCGCGGCAAAGCGGGCGGTGTCAGGTTCGCCGCGGACCCGGCCGCCGCCGAGATCACGGCACGCCAGATCCTCGGCATGGACATCAAGGGCCACACCGTCCGCACGGTGATGCTGGCCCAACCCGTCGACATAGAAGCCGAGTTCTACGTCTCCTACGTCCTCGACCGCGCGGCCGGCACCTTCCTCGCCATCGCCTCCGCCGAAGGCGGCATGGAGATCGAAGAGATCGCCGCCACCCGGCCCGAGGCCGTGGCCCGGATCCCCGTCGACCCGGCCGAGGGCGTCACCACGGCCAAGGCCGCACAGATCGCCGAGGCGGCCGGACTTCCCCCGCAGACCGTCGACGTCCTCGTCCGGTTGTGGGGCGTTCTCACCCGTGAAGACGCCGTCCTCGTCGAGGTGAACCCCCTCGTGCGCACGGCGGAGGGACAGATCCTCGCACTCGACGGAAAAGTGACCCTCGACGACAACGCCCGCTTCAGACGCGAGCGTTGGGGAGCGCAGGAGGTCACGCACGACGACCCGCTGGAGGCAGAGGCGGCCGCCAAAGGCCTCAACTACGTGAAGCTGGACGGCGAGGTCGGCATCATCGGCAACGGCGCGGGCCTCGTCATGTCGACCCTCGACGTCGTCGCCGGCTGCGGCGCCCGCCCCGCCAACTTCCTCGACATCGGCGGCGGCGCCTCCGCCCGGACCATGGCCGACGGTCTGAACGTCATCCTCTCCGACCCCGCCGTGAAGTCCGTCCTCGTCAACGTATTCGGCGGCATCACCGCGTGCGACGCCGTCGCCGACGGCATCGTGAAAGCCCTCGACAGCGTCCGGCTGACCAAACCGCTCGTCGTCCGGCTCGACGGCAACAACGCCGAACGCGGCCGCGCCATCCTCGACAGCCGCGCCCACCCGCTGATCCGGCAGGCCGCCACGATGGACGACGCGGCGCGGCAGGCAGCCGACCTCGCCCTCACCTCCAACGCCCTTTAAGGAGCCGGGACATGGCCATCTACCTCACCCAGGACAGCAAGGTCCTCGTCCAGGGCATGACCGGCGCCGAGGGCATGAAACACACCCGCCGCATGATCGCCGCGGGCACGAACGTGGTCGGCGGCGTCAACCCCCGCAAAGCCGGCCGCACCGTCGACCTCGATGACCGCGCCGTCCCCGTCTTCGGCAGCGTGCGCGCCGGCATACAGGCCACCGGAGCCGACACCACCGTCGTGTTCGTGCCACCCGCCTTCGCCAGAACCGCCGTCGTCGAGGCCGCCGACGCGGGCATCCCGCTCGCCGTCGTCATCACGGAGGGCATCCCGGTCCACGACGCCGTGGCCTTCCACGCGCACGCCCGCCGCCAGGGCACTCGCGTCATCGGCCCGAACTGTCCCGGCCTGATCACCCCCGGCCGGTCCAACGCCGGCATCATCCCCGCCGACATCACCACATCAGGCCGCGTCGGACTCGTCTCCAAGTCAGGCACGCTCACTTACCAACTCATGTACGAGCTGAGGGATATAGGCTTCTCCACCTGTGTCGGCATCGGCGGCGACCCCGTCATCGGCACCACCCACATCGACTGCCTCGCCGCCTTCGAGCACGACCCGGAGACCGAACTCGTCGTTCTCATCGGAGAGATCGGCGGCGACGCCGAGGAGCGGGCCGCCGCATACATCCGCGACCACGTCACCAAACCGGTCGTCGCCTACATCGCCGGATTCACCGCACCCGAGGGCAAGACCATGGGCCACGCGGGTGCCATCGTCTCCGGTTCCTCCGGCACGGCGCAGGCCAAGAAGGAGGCCCTGGAGGCGGTCGGCGTACGCGTCGGATCCACCCCGACGGAAACGGCACGCCTCGTCCTCGAACGGCTCGCGGACGGTCAGTGACGCTTCTCATACGAGTCAACAGGCCCAATCCATAGGGCCTTTGGCATACGGGAGGTGCCGGCCGGGCACCTCCCGTCCAGCACGAAGAGCCATGACAAGTGCCCCGCCCCGACTGTGCACCGTGAGCGGAGATCAAAGCAATGGCAACCACCCTCACCACATCCACCACCCTCAAGGCCGGCACCTCCTGGGACGACGCCTGGCGACGCTGCCTCGCCGTCGCCCCCGAGGCCTTCCGGGACGACCGCGTCCTCAACCTCTGGGGCGGCGGCTGGCAGACCGACGGCCGCGCCCTGCCCGCCATCACCCCCGTCGACGGCAGCCCCATCGCGGGCCCGCCGCGCCTCGACGCGGACACCGCCCACCGGGCCGTACGCGCGGCGCTCGACCAGCACCGCGCCTGGCGGCACGTCCCCCTCGCCGAGCGGCGGGCTCGCGTCGCCGCCACCCTCGACGCCCTCACCCAGCACCGCGAACTGCTCGCCCTGCTCCTCGTCTGGGAGATCGGCAAGCCGTGGCGGCTCGCCCAGGCCGACGTGGACCGGGCCATCGACGGCGTGCGCTGGTACGTCGACGGCATCGACGGCATGCTCGGCGACCGCACCCCGCTGCCAGGACCGGTGTCGAACATCGCGAGCTGGAACTACCCGATGAGCGTGCTCGTTCACGCCATGCTGGTCCAGGCACTGGCAGGGAACGCGGTCATCGCGAAGGCCCCGACCGACGGCGGCGTCTCCTGCCTGACGCTGGCCTGCGCCCTCGCCGCCCGCGAGGGCATCCCCGTCACGCTCGTCAGCGGCAGCGGCGGGCAGCTGTCCCAGGCGCTGGTGCGGGCGCTCGAGATCGGCTGCGTGTCCTTCGTCGGCGGGCGCGACACCGGCGCCTCCGTCGCCACGGATGTCGCCGACCTCGGCAAGCGCCACATCCTCGAACAGGAGGGACTCAACACCTGGGGCATCTGGAACTTCACCGACTGGTCCAAGCTGACCGCGACGATCCCCAAGCTGTTCGACTACGGGAAGCAGCGCTGCACCGCCTACCCGCGCTTCGTCGTGCAGCGCGACGCCTTCGACGCGTTCCTCGCCGCGTACCTGCCGGCCGTCCGCACCCTGCGCGTCGGTCACCCGCTGGCCGTGGCGGACCCGTCGGACCCCTACCCGGAGCTGGACTTCGGCCCGCTCATCAACGCGGCGAAGGCCAAGGAACTGACCGACCAGGTGGCAGAGGCGATCGACCGCGGCGCCGTTCCGCTGTACCGCTCCACCCCCGAACCCGACCGCTTCCTGCCGGGCCAGGACACCAGCGCCTACGTCCACCCGGTCACGCTCCTCAACCCACCCCCCTCATCGCCTCTTCACCACGCCGAACCCTTCGGCCCGGTCGACACGATCGTCCTGGTCGACACGGAGGCGGAGCTGCTCGCCGCCATGAACGCCTCGAACGGCGCACTGGTGGCCACCCTCTCCACCGACGACGAGCAGACCTACGAACGTCTCGCCCCGCAGATCCGTGCCTTCAAGGTCGGCCACGGCAAGCCCCGCTCGCGCGGCGACCGCGAGGAGCTGTTCGGCGGCTTCGGCGCGTCCTGGCGCGGCGCGTTCGTCGGCGGCGAACTGCTGATCAGGGCCGTCACGGAAGGCAAGGCGGGGGAGCGGCTGCCCGGGAACTTTCCGGAGTACCACTTGATGCCCTGACCGCGGACGTAACGGCCCCGTCACTCCTGGTGAGACTGTAAAGCCCCAGGTCACGAGGGTCGGATACGCAGGTGAAAGCCACTCCGAAACCTTGGTATTGTTGTCCATGTCGCCGCGGGGAACACGCCGTGAACGACAGACACCTTGTCCGGGTGGCGGAATGGCAGACGCGCTAGCTTGAGGTGCTAGTGCCCTTTATCGGGCGTGGGGGTTCAAGTCCCCCCTCGGACACAGAGAAATCAGAAGTCGAAGAGCCCTGGCCGAGCCTGTCTCGGCCAGGGCTCTTCGCTGTCCGCAAGCGTCAGTGGTCGTCGCGCCCGGCGCCGGACGGCTTGCGCAGACGCAGATGCAGGACCGCGCCGCCGAGCAGGGCCACGGCGCCCGCGGCGGCGAGGACGCCCGCGGAGCCGCCGCCCGTCGCCGGGGTCTCGTCCTGCGCCGCGTGGGCATGGCCCGCGTGCACCGCGTCCGTGTGGACGTGGCCCGCGTCGGCCCGGGTGATCGCCTTGCCCGCGCCGATCGCGGCCACCTGGGTGCCTGACTGTTCGCGGGCGGAGAGTCCGGTGACCTCGCCGCTGCCCCCGTCGAAGAGCAGGTCCGAGCAGGAGAAGAAGTTCTCCTGGCTGTCGGAGCGGACCCACTGGACGAAGAGCATGTGGCGGCCGGTGCGTTCGGGCAGATGCAGATCCCAGTAGTAGTGGCCCGCTTCGGTGCCGGGGCCGCCGTCGTGCGGCGGGTTCTGGACGGTCTGCACCTTCTCCAGGTCCGACCAGCCCAGCGGCTGCTCCGGGTCGAAGCCCTCCTTGGTGACGTACACCTGGAACGCGCCCGGGTGGTGCGCCCAGTTGCTGTACTTCACCTCGATGGTGGACCCGGACGTCAGGTGGGTGACGGGCCAGTCGGTGCGGGCGGCGTTGTACGGCGAGAAGTTGTACGGGCTGCGGTCGCCCGCGCTGCACAGTTTGCCGTCCTCGACGTAGCCCTCGCCGCGGCCGCCCGCGTTGGAGTCGAGGACCGCGAACCAGTTGTAGAGCGGAGTGGTGCCGGCCTGCTGTACCGCCGCCTTGCACGCGGGGTTGGCCGGCATCTGGGTGGAGGAGTGGGCGAGCAGGTCCTTGTAGCAGAGGTAGGTACGGGATCCGGGCGTCAGGGCCACGCCGTGCGCCGAGGCCGTGCCGGGGAAAGCCAGCACGGCCGCGGCGGCGATGCCGAGGGCACCGGAGAGAGCGGCGGCTCTGCATAAGCGGGGAACGGTCATGGACGTCTCCTTCGGGTGTTTCCGAAGTTTCCGATGAACGGCTCACCCTCTTGTCGCCGCCGGAACGGAAAAGGTTGCCGCGTCCGGCGACGCCTCGGTCGGGGACGCCTCAGTCGGGGACGGCCCAGGCGTCCGGATCAGGCAGGGCGCACAGCGTCGACCACGAGGTTCAGGAGGCGTCCTGTCTTCTCCGGGCGGTTGATCGACGTGGTGGAGAGGAACACGCCGAGAAGCATCATCGTGACCTCCTCGGCTTCCACGTCCGCGCGCAGCGTGCCCGCCTTCGCCCCGGCGTCGAGGATCATCGCGATGGCCGCGGTGAGCCGTTCCCGCGTGGCCGGCGTCGCGATGCTGCCCGAGGCCCAGCCCGCGCGCAGCGTGTCCGACATCCCACGCTTGGCCGCGCAGAACGCGGCGTAACGGTCCACGAAGGCGCGCAGCGCGGCCTCGGGCGGGAGCTCGTCGAGGAACGAGGGGGCGCTGGTGACGACCTCGTCCAGCTCGGCGGAGTAGAGCGCTTCTACGAGGGCTTCGCGGGTCGGGAAGTGGCGGTAGAGCGTGCCGATCCCGACGCCGGCCGCGCGGGCGATGGCCTCGAGGGGAGGGGCCTCGTCCGTCGAGATGAAGGCGGCGCGGGCGGCGGCGAGGAGCTTCTCGCGATTGCGCCGCGCGTCGGCGCGGGCGGGCCGGCCGGCCGCACCCGTGGGGCGGCCGGGCGTCGCAGAATCGGGCGCGGTCAAAGCGGAGGCCCTCCGTTTAGTGTTACGGTCTCGGTAACGGAGTCCCTCCGTTTATCTCATCGTCTCACGAGGGCGGAACTGTCATGGCTTCCATCAACCGATCCGACCAGTTCACAGCCACCGGAGCGGCCCGGGCCGGCGGACCCGGCCCGCTCGCCGGGCGCACCGTCTCCCGCGTCGGCTTCGGCGCCATGCAGCTCGAACGCCTTCGGGGCGACCGCGGCGCCGCCGTCGCGCTGGTGCGCCGCGCCGTCGAGCTCGGCGTCGATCACATCGACACCGCCCAGTTCTACGGGCACGGCTTCTCCAACGAGGTCATCGCCGAAGCGCTGCGCCCCGAGGACGACGTCATCGTGGTCAGCAAGGTCGGCGCCGAACCCGACGCCGACGGACCCATCCCGCTGCGCCTCGCGCAGCGCCCCGAGCAGTTGCGGTCCGGCGTCGAGGACAACCTCAAGACCCTGGGGCTCGACCAGGTGCCCCTCGTCAATCTGCGCCGTGCCGACACCGGCCCCGGGCTGCGCGCCGAGGGTGACCAGGTCGTCGACATGGACGACCAGCTCGCCGTGCTGACCGCCCTGCGCGACGAGGGCAAGATCGGTGCGATCGGCGTCAGCAACGTCACCCCGGACCAGCTGCGCCAGGCACTCCCGGTGGGCGTCGCCTGCGTGCAGAACGCCTACAGCCTCGTGGCGCGCGACGACGAGGACATGCTGCGGCTCTGCCTCGCCGAGAACATCGCCTGGGTGCCGTACTTCCCGCTCGGCAGCGCCTTCCCCGGCATGCCGAAGGTGACCGACGAGCCCGCCGTCGCCGCCGCGGCGCGGGCGCTCGACAGCACCCCCGCGCAGATCGGCCTTGCCTGGCTGCTCCACCACGCCCCGAACGTGCTCCTCATCCCGGGCACCGCCGACCCGGAGCACCTGCGGGCGAACGTCGACGCGGGCACGGTCACGCTCGACGACGCGACGCTCGCCGCGCTCGACGCCGTCCCGACCCGTGCCGGGGACATCGAGCACGGTTAGGGCCGTTCTGGCGGCACCGGCCCGCATCGCCACGTAGGTCGGTCAGCGCTGGAGCACGGCGACGCCGCGCGGCGGCAGCGTGACCGTGGCGGTCGGCTCCGCCGAGGGGCGCAGCCGGTCGCGCAGGGGCGCGGGCAGTTCCACGAGGGCGCTGCTCGCGCCGTGGTTGAGCAGGAACAGGAAGCTGTGGTCCGCGCTCTCGCGGACGGTGGCCTGGACGTGCTCGGGCAGCCCGGGGAGCACCGGCCGGACACCGGCCCCGGCGCGTACCCGGTCCATCAGGGCGCGCAGCGCGCCAGGTTCCAGGCGGGTGCCGACGTACCAGGCTGTGCCCGATCCGTAGGTGTGCCGGGTGACCGCTGGGTGGCCCGCGAGGTCGCCGTCCGCGAAACGGGCGACGGCGTCGGCGCCCTCCAGGCCGATGGCCTCGGACCACAGGTCGGCCGAACCGTTCAGCTCGCCTTCCACGGATACGGAAGCGCCCTCGGCGAGCGGCCAGAACTCCTCGGTGCGCAGGCCGAGAAGACGGCGCAAGTAGGCCGGATAGCCTCCGAGTTGGACCCGGTCGCACGTGTCGACGATGCCGGAGAAGAAGGAGACGAGGAGGTGGCCGCCGCCCTCCACGTACGACTCGAGGCGGTGGGCGTTCTCCTCGCTCAGCAGATAGAGGTTGGGGACGACGACGAGTCGGTAGCCGGTCAGATCGCGGTCCGGCGGGATGATGTCGCAGGTGACGCCTGCCTCGAACAGGGCTTGATGGTGGGCGCGGTTGATGAGCGTCTGGTCGAGAGCGGTGGACGGATGCGAGTCGAGCTCCAGCGCCCACCAGCTGTTCCAGTCCGTCAGCAGCGCCACGTCCGCACGGGACCGGGTGCCGGCGATCTCCGGTACGGAATCCAACTCACGCCCCAGTTCGCTGACTTCACGGAAGATGCGGGTCTCCGCCCCGGTGTGCGGCAGCATCGCCGAGTGGAACTTCTCGGCGCCGCCCCGCGACTGACGCCACTGGAAGTACAGCACCGCGTCGGCGCCCTGGGCCACCGCCTGCCAGCTCCAAAGGCGCATGGTGCCGGGCTTCTTGGGGCCGTTGCGTGGCCGCCAGTTGACCGCGCCCGGTGCTTGTTCGAGCAGCATCCAGGGCTGTCCGTGCCGCGCCGAGCGCATCACGTCGAAGGTGAGGGCGGCGCCGAGATGGGCCTGCGGGTCGTACGGGTCCTGGTAGTAGTCGAGGGACATCACATCCTGATGCGGAGCCCAGGCGAACGCGTCGACCGGCTTGTGCTGCGGCATCAGGTTCGTCGTGATGGGGAGGTCCGGCGTGACGCGGCGCAGCACCGCGTGCTCGGCGAGATAGCACTGGCGCAGCGCGTCGTCGCTGAAGCGCCAATAGTCCAGCTGCTGGGCCGGGTTGGCGAAGGTCGGCGCGAGCCGAGGTGGCAGTACCTCCTCGAAGCTGTCGTAGCGCTGTGACCAAAAGGCCGTGGACCAGGCGTCGTTGAGGGCGTCGACCGTGTCGTAGCGCTCGCCCAGCCAGCGGCGGAAGTCCGCGGCCGAGACATCGCAGAAGCACCGCCGGGTGTGGCAGCCGTACTCGTTGCCGACGTGCCAGGTGTCCAGGGCCGGGTGCTCGGCGTACCGGGTCGCGAGCCGTTCGACGAGGCGGGTGGCGTGGGCGCGGTAGACGGGGCTGGAGGGGCAGTAGTGCTGGCGGCCGCCGGGCCATGTGCGGCGGCCGTCCTCCGTCTCCGGCAGGATCTCCGGGTGCAGCCGGGACAGCCACGGTGGCGGCGACGCGGTCATGGTGGCGAGGCAGACGCGGATCCCGGCGTCACCGAGGTGGTCCATGACGCGGTCGAACCAGCCGAACTCGTATACCCCGGGCCGGGGTTCGACCTTCGCCCATGAGAAGATCCCGGCCGTCACCATGGTGACCCCGGCCTCCTTCATCAGGCGCATGTCCTCGGCCCAGGTCTCCTCGGGCCACTGCTCGGGGTTGTAGTCGCCGCCGAAGTGGAGCCGGTTCTCTGCTGTCATGCGGGGACACACCTTCGGGTCGCCGGGACGCGGGGAGTTGCCGTGCGGCCTCAACTATCAATTAATTACGAAGTATTGTGAAGGCCGATCCCGTACCTGAGCCTCTGCCCGTGCCCCTCTCCGTGCCGCGACAAGGAGCAGCCTCATGACGCAGGACCCCCGCCCGGCAGGCCGCATCACCGACCGCTTCGCCGACCGGACCGCCGTCGTCACGGGGGCCGCCGCGGGTATCGGCGCCGCCACCGCGCGGCGCCTCGCCGAGGAGGGCGCGGCCGTGGTGCTCGCGGACGTGGACGAGGCCCGCGGAGCTCTTGTCGCGAAGGAGATCAGGGAGGGCGGCGGCCGGGCCGTGTTCGTCCGCGCGGATGTGGCCGACGAGGAGTGCTGGCCCCAAGTCGTGGCCGCAGCGCGCGAGTTCGGCCCGATCGATGTCCTGGTCAGCAACGCCGTGCAGGTCGAGGTCGCCCCTGCGCACGCGACATCCCCCGACTCCTGGAACCGGCAGCTGTCCGTCGGTCTGACCGCGGCCTTCCTCGGCGTGCGCGCCTGCCTGGACGATCTGCGTGCCGAGCGCGGAGCCGTCGTCCTCGTCTCCTCGGTACACGCCCACCACGGCATCCCCGGACATCCCGCCTACGCGGCGGCGAAAGGCGGGCTCCTCTCGCTGAGCAGCCAACTCGCCGTCGAGTACGGGCCCGAGGTGCGGGTCAACGCCGTGCTGCCGGGCCCGATCCTCACCGGGATCTGGGACCGGGTGCCCGAGGCCGAGCGCGCGGCGAGCGTCGCCGGAACCGCCGCGGGCCGGTTCGGCGCTCCCGCCGAGGTCGCCTCCGCCATCGCCTTCCTCGCCTCGCCCGAGGCGTCGTACGTCACCGGCTCCAGCCTGCTGGTCGACGGCGGCTGGAGCGTGGTCAAGTCCTCCGCGTGACGGCCGGGGCCCGGCCCCAACGGAACACCGATCTACCCGCGCTACCCGCGCCAAACACGAGAGAACGGCAGGCAAGCATGGAGGGCTACGCGCGCCGCGGGGTCCACGGCCAGACCGTGGAGGTCATCGCCCACCGCGTGCTCAGCGGCCGGATCGGCGAGGGCGACACGCTGGACCTCGCCGCGCTCCAGGCCGAACTCGGCGTCAGCCTCACCGTGTTGCGGGAGTCGCTGAAGGTACTCGCGGCCAAGGGGATGGTGGACGCCCGGCAGAAACGCGGCACGTTCGTGCGCCCCCGCGCGGACTGGCTGCTGCTCGACCGCGACGTGCTGCGCTGGCAGTTCGAGTCCGCGGAGCCGGTCGCGCCCGGCGCGCCGAACCCGCTGTTGCACGACCTCGGCGAGGTACGCGCGATCGTCGAGCCCGCCGCGGTCCGGCTCGCCGCCGAGCGCCGCACACAGGGGGACATCGACGCGCTGGAGTCCGCGCTCGACGCCATGGGCCGGGCCGTCGGCGGCGGGGCCGACGCGGTCCTGGCCGACCTCGCCTTCCACCGGGCCCTGCTGGCCGCCTCCCACAACGAACTCCTGGAGCGGATGGAGATGGTGATCTCCAGCGGCCTGGCCGTGCGCGATCGTCTCGTCCACGGAGCGGAGAGCCCGGCGGGCCCGGGGGATCCGGTGCCGAGCCACCGGGCCGTGCTCGACGCGGTCCGCGCGCAGGACGCCGACGCCGCGGAGTCGGCCATGCGCCGCCTCCTCGACCAGGCCGTACGGGACCTGGGCAAGGTGCGCGGCAGGTGACCTCCTGAGGCCCCGGGAACCGAGGCCCCGGCAGCCGAGGCCCCGGCAGCCGAGGCGTTCGCCCTGCCGACCGCCGCGCTACTGCTGACCTACGGCACTCGCGCCGTCCACTCCTCGGTACCGAACTTGGTGGCGACGAGCTCCTCGGCCCGGGCCAGCTCCGCGTCGCTCACGCGGCCCTCGGTGAGCCCGTAGCGGTCCCGGAACGAGTCGATCATGCGGGCGATGACCTCCTCGCGCGGCAGGCCGGTCTGCCGCCGCAGGGGGTCGACCCGCTTCTTGGCGCTCTTCGTGCCCTTGTCGGAGAGCTTCTCGCGGCCGATGCGCAGCACCTCGACCATCTTGTCGGCGTCGATGTCGTAGGACATGGTCACGTGGTGGAGTACGGCGCCGGCGCCCGCCACGACCCGCTTCTGGGCGGCGCCCGCGACCTTGCCGACGTCGGTGGCGATGTCGTTGAGCGGCTGGTACCAGGCCTTGATGCCCATGTCGGCCAGCGCGCCCAGCACCCAGTCGTCGAGGTAGGCGTACGAGTCCTGGAAGGAGAGACCCGAGACCAGGGACTCGGGGACGGCCAGCGAGTACGTGATCGTCGACTTCGGTTCGGCGAACATCGCGCCGCCACCGGAGATCCGCCGCACCACGGTGACCCCGTGCCGGGCCACGCCCTCGGCGTCCACCTCGTTGCGCAGCGACTGGAAGCTGCCGATGATCACCGCCGGGCGGTCCCACTCCCACACCCGCAGGGTCGGCGGGCGGTGTCCGAGCGCGACTTCCTCCGTCATCACTTCATCGAGCGCCATGTGGAGCACGGGGGACTGCGGGGCGTCATGGATGAGCTGCCAGTCGTAGTCGCTCCAGTCGGTGGCCTGGGCGAGCGCGCGGCGCACGGCCGTGGCGACGCCGTCGGTGGTCAGGCCGAGCATGGTGGTGCCGGGCGGCAGCGCCGCCTCGACGCGGGCGGCGAGCGCGGGCTGGTCCGCGTCGGCCGGGGCGCCTTCGAGCGCGGCGTTGATAGCGAGGAGCGCGTCGTCCGGTTCCAGGAAGAAGTCGCCCGCCACCCGGACGTCGCGCAGCGCGCCGTCCGTCACCTCGACATCGACGACGACGAGCTTGCCGCCGGGGATCTTGTACTCGCCGTGCACTGTGTGCCGCCTTCCGCCGCGGATGTTACGGAATCCACGGATGTTCCCTGAATGTTGTGGTCCACGCTAACGCGCCGCCGATCACCCGCGTTGTGGCGGAAAACCTCACAGGCAACGGCATCAAACAATTTCACCAGGACCGGTATTCGGTAAGGGCCTTGACTAATAGCTGTTCGAAGTCGAAGGATCCGTTAGCGCAAGTCAGTGGCTTTCTGGTGAATCATGTTCGCTTCGAGGAGACCCGCTCATGCCTGTCACCCGCAGAACCGTGCTGGCCGCGGGCGCGGCCACCTCCGCCGCCGGAGTGCTCGCCGCACCCGTGGCACACGCAGCCGAGCGTACGGGCGCCGTCGGGCGCCGCACCGTCGAGCTCACCGACGGCTGGCGCTTCGCGCTCGTCGACCCCGGTGGGATCACCGACCCGACCGGCGCCTACAACGAGGCCGAGCAGCCCGGATTCGACGACACGGACTGGCGTACGGTGGCGGTCCCGCACGACTGGAGCATCGAGCAGACCCCCACCACCGAGCACCACACGACCAGCGGCACCGGCTTCCTGCCGGGCGGTCTCGGCTGGTACCGCAAGAAGTTCACCGTGCCGCGCGGCTACGCGGGCAAGCGGATCTCGGTCGAGTTCGACGGCGTCTACATGGACGCCAACGTCTACCTCAACGGCGAACTCATCGGCAACCACCCGTACGGATACACCGGGTTCGCGTACGACATCACGGACCTCGTGCACACCGACGGCCGTACCGCGGACGTGCTCGCCGTCGAGGTCCGCAACCGGCTGCCCAGCAGCCGCTGGTACTCGGGCAGCGGCATCTACCGCAACGCCCGACTCGTGGTCACCGAGCCGGTGCACGTCGAGCGCTGGGGCACGTTCGTGACGACGCCCGACCTGGCCGCCACCCTCGGCAAGGGGTACGCGACGGTCGACGTGCGCACCGCGGTCGTGGGCGAGGCGGACACCGCGCGGAACGTCACGGTCGTCTCCACCGTCCGCGACCCCAAGGGCCGTCGCGTCGCGCGCACCGAGTCCGTGCTCAAGGGCGTCACGGCCGGCCCGGGCGCAACCGCCCACCACCGACTCACCGTGCAGAAACCGCAGTTGTGGTCCATCGACACCCCGGAACACCGGTACACGCTCGTCACCGATCTACGCGTGGACGGCCGCACCGTCGACACGTATCGCACCCGTTTCGGTATCCGGCACGCCGTCTTCGACCCCGATACAGGGCTCTCGCTCAACGGCACCCACACCAAGATCAAAGGCGTCGACCTCCACCACGACCTCGGAGCCCTCGGGGCCGCGGTCCAACCGGACGCCGTTCGACGCCAGTTGCACATCATGAAGAGCATGGGCGTCAACGCCCTGCGCACCTCGCACAATCCGCCCGCTCCCGAGGTGATCGAGGCCTGCGAGGAGCTGGGCGTCATCATGCTCGTGGAGGCCTTCGACTGCTGGCGCACCGGCAAGAACACCTACGACTACGGGCGCTTCTTCGACGAGCACAGCGACGCCGACATCGCCGAGATGGTGCGTGCCGCCCGCAATTCGCCCGCCGTACTGATGTGGTCGATCGGCAACGAGATCCCCGACTCGACCCGCACCGAGGGCGTCGCCATCGCGCAGCGCCTCGTCGACGACATCAAGGCCCTCGACACGACCCGGCCGGTCGTCATCGGCTCCGACAAGTACCGGTCGCTGCCCGCCGTCGGTTCGGCCGCCGACCTGATCCTCGCCAAGCTGGACGGCCTCGGCCTCAACTACAACACGGCCGCCTCCGTCGACGCGCTGCACGCCCGCTACCCGCACCTGTTCCTCTTCGAGTCCGAGTCGTCGTCGGAGACATCGAGCCGGGGCACCTACCAGGAGCCCCAGCACCTCAACACGGGGGAGAACCACACGCCGGGCCGGCGGGCGACCTCCAGCTACGACAACAACCTCGCCTCGTGGACGATGAGCGGCGAGTACGGCCTGAAGAAGGACCGCGACCGGCGCTTCTTCGCGGGCGAGTTCCTGTGGTCCGGCATCGACTACATCGGCGAGCCGACCCCGTACGACGTGTTCCCGGTGAAGGCGTCGTTCTTCGGCGCCGTCGACACGGCCGGGTTCCCGAAGGACATGTACCACCTCTTCCGCAGCCAGTGGTCCGACGAGCCGATGGTGCATCTGCTGCCGATGGACTGGTCGACGTACGAGGACGGGGAGGAGGTGCAGGTGTGGGCGTACGCGAACGTCGCCGACGTCGAACTGTTCCTCAACGGCCGTTCCCTGGGCGTGCGTTCCTTCGACGAGAAGAAGACCGTCGACGGCCGTACGTACCTGGAGACCACGGAGGCGAGCGGCGACGACAAGAACGTCACCACCGGCGCCTACCCCGGCAGCTACACCAGCCCCAACGGCAGTGCGGGCAAATTGCACCTGACGTGGAAGGTGCCGTACGCGGCGGGCGAGTTGAAGGCGGTGGCGCGGCGCAACGGCAAGATCGTGGCGACGGACGTCCTGCGCACGGCCGGGAAGGCGCACGCCGTGCGTCTGACGGCCGACCGCACGTCCCTCGCCGCGGACGGACGGTCCCTGGTGTTCGTCACGGCCGAGGTCGTCGACGCGCGCGGCGTGGTCGTGCCGGATGCCGAGCACCGCATCCAATTCGACGTCACAGGCGGCCACTTGGCCGGACTCGACAACGGGCGCCAGGAGAGCGCCGAGCGCTACCAGGCCAGTACACGCACCACCTTCCACGGCCTGGCGCTCGCGATGGTCCGCTCGGGGACAAAGCCCGGCGCGCTCACCGTCACCGCACGCGCGGACGGACTGCGCGCAGGGAAGACATCCGTGCGGGTGACCGGACCGGCCGGCATGCCCGTCACACCGGCCGGGGCCTTCGCCCCCGACCCCGGGACCGCGCACAAGTACCCGCTCGCGGACGCCAGTTACTCCGGCGCGACGAACACCCTGCCTGCGGCGATGCTCGACGGCGACGCGGCCACCCAGTGGTCCAATGCCTTCCAGAAGGCCGCCACCGCCCTGCTGCCCGCATTCGACGGGGCCCGGCCGCGCGACTGGGTCTCGGTGGAATGGGAGGAAGAGCGGGAGATCGGCCGGGTCGAGGTCTCCTTCACCGTCGACGCCCGGCACGCGCTGCCCGAGTCGGTCGCCGTGTCGGTGTGGAACGGCAAGCGGTACGTGCCCGTGCCCGACGCCGACATCGACTGGGCCGCGGAGTCCGGCGAGCCGACCCTCGTCACCTTTGACGCGGTTCGCGGCAGCCGCCTCCGGCTCGATCTCGTCAGCGGCCAACCGGGCACGGCCAAGGGGGCGTTCGGGATCAGCGCGCTGGACGTGGCGCGGTCGTGACCCGGCCGATCGACCTCGACCCCGCGTGGCTGCCCGACGAGGCGCTGCGCGGGGTCGGGACGCGGCGCGTCCTCGTCCTCGGCGACGGGCCGCTCGTCGACACCGTGCGCCATGAAGTCGCTTACGCACGGGCCCAGTTCGGCGGGGAGCAGGGGTACGACGACGGCTCGTCCTGCGAACTGCTGCTGAGGATCGCGGACAGCGGCGGCGCGGACGGCGGCGGCGAGAACCGCGGCGGCGAGGGCGGCGAGGGCGGCGACGCGGGACGCGAAGGCTTCACGCTGGAGCGCGACGGCACCCGCACCACCGTCACCGCCACCGCCCCGGCGGGCCTCCTGTACGGCTTCTTCCACGTGGTGCGGCTCGGCGCCACCGCATTCCTCGCGGCGCCCCCACAGACACACCGACCCGCGCTCGCCCTACGGATGCTGAACCACTGGGACAACGTGGCCGTGCACCCGGTGATGGGGCAGGTCGAGCGCGGCTACGCGGGCGGCTCGCTGTTCTGGCGGGACGGCCGGGCCCGCGGCGACCTCCCCCGGGTGCGCGCCTACGCGCGCCTGCTCGCGGCCTGCGGGATCAACGCCGTCGGCGTCAACAACGTCAACGTCCACGAGACGGAGGCCCACCTCCTCAGCGACCGAATCGACGAAGTAGCTGCCATCGCGGCCGAGTTGCGGGCCTACGGCATCCGCACCCACCTCTCCGTCAGCTTCGCCGCGCCCGTGCTGCTCGGCGGCCTCGGCACAGCCGACCCGCTCGACAGCGGAGTCCGCGCCTGGTGGGAGGAGGCGGCAGCGAACGTGTACCGGCACATCCCCGACTTCGGCGGCTTCGTCGTCAAGGCCGACTCCGAAGGGCAGCCGGGGCCTTTCGCCTACGGCCGCAGCCACGCCGACGGCGCGAACCTGCTCGCCGACGCGCTCGCCCCGCACGGCGGCACCGTCCACTGGCGGGCCTTCGTCTACGACCACCGCCAGGACTGGCGCGACCGGAGCACGGACCGGGCGCGCGCCGCGTACGATCATTTCGCCCCGCTGGACGGTGAGTTCAGGGACAACGCGGTCCTCCAGGTGAAGCACGGGCCGATGGACTTCCAGGTCCGCGAGCCCGTCTCCCCGGTCATCGGCGCCCTGCCCCGCACGCGCGTCGCCGTCGAAGTGCAGGCCACCCAGGAGTACACCGGGCAGCAGCGGCACGTCTGCGCGCTCGCACCCCTGTGGTCCGAGGTGCTGCGGTTCCGCCCCGACGGGGACCACGGCCCGAACGTCGGAAGCCTCGTCCGCGGCGGCGGCCTGGTGGCCGTCTCGAACGCAGGGCACGACCCGTTCTGGACCGGACACCCGCTCGCGCAGCTCAACCTGTACGCGTTCGGCCGGCTCGCCTGGCAGCCCGACGCGGACCCGGATGAACTGCTGGATGAATGGGTCGAGTTGACGTACACGCCGGACCGGACCGCCGACCCGGAGCGGCTGCGGTCCGGGCTGCGGGCCGTGCTGCGCGACTCCTGGGCGACGTACGAGAAGTACACCGCCCCCCTGGGCGTCGGCTTCATGGTGCAGCCGGGACACCACTACGGCCCGAGCGTCGACGGCTACGAGTACAGCCCCTGGGGCACCTACCACTTCGCCGACCGCGACGGCATCGGCGTCGACCGCAGCCTGGCCACCGGAACCGGGTATGCGGCCCAATACGCCAAGCCCTGGTCCGAGACGTACGAGACACCTGAGACCTGCCCCGACGACGTGCTCCTCTTCTTCCACCACGTGCCTTACGGCCACCTCCTGCACAGCGGCAAGACAGTGATCCAGCACATCTACGACACCCACTTCGAGGGCGTCGAGGAGGTGGAGGCCGCGCGGCGGACCTGGGCGTCGCTCGCGGACCTGGTGGCGCCCGCCCGGCACACGCGGGTGACGGAACGGTACGAGGAGCAGCTGCGCGGGGCCCGCGAGTGGCGGGACCAGGTGAACAGCTACTTCCTGCGCAAGTCCGGTGTGCCGGACGCGGGCGGGCGCCGGATCCACTGAAGCGTCCTGGGGACGCTCAGGGACGATTCACCCGAGCCGCAGCACGGCGACGCCCAGCGGGTCGAGCACGAGCGGTTCCCCCTGCTCGTGCCGCTTGCCCGTCAGCACATCGGTCGCGGACGCGTGTGCGGTCAGCGACACCTCGCTGGCCGCATGGTTGAGGAGGAACATCAGCCGGGTGCCGTCGGGCGCGACCCGGGTCGACGTCTCCACGCCGGCCGCCGCCTCCTCGGCGTAGGGGCCGATCAGCCCGTGCCGGGCCAGCACCCGGCGTACCACGTGGTCCGTGCCGGCGTCGTCGAGGCGCGTCGCCACGTACCAGCCCTCGCCGCCCCGCTCGCCGAAACGGTTGCGGGTGACGGCGGGCGTACCCGCGTAGAAGTCGGACAGGTAGGTGCCGACCGGCTCGGCGCTCGTGGGGATGACGATCTCGAACACCAGACGGCCCGTCACCTTTATTGCTCCCAGGCTGACTTGATTAACGACTTCGGCAGGCCGGGAGTCCCATTCGTCGATCCGTACGCCCATGAGCGGCCCGAGCGGGCCCGGTACATCGGTGAGGAACGCCCGGTCGTGCGCGTCGCCGCGGCCGGAAAGGAACGTCGTGACCACGGTCCCGCCGCGCTCGGCCACCGCCTCCAGACGGGCGGCCAGGTCACCCTTGACCAGGTGCAGGACGGGCGCGAGGACCACGTCGTACGCCGACAGGTCCGCGGTGACCGGGACGACGTCCACGTCCGCGCCCGCCGTCCGCGCCGCGCGGTAGTAGTCGTGCACCACGTCGAGATACTTCACGAGCCGCGACGGGCCGTCCGACATCTCCAGAGCCCACCAGCTGTCCCAGTCGAAGAGCAGCGCGGTCCGGGCCGGGGTGCGAGCGCCGAGCGGCAGCGTGCCCAGGTCCGCCAACTCGGATCCCAGGGCAGCGACTTCGCGGAACACGCGGGTGTCGTCCCGGCCCGCGTGGCCGATCACCGCGCCGTGGTACTTCTCGCACGCGCCGCGCGAGGCCCGCATCTGGAAGTACAGGACCGCGTCCGCGCCGTGCGCCACCGCCTGCCAGCTCGCAAGCCGCAGCTCGCCGGGCCTGCGCAGCGGATTGACGTCGCGGCACGCCGTCGTGGACGGCGTCTGCTCCATCAGCCAGAACGGCGCGCCGCCCTTCAGGCCGCGCATCAGGTCGTGGGCGAGCGCGGGCCAGGTCGGCGGCGCGTCGAGCGGCGGATAGCTGTCCCATGACGCGAAGTCGAGGTGCGGCGCCCAGCGGTGGTAGTCCAGCGGGCGGTACATGCCCATGAAGTTCGTGGTCACCGGGGTGTGCGGGCTGTGCGCCCGCACGGCTTCCTTCTCGGCGACGAAGCAGCCGAGCAACGCGTCCGTGGTGAAGCGGTGGTAGTCGAGCGTGATGCCCTGGAAAGCCGTGTGGTCGGGGCCGCGCCAGTGCTCGGTCAGCGCGCTCGGCGGCTCGATCTCGGCCCACTCCGTGTAGCGGTGCGACCAGAATGTCGTCCACCAGGCATCGTTGAGCGCGTCGAGCGAGCCGTACCGCTCGCGCAGCCAGCCGCGGAAGGCCTCGGCGCACAGCGTGCAGTAACAGACCCCGCCGTACTCGTTGTTGATGTGCCAGGCCAGCAGCGCGGGGTGGTCCGCGTACCGTCGCGCGATCCGGCCTGCGAGCGCCGTCGACAGCCTGCGGTATGCCGGTGAACTCGGGCAGAAGTTGTGGCGCTGCCCGTAGCCGTGCCGGCGGCCCTCGAAGTCGGTGCGGTTGACCTCCGGGTGGGCTCGCGCGAGCCAGGGCGGCAGCGCGGCCGTGCCGGTGGCCAGCACGACGCGGCGGCCCTCGGCCGCGGCCCGGTCGAGGATCCGGTCGAGCACCGTGAAGTCATAGACGTCAGGGGCGGGTTGCAGCAACGACCACGCGAACACGCCCACGGTGAGCGTGTCGATCCCCGCCCGGTCGAAGAGCCGGTGGTCCGCGTCCCACACCTCCTCGGGCCACTGCTCGGGGTTGTAGTCACCGCCGTAGGGGATCTTGGGGGTGTCGGGTGCGCCGTTCATGCGGTGAACTCCTCCTGGGTCTCGGTGATGATCGGCCGGCTCGTGTGCAGCAGCGACAGGAGCAGCAGCGGCGCGAGCAGCAAGGGCAGCACCTCGGTGGCCCACAGCGTGGCGGCACCCGCGACGATCAGGAGGCTGGCGGCACCGAGCGTGGCCCGCCCGTGCCGCAGCAGGAAGTATCCGGCGAGCCGGGCGGTGTCGGTCGCCCTGAACGTGAACAGGGCCGTCAGTACGAGCGCGTGGGCTCCCCACAGCAGCGAGCCCACCCCGATGACCGCGAGCAGCGCGGCCCACCAGCCGGGCAGGCCGGTCACCGCGAAGTGCGTCAGGGTGTACGTGATGACCGTGAGCCAGGCCAGCAAGGGCACCCAAATGCGCAGCGCTGCAACAGAGTTGAGGCGCAGGCCGCGCAGGTAGGTGCGGGCCGGCCGCAATTCCGTCAGGTCGCCGCTGCGGTGATGTACCGCGTACAGCGCGGCCGCGAGGCCCGGACCGGCCGGGACCAGGCACACCGCGGCGAGCGGCAGATTTCCTGGGTCGGCGCCGAGGAGGAGCAGCCCCGCGCCGCCCGGCGCCAGCGTGGCGAGCAGCAGGGCTTCGATGGTGAGCAGCGTGTGCACCAGCGCGCAGGCCCGCGAGAGCGGTCCGTCGCCGAACACCCGGGAGGGGCGCCGGACCGCGCCCGCCGCGCTCATCGCGGGTCTCCCGCGGGCAGTCCGAGAAGCCTGCCCTCGTCCCACCAGGCCGGGGCCTCCTCCACCACTGGGGTCAGCTCCACCAGCGTCACCTCGTTGCGCTCCAGGGTCAGGTCCACCGTCGTCCTGAACTCCTCAACGGGCAGCCTGAGATGAGTTCTTGCGGGCTCCGCCGCCTCGTGCAGGACATCCAGTTCGCGGCGGCGCGGCGAGCGGGGGCTGCCCATGCGGCGCCATGCCGTGTACGCGTTGCCGCGCTCCTCGTCCACGCTGGAGCGGAGCGCGAATGCCGCACCCCTTTCCCGGTCGCCGACCGGCAGGGAGAGGCGCAGACGGTGTCCGTCCGCGCCGGCCGCCGCCCAGGCGAGGACCGAGACCCGGCCGTCGGAGTGCCGGGTGACGAGATGGTCGGCGCCGCGCGCCAGCACCTCGCCGCCCATCCGCGCCATGAACGCGTACAGGTGGTAGGTGGGCTTCCTGACCTGGCGGTGCGTGAGGAGGCCGAATCCGCCGTGGAACAGTGCCGTCGGTATGCCCACCTCCTCGAACATGTCGCTGAACGTCCAGTACGAGAAGGAGTCCACGAGATCGCCGCCGGCCGCGACCACCGGCGCCAGATACGCGGCATGGAACGCGCTGTCGTGGACCGGGTTGTCGGGCCGGTAGGAGGAGTTGAACTCCGTGATGTGCACCGGGAGTTCGCTCAGCGGGCCGCCCTTCAGCTCATGGCGCGGCGCCGCGAACTGCTCCAGGAGCCGCTGCGCGGGGGCCAGCGTCTGGTGCGTGCCGAACGGTACGGCCTGCGCGGGGCCCGAGGTGTAGGCGTGCCGCGACACGAAGTCCACCGGCACCGCGCGCTCCGCCACGAACTCCGCGAACCTCCCGAGCCATCCCTCGTCCGCGCCCGGCGACACCGCGGGGCCGCCCACCCGCAACGACGCGTCGACCTCCTTCACCGCGTGCGCCGTCACCTCGTACAGACGGTGATAGGCCCTCTGGTCCGCGCCCTCCCAGAAGTCCGGCAGGTCCGGCTCGTTCCACACCTCGACGGGCCAGGTGCGCACCTCCTCCAGGCCGTAGCGGTCGACGAGGTGCGTGAGGGTGGCGCGCACCAGATCGGCCCACTCCTTGTGCGAGGACGGCGGGGTGACGTTCCCGGCCCACCAGAACACCGTCCGCCCGCCGGACGCTAACTCGCCTGGCATGAAGCCGAGTTCGAGGAACGGCTTGATGCCCTGAGCGAGATACGCGTCCACCACCTGGTCGACGTAGGTGAACGAGTGATGCACCTGCCGGGCGCCCTGCCACTCGTACGGCCGGTACACGCCCATCCCGTCGCTCAGCAGCCCGTGCCCGCGGACGTACCGGAAACCGATCTCCCGCTGGAGCAGGGCCAGGGAGTCCTGGTAGTCGCTGCGCAGGGCGAGTTCGAGGCGGCCGGTGCCGACGCAGGCGCGCCAGGCGTCGGAGAGCCGGCCGATCGGCTCGCGCGGAACGCGGACCACGCCGGTCACCCGTTGTCCTTCTGGTACCGGGCGTGCGCCTTGTTGTGCAGATCGACCAGCTGCTGCATGTTCTTGGCCTTCAACTCGGTCACGTAGTCGCCCCATTCGGACAGCGGACGCTTGCCGAGCACGAACTTCAGCGTGTTCTGGTTCACGTGGTCCTTGAGCGGGGTCTCCCACAGCGACGCCTGCTCCTGCTCCGCGGACTGCAGCGGGTGCGGCGGGGCGATGGGCGTCTGCTCGCGCTTGGCCATCACGCCCTGGAACGCCTTCTCGTCAGGACCGAACGAGGAGGACACCAGATCCCAGCTGCCGCCGTAGGTGAAGACGCCGTTGAAGAAGCCGTAGTCCTTCTGCAGGTCCTTCGGGGCCTTCGGGTCGGAACCCATCAGGCTGATGCCGGGCTTCAGTCTGTCCTGCCCGCCGGACTCGGTGTAGGTGACGCCCTCGACACCCCACTTGCAGAGCTTCTGGCCCTCGTCCGCGTAGAACAGCCAGTCCACGAACTGCATCATCGCCACGAAGCTGTCGCTCTTGAGCGCCTTGCTGGAGATCATGACGCCGTTCTCCATGCGGACGCCGCCGAGCACGATCTCACCGGCCGGGCCGAGCGGCACCGGCACCATCTCGATCTTCGCGCCCTTGACCTGCCGCTCCAGGTTGTAGCGGTAGTTCTGCACCAGCTCCTGCGGGTTGGCGCTGATCGCGAACGACTTCTCGGCCAGGAGCTTCTTCACCGCGTCGTCGTCGGACTGGGTGAAGCTCTCCGGGTCCACGAGTTTCTCGTCGACGAGCTTGCGCACGTACTCGATGATCTGCCGGAACCCGTCTGTCGCCCCGGTGAAGACGAACTTCCGCGCCTTGTCGTCGAAGCTGATGTTGTCGTACGTCCAGCCCGCGCGGACCCCGTACGCCTGGCCGAGGTAGCTGAACAGGGCGGCCGCGGGGAAGACCGTGTTGGTGCTCCACCGGTCGGTGAACGGGTAGCGGTCCGGGTGCTCCCTCTTGATCGCCTTGAGGACGTCGTACACCTCGTCCCATGTCGTGGGCAGCTCCACGCCGATCGTGTCGAGGACATCCGTGCGGAAGGCCATCGAGTAGCCGGCCTTGGGTTTCTCGTGCAGGCCGGGCAGCAGGTAGTACTTGCCGTCGGCCTGGCGGATGGAGTCCAGCTCGGGCTGCAGGTCCCACCGTTTGACCTTGTCCCGGAAGTTGGGCATCAGGTGCACGTACTCGCTGACCGGCAGGATCGCGCCCGACGACACGAACGCGACCTCGGCGGGGTGGTACGTCTTGGGGATGAGGAACGGGGCGTCCCCGGATCCGATGAGCAGGCTGCGCTTCTTCTCGTAGTCGCTGAGCGGCACGTCGACCGGCTTGAGCGTGACGCCGGTGCGCCGGGTGACCTCCTTCCAGAACAGCCAGTCCTTCTTCGTCGGGTACACCGGGTTGTTGTTGTGCAGCAGGGAGAAGGAGAGCGCCATGGCGGCCTTGAACTGCTCGCCCGCGTCGTACTTCTTCATCGCGCCGTGTCGCTTCTTCGACAGGTCCTTGGTGTCGCCGCCGTCGTCGCCGCTGCCGCACCCGGTGAGGGCGGCGAGACCCGCGAAGCCCGCCGCCGCGAGGAGGGATCGTCTCGACAACTGACCCTGGTTCGTCACGTGAACTCCCTAGCTGTGTATGGCTGGTGGTGCGCGAGGTGGCTCAGCCCTTGACCGCGCCGAGCATCACGCCCGAGACGAAGTACCGCTGCACGAAGGGGTAGAGGGCGAGGATCGGCAGCGCTGTGAGCACGATCGTCACCGACTGGATGTTCGCCGCGGCCTGGGAGAGCTGATCGGTCGCGGCGCCCGCGTTGCCGCCCGTGGTGGCGCCCGCGATGAGGTTGCGCAGATAGACGGTGACCGGCATCAGCTCGGTCCTGTCCATGTACAGGAACGCCGAGAACCAGGAGTTCCAGAACGACACCGAGTAGAAGAGGACCATCGTCGCGATGACGGCCTTCGACAGCGGCAGGACGATCCGCAGCAGGATCCCGTACGTGCTCAGGCCGTCGATCTGCGCGGCCTCCTCCAGGTCCGACGGCAGGTTCTCGAAGAACGCCTTCATCACCAGGAGGTTGAAGACGCTGATGGCGTTCGGCAGGGCGATCGCCCAGATCGAGTTCTTCATGCCGAGACCGGTGATCAGCACGTAATTGGGGATCAGACCGCCGGTGAAGAACATGGTGAACACGGCGATGCCGATCAGGAGCCCGCGGCCGCGCAGCTCCTTCTTCGACAGGACGTACGCGTAGATCGTCGTGAGGACCATGGCGACGACGGTGGACACCACCGTGTACAGGATGGTGTTGCCGTAGCTGCGCCAGAACACGCCGTCCTCGAAGACGATCTTGTACGTGGTGAGGTTGAAGCCCTTGGGCCACAGCGTGACCTCGCCCGCGCGGATCTGCCGCTCCCCGCTGAAGGAGCGGGCGATGATGTTCACGAACGGGTAGAGGGTCACCGCCACGACCAGCGTGAGGATCGCCCCGTTGACGCCCTGGAAGATCCGGTGGCCGCGGGTCGTCCGGTCGCTCACCACAGGCTCGTCCCCACGGTCCTGCGCGACAGCTGGTTCGCGGAGGTGATCAGTACGAGGCCGATGACCGCCTCGAAGAGGCCGATGGCGGCGGCGTAGCTGAACGAGTTCGACTCGACGCCGGTGCGGTACAGGTAGGTCGAGATGACATCGGCCTTCGCGTACGTGAGCGCGTTGTAGAGGAGCAGGATCTTCTCGAAACCGACCGCCATGAACGTGCCGATGTTGAGGATCAGCAGCGTCATCATGGTGGGGCGGATGCCGGGCAGGGTGACGTGCCAGGTCTGCTGCCAGCGGTTCGCGCCGTCGATCCGGGCCGCCTCGTACAGCTCCTCGTCGATGGTGCTCAGTGCCGCGAGATAGAGGATCGTGCCCCAGCCGGCCGTCTGCCAGACCTCCGAACCGACGTAGATCGTCCGGAACCAGCCGGGCTCCTGGATGAACCGGACCGGATCGTGGCCGAACGCCGTGAGCAGATGGTTGATCGGGCCGTCCGTGGCCAGCATCTGCAGGGTGATGCCCGCGACGATCACGATCGACAGGAAGTGCGGCAGATACGAGATCGACTGCACGAACCGCTTCAGCGATCTGCGGCGCACCTCGTTCAGCAGCAGCGCGAGGACGATCGGTACCGGGAAGCAGAAGAGCAGCGTCAGCAGACCCATCCAGAGGGTGTTCCGGAAGACCTGCCAGAACGTGGGGTCGCTGAGGAACATCCGCACATAGCGCAGACCCACCCACTGCTCGCCGAAGATCGAGCCGCCGGGCTCGAAACGGCGGAACGCGATCACGTTGCCGATCATCGGCAGATACCGGAACACGAGGAAGAACAGGATCGGCAGCACCGCGAGTGAGTACAACTGCCAGTCGCGGCGCACCGCTTGACGCCACGGGCGGCGGCCGGACGGTGCTCGACCGCGTTTCCCGCGCGGCGGTGGATCCTGGGAATCGCTGGAACGGGGCCGCTTGCCCGTCATGGTGGAAGAGCTCACGCAGGGCCTTTCGTCACACGAGTCGTCACACGGGTAGGCGCACGGGTCGTCAC
Organism: Streptomyces sp. NPDC102467; assembly: GCF_044765445.1. Lineage (NCBI taxonomy): Bacteria > Bacillati > Actinomycetota > Actinomycetes > Kitasatosporales > Streptomycetaceae > Streptomyces > Streptomyces sp. NPDC102467. Next base: position 90,539 of record NZ_JBIWKA010000006.1, on the reverse strand, counting down.
GCAGGGCGTCACACGGCAGGCAGAGGCACGACCGAGAACTTTCGGGAATCTTCCGGTAACGTCGCCGCAACCTAAGAGCCGGTCCCGACCCCTGTCAATGGGGGCTGCGGCAACGGCAGTTGGCCCCGTTTTTCTCTGTGAGGTGCTTGTGCCCGCCTTCGACCTGCCCCTGGACGAACTGCAGCGCCACCGACCCGAGCTCGACGAACCCGCCGACTTCGACGCGTTCTGGACCGCCACCCTGAAGGCCGCCGAGCATCCCGAACCGCTGATCCGGGTCCGGCCCGTCGACAACGGGCTGCGCCTCGTAGAGACCTGGAACGTCATCTTCCGCGGCTTCGCCGGCGACCCGGTCCACGCCTGGTACAGCCGCCCGGCGGGTGAGCCCCAACTCCTGCCGGGTGTCGTCGAGTTCGCCGGGTACGGTCGTGGCCGCGGCCTCCCGCACGAGCGCCTCACCTGGGTGAACGCGGGATATGCGCAGCTGCTCATGGACAACCGCGGCCAGGGCGACCAGTACGGCAACGGCGGCGCGACCCGCGACCCGCACGCCGACGCGCCCGGCGGTCCAGGACCGATCGTGCGGGGGCTGCTCGACCCGTACGACCACCACTACCGCCGCCTGATCACGGACGCCGTGTGCGCGGTCGCCGCGCTGCGCGCCCTGCCCGGGGCCGACCCGGAGCGGATCGCCGCGGTCGGCAACAGCCAGGGCGGGGGAGTGGCCCTCGCCGTGGCGGGACTCGTCCCGGATCTGGCCGCGGCCCTGGTCACAGCGCCCTTGTTGTGCGGCATCCGGCGCGCCCTCGACCTCACCGACGCAGGGCCCTACGGGGAGATCGCCGGGTACCTCGCCGTGCACCGGGGCGCGGAGAGCGCCGCGTACCGCACCCTCTCGTACGTCGAGGGCGCCTCGTTCGCCCGCCGTGCGCAGGCCCCCGCTCACTTCGGCGTCGGTCTGCGCGACACGGTCTGCCCGCCCAGCGGCACCTACGCCGCGTACCACCGCTACGGCGAACTGACCGGGCAGGATCCCGTGCGCGAGCTCCACGCCTACCCGTTCAACGGGCACGAGGGCGGCGACGCGGTGCACGTGCGGCGCCAACTGGCCTGGCTGGACGGGGTCCTGGAGCCGGGCCGTGTGACGCCATGACTTACGGTTTTCCGGAAGGTGCCCGGAGATCTTCCGGGTGCCCCTGTCGACGGAGGTGGGGAACGTGGCCCGGGAAGGCGACCGGCGCAAGGCTGCCACGCAGGGCTCGGACGGGCCGGCCAAGGTGACGATCACCGAGATCGCGCGGGAGGCCGGGGTGTCCGTACCGACCGTCTCGCGGGTCGTCAACGGGCGCTCCGACGTCTCACCGGGCACCCGCGCCCGGGTGGAGGCCCTGCTGCATCTGCACGGCTACCAGCGCCGCCCACCCGCGCCCGGCGCCCGGGCGGCCCTGCTCGACCTGGTCTTCAACGACCTGGACAGCCCCTGGGCGGTGGAGATCATCCGGGGGGTCGAGGAGGTCGCGCACGACGCGGGCGTGGGCACGGTGGTCTCGGCGATACACGACCGGGCGGGCGCCGCGCGGCAGTGGATGACCAACCTGCGGGCCCGCGCGTCGGACGGCGTGATCCTCGTGACGTCGGTGCTCGAACCCCGCCTGCACGACGAACTGCGGCGCCTGGGAGTGCCGTTGGTGGTGATCGATCCGGCCGGTTCGCCCGCCACCGAGGCGCCGACCGTCGGCGCCGCCAACTGGGCGGGCGGGATGGCCGCGACGCAGCACCTGATCGGCCTCGGGCACCGGCGGATCGGCTTCATCGAGGGGCCACCCCGGCTGCTCTGCTCACGGGCCCGGCTCGACGGCTACCGGGCTGCACTCGACGGGGCGGAGGTGCCGGTCGAGGACGCCCTGATCGTGCCGGGCGACTTCTACCACGAGTCCGGATTCACCGGCTGCAACCTGCTGTTGGACCTGGCCGAGCCGCCCACCGCGGTGTTCGCCAGCAGCGACCAGATGGCCCTCGGCGCGATCGAGGCGCTGCGCAGGCGCGGGGTGCGGGTGCCGGAGGACATGAGCGTCGTCGGCTTCGACGACCTGCCGGAGGTGCGCTGGTCGGCGCCGCCGCTCACCACGGTCCGCCAACCCCTGGCGGACATGGGCAAGTTGGCGGCCCGGTCGGTGCTCGATCTGGCGCGTTCGGTGGCACCCGCCTCGCCGCGTGTCGAGCTGGCGACGGAGCTGGTGGTCAGGGCCAGTACGGCCGCACCGCGCCGCGACTAGTGGTTCGGAATTCCCGCAGGGGTGTCAACTGCCTTTTTTGTTAAGGCCGTTGACACCCCTCGCTCGTGTCCGTAACTTCCGTGGCCGTCGACCGATAGTTATCGGATCACTTCCGGAAGGTGTGCCATGTCAGCTTCCGCACCTCTGTCCCGCCGTCGTTTCCTGGGCACCGTCTCCGTGGCCGGGCTCGGCGTCGCCGTGCTCACGTCCTGCGGGGATTCCGACGACTCGGGGGCCAAGGACGGCTCGGGCCGGACCGTCGTCGAGTGGTGGCACATCATGACGTCCGAGCCCGCGCGCGGCCTGTGGAACGCTCGCGCCACGGCGTTCGAGAAGGCCCACCCCGATGTACGGATCAAGGTCGTGACGCTGGAGAACGACGCGTTCAAGTCGAAGCTCACCGCTCTGACCAGCTCGGGAAAGCTGCCGGACGTCTACCACACCTGGGGCGGCGGCGTCCTGAAGCAGCAGGTCGACGCGGGTCTCGTCGAGGACCTCACCGACTCCGTGAGCTCCTGGATCGACACCCTGGTGCCCGCGTCGCGCGAGGCCTACGAGTTCGACAAGAAGACCTACGCCATTCCGAACGACATCGGCGCCGTCGGCTTCTGGTACAACAAAGCGCTCTTCAAGAAGGCCAAGATCACCGCCCCGCCCACCACCTGGACCGAGCTCCTCGACGCCGTACGCTCCCTCAAGGCCGCCGGGATCACCCCGATCGCGCTGGGCGGCAAGGAGAAGTGGCCCGGCATGTACTACTGGGCGTATCTGGCGATGCGCCTCGCCGGCGTCGACGGCATGCAACAGGCGGCCGACGCCAAGGACTTCACCGGCGACACCTTCGTCAAAGCGGGCGAGCACCTCAAGGAACTCGTCGGCCTGGCACCGTTCCAGAAGGGCTTCCTCGGCGCCCCCTACTCCTCGCCGACCGGCCAGGCCGCCACCATGGGCAACGGCAAGGCGGCGATGGAACTCATGGGCCAGTGGGCGCCCAGAGAACAGGCGGCCGCCGGCAAGGGAATCGGCGACGACCTCGGGTTCTTCCCGTTCCCCGCGGTCGAGGGCGGCAAGGGCAAGGGCACCGACGTGTTCGGCGGCGGCGGGGGATACGCCCTGCGCAAGGGCGCCCCGAAGGAGGCCGTCGACTTCCTGAAGTACTTCGTCAGCCCCGAGTCCGAGCGGCTCCTCGTCAAGGGCACCGGAGTGATCCCGGTGAACAAGGACGCCCAGGACGCACTCACCGACCCCAACCTCAAGGCCGTCCTGGACATGCTCAACAAGTCCACCGGCTTCCAGCTCTACCTCGACCAGGCCTACCCGCCGGCCGTCGGCCAGGAGGTCAACGACTCGGTGGCGGCACTCATCGCCGGCTCCAAGTCGCCCGAGCAGGTGACCCGCTCCATCACCCAGGTCGCCAAGAGCCAGTAGATGACCACCACGTCACCCACCGCGCCCACCGCGTCCGCCGCCGCGCCCCCGGCGCCCACCACGGCCCGTCCGCTCGCCCGCCGGGTCCGCGACTGGCTGACCGCCTTCGTCTTCACGGTGCCCGCGCTCGTCCTGTTCCTGCTGCTCGTCCTCGCGCCGATCCTCTACGCGCTGTACGTCAGCCTCTTCAACTGGGGTGGATTCGGGGCGCCTTCGGACTTCGTGGGCCTGGACAACTTCAGCCGCCTGCTCGACGACCCGGTCTTCCTCGGCGACCTGTGGCGCGGCCTGCTGCTCGTCCTGCTCTCCGTCGGGCTGCAACTCCCGTTCGCGCTCGCCATGGCCGTGCTGCTCAACCAGCGGCTGCGCGGCCGGGCCGTCTACCGGATGCTGTTCTTCGCCCCGTACGTGCTGTCCGAGGTGATCACCGGAGTCCTGTTCAGCATGATCTTCGCGCCCGACCAGGGGCTCGCGGACAGAGCGCTCGGCGCGATCGGCCTCGACGGCGTCGGCGGACTGTGGTTCGCCGGACAGGACACCGTCCTGCCGACCCTCTTCCTCGTCATGACCTGGAAGTACTTCGGCTTCCACATGATGCTGTACCTGGCCGGACTGCAAGGCATACCGGCCGAACTCCACGAGGCCGCCCGCATCGACGGCGCGGGACCCTGGCAGCGGTTTCGGCACATCACGCTGCCGCTGCTCGGACCGACCCTCCGGATGAGCGTCTTCCTCTCCGTCATCGGAGCCATCCAACTCTTCGACCTCGTGTGGGTGGTGACCCAGGGCGGCCCCGACCACCACTCCGAGACGATGGCCGTCACCCTCTTCCAGTTCGGCTTCAAGCGCTACCAGGTCGGCTACGCCAGCGCGATCAGCATCGCCATGTTCCTCATCAGCCTCGTCTTCGCCCTCGCCTACCAGCGCTTCGTGCTGCGCCGCGACACCGAAGGAGCCCTCACCACCATGCGAGCGACCCGATGAACACGACAGCGGCCCGGCGCCGCCGGCTGCGCTCGGTCCCGCTGTACGTGACCGTGTGGGTGATCGGCGTGGTCATGGTGACGCCCCTGCTGTACGCGCTCGTCTCCGGCTTCAAATCCACAGACCAGCTCTCCGACAACGCCTTCGGGCTGCCCGCGCCCTGGGTGACGGGAAACTACACGGCCATCCTCGGCGACAGCGCCTTCTGGCGCTCCCTCGGCTCCTCCACCCTGATCGCCGTCGGCACGACCCTGCTCACCGTCGGCGCGGCGGCCCTCGCCGCCTTCGCGCTCGCCCGATTCGCCTTCCGCGGAAGGGAGTTGCTCTTCACCCTCTTCACGATGGGGCTGATGTTCCCGTTCGCCGTGGCGATCCTGCCGCTGTTCGTGCTGCTGCGCACCTTCGGTCTTCTCGACAACCCATGGGGCGTCATCCTGCCGCAGGCCGCGTTCGGACTGCCCATGACCATCGTCATCCTGCGCGGCTTCTTCCGGGCGATCCCCGGCGAACTGGAGGAGGCGGCCACCCTCGACGGCTGCTCACCGTTCGGCTTCTTCTGGCGGGTCCTGCTCCCGATGGCGCGCCCCGCCCTCGGCACCGTCTCGGTCCTCGCCGTCGTCGGCAGCTGGAACAACTTCCTGCTGCCGCTGCTCGTGTTCAGCGACCCGAGCTGGTGGACGGTCCCCGTCGGCGTCCAGCAGTTCCAGGGCCAGTACGGCACGGACGTGGCGCGCGTCTTCGCCTACCTCGTCCTCGCCATGGTGCCCGCGCTCGCCTTCTACGCGGTGGCCGAACGGCAGTTGATCGGCGGCATCACGACCGGCGCCACCAAAGGCTGACCCCTCTACCGAGGACTGGCCCGGGGGACAGCCCACCACCCCGGGGACGACAGCGCCGTCGCCCGGAACCACCCCGCTCACCCGGCACTTGAGGAGTTCCATGGTCAAGCCCTGGCAGGACACCACCCTGCCCGCCCACGTCCGGGCGGCGGACCTGCTCGCCCGGATGACCACCGAGGAGAAGACCGCACAGCTGTCCAGCGTGTGGCTGGGAGCCGAGATCGACACCGGCAGTGCCGCGGTCGCGCCGGGGCAGCACGCCTACGCCGCCCACAGCGCCGCACTCGACGCCCTGCTGCCGTACGGCCTCGGCCACCTCACCCGCCCCTTCGGCACCGTCCCCCTCGAACCCGCCGAGGGCGCCGCCAAGCTGGCCGCACTGCAGCGGCGGATCCGCGCAGGGAACCGGTTCGGGCTGCCCGCCATCGCCCACGAGGAGTGCCTGACCGGCTTCGCCGCCTGGCAGGCCACCGTCTTCCCGACGCCCCTGGCGTGGGGCGCCACCTTCGACCCGGCGCTGATCACCGAGATGGCGCAGGGCATCGGCGCGTCGATGCGCGCGGTCGGCATCCACCAGGGCCTCGCCCCCGTCCTCGACGTCGTCCGCGATCCACGCTGGGGCCGCACCGAGGAGGCCATCGGCGAGGACCCGTACCTCGTGGGCACGATCGGCACCGCGTACGTACGCGGCCTGGAGGCGGCCGGGATCGTCGCCACCCTCAAGCACTTCGCCGGATACTCGGCCTCGCGCGCCGCCCGCAACCACGCGCCCGCACCGCTGGGCCCGCGCGAGCTCGCCGACGTGATCCTGCCGCCGTTCGAGATGGCGGTGCGCGAGGGCGGCGCCCGCTCCGTGATGCCCGCCTACAACGACATCGACGCCCTGCCCGCCCACGCCCACACACCCCTGCTCACCGGCATCCTGCGCGAGGAGTGGCAGTTCACCGGGACCGTCGTCTCGGACTACTTCGCCCTCTCCTTCCTGGAGTCCGCGCACCGGGTCGCCGGCTCGGCCGCGGACGCCGCCCGGCTCGCCCTCGCGGCCGGCGTGGACATCGAACTCCCCACCGCACGCTGCCTCGCCGCCGCCGGGCAGCTACCCGTGGAGCACCTCGACCGGTCCGCCCTGCGCGTCCTCACGCAGAAGTGCGAGCTGGGTCTGCTCGACCCCGACGAGACGCCGGGCGACGGCGACGAAGCTCCCGTCGACCTGAACCCCCCGCACCTTCGCGACCTGGCACGGAAGGTGGCGCAGGAGTCCGTCGTCCTGCTCGCCAACCAGTCCGGTGTGCTGCCGCTCGCCGACGGCCTGCGCATCGCCGTCGTCGGGCCGCTCGCCGACGAGCAGGCCGCCATGCTCGGCTGCTACACGTTCCCCCGCCACGTCGGCGTCAACCACCCCGAGCTGCCCGCCGGAGTCGACGTACAGACCTTCGCCGAGGCGCTGCCCGCCGAACTGCCGGATGCCGTGTTCGTCGACGACCCGGCGGGCGCCGACGTGTGCCTGGCCGTCGTCGGTGACCGCTCCGGCCTGTTCGGGCGCGGCTCCTCGGGCGAGGGATGCGACGCGGAAGACCTGGAACTTCCGTACGCGCAGGTCGAGTTGCTGGAGGAGACATTCGAGTCCGGGACGCCGACCGTAATCGTCGTGCTCAGCGGACGCCCCTACGCGCTGGGCCGCTGGGCGGACCGGGCCGCCGCCGTCGTCCAGGCCTTCTTCCCCGGCCAGGAGGGTGGCGCCGCCGTCGCGGGCGTCCTGGCCGGCCGGGTCGAGCCGTCGGGACGCCTGCCCGTCGGAGTCCCGCGCATCCCCGGCGGCCAGCCGGCCCCCTATCTCGCCCCGCCGCTCGGCCGCCACGGCGACCCCAGCAACGTGGACCCCAGCGCCCTCTTCCCGTTCGGGCACGGCCTGTCGTACACCACGTTCACCTGGGACGCCCCGCAGTGCGACGCCGCCGAGCTGCGCACCGACGGCGAGACCGGTATCCGGCTCACCGTCCGCAACGCCGGCGACCGCCCCGGCACCGAGGTCGTCCAGCTCTACCTCCACGACCCCGTCGGCACCGTCGCGCGCCCGGAGATGCGGCTCGTCGGCTATGCCCGGGTGCCGCTCGACGCCGGCGCGTCGGCCGAGGTCCACGCCACGTTCCCGGCGGACCTCGCCGCGTACACCGGCGCCGACGGCCGCCGCGTCGTCGAACCGGGCGCCCTCGAACTGCGCGTCGCCGCCTCCAGTACCCGCGTCCTGCACACCGTGCCGCTCACCCTCACAGGCCCGGCGCGCCAGGTCGGACGGGAGCGGCGGATGCGCTGCGAGATGCGTGTGAAGTGACCAGCGCCGAACCGCTTCAATGCCCTTCCCGCACAACCCTGTTGAGGAGATCCGCCATGCGCGCACCCGCACGCCGTCCCCGTGTGAGATCCGCCGCCCTGGCCGCGGCGACCGCCCTGCTGCTCGGCCTCGCCGTCGCCCCGGCAGCCCAGGCGACCGGCGACCACCACCGGGCGGCCACACTGAACGACCTGGCCCAGAAGTCCGGCCGGTACTTCGGCTCGGCCGTCGACAACCCCGAACTCGTCGACACCGACTACGCCGACCTGCTCGGCCGCGAGTTCGGCGCCACCACCCCCGGCAACGGCATGAAGTGGTACGCCACCGAGCCGCAGCGCGGTGTCTTCGACTTCACCGCGGGCGACGAGATAGTCGACTACGCGCGCGCCCACCACCTGAAGGTCCGCGGCCACACCCTGCTGTGGCACAGCCAGCTGCCGAGCTGGCTCACCTCCGGCACCTGGACCGCCGACGAGCTGCGCGCGATCCTCAAGAACCACATCACGACGGTCGTCAAGCACTACAAGGGCAAGGTCTTCGCCTGGGACGTCGCCAACGAGATCATGAACGAGGACGGCACGTACCGGGAGAACATCTTCTACACCACGCTCGGGCCCGGCTACATCGCCGACGCCCTGCGCTGGGCCCACGCGGCGGACCCGAAGGTCAAGCTCTACCTCAACGACTACAACGTCGACGGCCTCGGCGCGAAGTCCGACGCGTACTACGCGCTGATCAAGCAGCTCAAGGCGGACCGCGTACCGATCGACGGCTTCGGTCTCCAGGGGCATCTGGCCCTGCAGTACGGCTTCCCGAACGGTGTCCAGGACAACCTGCGACGCTTCGCCGGCCTGGGCCTCGACGTCGCGTTCACCGAACTCGACATCCGCATGATCCTGCCCGCCGACGCGACGAAGCTGGCGGAGCAGGCCGACTGGTACGGCCGGATCACCGACGCGTGCCTGGCCGTGCGGCGCTGCGTCGGCATCACGCTGTGGGGGTACTCCGACCGGCACTCGTGGATCCCCGGCGTCTTCCCGAGCGAGGGCGCGGCCCTGCCCTGGGACGAGGATCTGCGGCGCAAGCCGGCGTACGACGCGATCCGTACCGCGCTGACAGCGTCCCGCGGGCACTGAGAGCCTGTGTCATATCCCCGGCCGGGCGTGCGCCGCCTGGCACGCACGCTCGCGGCGTTGCCGAAATGCCCGAGTAGCTCCTCCCCCAAGCTCTCGGCTTCGCTCGCGCAGGGGGGACCCCATCCAGGACCTTCCGGCGCCTTGCGATCGCACGCACCAGACGACGCGCGCTGATCCGACCGGGGATATGACACAGGCTCTGACGCGCGGGCGGCAACTTTTCGGGGGTCGTACGGCGACTGCACACCGGCCCGGGTCATCCGGCACGGGCACCCCCCACCCACGGAGTGCAGCCGCAGATGAGTGACACCCGCAGCAAGGCCCGGCACCGCAAACGCAGCACTGTCCTCGGAGCGGGGGCGCCGCTCGCGGTGGCCGCCGCCCTCGCCCTCGCCTACGGAGGCGGCCTGTTCGGCGCGGGCGGCGGTGACCAGGCCCGGGCCGCCACCGTCGATGCCACCGCCGCGGCCTGGACCGCCGACGTGGCCGACGGCTTCGCGTCCGTCGAATCCCAGGGACAGAAGGGCACGTACGGCGGTCGCGACGGCAGGACCGTGACCGTGAAGACCGCCGCCGACCTGGAGAAGTACGCGACCGCGAGCGAGCCCTACGTCATCGTCGTCGCGGCCGCCATCGCCATCGACCCCGTCGGCAAGGAGATCAAGGTCGCCTCCGACAAGACGATCGTGGGCTCGGGAACCTCCGGCCAGATCGTCGGCGGCGGCTTCTTCCTCGGCACCGGCGTGCACAACGTGATCATCCGCAATCTGACCATCCGCGACACCTATCAGGGCACCTGGAACGACAAGGACCACGACTTCGACGCCATCCAGATGGACGGCGCGCACCACGTCTGGATCGACCACAACGACCTGCGGCACATGGCCGACGGACTCATCGACGTGCGCAAGGACAGCACCGACGTGACCGTCTCCTGGAACAAGCTCAGCAACGACAACAAGGCCTTCGGCATCGGCTGGACCGACAACGTCGTCACCGACATCACGATCCACCACAACTGGATCCGCGAGACCGAGCAGCGCAACCCGTCCACCGACAACTGCGCCCACGCGCACCTCTACAACAACTACCTCCAGGACGATCCGGACACCGCCATCACGTCCTCGTACGGCAACTACTCCCGGGGCAGGACCAAAATGGTCCTGGAGAACAGCTACTTCCAGGGCATGAACAACCCCGTCACCAAGGACGCCACCGCCACCATCGAGCAGCGGGGCAGCGTCTTCTCGGGGACCAGCGGGCGGAACGAGAGCGGGGGCACGGCCTTCGACCCGAAGGCGTTCTACGCGTACACGCTCGACAAGGCCGCCGACGTACCGGCTCTGCTCAAGTCCGGCGCGGGACCGCGGAGTTCGATCGGCACCGCCACCGCCACCACGGCTTCGGTCAAGGCGGCGGCCACCACGCTGACCGTCGCCAAGGACGGCAGCGGGCAGTACAAGACGGTGCAGGCGGCCGTCGACGCCGTGCCCACGGGCAACACCGCGCGCGTGGACATCGCCATCGCGCCGGGCACGTACCGCGAGACCGTGACCGTCCCCGCGAACAAGCCGCACATCACCCTGCGGGGCACGGGCGGCAGCCGCAAGGACACCGTCATCGTCGAGGGGCACGCCGCCGGATCGACCAAGCCGGACGGCTCGACGTACGGCACCTCGGGCAGCGCCACCGTGCACGTCCTCGGCGCCGACACCCAGCTGCGCAACCTCAGCGTCACCAACGACTTCGACGAGGGCGCGAACCAGTCCATCGCCGGGCAGGCCGTGGCCCTGCGCACCAACGCGGACAAGGTCTTCCTCGACGGCGTCATCGTCAGCGGTGACCAGGACACCCTGCTGCTCGACGGCTCGGGCAAGCGCGTCTACATGACGAACTCGTACGTCGTCGGCAACGTCGACTTCATCTTCGGCGGCGCCACCGCCGTCATCGACACGTCCGTGATCACGCTGAAGAAGCGGTGGAACGGCACGTCGGCCGGGTATGTCGTGGCGCCCAGCACCGCCGCCGCGGACAAGGGCATCCTCATCAACGCGACCACCATCGGCGGCGACGTCTCCAACGGCACGTACTACCTCGGCCGCAACTGGCACGCGGGTGGCAACGCCGCCCTCGACCCGCAGGCCACCGTACGGAACTCGACGCTCAGCGCTGCGATCAGGGCGACGCCCTGGACGGACATGGGTGGCTTCTCCTGGAAGGACGACCGGTTCGCCGAGTACAGGAACACCGGGGCGGGTGCCGGTTCCGCGAGCGCCGACCGGCCGCAGCTGACCGACGCGCAGGCCGCGGGGGAGGAGGTCGCGGACTGGCTCGGCGGCTGGACGCCGACCGCCGGGTGACAGCTTTGTAGGAATCATTGACGAGTGGGGGCCGGAGGCTTAGCTTCTGGTCGGCTTACCGAACTGCCTTCGATATATCGAACAGGAGTGAGGTCCGACATGGCTTCCGGCCCCACCAGAAGAGCCCTCATCGGCGCCGCCACCCTGGGCGCCGCGGCGCTCTCCCTCGCCCCGGGCCGCGCCGGCGCGGCACCGGGCACGGCAGCCCCGGGGCGGGCGGCGCCCGCGGCGTGGTCCGTGCGCCCCTTCGGACTCGGTCAAGTAGTCCTGGGCAAGGGCGTGTTCGCCGACAAGCGGCGCCTGATGCTGGACTTCGGACGCGGCTACGACGAGATGCGGCTCGTGCAGGTCTTCCGCGCCAACGTGGGACGCCCGACGGACGGCGCCGTCGCGCCCGGCGGCTGGGAAGGCCTGGACGGCGAGGCGAACGGCAACCTGCGCGGCCACACCACCGGCCACTTCCTCACCATGCTCGCGCAGGCGTACGCGAGCACCGGCGAGCAGGTGTACGCCGACAAGATCCGCACCATGGTCGGGGAGTTGTACGAGGTGCGGGCCGCGCTGCGCGCCGACCCGACGGTACTGAGCGCGACGGGCCGGTTCGGCGGCGGCGCCGTCTCGAACATCCGCGGCTCCTACCAGTACGTCGATCTGCCGGCCGGAGTCCTCGCCGGCGCCACCGACGCGCTCACCTTCTCCGCCTGGGTCAGACCCGAGCACGCCGACGACTGGGCCCGTATCGCCGACTTCGGCGACGACACCACCCGCTACCTGTACCTCGCCGCGCGCGGCGCCACCGGCAACCCCCGCTTCGCGCTGACCACTTCGGGCGCCGCGGGCGAACAGGGCATCGACGGGACGGCGCCGCTGCCCGTCGGCGCCTGGAGCCATGTCGCCGTCACCCTCGGCGGCGGTACCGGCATCCTGTACGTCGACGGGACCGAGGCCGCCCGCAACACCTCGATGACCTTGACCCCGGCCGCCCTGGGCGCCCTGAAGGACCACTGGCTCGGCCTGTCCCACTACACGGGCGACCCGGTCTTCGCGGGCGCTCTCGACGAAGTCCACCTATGGTCACGGGCGTTGAGCCCGAACGAGGTGGCCGCACTCCACGAGGTAAGCGGATCCGACGCCGGTGACCTGGCCGCGTACGGCTTCGACGAGACGAGCGGATCCACCTTCGCCGACGCCTCGGGCCACGCCAACACGGCGCGGCTGCGCCGAACTTGGGGCGCTCCCAGCCATCCAGGCTTCCTGGCCGCCTACCCGGAGACCCAGTTCATCGCACTGGAATCGATGACCGGCGGCGACTACACCAAGGTCTGGGCGCCGTACTACACCGCCCACAAGATCCTGCGCGGCCTCCTCGACGCGCACACCGCCACCGGCGACCCCCGGGCCCTGGATCTGGCGGAGGGCCTGTGCGACTGGATGTATTCCCGGCTGTCCCGGCTGCCCGCGGCCACCCTGCAACGCATGTGGGGGATCTTCTCCAGCGGCGAGTTCGGCGGCATCGTGGAGGCGATCTGTGACCTGTACGCGCTCAGCGGCGACCCGCAACACCTCGCCCTTGCCCGCCTGTTCGACCTCGACCGGCTCATCGACGCGTGCGCCGCAGGACAGGACACACTCGACGGCCTGCATGCCAACCAGCACATCCCGATCCTCACCGGCCTGGTCCGCCTGTGCGACGAGACCGGCGAGCGCCGCTACCTCGACGCCGCCCGCAACTTCTGGGACATGGTCGTGCCGCCCCGCATGTACGCCATCGGCGGCACCAGCAACCGCGAGTTCTGGGGCGAGCGTGGCGTCATCGCGCCGACGCTCAGCGATGTCAACGCCGAGACCTGCTGCGCGTACAACATGCTCAAGCTGAGCCGCATGCTCTTCTTCCACGACCAGGACCCCAAGTACCTCGACTACTACGAGCGGGCCCTCTACAACCAAGTGCTCGGCTCCAAGCAGGACCGGGCCGACGCGGAGAAACCACTGGTCACCTACTTCATCGGCCTGCAGCCCGGCCACGTACGCGACTACACGCCGAAGGCGGGCACCACCTGCTGCGAGGGCACCGGCATGGAGAGCGCGACCAAGTACCAGGACACCGTGTACTTCCGCGCCGCCGACGACAGCGCGCTGTACGTCAACCTCTACAGCGCCTCGACGCTCACCTGGCGGGAGAAGGGCGTCACGCTCACCCAGACCACGGACTTCCCGCGCGAGCCGGGCAGTACCCTCACCGTGCGCGGCCGCGCCGCCACCTTCACTCTGAAGCTACGGGTGCCCGCATGGTCCAGGGACGGATTCAAGGTCACCGTCAACGGCCGTTCCATAGGCGGGAGTTCACCACAGCCCGGCACCTATCACTCAGTGCGGCGCACCTGGCGGGACGGCGACACCGTGCGGATCTCGATCCCGTTCCGGCTGCGCGTCGAGAAGACGCCGGACGACGCGAGGACCCAGGCGCTCTTCTACGGCCCCGTCAACCTGGTGGCGCGGGACGCCCGCACCACGGCTGTGGAACTCGGCCTGTACCGCAACGCCGCGCTCTCCGGAGACCTGCTGCCGACGCTCGTCCCCGTCAAGGGCAAGCCCCTGCACTACGCCACGCCGGACGGCATCGAACTCGCCCCGTTCCTCGAAGGCACCGAGAACCCGACCCACGTCTACGTCCGCAGGGCCGAGCCGCACCTCGTGTTCGGGGGCGTCGACTCCGGTGTCGCCAACCCCGTACGGGACGACGGGACGAGCCTGCTCGACGAGGTCTGGGACGCGGCGCCGTTCCGGCACAAGCCCGCGCTCGTCGCCCACGTCCGGGTGACGACGGACGCGTGGGCCGCCGACGGGCTGCTCACGTCCGCCGACGCGGCGCGGGCCGTCACGACGGCGAAGCGGGCGTCGTACCAGGCCTGACGGAACGCGGTGACGAGGGCAGTACGTTGTCTCGTCATGCGGATCACGAAGTACACCCATGCCTGCGTACGGCTCGAACACGAGGGGCGCGTGCTCGTCGTCGACCCCGGGATCTGGAGCGAGCCGGACGCCCTGACCGGTGCGGACGCCGTCCTGGTGACGCACGAGCACGCGGACCACGTCGACGTCCTTCGCCTGCGGGGGCTCGGCGTGCCCGTGTACGCCCCGGCGGAGGCCGACATCCCGGACCTCGACGTTCAACGGGTCTCCGCCGAAGCGGAGTTCACCGCGGCGGGCTTCACCGTGCGGGCGGTCGGCGGCCGGCACGCGACCGTCCACGGCGGACAGCCGGACTGCGCGAACCTCGGCTACGTCGTCGACGGATCCGTCTACCACCCGGGCGACGCGCTGCACGTACCCGAGGAGCCGGTGGACACCCTCCTCGTCCCGGTCCACGGATCGTGGCTGAGCGCGGCGCAGGCCATCGACTTCGTCAACGCGGTGGGGCCGCGCCGGGCGTTCGCCGTGCACGACGCGCAGATCAACGAGCGGGGTCTCGGCGGCGTCAACGGCTGGCTCGCCCAGGAGACCGACACCGACTACCGGTTTCTGCGGCCCCGCGCATCCCTCTGACCCGGCGACCGGGCCCCGCCGACCATGATCGGCTACGCTGCCGGTCCCTGATGGCATGTACACCAAGAGGAGCTATGTCCTGGAAACGACGTCCGGTGCTCGCCGGGCTGACGATGGTGCTCGTGACCGCGCTCGCGGCGTGCGGCGGCGGTTCGGACAAGGAGTCGTCGGCGCAGGCCGGTTCCGCGAAGGGCGGCGGTTCCTACGCCGATCAGCACGAGGACAGGCCGGTCAAGGTCGCCGGGCTCCGTGACTCCGTACGGCACGTCGGCCGCAAGACCGCCAGGAGCACCCGGCCGCACCTGGTGAAGAAGTGCGCGACCGACACCCGCAAGGTCAAGCACACCCGGCGCAGCAAGGGCCGTACCAAGACCTGGTACGCGACCGAGAAGCACCAGGACTGCAAAAAGGTGCGCAAGGGCACCGAGACGTACACGCGCGTCGTGCGGCAGGAACGCTATTGCGTCCGGCTCGACGACGTGAACGGCAAGCCCCGCAAGGACGACGTCTGGTACCGCGTCCGGCCCGCGACCTACAGCGAGGTCAACGGGGCGGACGACCGTGCGAAGGTCACGTTCGAGCCTGTCGCGCAGGGGTGTTGAGAGTGCCCGGGGCGCAAGCGGCCCCGGGCATCCACTCGTTGACCGCCTAAGGAACCCGCACCGCCCGCTGCACCGCCTCGGCCGCGAGGTGCGCGGCGGCGCCGCGGGTGGCCGAGGCGAGCAGGTCCGTGCGGATCGGGCCGCCCGCGGCGAGATGCCGGTCGTAGGGCAGATGGACGACGCCGACGCCGGTCTCGCGAATATGGGCCGTGGCGGCGGCCAGGTCGAGGTTCTGGTCCGGCGCGCCGGAGGTGAGGGCCACGACGGTCGACGGCAGCGTGGAGTGCGGAAGCCCGGCCAGCCAGTCCAGGACGACGCGGGTGCCGCCCACGCCCTCGGCGGTCATCGGCGCGACGATGATGCGCGCGTGCGCGGTGTCCATGGCGGTACGCGCGACATCGCCCGGCAGCGTCTCGCAGTCGACGACCGTCATGGCGAAGTGCCGGCGCAGCGCGAGGGTGACGGTGCGGTAGGTGGGGACGTCGAGCGGCGGGCCGACCCGGCCCTGGCTCGCGGGCAGCAGCCAGCCGCCGTCCGGGAGCGGCACCAAGTAGCCGGTGATGTCGAGGAGATGCATCGACGGCTTCAGGATCTGCGCCAGTTCGGTGCACGACCAGCGCACCGACTGGGCGCCGAGCCGCACCGCCAGCGTGCCGAGCGCGGCGTCCGCCTCCAGGGCGAGTACGGGGTCCTGCCGGACGCGCTGGAGCGTGCGGGCGACGAGCGCGGCGGTGGTGGTCTTGCCGACGCCGCCCCGGATCGAGGTCACGGCGACGACCCGCCCCTTGGTCACCGGAAGCTGCAACTCCCGCGCCCAGCGCGCCTCTTCACCACCCGCCTGGGCCGACGGCAGGGCGAACCGGCGCAGCGACTGCCCGGACCGCCGCGCCACCGAATCGCCGTGCTGCGGCTTGCCCGTGGCCTGCGCGAGCCGCGCGTCGACGGTGAGAACGGGCTCGGGCGCGGGGAACGCGATCCCGGCCCGCGGCCGGACAGCCGGCACCGCCCCGGTCGGCGCGGGCGGTGTGGGCGGCACGGGAGGCAGCGGCGGGGGAGCCATGGCGGGCCGCGGCGCGGGGTGCGGCTGCACCGGTACCGGCAGCGGTCTCGGCGTGGTGTCCACGGGGCCCGGTGCCGCTCGGGGCGGTGTCGGCAGGGGCCTCGGCGTGGTGTCGACGGGGGGCGTCGGCGGTGTGGCAACGGCGGCGCGCGCAGGCGGCGCCGTGTCCTCGGGGCCCGGCCCGGTTCGAGGCTGCACCGGCAGGGGCCTCGGCGTGGTGTCGACGGGGGGTGGTGACACGGCAGCGGCGGTGCGTGGCAGCGGTGTCGTGTTCTCGGGGGCCGGTGTCGGCGCGGTGCGTGGCGGCGGTGTCGTGTCGTCCGGGGTCGGTGTCGGAGCCGTGCGTGGCAGCGGTGTCGTTTCTTCAGGGCCCGGCGCCGGGCGGGGTTCCGCCCGGACCGCCGCCGCCGGCGTTTTCCTGCGCGCGTTGCCCGGGTTGGGGCGGGCCTCGCCGGGACGGCGCACCGGCAGTGGGGACTTGGCGCGGTGCGGGGCCGTGCCCTCGCCGTTGCTCTCCACGGGGTTCACCACGCCTGCCGGGCCGCAGCCCGGCGGGTCGGCACCAGCGGACCAGTCATCCTCGCCCCCACGTGGAACATCATCGGCAGACCCCCGGATCGAGCCAGTTCGCATTCACTTGTGCCGTGTGCGGCCCCTTGCGGACCACCGGCCGCGAAAGACTATCTTCCCCTACCCGTAGCACTGGCAAAGCCCCGCGCGTTCCGGCCGCCGCGGGATCGCCGCGTCACGCCTCCAACTGCCGTGTACGCCCCGCCCCGGCCCCCGCGATCCCCATCGGCACGCACAGCACCGCGAGCAGGGTCAGCGGAACCGTCCAGCCACCCGTCGCATCGTGCAGCGCGCCGAGCAGGAACGGGCCCGCGGCGGCGAGCAGATAGCCGACGCCCTGCGCCATGCCGGACATCTCCGCGGCCCGCGCCGCGTCGGGGGAGCGCAGCACGATCACCGCGAGGGCCGTACTGATGAGAAGGCCGGAACCGAAGCCCTGCATCAGCATCCACGCGTAGGCCCCGCCGACCGGCGCGACCATCAGACCGATGAGGGAGACGAAGAACAGGGCCGTGCCGGTGAGGGCGAACGGAACCTGGTTGCCGGCCCGGCCGACGAGCGCGGTGAAGGCGAGCGAACCCGCGATGCCGACGAGGCTCATCAGGGACAGCATCCAGCCCGCCTGCGTGCTGGTCATGCCCTCGCCGGTGAGCATCGCGGGGATCCAGGCGGCGCACGAGTAGTACTCCAGGGACTGCAGGCCCATGAGGAGCGTGATCTGCCAGGCGAGCCGCGACCGGCGCAGCGGTGTGCGGGACCCGTCCGCCGCCCCGGCCGCGACGGGCGGCACGTCCGCGCGGCGCAGCTGCGGCAGCCAGAGCAGGAACGCGAGCGCCGAGAGGACCGCCCAGACACCGATCGCCCCGCGCCAGCCGAACCCGAGCGCGTCGCCGAGCGGCACCGTCACGCCGGCCGCGAGGGCCGCGCCGCAGAACAGGGCCACCGAGTACAGGCCCATCATCAGGCCGGTGCGGTGGTGGAAGTGGCGCTTGATGACGCTGGGGACGAGCACGTTCGAGAGGGAGATCGCCGCGCCGAGCAGGGCCGTGCCCGCGAAGAGCGCGGGCAGCCCGGGAGCGAGCCGCAGGGCGATGCCCGCCGTGAGCAGAGCCATCATCGCGCCGAGCGCACGGGTCATGCCGATCCGTCGGGACAGCTTCGCCGCGAACGGTGCCAGGATGCCGAAGCAGAGGATCGGCAGCGTGGTGAGCAGCCCCGCGAGGGAGCCGCTGAGCCCGGTGGAGCGGCGTATCGCGTCGAGCTCGGGGGAGACGGCCACGACGCCGGGCCGCAGGTTCATGGCGATGAGCAGGATGCCCGCGGCCAGCAGCCCGCCCGCGGCCTGTGCGGGAACGGTCCGGGGGGCGCTGACGGAGCTGGGCTGTGCGGTGGTCGATGGGTCGGCACTGTGCGGCATGTTCACCAACGTAACATCCCATGTTTCGTCCGATGGCGACCGTAATCGCGGAGATACCCGGAGAAATCTGGCCTGCTACTGCTCACAGATGTGGGATATTTGACCCAGGAGCCGCTGACCGCGGCCCCTGCGTCCACGCCCGCACAAGAAAGGCCACCGCCTTGTCCGACGCAGCACAGACCGGCGCCACCCTGGTCCAGCGGACCATCGGGCGGATCGAGCGGAGCATCGAGAGCGGGGAGTGGGCCGTCGGGGACCGGATCCCGGCGGAGGGGCGGCTCGTCGAGGCGTTCGGGGTGGGGCGCAACACGGTCCGCGAGGCCGTCCGGGCGTTGTGCCACACCGGGCTCCTCGAGGCGCGCCGCGGCGACGGGACGTACGTACGCGCGGCCAGCGACCTCAATGCCGCGCTGCAACGGCGGCTGCGCCGCGCAGAGTTGAAGCACGTGCTGCAGGTGCGACTCGCCCTGGAACGGGAGGCGGCGCCCGCCGCCGCCCTGCACCGCGGCGAGGACGATCTGGCCCGGATCCTGTCCGCGCTGCTGGCCAGGCGCCGGGCGGACGAGAGCGGTGATCCGGCCGCGTACGTGGACCGGGACCTGGAGTTCCACCGGGCGGTCGTCGCCGCGAGCGGAAATCCGCTGATGACCGAGTTGTACGAGAGCATCACGGCGTCGGTGCGGCACAGCATCGAGTCGCTGCGCCCGAACTGGACGCCCGAGCTGCCCGGCGCCTCCGCCCACGACGATCTGGCCGAGGCGATCGCGCGCCGCGACCCGGAGGCGGCGACCAAGGCGGCGTGGGCGCATACGGAGACCGTGGAGGCGGCCATGGAGAGAATGGCGGAGCGGAACGGGGTGGGCGAGGAGTGAGCCGTACGCCTGGATGGCCACCGAGACCGTCGTACCGCTCGGCCCGCCCGAACCGATCGGTGAACTGCTGACGCTCCATCAACAAGCCGACAGGCAGCTCCGGTTCGTCAACGACATCTGGGCATACTGGGACACGGTCACCACCGGCACCATGGGTTTCAGCGGCATCCGAATGCGCAACGCGACCCCGCGCCGACCCCTGTCGGCGGCCCCGCGCCCGCTCTACTCTCGGAGTGCCTCACCGGGCTTCGAGGGGGAGTTGCATGAGCGACGACATCGAGCGCACCCATGACGGCGGCCGACGGAAGGACCCCCCGAGCGGCGGAGAGCGCCTCGCCGACTGGGCCGACGGCCGACTGGGGATCTACGGGCTCGCCAAGACACAGATGCGCAAGGTCTTCCCGGACCACTGGTCCTTCATGTTCGGCGAGATCTGCCTCTACAGCTTCATCATTCTCATCCTGACCGGCGTCTATCTGACCCTGTTCTTCGACCCCAGCACCGCCCAGGTCGTCTACGACGGCTCGTACACACCGCTCAAGGGCATCGTCATGACCCGGGCGTACGAGTCGACCATCGACATCAGCATGGACGTGCGCGGCGGGCTGCTCATCCGGCAGATCCACCACTGGTCCGCGCTGGTCTTCGTCGCGGCGATGCTCTCGCACATGATGCGGGTCTTCTTCACGGGCGCGTTCCGCAAGCCCCGAGAGGTCAACTGGCTCTTCGGCTGGACCCTGTTGATGCTCGGCATCATCACCGGCCTCACCGGCTACTCGCTCCCCGACGACCTGCTCTCCGGCACGGGACTGCGCTTCGCGCAGGGCGCGATCCTGTCGGTGCCGATCGTCGGAACGTATCTGGCGTTCTTTCTCTTCGGCGGCGAGTTCCCGGGGAACGACTTCATCGCCCGGCTCTATCCGGTCCACATCCTGCTGCTGCCGGGCATCATGCTGGGCCTGGTCGCGGCCCATCTGATCCTGGTCTTCTACCACAAGCACACCCAGTTCCCCGGCCCCGGCCGCACCGAGAAGAACGTGGTCGGCGCGCCCTTCCTGCCGATCTACATGGCCAAGGCGGGCGGCTTCTTCTTCCTCGTCTTCGGCGTGCTCGCGATCATGGGCGCGGTCGCCACGATCAACCCGGTGTGGGCCTTCGGGCCGTACCGGACGGACCTCGTCACGACCGGCGCCCAGCCCGACTGGTACCTCGGCTTCTCCGAAGGACTGATCCGGGTGATGCCGGGATGGGAGATCAACGCCTGGGGGCACACGTTACAACTGGGCGTCTTCATCCCGTTCATGCTGTTCCCCCTGGTCATGACGTTGATCGCGGTGTATCCGTTCCTGGAGGCATGGGTCACGGGCGACCGGCGCGAGCACCACCTGGCCCAGCGGCCGCGCAACCACCCCGTCCGCACCGGACTCGGCGTCGGCTGGCTGGCGCTGTACTCGGTACTCCTGATCGGCGGTGGCAACGACATCGTGGCCACACATCTGCGCCTGTCCATCAACGCCATCACCTGGTTCGTACGGATCGGATTCTTCGCCGTCCCGGTGCTCGCGTTCATCATCACCAAGCGGATCTGCAACGGGCTGCAGCTCCGCGACCGCGAGAAATCCCTGCACGGCCGCGAGTCCGGCACCATCAAGCGGCTGCCGCACGGCGAGTACATCGAGGTCCATGAGCCGCTCAGCCGGGCCGAGTTGTACACCCTCAACCTCCATGAGCAGCCCAAGGCGTACGAGTTGGGCCCGGAGGTCGACGAGAACGGAGTGGCCCGGAAGTTCACCGCGCGGCAGCGGATGCGGGCGCGGCTCGCCAAGGCGATGTACGGGCCCGGTACGTACGTGCCCAAGGCGACCGCCGAGGAGTACCAGGCGCTGCACGCCGGATGGCACGAGTCCGAACGGGACCCGTCGGCCCACTGAGACCGGCCGGGCAGGCAGCAGCAGGGGGAGCGGCACGCGCCGCTCCCCCTGCTGCGCTGCGCTGCGAGAGCGTCTGTTCCTCCTCGGTCATCGCTGCTACCTTTCCGGCAACTAACAAATGTTTGGTAGGAAGGTGGCGGAGTCGCTGATGCCTGTCTCGCTCGCCTACGCGGAAAGCTCGCCGATGTCGCCGACGGGCAAGGCGATCGCCGTCGTCGACATCGACTACGCCCCGGTCAACGCCCTTCCCGTGCAGGGCTGGTACGACCTCGCCGATACCCTGCGCGCGGCGGGCCGCGACCCCGACGTGCGCTGCGTCGTGCTCACCGCGTCCGGCCGCGGCTTCAACGCGGGCGTCGACATCAAGGAGATGCAGCGCGACAGCGGCCACGCGGCGCTGATCGGTGCCAACCGGGGGTGCGCGGAGGCATTCGCCGCGGTCTACGAGTGTGAGGTGCCCGTCGTCGCCGCCGTACAGGGCTTCTGTCTCGGCGGCGGGATCGGGCTCGTCGGGAACGCCGACGCGATCGTGGCGAGCGACGACGCCACGTTCGGCCTGCCCGAGCTGGACCGGGGTGCGCTCGGAGCCGCCACGCACCTGGCCCGGCTGGTCCCGCAGCACCTGATGCGCGCCCTCTACTACACCTCGCGCACCGTGACCGCCGCCGAGCTGCATGCGCACGGCTCGGTCTGGAAGGTCGTACCGCGCGAACAACTGCGCGCTTGCGCACTGGAGTTGGCGAGCGAGATCGCCCGCAAGGACGGCTACTTGCTGCGTCTCGCCAAGGCGGCCCTCAACGGCATCGACCCCGTCGACGTCCGCCGCAGCTACCGCTACGAGCAGGGCTTCACCTTCGAGGCGAACCTCAGCGGGGTCGCTGACCGGGTCCGCTCCACCTTCGGTACGGCCGCACGTCAGGAGGCGAAGTGAGCACGGGAACGACCGACAGGACCGCCAGGACCGACAAAGTACTGACCGCCGACGAGGTGGCCGCCCGGCTGCGCAGCGGCATGACGATCGGCGTCGGCGGCTGGGGATCGCGCCGCAAGCCCATGGCGCTGGTGCGGGCGCTGCTGCGCAGTGATCTCACCGACCTGACCGTCGTCTCCTACGGTGGCCCGGACGTGGGCCTGCTGGCCGCCGCCGGGAAGATCCGCAAGGTGGTGGCGCCTTTCGCCACCCTCGACACGATCCCCCTGGAGCCGCACTTCCGCGCCGCGCGCGAACAGGGCCGCATCGAGCTGATGGAGGTCGACGAGGCCATGTTCATGTGGGGGCTGCGGGCCGCCGCGAACCGGCTGCCGTTCCTGCCCGTGCGGGCCGGCCTCGGCTCGGACGTCATGCGCGTCAACCCCGGTCTGCGGACGGTCACTTCACCGTACGAGGACGGGGAGACGTTCGTGGCGATGCCCGCGCTGCGCCTCGACGCGGCGCTCGTCCACATGAACCGCGCGGACCGGTCGGGCAACGGCCAGTACCTGGGCCCCGACCCGTACTTCGACGACCTGTTCTGCGAGGCGGCCGAGGAGGCGTACGTCTCCTGCGAACGGATCGTGGACGGTGCCGAACTCGCCAAGGGCGGCCCCGCGCAGTCGCTGCTGATCAAACGGCACCGGGTCACCGGCGTCGTCGAGACACCGGACGGCGCGCACTTCACGTCCTGCGCGCCCGACTACGGACGCGACGAGGCGTTCCAGAAGCTGTACGCGACCACCCCGTTCGCGGAGCTGCGGGCGCGGTTCCTCGACGGGGACGAGCAGGCGTACCAGGCCGCGGTCGGGGCCTGGCGGCAGGAGCAGGAAGGCGGGGCCACCCAGTGAAAGACATGCCCGACTTGCCCAGCGCGAACGGCACGACGGACGGCGCCGCGGCCGGCGCCGTGACCCGCGCCGAGTACTGCGTGATCGCCTGCGCGGAGGCCTGGCGCGGCAGCGGCGAGACGCTCGCCAGCCCCATGGGCCTGATCCCCGGCATCGGGGCGCGGCTCGCCCGCCGCACGTTCGCGCCCGGGCTGCTGATGACGGACGGCGAGGCCATGCTGATCGGCCCCGACGGGGAGCGTGAGGGCTGGCTGCCGTACCGCCAGCACCTGGAGTTCGTCACGCGCGGCGGCCGGCACGTGATGATGGGCGCGAGCCAGCTCGACCGGTTCGGCAACCAGAACATCTCCTGCATCGGCGACTGGCACCGGCCGGCCCGCCAGCTCCTCGGGGTGCGGGGCGCGCCGGTCAACACCCTCAACAACCCGACGAGTTACTGGGTGCCCAAGCACTCCCGACGGGTCTTCGTGGACAAGGTCGACATGGTGAGCGGCGTCGGCTACGACAGCGCCGCCGCGGCCGGACCGTCCGCGACCCGCTTCCACCACCTGCCACGCGTCGTCACCAACCTCGCCGTGCTGGACTTCACCACACCGGACCACGCGATGCGCCTCGCCTCGCTGCACCCCGGGGTCACGGTCGACGAGGTGCGCGAGGCGACGGGCTTCGAGCTGCTGCTGCCCGACGACGTCCCGTACACGCGGGAGCCGAGCGGCGACGAACTCCACCTTATCCGCGAAGAGTTGGACCCCATGGGGCTGCGCCACCGTGAGGTGCCCGCGTGAGCGGTGGGACGGAGCCGGCGGGCCCGGTCTTCAAGACGGCGCTCACCGAACTCACCGGAGTACGGCACCCGATCGTGCAGACCGGCATGGGCTGGGTCGCCGGGCCCCGGCTCGTCTCGGCGTCCGCGAACGCCGGGGCCCTCGGTGTGCTCGCCTCCGCGACGATGACCACCGGCCAACTCCGGTCCGCCGTACGGGAAGTGAAGTCCCGCACGGATCAGCCCTTCGGGGTCAATCTGCGGGCCGACGCGGGAGACGCGCGCGACCGTGTACGGATCATCGTCGACGAAGGCGTGAAGGTGGCCTCGTTCGCGCTCGCCCCCTCCAAGGAGCTGATCGCCGAACTGAAGGACGCGGGCGTCGTCGTCATCCCCTCCATCGGGGCGCGACGGCACGCCGAGAAGGTCGCGGCGTGGGGTGCCGACGCGGTCGTCGTGCAGGGCGGTGAGGGTGGCGGCCACACCGGTGACGTGGCAACGACCGTGCTCCTGCCGCAAGTTGTCGACGCGGTCGACATCCCGGTGATCGCCGCGGGCGGCTTCCACGACGGCCGGGGTCTGGTCGCGGCGCTCGCCTACGGAGCCGCCGGGATCGCGATGGGCACCCGCTTCCTGCTCACCTCCGATTCGACCGTGCCCGATGCCGTGAAGGACCGCTATCTCGCCGCGGGCGTCAAGGACGTCACCGTCACCACGGCCGTCGACGGACTGCCGCACCGCATGCTGCGCAGCGAGCTCGTCGCCGGACTCGAACGCGCGGGCCGGCCCGCCGCGCTGGTACGGGCGGTGCGGCACGCCGCGGCGTTCCGTACGGTGTCCGGTCTCGGCTGGACCCGGATGGTCCGTGACGGCCTCGCGATGAAGCACGGCAAGGACCTGACCTGGAGCCAGGTGCTGCTCGCGGCCAACACACCGATGATGCTCAGGTCCGCGATGGTGGACGGTGATCCGCGCGGTGGTGTCATGGCCTCCGGGCAGGTGGCGGGCGTCATCGAGGACCTGCCGTCGTGCCGCGAACTGGTGGACCGGATCGTGGCCGAGGCGGGGGAGACGCTGGAGAGACTGCGGGCGGTGTGAAGCGGTTGGGGGGTGGCCCGCGGGCCACCCCCCGCCTCTACAGCCGCTCGATGATCGTCACGTTCGCCTGGCCCCCGCCCTCGCACATCGTTTGCAGGCCGAACCGGCCGCCGGTGCGCTCCAGTTCGTGCAGCAGCGTCGTCATCAGCTTCACCCCGGTCGCGCCGAGCGGGTGGCCGAGGGCGATGGCGCCGCCGTTGACGTTGACCCTGGCCGGGTCGGCGCCGGTCTCCTTCAGCCAGGAGAGGACCACAGGGGCGAACGCCTCGTTGATCTCCACCAGGTCGATGGCGTCGAGCGACATGCCCGTCTTCTTCAGCGCGTACGCCGTCGCGGGGATCGGCGCCGACAGCATCCGGATCGGGTCCTCGCCGCGCACGGAGAGGTGATGGACGCGGGCGCGGGGCGTCAACCCGTGTTCGCGCACGGCCCGTTCGGACGCGAGGAGCATCGCGGCCGCCCCGTCCGACACCTGTGAGGAGCAGGCGGCCGTGAGGGTGCCGCCCTCCACGACGGGGGCGAGCGTCGCCATCTTCTCCAGGGTCGTGTCCCGGCGCGGGCCCTCGTCGACGGTGACCTCGCCGTACGGAACCGTCTCGCGCGCGAAGCGGCCCTCGTCGATCGCGCGGATCGCCCGCTGGTGCGACCGGAGCGCCCACTCCTCCATGGCGCGGCGCGAGATGCCCCACTTGTCGGCGATCAGCTGGGCGCCGTGGAACTGGTTCACGGGCTGGGTGCCGTAGCGGGCCCGCCAGCCCTCGCTGCCCGCGTACGGGCCCTCCGTCAGTCCCAGCGGCTCGGCCGCCTGCCGGGAGGCGAACGCGATCGGGATCAGCGACATGTTCTGCGTGCCGCCCGCGACGACCAGGTCCTGCGTACCGGAGAGCACGCCCTGCGCCGCGAAGTGCACGGCCTGCTGCGAGGAACCGCACTGCCGGTCGATCGTGACGCCCGGCACCTCCTCGGGCAGCCCGGCCGCGAGCCAGGCGGTCCGCGCGATGTCCCCGGCCTGCGGGCCGACCGTGTCGAGGCAGCCGAAGACGACGTCCTCGACGGCGGCGGGGTCGACGCCGGTCCGGTCCATGAGCGCCTTGAGCACGTGTGCGCCCAGATCGGCGGGGTGCACGGCGGACAGGCCGCCCCTGCGCCGGCCCACCGGGGTGCGCACGGCGTCGACTATGTAGGCCTCGGGCATGGTCAACTCCTCATGTTCGTATGGTTGTTGTCGCGTACGGAGATGCCGTCGAGGACCATCGACAGGTACTGGTCCGCGATCCCGTCGGGCGCCTGCCGGCCGCCCGGCCGGTACCAGGACGCCGCCACCCACACGGTGTCGCGCAGAAAGCGGTAGGCGAGGCGCACGTCGAGGTCCGGGCGGAAGGCGCCCTCGGTGACGCCCCGCTCCAGCGTGGTGCGCCAGGCGTCCTCGAAGTTGCGCTGCGCGTCGGTGAGGAACGTGAAGCGGGACTGCGCGGCCAGCTGCCGGGCCTCCTTCTGGAAGACGGCGACCGCGGGGCCGTGCCGGTCGATCTCCCGGAACGACTCGGTGACCAGGGCGCGCAGCGTCTCGCGCGGACCGAGGGCGGCGTCGCCGAGGACCGCGTCGTAGCCGGTCCACAGCTCGTCGAGGAACGTCCGCAGGATCTCCTCCAGCATCGACTCCTTCGAGTCGAAGTGGTAGTAGAGGCTGCCCGCGAGCAGTCCCGCGCGCTCCGCGATGACACGGACGGTGGTGGCGCTGTAGCCCAGCTCGGCGAAGACTCCGGCCGCGACCGCGAGCAGTTCGGCGCGGCGCGCGGCCCGCTCAGGCATGCCGGTCGCTGACCGAGAGCACCTCGCCCGTCAGGTACGAGGAGTAGCCGCTGGCCAGGAACACGATCGCGTTCGCCACCTCCCAGGGCTCGGCGTACCGGCCGAACGCCTCGCGTGACGTCAGCTCCTCCAGGAGCTCGGGCGAGGTGACCTTCGCCAGGTGCGGATGCATGGCGAGGCTCGGCGAGACCGCGTTGACCCGGATGCCGTGCGGCGCCGCCTCCACGGACGCGCAGCGGGTCAGCGCCATCACCCCGGCCTTGGCAGCGGCGTAGTGCGCCTGCCCGGCCTGGGCCCGCCAGCCGAGCACGGAGGCGTTGTTGACGAGGACGCCGCCGCGGCCCGCCGCCTTCATGAGCCGCAGCGCAGTGCGGGTGCAGCGGAACGTGCCGGTCAGCGTCACGTCGATGACCTTCGCCCACTGCTCGTCGGTCATCTCGGTCAGCTCGGCGGTACCGCCCAGGCCCGCGTTGTTCACGACGATGTCCAGGCCCCCGTGGAGCTGCTCGGCCAGCGCGAACAGGGCCCGCACCTGCTCCTCGTCGGTGACGTCGCAGGGGGTTCCCGCCACGCGGTCGGCGCCGAACTCCTCGGCCAGGACCCCGACGGTCTCGGCCGTGCGCCGGGCATGCGCGTCTCCTACGACGATCCGCGCGCCCTCCTCCAGGAAGCGGCGGGCGGTGGCGCCACCGATGCCCGCGCCGGCCGCCGCGGTGATCACGGCGGTGCGCCCGGCGAGCAGCTGGTGGCCGGGCTCGTACGGCGGCGGCGTGCTCATGCCCGTACCTCCTTGGATGGCGGCGACGGCATCTCGACGGATGTCCGCCCCGGAGGTTAATCTACCAAACACTTGTTAGGGAAGAAGGGGGCGCGAGTCCGATGGACCTGACGATCGACGCCGAGGACGCGGCGTTCCAGGAGCGGGCGCGCGCCTGGCTCGCCGCGCACGTGCCGGACGAGCCGCTGTCCTCCCTGGAGACCGAGGAGGGCTTCGCCGCGCACCGGGAGTGGGAGCGCGAACTGGCCGCCGACCGCTGGTCCGTCGTCTCCTGGCCCGAGCGGTACGGCGGGCAGGGCGCGGGCCTCGTACGGTGGCTGCTGTTCGAGGAGGCGTACTACGCGGCCGGGGCGCCCGGCCGGGTCTCGCAGAACGGCATCAACCTCCTCGCGCCGACCCTGTTCGACTACGGCACCGAGGAGCAGCGCGGCCGAATCCTGCCGTCCATGGCGAGTGGGGGGACCGTCTGGGCGCAGGCCTGGTCCGAGCCGGAGTCCGGCTCCGACCTCGCCTCCCTGCGGTCGACTGCCAGGCAGGTAAACGGGGGTTGGCTGCTCAACGGGCAGAAGACGTGGTCGTCGCGGGCGGCCTTCGCGGACCGGGCCTTCGGGCTGTTCCGCAGCGATCCCTCCACCGCGAGGACCGACAAGCCGCACCGCGGACTCAGCTATCTGATGTTCGACCTGCGCGCGCCCGGCGTCACGGTCCGTCCCGTCCCGCGCCTCGACGGCAAGCCGGCCTTCGCGGAGCTCTTCCTCGACGACGTGTTCGTGCCCGACGCCGACGTCATCGGCGAGCCGGGTCAGGGCTGGCGCATCGCCATGTCCGCGACCGGCAGCGAGCGTGGCCTGACCCTGCGCTCGCCGGGCCGGTTCCTCGCGAGCGCACGCGAGTTGGCGCACCAGTGGCGGGCGGCGGGCGACCCGGCCGACACCGCGCTGCGGGACCGCGTCGCCGACGCCGTGATCGGCGCCCGCGCCTACGAACTGTTCACCTGGGCCCACGCCTCGCGCGCCCTCGACGGGCAGGACATCGGCGCCGAGTCCAGCCTGAACAAGGTGTTCTGGTCGGAGTACGACGTGAAACTGCACGAGACGGCGCTCGAACTCGACGGCGCCGAAGGCGAGTTGGCGGACGGGCGCTGGGCGGAAGGCTATGTCTTCTCCCTCGCGGGACCGATCTACGCGGGGACGAACGAGATACAGCGGGACATCATCGCCGAGCGGCTGCTCGGCCTGCCGAAGGGACGGCGCTGATGCGTTTCCTCCTCGACGCCGAGCAGCGGGAGTTCGGCCGCACCCTCGACGCGCTGCTCGGCGCGGCGGACGTCCCGGCGGTGGCCCGCGCCTGGGCGGCGGGCGACCCCGCGCCCGGCCGGGCGCTGTGGCGCCGCGTCGCCGACACCGGCCTGTTCGCCCTCGCCGTCCCCGAGGAGTTCGACGGCGTCGGTGAACACCCCGTCGAACTCGCGGTCGCCTTCGAGCAGTTGGGGCGCCACGCCGTACCCGGCCCGTACGCGGAATCCGTGGCGGCCGCGTCCGTGTGCGCGGGGCTCGCGCGGGAGGGCGCGGCCAAGGACGTCCTGGCCGGGCTGCTCGCCGGGGAGACCATGGCCACGCTCGGCATGCCGGAGGGCGGGCCGTACCTCCTGGACGCGGACGCGGCCGACGTGCTGCTCGTGGTAGAAGGCGGCGGCGACAGTGCCGCCGCCCCCTGGTCGCTGCGCAGCGCGCCCGGTCATGGAGAGGTCCGCCCCGGCCTCGACGCCGCCCGCCGCCACGCGGAGCCGCTGCCCGGCGGTGACGTGCTGGGCGACGCGGCCGGCGTACGGGAAGTCGCCCTGCACGCCGCCGCGCTCGCCCGGCTCGCCACCGCCGCGCAGGCCCTCGGAGTCGGCCGGGCCCTGCTCGACCGCACCGTCGCCCATGTGAAGCGGCGCACCCAGTTCGGGACCCCGATCGGTGCGTTCCAGGCGGTCAAGCACCGGCTCGCCGACACCCTCATCGCCGTCGAGTTCGCCCGCCCGCTGGTCTTCGGCGCGGCCCTGACGATGCGCCCCGATGATCTGGCCGCCGCAAAGGTGGCCGCGGGCGAGGCCGCGTACACGGCGGCCCGCGCCGCGCTCCAACTGCACGGTGCCATCGGCTACACCGCAGAGTTCGACCTGAGCCTGTGGCTCACGAAGGCGCGGGCGCTGCGCGGCGCGTGGGGCACGCCGCGTGAGTGCCGGGCGCAGGTGCTCGCCCGGCACTCGCCCGGCTAGCCGAGCAGTCGTACGGTGAAGGAGCGATCCGTCGGCAGGGACGCCGTACGCACCGTCGTCACACCGGACGTGGCGTCGAACGACCAGTCCGAGCCCGACAGAGCACGGCCGTTCACCGTCACGCGGTCCGGTGCCGCACCCCCGTGGACCGTGAAGGTGTACGCGCGCTTGTTCGCCTTGCCTTGGTAACTCCCCTTGCTGGCACCGACGTTGATAGTCGAACGATCGCGGCTCGTGTCGACCGTCACGCGCTGCGTCGCCGACGCGCCCTTCGTGAAGTCGCGGGTCACCCCGTCGTCCTCGTAGAGCGTGTACGCGCTGTGGCCGTGCTTCGAGGCGTAGACGTCCCAGCCCAGTTCGGCCTTGTCGCGGGTCTTCCAGGACGTCGTGCCCTTGGGCCACATCGGCACGATCGCACCCGACTTCACGAACAGCGGGAGCGTGTCGATCGGGGCGTGGTAGCCGTCGAGCGTCATCGGGCCCTTGTACTGCTTGCCTGTCCAGTAGTCCGTCCAGGTGCCCTTGGGCAGGTAGATGCCGTCGCGCGTGTCCGCGTCCTCGTAGACGGGGGCCACCAGGAAGTCGTCGCCCGCCAGGTACTCGTACTTGGCGTTCGCGCCAAGGGTGTTGGCGTCCTTCGGGTACTCCAGCCACAAGGGACGTACGCCGCCGACGCCCGTGTCCGACGCCTGCTTCGCCAGCGTGTACAGATACGGCAGCAGGCGCTCGCGCAGCTGCAGGTACTTGCGGTTGATGGACGTGTAGGGCTCGCCGTCCACCCACGGCTGCTGATTGATCTTCTCGCCGGTGGTGAGGTCCTTCGCCCAGCCGTCCATCGTCATGATGGCGGGCAGGAACGTCTTGGCCTGCAGATCGCGGGCGTACATCTTCGCGTCGTGCGAGTAGATCGAGCCGACGTCACCCGTGTTGTAGGCGATGCCGGACATCGTGGCGCCCGCGTACGTCGGGATCTGCCAGCGCACGAAGTCCCACGACAGTTTCTGGTCGCCGGACCACAGGACGGAACAGCGCTGGGCGCCCGCCCACGACACCGGCATCCATACGAAGCCGCGCGCGTCGCTGTTGTCCTCGATGCCGGCCTTCGCCTTGTCGCAGGCGTCCAGGGCCATGCCGTAGCCGTTGCCCACCCAGGCGACGTCCAGCTTGGCGACGCGCTGGCCCGCCTTGACCTGGTCGGCGAGCTTGTCGATGCCGTCCTGCGTCCACAGGCCCAGCTGGGCGCCGTGGTCCTGGAGGCCCTTGGCGGTCTCGGCGAGGTTCTCGTAGCCGCAGCCGTACCCGTCGTTGACGAGCATCCAGCCGAGCGGCAGCTGGTTGTCCACGTAGCCGTCGGCGACCTTCAGCGAGTCCAGGGTGTGGCGCTCGCCCTGGTTGGCGTTGTGCAGATAGCAGTCGGCGTCGCCCGGTTCGAGACCGTAGACCGGTGGCATGAAGGGCTTGCCGACCAGCGACGTGTACTTGCCGATGACCTGCTTGGCGTCACCGAGGAAGTAGTACGCGTCCAGGCGGCGCTCCTGCTGGCCCGTGTGGACCGAGGCGCCGAAGTCGTAGACGCCGGGCGCGAAGGTGTTCCGGTAGACGCCGTAGCCGGCCGAAGAGAGGTAGAACGGCTGGGAGTTGTTGTAGCCGCCCTCGTTCCAGTTCGTGTTGTTGGCGACGTAGACGGTCTTGTCCCGGTGGGAGAACGATCCGTTCTGTTCGCCGCCGCCGAAGAACTGCTCGTCCCCGGCACGCTCCAGGCTCTGCCGCATTCCGCCGGTGGACCAGCGCAGCGGCTTGTCCTCCTGCCAGACGCGCGTCTTGTTGTCGGCCTTGTAGAGGCCGAAGCGCAGCGGCTTCTTGTAGACGCGCAGGACCGCCTCCGACGAGCGGATGCCGTAGTAGGCGCCCGCGTCGAAGGATGTCGTGCGCCGGTCCACGGCGGGCTGTTCGCGGACGATCTGCGAACCGGCCGGGTCGGTGAAGGTGCCCGTCGGATCCGCCCGCAGACGCAGCCCGCCGCCCTTGAGGAAGTCGGCCTCGGCCTTCAGGTCACCCGCGCCGATGCTGTAGCTGCCGTGGCCGCCCTTGAAGGACGTGAGGTTCCCGGCGTCCGTGGTCGTCGGCAAGTAGGCCTTGCCGACGAAGGAGTTGTCGTGCACGTCGTAGGGCACGACGACCACGTGGTACGTGCCGTCGGCCTTCGGGATGACGGTCGCCTCGGGGTCGGCCGTGCCCGCGCTCGACGCGACCTGCTTGCCCGCGTCGTCATAGACGTACATGTCGAAGTCGTCGCTCGGCTGCTTCGCCCACTCGATCGAGACCGGTACGCCGCCCTCGGGGTTGTCGTCCCAATACCCGTCAGGGACCGACACCTTGAGATCGAAGCGGTCGCACGTCTTCCCGTCCGGGTCCTCGGCCACGGTCGGACACTTCTTCACGTCGTCGACCGTGCCGGCCGGATACGTGGGGCTCTGCCACGTGACGCTCCCGTGGTCGGCGTCGAGGGTGCCGCTGCCGGGCGTCGCCGCGCCCGCGTGCTGCGCGGGGACGGCCAGCAGGGCGGCGGCGAGGGCCGTCGTGGTCACGGCGGCCCAGCCGCGGGCTCTTCGGTGCGCTTGTCGTGGGTGCAGTTGTCGCATGTGGTGCGTCTCCGCTCAGAACGACCGTCTGTTGTTTACTTCTGCTTGAAACGTGGATTCCGCGTGCATGTTCACGCACGAAGATCCCGCGGATCGCAGGTTCATGTCAACGGTCGGGAGCGGAGCGGAACTCAGCGCGGCCGCGCCGCGTACGCCCAGAAGTCCCGCATGACCGGCGGCAGCGGTGACGGTCCTGTCAGGGCGAGTTGGGTCAGCAGGATCGTCACCGTTCCGGTGGAAGGAGTCAGGTGGGCCGCCGTGCCGGTGCCGCCCACCCAGCCGTAGCGGCCCGGCACGTTCCACGGGTCACGGCGCTCGACGTCCACCGAGCCGCCGAAGCCCCACCCCGCCCCTTGCGTGAACAGATCGCTCGCCACGCGCTGGGCCGGTGTCAGATGGTCCGTCGTCATCAGACGCACCGACGCGGCGGAGAGCACGGACCCGCCGCCGTCGAGCACCATGCGGGCGAACGCCCACCAGTCGTCCGCCGTGGAGACGAGCCCGCCCGCGCCGGAGGGGAACGCGGGCAGGCCGCTCCACTGGCCGTCCGGCGTGTCGACGCGCTCGGCGCCGCCGTCGGCCGTGGGCACGTAGGAACTGGTGAAGCGGGAGCGCTTGGCGGCCGGGACCTCGAAGGCGGTGTCGCGCATGCCCAGGGGCTCGAAGATCCGCTCGGCGAGGACGTCCGGCAGCGGGCGGCCGGTCACCCGTGAGATCAGCACGCCCTGGATGTCGGAGCACGTGTTGTAGAGCCACGCGTGGCCCGGCTGGTACAGCAGCGGGACGCGGCCGAGAGCGGCCAGCCAGGTGTCGGGCTCCGGCAGCCGCTGGGGCGCGTGCGGGTCCATCAGCGCGAACAGCGGCTGCACGGCGGGCAGCGAGAAATCGGCCGGGTAGCCCCAGCCGGCGCGGAACGTCAGCAGATCCTCCACCGTGATCGGGCGGACCGCCGGCACGACGTCCTCGACCGGGCCCGCCGGATCCCGCACGACGTTCGGCGCGGCCAGCTCGGGCAGCCAGTGCCCGATCGGCGCGTCGAGGGCGATACGGCCCTCGTCGACCAAGGTCAGCACGGCCGCCGCGACGAGCGGCTTGGTGAGGGAGGCGATGCGGAAGATCGAGTCCCGTGCGAGCGGCGTGGTGGCCTCGGCGTCGGAGTACCCGACCGTCGCCACCTCGACCCGGTCGCCGCGCGCCACCAGGCCCACGGCCCCCGGCACGGGCCCCTTCGTGACGTGCGGGGCCAGGACATCGGTCAAAGTGGTCTCGGTCATCGGGGTCACCCTTTCGGACAGACGACGGTGTATGTACGAGAAGGGTGACCGCCGAACCGCGCTCAACTCATCGGTTCGCCGTCCCACAGCGTGTCGTGCGAGCGGTGGGCGTCGGTCAGACCGTTCGTGAAGAAGCGCTCGTAGTACTCGCCCTCCACATGGTGCGCCTGCAGCCAGATCCCGGGCACGTGGATGGCGTCCGTGTGCGCGGGGAAGCGGCGGTGCGTGGTCAGGATGTACGTACAGATGTCGCGGGCGCAGTCGATGACGCGCTCGTCGTACTCGCTGGCCTCGGCGAGATAGCGCTGTCCGTAGTCCTCCTTGTAGATCCGGGTGAAGACGTCCTTGTCGCCGTACGTGCCACCCGCGCCGAACTTCGACGCGACGACCGAGTCGACCGCGTCCGCCATGGAGGCGTGCGCGGGCGGGCAGGCCGCCGCGATCAGCGGCTCACCGGTCGCCGGGTCGGTCAGGCCCACCGGCTGCGAACGAAGCGTGGCGTACTTGGGCAGCGGGACGTGCCAGCGCCACACATCGGCGAGGCGCCAGCGCGGCGTGACGAACGTGAAGCCGAGCATCCTGCCGTACGTCCTGCTGAACTTCGGGTCGCCCAGGGCGATCTGCGGATTCAGCGACGCGTGGATCCAGCCGCCGAGCCCCATCGCCTCCGCCGTCAGCATCACCGTCTGGAGGAGGAGATCCGCCTCGATCTGGGTGCGCATCGGGCCGAGCGCGCCGAGCGGCAGCTTCAGGTCCTTGTTCAGGAAACCGTTGTCGATCCACTTCTTCACGCCCGCCGGACGGTACAGATTACGGTCGTCGACCAGCGTCGGCCTGGCGCCGTCCGGCTGGGTGAGCAGATACATCAGGGCGTTGATGTACTGGTGCGAGAGGTCGACGACCGGGAACAGGACGGTCGTGCCCGGCACGTTGGACAGAAAGCGGTTCGAGTCCAGGTACGCCGGGAAGTCACGCAGTCCCTCGGCCACGTCGAGCCGGCGGTCGAGGATCTTGACCTTGGTCCGCCGGGCGCGCTCGATCAGGGTCTGCGCGTCGAACCGCTCCTGCGGGGCGGGCGGCAGCTTGCGCAGGAAGTACGTGCCCTGGTCGTTGATCAGGAAGAAGTGTGTACCCTGCGCGTTGTCGGGGCTGCCTGCCGTACGGCCCGTCATGGTCAGGTTGGGCTTGGCCATGATGGGCTTGCCGTTCCGCGGGTCCTCGAACGGGCGGTCCGGCATGGTCAGGCCCGTCGAGCCGGTGACGGCGATCAACACCGCCTCCTCCAGTTCGGTGAGCGGCTCCGCCTTGTGGGGCGACTGATAGCTCATCGACCCGGCCGGCACCGACGCACCCCGGGAGACCCGGTGGGTGCGCCGCCGCCAGACCGTCCGCAGGAACGAGCGGGCCAGCAGGTCGTCGAGGCCCCGGTTGCCCGACCCCCCGTCAACTGCCGTCATCGGAGCCTCCGTTGGAGATCGGCGACACCGGCCGCCACGGCGCGAACGCGCTCGCCTCGCGCGGCATCAGGCTCGCGAGCTCCGGGCAGTGCCGCTGTACGACGGCCTTCATGCCACCCTTCTCCACCCAGTCGATACCGAGCGGCGTGTAGACCTCGGGGCGGTAGTCGACGGTGAGGAACCGGTCGCTCTGCAGCCGGCGCGTCGCCATCAGGATGAAGACCCGGAACGCGGTGTCGGAGAAGCCGAAGCCGGTCGGCGGGTTCTCCGCGAACAGACCGACCACCGTGTCGATCTCGTCGACGTCGCGGTACACGTCCTTGAGGCGCGCCAGCGTCTCCGGCTCCCGCGTCAGGTCCTCGAAGCGTCGGATGCGCTCCTTGTGCAGACCCGCGCGGAAGTCGTTGTAGCGCGGCACACCACGCCTGCGGGTGCGCACCAGGTCGACCACCGACAGGTCGATGATCTCGCCGTCCCGGTGGAAGTTCTGCAGCGACTTCGGGTAGTTGTGCAGCGTGATCGCGCCCGGGTGCGCGATACCGAACGAGTACAGGGTGTTCGCCAGGCCCGTCTTGCGGATCTGGCTCTCGGCCGCCGCGCCCTGGATGTCCGTGAAGCCGACGGTCTCCAGGCGCTGCCCGAAGTGGTGCTCGCGCAGCTCGTAGTCGTCGGGGATCAGCGGGTGCATCCGGTAGACGGTGACGAAGTCCTCGGTCAGGGAGTACGGCGCCCCGTGGTGGTCGGGGAGCGTCTTGGGGATGCCGGTCAGCGAGTGCGACTCGAGCAGCCACAGGCCCAGCTGGTTCAGCCAGTTCCGCGGCGGCCCGTCCCAGTTGGTGTGCAGGCCGATGTCGATGGCCTTCGTCGCGAGGATCGCCGGGGTCCACTCCACCGTATGGATCTTCGCGATGAGCGCCGAGACGACGAGCCGGGCCGTGTGGTAGATCCGGTCCTCGCTCATCGACGGGTACTCGGCGCGCAGCGCGTCGCACACCGTGTTGTGCTCGCGGGCGAACAGCGTGTGCATGGCGCTGAGCCCCATCCACCAGTTGTCCTTGAACCCGGTGATCGGGATCCCGCTGCGGTCGATCGGGATGTGCCCGCCGTCGAGCAACAGCCGTGCCCCGCCCTCGGGTTCACGCATCTGCTTCGCCGTGGCCTCGTCGCCGCCGTACACCTCGGAGCCGTCCCACCAGTGCGAGGCGGTGTTGCCGAAGAGGATCGGCGGCTTGTCGCCGGGCACCTCGATACCGTCGTTGTCGGCGAACCGCATCAAGCTCTCCGCCGGCCCGCCGGGGGAGTTGATCCACGTCCCGCCCCCGGGCGGCAGCGGCACCTCGACCGTCTTGCCGCCCTCGCCGTGGCGCCGGTGGTTCACCCAGTCGTGCACCTGGAACTGGATCCAGGACGCCGCGAGGATGTTGAGGGACGTCGCGGGCACGAAGCTGTCCCGGGTGAGGAGCTGACGGCTGACCGTCACCGGGTTCGGCGTGTCGAACAGGTCCGGCCGGTACGCGGGCGCGAGATTGCGGCCGAACGCCGCGCCGACCGCGCCCATCTTCGGCGCCGACAGATCGTTGTAGGAGCCGTCGTACGAGCGCGAGGTGCGCAGCCGCTCGTCGACCGGGACCGGCACCTGCTCGGTCTTCGGCGGCGCCTCGGGCACGTCCGTGTCGATGAGGTTGAACCGGCGCAGCACCTTCCGCAGGAAGACCAGGTTGAGCAGGCTCGCCTCCAGCGGCAGCCGGTGCCACGGCACGACGCGGTTCAGGACGCGGAAGGCGTACGCGACCGGGACGTCGAGAACGCGGTTCCTGACCGGCTCCTCGGTGGTGAAGCGGGTGTCGAGCCGCTGCGCGCCGCTCGCCCGGTAGGCGGCCTTGCGGGCCCGGTTGATATTGCCCAGCGGCCTGAAGTCCTCCGTGGTGAACCACGGGTTGAACGCCAGCTCCTCGATCCGTCGCGCCGCCGAACCGGCCTCGGCCGTCGTGAGGTCCTGCAGCGGAATCGTCAGCCGGGCCACCACGATGGGCGGGGTGATCGCCTCCTGCCACTCCACGGAGGCGTCCTCGACGGGCGTGCGGCGCTCGTCGACGAAGCGCTGCACGCACAGGTCGAAGGCGAGGTCGTCGCGGGAGAGCCGGCGGGCGAGATCCTGGTGCAGGAAGTCCGGGTCGCTGCGGTCCGGGTGCGGCTCGGGGCCGCCACCGCCCGCGGCGGGCCGGAACAGGTAACGGACCGGTCCTGCCTCGGCCCACAGGATCGCGCTCCGGCTCCAGTACGTCTCACGGGCCAGGCTGTCCACGGTGTGCCGCGTCGCCGCCTGGACGTTGCGCCGCATCCGGTTCGCGGTGCCGAGACCCACGGCGAGCGGCAGCTTCACGAACAGTCCGAAGGCCTTCTCCAGCGGTGTACGGGCGCCGGCCATCGCCTTGGCGAAGGCCACGAACTCGCGGGCGTTGCGGGCGTGCGACACGGGGAAGCTCGTCGCCATCAGGTCGTGGCTCTCCTCGCCCGTGACCTGGACACGCACGGCGATGCCGTGCAGATCGGGCGCGCCGTCGCGGCCGCGCATCCCGCTGGCGTTGGAGAGCCGTACCGTCGCCGGATAGTCGGCGCCGGGCTGGGCGAAGCCGCTGCGCAGCGCGGCCGGAAGGTCGTCGGCGAAGCGCAGGCGGGCGTTCTCCACGCCGAGTGCGGCCTTCGCGTGGAAGGTCCGCTCGAAGGCAGGGGCGCCACTGGCCCGCCGGTTCGCGACCTGGACCTCCATGATCTCTCGGGCGAGGCGTTCGAACACGAGGCGCTCGGCCTCGGGACTGCCGCCTTCGTACCGCTCGTACTCTGCCGATTTGTACGGTGTGTAACGTTCGGTCTCGGCCATCGGTTGCCGTCCCTGTCGTGTGCTGTGCGTCGGGAGGTCGTACAGGGCATGTCGGTCGTACGGGGGTCTCGTGCGCGCAGGTCGTGTGCCGGAGGAGGCCAGCGACGCTATCGGCGCCGCGAGGCGCCCCGCAGCGACGGTTCCCGCCATGTCCGCCACTCTGGTACTGGCGCGAACTCCCGTACGCACAAGGGAGTTTGGGCTAGTCAGCGGCGGTCGTCTGATCGGCTGCCGCCACGGCGGCGTATCGTGCGCCGCCCGCCTCTCACCCGCCTCGTGCGACGGCGCCGCCGATGGCCGGTCAGCGACACCTTGACGGCATCCCGATCCGGTGGTGTGCTCTGCCACCCGCCCAGGGAGGTCCCATGCGGGACACGACCGAGCACGGCCCCACCTTCGCCGAACTGCGCCCCTTCAAGGAGCCGACGTACGTCGAGCCCGGCCGGCCGAACTTTCCCGTCTACCCCGACCTGCCGAGCCGTCTGCTGGACGACAGGGGGCACCCCGACCCGGACGGCGTTCTGCCGCACGTCTTCGCGACCCTGTCGGCGTACGCGTACGCCGGGTTCGACCAGCGCGGCGACGCACAGACCCTCGCCATGATGGCGACCCGGCTCGGCCTGGACGAGAACCGCTGCCGCCTCATCGAACAGCGCGTCGACGCCCTGTACATCGCCTCGGCCGCCTACCTCGTCCAGGACAAGGACCGGCGCGTCGCGATCCTCTGCTACCGCGGCACACAGCCCGAGGACATCATCAGCATCCTCACCGACGCCGACGTGCACCCCGACACACTCCGCGTCGACCTCGACGGCGTACGCCACCCCGTGCACGCGGGCTTCTACCGCAACATGCGCGCCACCCGCTATCTGGTCCTCGAAGCCCTCGGCCGGGCGGTGCGCGGCGAATCCGTCGACCCGCGCGAAGAGGGCACGCGGGGCGGCGGCCTCGAAGCGCTCTACATCACCGGCCACAGCCTCGGCGCGGCCATGGCCGCACTCATGGCGGTCACCCTCGTCCACGAACCGCGCTACGCGAGCATCGCCCGCTGTCTGCGCGCCGTCTACACCTTCGGCCAGCCC
The DNA here is from genome assembly GCF_044765445.1 of Streptomyces sp. NPDC102467. Classification (NCBI taxonomy): domain Bacteria; kingdom Bacillati; phylum Actinomycetota; class Actinomycetes; order Kitasatosporales; family Streptomycetaceae; genus Streptomyces; species Streptomyces sp. NPDC102467. The sequence goes on along the minus strand of NZ_JBIWKA010000006.1, from coordinate 51,315 downwards.
ATGCTGGGCGGACCGGAGCTGGCCGGTGCCTGCGAACGGGCCACCGACGTGACCGGCGGCAACCTGTTGCGCGACCGGCTCCTGCGCTACATCCACGACCGCGACATCGTGCCCGCCCTGCCGCCGCGCCCCGTCGGCCCGTACGCGGCGTTCGGCCGCGAGTTCCATTACCGCAGGCCCCGCGAGGGCATGGACGCCATGTTCGCGGCGGCGGCCGACGCGGCGGCCGAGGCCGTCTCGTTCCCCGGCGACCTGCTCTCCGGGGTCAGCCCCGTGCACCGCCTGCGCCGGCTCGCCGCGACGCCGCGCCGGGCCCGCGAACACGGCTGGGTCGAACGCCGTGATCCGGCGCTGCCCTACGCCCAGATGGAGAGCCTCGCGGGGCTCGCCGTCGTCGCCCCGCTCGCCTTCTTCGCGGCGCGCCTCGCGCTGACCCGCTCGATCCCGTTCAAGTACTCCTTCGAGGACCACGGACCGGGCAACTATGTGAACGCGCTGGCGCCGCGGCGGGTGCTGAGCGAGTTCGGGGACGTGCGCTGAACGCGGCTCTCAGCCCCGGCACAGGTCCGCCGCGGAGAGTTCGGCCGGGGCGCCGGGGCGGAAGGCGATGACCGGGGTGTCCGGCACCCACTGGCCCCCGTCCAGGCGGACCGTGCGCACGGCCAGGGTGTGGGTGTCGCCCTCGCGGGCCACGAACACCTCGTTGTAACCGTTGTGCTCGTCGGTCTCACGGCTGCCGAGCGCGGGCGCCCCCGCGATGCGCGTCGTCCACTCCTGACGGCCGCCGAGCAGCCGCTCGGCGGCCAGGAACCCCAGGTGCGTATGGCCGTGCAGGACCAGCGAGGTCTCGGCGGCGGCCAGCGCCCGTTTCGCCTGCCCCGCGTTGACGACACCCGAGTACGGGGCGATCTCCACCGCAGGGACCGGCGAGAGCGGGTGATGCAGTGCGGCGAGCGTGGTGTAGCCCTGGTCCGGGGCGAGCCGGTCGAGCACGGCGCGCGAGACGACCCCGGGATCGATCCGCTCGAAGTCCAGTATCAGCGCCGCCAGTTCACTCTCCTCCAGCGTGTTGGCGAACTCGTCCTGGGCCGTCTCCAGCTTCTGCCGGTCCTCGTCGCGTGCCGCCTCGCCGCCCGACTCCGCCGAGCCGAGCAGCGCGATCCGCAGCCCCGCCTCCGGGTACTTCACGTACAGGCGGCGCCGGTCCTGCCGGGGCTCCTGGAGGTCGGGGTGCGGGAACCCGGCGAAGGTCCGCGCGAACCACTCGTGCCGCGCCGCGGGCCGCGGGTCGAGGGTCAGGTCCCACGACACGTCGTGGTTGCCGCCGACCAGGAGAACCCGCGGATCGTCCGCGCGCAGGTCCGGATGGTCCGCGAGCGCCTTGCCCGCCTTGCGCAGCCAGTTGAGCGCGAGGGTGCCGAACGTGGCGTGCGGCCGGTTCACCAGATCGCCCGTCACCACCAACAGGTGCGGTGCGCGGCGGAGTTCGCCGAGCTGTCGCAGATGCTCCAGGTAGCTGTCCATGGGGGACCCCGCGCCCGCGAGAGAGGCCAGTCTGCGGCCCGCCTCGGTGCCGTCCTTCGCGTCGACGTTGGAGCGCAGGTTGCCGCCGTGGTGCAGGTCGGACACGTGGTGGATGCGGAGCACCTCGGGCAGATGATGGGCGAGGACCGGGTCGGCGGCCGGGTCGGCGGCGCCGGTCCGCGCCTGCCAGGTCCGGTCATCGGGCTCGGCCACGCTCACCCCGGAGCGGCGCCAGCGATGAGCGCGCAGCCGTGCGCGGCCCGGCCCCGACATGCCGTTGTGGAACCACTGGTCGATGTAGGCGTGACGCTGCACGGCCTCGTCGCACGCCGCACGGTCGAGTGCTACGGGGTTCTCGCGCAGGGCTGGGTCCAACTCGGCGCAGTGCAGAGCCAGTTCGATGAGGAAGGGACTCTGCAGCCAGCCGGGGAAGGAGTCGCGGAGCAGCTCCACCACCCGGGGCGCCCACTCCGGGGCACGCCCGGCCATCCGGGCACACTCCTCGGGCGAGAGCACCGGCGGCCGAAGGACGTCCTTGGGGTGGTCGACGCCCAAGTACGGGCCGAGCAGCTCGTGTTCGGCCGGCGTCGCGAGGACCACGGGGACGATTCCCGCTTCCCGTACCTGTTCGAGGCCCGCCGCCAGTACGGCCGGATCGACGCCGGGCCCTGGCCCGCGCCCGCCGGTCGCGGAGAGCGCGGGCTCGTCGATGAACAGCACCGTGCCCGGGTCCGACGCGGGGGCCGCGCGCCGGCCGATGAGGCCGATGAGACAGCCGAGCCCCGCGCGGCGGACGGCGGCCCCGCCGGAGCGCAGATCGATCCGGCGCGCCCGGCCCGGGGCCTGCGCCCGCTCGGCCGCCTGCGCCAGCCAGCTCTTCCCGGCCCGCCGCGCCATCACGACCACCCAGGCCGTGCTGTTGGGCTGCTGGCCCTCCACCAGCGGGCGGGCCCACGCCGGGACCGTACCGTCGGCGAAGCGGATGTCGAGGTCGTGCCGGTAGGCCTGGCTGGGCCGGAAGTCGGTCATCGTCGTCAGTCCTGGATGCCTGGGGGACGGGGGAGACGGACAGGGGCGGGCGGGCGGATCACGGGGCGCCGGTCACGGCCGGGACTCCCCGTCGCGCAGGGAACTCTCGCTGTGGCCGATCCAGTCGAGGAACGGCCGGTCGGCCAGCCATTTGTTGTTGTGCCGGAGCAGGCCCACCTCGCGCAGATCGTTGCGCTGGGCGCGGGCCGCGTCCACCGGTACGCGGCCGGGGTCGGCGAGCAGCGCGGCCCGCCCGGCACGGCCGATCTCCTCCCAGCGGGCCCGGAAGTGGTGGTCCCACTCCACGATCAGCCGCTGCTCCACGAGGTCGGCCAGGGCCCCGTCGTCGGAGAGCGGACGGACCTCGTTGGCCTGCGCCGCCCGGACCACCGCGTCCCCGACGACCTGGAGGTAGAACGGCCAGGTGCCGACCAGGTCGAGGACGGCCTGGCCGGTCCTGTCGGGCGCGATGTTCACCCCGAGGTTCTCCGCCGTGCCGGTGAGGAACTTCAGCGCCGACTGGTCGTCCAGCGGGCCGAGCACCCGCGCGTTCACGTCGTTGCCGAAGCTGGACCCCGGTGCGGTCAGCGCCCAGCGCACCACCCGGTGCCAGTCCTTCTCGGTGCCCGTGTAGACGAACCAGGCCCCCGCCTGCCCCAGGTCGCGCAGCCACGAGACCACCCCGGGGTCGTAGTTGACGAGCCGTCCGATCTCGTCGAGCAGGAACGCCATCCGGTCGGAGCCCGAACGCCTGCCCACCTTGTTGATCAGGCGCTGGGCCGCGCCGGGCCCGGAGAGCCTGGGGTCCAGGAGGCGGGCCAGCGCGTCCGGGGTGTCGACCTGCCCGCCGGCCGGCAGCACCATGATGGGCCGGACGGCCGTCGCGCCGTCCGCGCGCAGCCGCCGCCACAGCTCCTCGAGCACCCACGTCTTGCCCGCCCTGCGCGGCCCGAGCAGTGCGACCGAGGCGCCGGTGGCATGCCGGTCCCGCAGCCAGGCCAGCTCCGCCTCCCGACCCACCGGCCTGCCCCTTCCCGTGCCCACGTGGAACTGGTCGGCCACCAGCGGCAGATCCTCGATACGGAACGGGCGCTGGCTGCCCTGGACCTCGGTGCCACGGCCGCGCGCCTCGGCCGCGTACCGGGCCAGGGCGTCGGTCTGCCCCTGCCGCGTCGTCGGTCCCGGCAGCGTCGCGATCTGCAGCAGCCGCCCGCTCTCCGCGCTCAACGCCCGCCCCGCGGGCTGCACTTCGGGGATCCGCCGCCGGGTGAGGCCCACGCCGGCGTACCAGTCGGGGTCCGGCAGGCGCAGCACCAGGAGCCGCTTGGTCAGCGAGACGAGCCGCCGGTTGTTCAGGATCTGGGAGCCGCCCGCGAGGACCGTGCAGACCCCGACCTGCGGCCCGCCGCGCAGCACGGCGTACAGGTCGTCCACGGCCCCGCCGCCGTCGGTCGAGCCCATGCTGGTCAAGAACTCCTCCCAGCCGTCGAGGAGTACGAGGAGGTAGTGCATCCGGCGCGGCCCCGCCACCGACTGCCGCTGCGCGCCGATGTCCGAGAAACCGCCGTGCGAGAGCAGCTCCTGGCGTCTGCGCACGGTGGCGGTGAGCATGCCGAGCAGCCGCACCATGTGGTCGGGCCGGCCGAGGTGCACGACGGCGCCGCAGTGCGGGAGTTCGGTCAGTGCCTGCAGCGCGCCGTCGCCGCAGTCGATGCCGTACACGTGGATGTCCGCCGCGCTGTGCTGGCGGGCCACCGCGGCGGCGAGCGTGCGCAGGAACTGCGAGCGGCCCGTGCGGGGCGCGCCCACGATCCGCAGGTTGCCGTCCCGCGCCAGGTCGAGGAGGGCCGGGCGCTGGGTCTGCTCCTCGGGCGCGTCCTCCAGGCCGAACGCGAGGGGTGCCAGGCCCCGGCCGCGCGAGGGCGGCCGGATGTCGGAGAGCGGCAGGACCTCTTTGAGGGGCGGCGGCAGGGGAGTGGGCGGTGCCGCCACGGCCAGCAGCGTGGTGGCCTCGCACACGGCGTCCACCAGGAGGGCGAGATCCGTCGTGCCGACCGAGTCCGGCTCGGCCCGCACGGTGAGCGGGGTCCGCGGCTGGGAACCGTAGGGCGTGATCTCGTGCACGCCGACCGTCTCGAGGCCGGCCGGCCGGTGCAGGCCGCCGACGCGGGCGGTCTGCACGAGCAGTGGGTCGGAGGTGCCGGTCCTGATCAGGGCGACGCCGGGCGAGGACGTGCTCAGCCGGGCGGCGTCCGGCGCGTCGATGACGTCCTGGCTCTCGGCCTCGTCCATGAGCCGCAGCGCGATCCGCAGATTGGTCAGGGCGCGGATCTCCGCGCTGACCACGCCCGAGGGGCGCTGCGTGGCGCAGACGAGGTGCACGCCGAGGGAGCGTCCGCGCCGGGCGATGTCGACCAGGCCCGACAGGAAGTCGGGTTCCTCGGCGGCGAGCGAGGCGAACTCGTCCATGACGATGACGAGCCGGGGCAGCGGCGGCAGCGCGGGGTCGGAGCCCTCCGGTTCCCGGGCGCGCAGGCTTGCGTACTCGCCGTATTCGCCGATGTCCTTCACGTGCGCTTCGAGGAGACGCCGCTCGCGGCGGCGCAGTTCGGCGCCGAGCCCGTCGAGGACGCGGTCGCCGAGGCCGGGCCCCACGTCGTTGACGACGGTCACGGTGTGCGGCAGCCGCACCAGGTCGCGGAAGGCCGCGCTGCCCTTGTGGTCGACGAGCATGAACGTCATCTCGTCCGGCCTGTTCGCCACGGCGAGCGAGGCGATCCAGGTGCACAGGAACTCCGTCTTGCCGGACCCGGTGGTGCCCGCGACCAGGGCGTGCGGCCCGTCCCTGAGCAGGTCGAGAGCGACCGGGGTGGGCGTGGAGCGCCCGATGAGCGCCTCGGTGCCGCGCGGCGACGCCTGCCAGCGGGCGGCGATCTCACGGGCGTCGGGCGTGCCGAGGCCGAGCAGGTCGAGGAGGCGGTGCGGCCGGGGACGCAGGTCGTCGGCGGCCGCGTCCCGCAGGGGCGCGACGGCCCGTGCCATACGGTCGAGCCAGTCGTCGGACACGGCGTCGGCGATCCCCGTGATGTCGGCGCCGCCACCCGTGGTCAGAGTGAAGGCCGTGACGCTCGGCGCTCCCGCCACGGCCCGCGGCGGAATCTGTTCGACCTCCACGACGGCCGCGCACTCCTGGGGCAGCGACCGCCTGTCCGGTGCCAGACAGATGGCGAACACCCCGGCGGCCGGGCCCTCGCGCAGCAGCTGCGACACACCGGGCAGCGAGGTGAGCGGGCGGGCGCCGTCGAGGACGAGCACCAGATGGCGGCGGGTGCCCGGCGCGTACGGCACCGGTCTGCTCTGCCGCTCGCGCAGGGTCGTGAGGGACTCGGAGACCTGCCGGAGGTGCCCGGTGCTGTCACAGCTGATGCGGGGCGGGCTCTCCCTGTCGTACGAGCGCAGGTGGGGCAGCCACCGAGCGAACCGCCAGTCGGCCGCGCCGGAGGACGTCGTCAGCACCCGCACCCCGACGTCGGCCGGGCTGTGCAACAGCCCGACCTGCGCGACCAGCCAGGCGGCGAGGCGGCGGGACACCTGGGCGGGACCCGCGATGCCCAGCACGCCGGTGGCGGGCAGGGCGAGCGGGATGGGGATGGAGTACGCCGACACGTCGGTGACCCCGAGCCGCAGGTGCAGATGGTCCTCGTCCGTGCCCCGGCGCTCCCACAGCCGGGCCGTCTCGCCGTAGGACCACGCCATGATGTCGTCGGGGCCGGGATCCCCGTGGGACGCATACGCCTTGACCTCTTCGCGCGCCCGTTTCGCGGCCCGGCGCTTCCTGAACCTGAGGGCGCCGGGGCGGCCCAGGATCCGCACCACGTCGTCCGGGAGCTCGGGGGGCAGCGCCCGCGGCGGCAGGCGGAACATCAGGGTGCCGTCGCCCCCCGGCGTCAGCAGATCCTGCGGCAGATCGGAGAAGTCCGGCCCCGTCGACGGTGGCGGCGCGGAGGGCCGGTCGAGCCACACCGTGCAGCCGTCCCGCAGCGGCGACTCGTCGAGCGACGCGTCGAGCGCCACCTCTCCCGCGTCGCGCAGCGAGAGGGACGACACCTCCGCGAGCCCGCACATCCGGCCAAGCGCCCTCGCGAGGGCCCGCCCCGGCGTGTCCCCGGCCGCCGTCACCACCACGTCCCGCTCCACGCCGTCCGGCGCGACCACCGTGAAGATCCGTCCCATGTCCTTCGCCCCCGTTCCGGACTCCGACTCAGCGTCCCGGCGGCGCCGCCGCCGGCCCGGGCACCACCGTCTGTTCTCTCAACTGCTGCTCGCTCGCCGCGAATTCGGTCAGCCAGTTCGCCGTCTCGCCCTCTACCTGGGCGTGCACGGCCGACACGAGCCCGGTGATCAGGTCCATCCGCAGCTCCAGATCCCGCGGTGTGATCCCGTCCGCGAGAGCTCCGGCGCGCAACTCCTCACGCGACCACGCGAGCCGGAACTCGCTCAGCTTCGTGCGCAGCGCCTGCGCCGCCGCCATGTCCCGCATCCACGCGGCGGAGAGCCCGAAGAAATGGTCGAAGCCCTTGCACCCGGCGGCCGCGGCGAGCAGCACGTAGCCCAGCGCCTGGGGCGGGCCTCCCTCCAGCGAACCCGCGAGGGGGACGGTGGTCCCCGCCACGGCCAGCAGGATCGTCAGGCCGCGGATGAAGCGGGAACCGAGCCGCTTGCGCCGGCGGTCGCTCAGATACCAGTCGACGGTGTCCTCGGCCTCCTGCTCGGCCCAGGCACGGATCGCCGTCAGGGCGTCGCGCCGCGCCTGCGGGGTGCCGCCCGCGACCGCGGGGAACGGCCGGCTCCGCAGATCGCGGCGCGGGCGCACGCGGCCGTCACCCGCTGTGTCACCGCTGATCCCCCGACGCAGCATCAACACCACCCGGCTATAGGCGAGTTCACTCACTGTGAGCGTAACCGGTCGGAGCGCCCTCTGTCGCGGCTCCGTCCGTCACTCACGTCATCTGCCGCCGCACCAGCTCGTGCAACCGGCCGCCCGTGTCCGCGAGGAGATCCGCGGGCGCACCCTGCTGGACGACGCGTCCTGCCGACATGACGACCACCCGGTCCGCGTCCAGGACCGTGGACAGGCGGTGCGCGATCACGATCCGGGTCGCGTGCAGCGCCCGCGTGCTGTCGATCACGATCCGCTGGGTCTCGTTGTCGAGCGCGCTCGTCGCCTCGTCGAAGAAGAGGATGCGCGGGCGGCGGATCAATGCCTGCGCGATCATGAGCCGTTGGCGCTGCCCGCCGGAGATCGCGCCGCCGCCCGCGATCATCGTGTGCAGCCCCATCGGCATCCGCTTGATGTCCTCGGCCAGGCCCGCCATCTCCGCCGCCGCCATGGCCTCCTCCTGCGTGAACGCCTCGGCGCCGCAGATGCAGTCGAGGATCGAGCCGGTCAGCGGCTGCGCGTTCTGCAGGACGACTCCGCACTGGCGCCGCACCGCCGCCTGGTCGAGCGCCGAGAGGTCCTGGCTGTCGTAGAGGACGCTGCCGGACGTCGGTGCGTCGAAGCCGATGAGCAGGCGCAGCAGGGTCGACTTGCCGCAGCCGCTCTCGCCGACCACGGCCACGAACTCGCCGGGGCGGATCGCCAGCGACACGTCGTCCAGGACCAGTGGCCCGTCGTCGGTGTAGCGGAAGGAGAGGCCGCGCGCCTCCAGCGATCCGGTGAGCTCGCCCGGCTGGGTCGCGGACCCGCGCACCTCGGGCTCCGCGTCGAGGACCGGCTTGATCTGCTCGTACATGGGCAGTACGGCGGCCGCCGAGACCAGCGCGCCCGTCAGCTGCGTCACGGACGTCAGGAGCATCGTCACCGCCGTGTTGAAGGTGAGGAACGCGGCCGCCGACAGGCTGCCCCGCGCGGGCCCCGCGAGCAGCATGAACATCACCAGCGAACACAGCGGCAGATAGACGGTGTTGAGGACCGTCGTCACGTTCTTGATGCGGCCGGCCCGGCGCTGCAGGTCCCGGCTGCGCGCGAACTCCTTGGCCCACGCCGCGTACGCGAAGCTCTCCGCCCCCGCGACCCGCAGCTTCGGCAGGCCGCGCAAGGTCTGGAACGCCCGGTTGTTGAGCTTGTTGCTGAGCACCACCAGGCGACGCTGCCAGCGCAGTTCCCACAGCCCGAGGGTGAGGAAGACGGCCGCCACGACCACCAGCATGCCGAGCGCGGCCAGCGCCAGCGGCACGCTGTAGAAGAGCAGCATCACCAGGTTCATCGCGCCGATCGTCACCGACTGCACGGCCACCGGGCCCACCCCGGACAGCAGTCTGCGGATCGCGCTGATGCCCATCGCCGCGCTCGCCAGCTCGCCGGTGGAGCGCGCCGCGAAGAACCGCGTGGGCAGTTTCAACAGGCGGTCCCAGACGGCGGGTTGGAGCACGCTCTCGACGCGGCCCTCGACCCGCAGCACCGTCACGTTCTGCAGCAGCATGAAGACCGCCGACACGATGCTGGTGATCACCACGGCGAGCGAGACCTGGGTGATCAGGCTCGTCTGCGCGTTCGGTACGTACGTGCCGAGGACCTGGCCCGTCGCGACGGGCACGAGCGCGCCGAGCCCCACCGTGACAAGACCCGCGAGCAGGAGCCTGCGCACGTCGGAGGCCGCGGCCCGCAGACTGAACCGGGCGAGCCGCCAGGGAGTCAACTTACCCTCGGGCAGCGGCCGGTAGAGCATCACGGCGCGTTCCTCGAAGTCCTCCACGGTGTCCTCGTCGATCCGCGTGCCCCGGTCGGCGGAGGGGTGCACGGCCTCGTAACCGCCGCGCCGCCACAGCAGCGCGACCGGCGCCCCGGACGTGGCCCGGAAGCCGACCAGCGGCCCCGTGTCCTGGCGCCACCAGGGCCCGACGAGCCGTACCGGGCGGGTGCGGATCCGCGAGGCGACCGCGATCTGCTCGACCGGGTCGATCCGATCGCTGACCGCGCCGCCGTGGCCCGGCTCCACCAGGGTGATGCCGGACGCGTCCGCCACCATTTTGCAGGCCGCGTTCGTCGCGTCGACCCCGCCCTGCGCTCCGCGGCCGCGCCGCCCGCGCGTGCCGATCGAGGCGAGCAGAGTCCGGTCGGCCTGCTCACGAACGGCCTCGCCCGCGCGGATCCCGGCCGCCGTCCGGTCCTCGTGCGCGCTCTCCATGCGTTCGATCCACCGGTCGAGCGTGGCCAGGAGCCGGTACTGCTGGTTCACCATCCGCTGCCACAGTTCGCCGTCCATCAGCAGATCACCGGCCGCGTCGGCGGCGTACGCCGACCCGTACTGCACGCTGCCCGGGGCGAGTTGGGGCCACAGCACGTCGTCGTCGCCGGTCACGTCGTGGTCCGCCGTGTGTCCGGCACGTTCGTTGAGGGGTGCCTCGAACAGCACCCGCTGGCCGCGCCCGACACCGAGTGCGAACGCCTCCTCCAGCAGGCTCCACGCCATGTCGTACGCACCCTCGTAGGACGGCGGCGCGTACGGCAGCTCGCGCAGGGGGATGCGGCGCATCGCGCAGCCCGTCAGCGGGCGTCCCACCAGGGTGTGCTGGGTGCCCTCGACGGGGCCGAGCAGCAGCGTGCCCGGCTCCAGACGGCCCAGGAAGTGCCAGTGCCCCTGGGAGTGCGCGTCCACGGCGAACAGGTCGAGCGCGCCGCCCACGACGAGCCACAGCACCTGCGGCCCCTCAAGCGGCAGGCTGCGCAGACCGGTGCAGTCGACCGGCGTGCCGAGCCCGCCGAACGCCGCCACCACCTGGTCCGAGGCGGCGTGTTGGGTGAACTCCTGCTCTGTGTACGTCACTTCAGTGCTCCCTGACCAGCTCGGCGTAGGGCCCGCCGGCCGCCACCAGATGTTCGTGGCGGCCGCGCTCGACGACCTGTCCGTGGTCGAGCACCACGATCTCGTCGCTGTCGCGCACCGTGCTGAGCCGGTGCGCGATGATCACGCAGGCGCAGCCGCGCCGCCGGATGTTGTCCATCACGGTCTGCTCGGTCTCGGCGTCGAGCGCGCTCGTCACCTCGTCGAGAACCAGGATGCTGGGGCGGCGTACCAACGCCCGTGCGATCTCCAGGCGCTGGCGCTGGCCGCCGGAGAAGTTGCGGCCGTCCTGCTCGACGCGGCTGTGCAGCCCCCCGGGCCGCCGCGCCACCACGTCGTACAGGCTCGCGTCACGCAGCGCGTCGGCGACCGCCTCGTCCGGGATCGAGGGGTCCCACAGCGCCACGTTGTCGCGCACCGTGCCCTCGAAGAGGAAGACGTCCTGGTCGACGAAGGACACGGACGCGGCGAGCGCGCCGCGCGGGATGTCGTCCAGGCGCCGGTCGTCGATCCGGATGACGCCCTCCCACGGCGCGTAGAGACCCGAGATCAGCCGGGACACCGTCGACTTGCCGCTGCCGGAACCGCCGACGAGCGCCACCTGCTGACCGGGCCCGACCGTCAGCGAGAACTCCGACAGGAGCGGCTTGTCGAGCGGGCTGTAGCCGAACGTGATGTTCTCCAGGGCGACGTGCCCCTTGAGCCTGCGCGTGCTCTGCACCGCCTCCGGGCGCGCGTACAGCGTGTCGACGGGGAAGTTCTCGACATCCTTCAGGCGCGCCACGTCGGCGGCGAAGTCCTGGATGCGGCCCGCGACCCCGTTGAGCCGCGTGATCGGCGCGGTGAAGCGGGTGACGAGCGCCTGGAACGCGACCAGCAGACCCACCGACAGATGCCCCTCGACGGCCCGCAGCCCGCCGATCCACAGGATCAGCGCACTGTTCAGCGCCGCGAGCGTCGGCGCGACGACGCCGAGCCACGCGCTCGGCACCCCGAGCTTCTGCTGCTCCTCCAGGGTCGTCGCGTGCTGCCCCGCCCACCGCCGGAAGTACCCGTTCTCACCACCGGTGGCCTTCATCGTCTCGATCAGCTGAAGGCCGGTGTACGAGGTGTTGGTGAGCCGCGCCGAATCCGCCCGCAGCTTCTGGGTACCGGTCGCGCGCAGCCGTACGACGATCCGCATCGCCACCACGTTCAGCAGCGCGATGCCGACGCCGATCATCGTCAGCTGCGGGTCGTACGTCCACAGCAGCACCGCGTACAACAGCACCACGATGCCGTCGACGCCGGCCGCGGTGAGATCGCGGGCCAGGGTCTCGGCGACCGCGTCGTTGGACTGGAGCCGCTGCACGAGATCGGCCGGGCTGCGCTGCGCGAAGAACGTGACCGGCAGGCGCAGCAGATGCCGGAAGAAGCGGGCGCTGCTCAGCGTCGAGGAGATGATGCGGCCGCGCAGCAGATTCGCCTGCTGCAGCCAGGTGAGGACACCGGTGAGGGCCACCATCGCGCCCATCGACGCGAACAGCGCGCCGAGCAGCGAGGTCTGGTCGCCGATCAGGAACAGGTCGATGTACGTCTTGCTGAGCGCGGGCACCGCCGCGCCCACCGCCACCAGGAGCAGGCTCGCGAGCAGTGCGGCCAGCATGGTGCCGGTCGTGCCGCGAAGGCGCCCCGGCAGCGCCTTCCACACGCCAGGACGGCGCCCGCCCGTACGGAAGTTCTCGCCCGGTTCGACAACGAGCACCACGCCGGTGAAGCTGGTGTCGAAGTCCTCCGTGGCCACGAACCTGCGGCCCTTGTCCGGGTCGTTGATGTACACGCCGCGCCGCCCGAAGCGCCGCCCCGTGCCGTCGTAGACGACGTAGTGGTTGAACTCCCAGAACAGGATCGCCGGACCCTGGACGTCGGCGAGCGCCGCCGGTTCCATCTGCATGCCCTTGGCGGTCATGCCGTAACTGCGCGCCGCCTTCAGGAGGTTGCTGGCGCGCGAGCCGTCCCGCGAGACGCCGCACGCGATGCGCAGCTCCTCCAGCGGGACGTGCCGGCCGTGGTGCGCGAGCACCATGCCCAGAGCCGCCGCGCCGCACTCGACGGCCTCCATCTGCAGCACCGTGGGCGTACGTACCGTCTTGCGGCGTCTGGGCGGCGGGGGAGCGGGCCTGGCCCGGCGGCGACTGTGACGATGGCCCGCGGGCGGAAGGGAAGTGGTGGTCACGGGAGCAGCCAATCCATCGGGCGCTGCTCGGCGAGGTGCACGGCGCCGGAGGCGAGGGTCATGGAGGTGAGCGGGAAGGGCGGCCCGTCCGCGGTCGACCAGGCGTAACCGGACGGGGTGGACGCAGTCTTCGTCAGCTGCACGAGCACCGGCACGCGGGTGCCGCCCTTCGTGAACTGTGCGGCCAGTTCGCCGTCCCCGAGGAAGTCGGTGACCTGCCGCCGGGTCTGCGCGCCGCGGCCGACCGCCTTCACCTTGCCGCGCAGCACTCCGTAGTTCTGGGCCGCGGGCACGGTGAGATCGACCGAGGCGCCCGCGGGCACGTTCGCCGCGCCGGTCGCGGGCACGTACAACATCGCGAGCAGCGGATCACGCGCCGAACCGGTCTTCTCCAGCGTCGCGACGTCCGCGCCGGTGGTGATGACCGCGCCGATCCGCGCGACGAGCGCCGTGACCCGGCCCGCGTCGATCGCGCGCACGACCCGGTTCCCCTGCTCCGTACGGACCTTGAGCAGCGGCGCGTTCGCGGTGACGCGCTGCCCCTCCTTCACGTACAGGCCGGTGACCTGGCCGGTGACCGGGGTCTGGAGGACGTAACTGCCCTGTCCGTAGGTGAGGATGCCGCTCGCCTTGAGCGTCGAGGAGACCGAACCGGTCACGGCCCACACACAGGCGGCGGCCATGACGACGAGGGTCACGGCGAGGGCCAGCACGCCCTGGGGCCGTGCGAGGCGCACCGGCAGGTCGAGGTCCTCCGGCGACTGCAGTTTGGTGAGGGCCTGTTGGCGGAACTGCACGGGTGTTTCCCTTACGTTTCTCCAGGCCGGGCGGGGCGGCCCGGACGCGCCCGAAGGCCCCGGGACCAGAGGTCCCGAGGCCTTGGGGGCCGCCGCCGGTCAGGTCGGCGGCCGCGTGATCCGTGGGATCCGACTCAGAGGCCGGAGACCAGGCCGGTGGCCAGACCCGTGACGGCACCGGCGTTGACGCCGGTCAGGCCCTCGACCGTGCCGGTGACGCCGGCGACGACGCCCGAGACCGGGGCGATCGAGTCGACGGTGCCGGTCAGGTTGCCGGCGACGCCGCCGAGCAGGCCGCCGGAGACGTTGTCGAGCTCGGCGTCGGAGATCTCGAGGGTCTGGACCTGGGGGGTGTTGCTCATGAGGAGAGCCGCCCTTCTCAGTGGGTATCTGGGTAATTCGAAAAACGCGGAACGCATCACGAAATCGGTGGAGGCGAATCCGTGATGTCCTGCGGTGCCGAGGATCAAAGCACGTCGACGCGTCGCACAGCTAATCGGAACGTCCCCGGTGAGGGTGGATGTGCGAGGTCAATTACCGCCAGGTGCAGGCTTATTCACGGGCCCGTGGCAGCACCTTCACAACCTTCACGGAGCGAATTGCCCGAAGGCCTGGACCACTTTCAGCAAAATGGACACTCGCGCATCAATTGGTTTCGTTGTCTGTACCGTGCAATGGATTTTTGTGAACGGGCGTGACCGCTCTGCGCAATCGCTGTGCAGGTTCTTGGCACGCCACGGCCGCGGCTGTGAGCACGGCCGGTGGCACGAACCCCCACGCCGGTGCGCCGGTGTGCACGGCGACGGCGCACGCGGCCCCGCCGACGACCGCGAGAAGCCGCGCGGCGACCCACAGTTGACCGGCCCCGCGCGGCGACCCGTCCGCGATCCCGGTGACGAGCGTGGTGAGGGTCCCGGTGAAATAGGTCGTGGGCGCGGCGCCCGACCCCGCCGCGACCATCGCCGCGGACTGCCCGCCCATCGACACGGCGGCGACGACGAGCAGCACCGTCCGCCAGGCGGCGCCGGGGTGCCCGTCGAACACCGCGGCCACCACGGCGACCCCCGCGAGCAGGACGGCCTGCGCCGCGAGGCACGCCACGACCCGGCCCGGCCACTCGGGGCGCCGCGCCACGCCCCGGCACACGAAGGCGACGAGCGCGGCCCCCACGACGTATCCGCCGAGCGCGTACAGGGGAGCGGACATCCCCTCCCCTGTACCGGGGCCGTGTCCCAGGTGCCCGACCGCCACACCGAGCAGCACGAGGTTCCCGGTCATCACACCGGCGAACACGGTCCCCAGCACCGTGAACGCCAGCGCGTCGACGCAGCCCGAGGCCGCCGCGAGCAACAGAAGGGAGATCTGGGCGCGTCTGTTCATACCGCCGACGGTAGGCCGGGGAAGGGAGCGGGCGTCCGCAGCTCGCCGCGCGGGCGTGCCGGTCCGGGGTGCATTCGCGATGCCGACCGGAGATGCCTTCGGATCGATGAGGGCGTCCCGGCCCGACACCGGCCGCGGAGCCGCTGATGGACAGTGCCCGCGCCCGGACGGGAGCGTGGCAGCCCCCGCCGTGACACGAACTGTTCACGATCCAGGGGGAATTCACCGCCTGTACGGGCGCGTTCTCCCCGGCATGACAGTGGGAGTGACACTCGACACGTCCGGCAGCAACCTCCTCATCGACGACGCCGTGCGCCAGGCCCGGGAGGCCCGCGCGTCCGGCATCACGTCCCTGTGGTTCGGGCAGACCCTCGGCTTCGACTCCCCGATGGTCGCGGCGCTCGTGGGCAGCGCCGTCCCCGACATCCACGTGGGCACCTCCGCGATCCCCGTCTTCGGCCGCCACCCGCTGTTCGTGGCGAGCCAGGCGCAGACGGCCCAGGCGGCCACCGGGGGCCGCTACCACCTCGGGCTCGCGCTCGGCACGAAGCTGCTCGCCGAGGGCGCCCTCGGCCTGCCCTTCGAGCGGCCCGTCGGCCGCCTGCGCGAATTCCTCACCGTGCTACGGCAGTTGCTGGACACCGGGGAGGCCGACTTCGAAGGCGAGCTGATCACCGCGAAGACCCCGCTGCCGGCCCGCGTGCCCGGCGCCACGCCCCCCGTTCCGCTGCTCGTCGCCGCGATGGGCCCCCAGGCGCTGCGCGTCAGCGGCCGTCTCGCCGACGGGATCCTGCCGTATCTCGCGGGGCCGCGCGCTCTGGAGGAGCACATCGTCCCCGAGGTCACCCGGGCCGCCGAGGAAGCGGGCCGCCCGGCACCGCGCATCGTCGCGTTCGTGCCGGGCGTCGTCACCCGGGATCCGGACGCGCTGCGCCCGCGGCTCCACGAGCGGCTCTCGTTCTACGCGCAGATCCCGTCCTACGCCCGCGTCGTCGAGCTCTCCGGCCACAGCCACCCGGCCGAACTCGCCGTCGTCGGCGACGAGAAGAACCTCGTGGACGCGGTCCGCCGCTACCGTGACGCGGGCGCCACCGACGTCGTCCTCGGCAGCACCGAGGTGGGCGGCGACGACGCCCGGCTGCGCACGTGGGAAGTGCTGGGCGAACTGGCCTGATCCAGGGGCTGCACGAGCACCGCACCCTGTCATTACCCTGTGGGGAGACAGCGGGGCGGATCCCCGCTGTCGAAGCGCTTCGACGGCCATCTGGACAGGCAACCGTCGGCCCCCATAGGGTCGGCATGTCGAACAGCTCAGGCACTCTGTCCCCGTCGAAGCGCTTCGCGTCGGCGCCCCTCGTCACGGCTCAGGAGAACGACATGGTCACGCTCGCAGAGGTCGCCCGGCACGCCGGAGTCTCCGCCAGCACCGTGAGCTACGTCCTCAGCGGCAAGCGGTCCATCTCCGCCGCCACCCGCGAGCGCGTCGAGAGCAGCGTCCGCCGGCTCGGCTACCACCCGAACGCGGGCGCGCGTGCCCTGGCCAGCAGCAAGTCGAACATCATCGCGCTGATGGTGCCGCTGCGCACCGACATGTATGTGCCGGTGATGATGGAGATCGCCATGGCCGTCACCACGGCCGCCCGCACGCACGGCTACGACATCCTGCTGCTCACCGGCGAAGAAGGCGCCCAGGCGGTGCGCCGCATAGAGGGCAGCGCGCTCGCCGATGCCATGATCGTGATGGATGTCGAGCTGGACGACGAGCGGCTGCCGCTGCTGCGTACCGCCGGCCGGCCCGCCGTCCTGATCGGACTTCCGGCCGACACCGCGGGACTCACCTGTGTGGACCTCGACTTCGGCGCCGCCGGCGCCGTCTGTGCCGAGCACCTGGCCGACCTCGGGCACCGTGAGATCGCGGTCATCGGCGAGGCCGCCGCGGTGTACGAGCGGCGCACCGGCTTCGCCGAGCGGACCCTGACGGGCCTGCGCGAGCGCAGCGCCGAGCTGGGCCTGCGGGTCCTGCACCGCCCCTGCGAGGGCTCGTACGCCTCGGTTTCGGCAACGTTGTCGCGGATCTTCGACGAGCGGCCGGGCACGACGGCGTTCGTCGTGCAGAACGAGGCCGCCACCGACCCGCTGCTCGCCCTGCTGCGCCAGTCGGGCCGCGCCGTTCCGGAGGACGTGTCGGTCGTCGCCGTCTGCCCCGAGCAGGTCGCCGCGCACGCCTCGGTGCCGCTCACCTCGGTCGCGGTACCCGCGCAGGAGATGGGGCGGCGCGCCGTCGAGCAGGTCATCGCGCGGATCGAGGGGCGCGGCTCGGACGAGGAAGTCGTCCTGCTCGCCCCGGAGTTGACGCTTCGCGAGAGCGCGGCCCAGGCCCCGGTCGGAGCCTGAGCCGCACGTCCGTGCCGGACCGGGTCAGCTGCTGGAGACGTTGAAGCCGTTCGTGGTGAAGTTCAGGCCGCCGGACGACGAGGTGATCTCGTAGCCGAACTGGACGTCACCGATCGTCTCGTTGCCCCACCATCCCTTGGTGTCCTTGATCCACTTGAGGATCGGCAGGATGTTCACCGTGCCGGACGTCGAATCCGAGGTGCGCAGGAACGAGTAGACCTCGTTGGCGCCGTTGTTGCCCTTGTAGACGGTCCAGGTGTGACCGCCGAGCGTGACGTTGCCCTGCGAGGTGCCGAGCGGGCCGACGGCTCCGTTGTAGTTGACCCAGAGCATGACCTCGTAGTCGTAGTCGCTGTCCCAGATGTCGTACGACGTGTTGTACGCGCCCGAGGACGGCACCGTCACGTTGTAGCCGCTGGTGAGCGAGGACAGCGAGTTGATCGGCTTGTTCACGACCTTCTTGGCGTTCGGGTAGGACTTGATGCCGCCCGTGTTCGCGTGGTTCGCCGACACCCCCCAGTTCGACGAGGAGTTGGCCCAGATGCTCTGGGAGCCGGCGCCCGAGCCCCAGATGTTGTTGTAGAGCGTGTAGCCGTCCGCCGTGGTGTAGTTGCCCCACTGGTCGGACGACGACCAGATCGCCGCCTGCGCGGGGGCGGCGGCGAGCGCGACTGCCGCGGAGGCCGCCAGTGCGGCTCCGAGCAGGGTGCGGCGTCGTAGGGAGTGCTCTGTGGTGGGTGCAGGTTCCATGGGGTCCCTTTCCATGATCGTGGGGGTCATCGTGAGGGATGAGCGTGGGGGAGGTGCTCGGAAACTGAACTACCGCGTACTCACCGTGAGTTCGCGGTCCTCGCCCGCGGTCAGGCGCAGTCGCCCGGGTCCGCCGGCCGGGGTCTTGAGGTCCACGTCCGCGTCCCGGTCGGGCCGGACGACGGCCGTGCAGGTGCCACCGCCCCAGGCCAGGTCGACGCGTGCGCCGAACCGGGTGCGCAGCCCGGACACGGCGCCGCGCGGCCAGCAGGACGGCAGCGCGGGCAGCAGGACGAGCCGGTCCGGTGTGGACTGCAGGAGCGACTCGGTGAGCAGCGCGGGCAGCGTGTGCGCGGCGTCGGCGTTGTAGACGTCGCGGCGCGGATAGTGCGCGCTCATCAGCGAGCGGTGGAAGTAGTCGCCGGTCAGCACCTGGCGCAGGGCGTCACCGACCCGGGACGCGTCGCGCAGGCGGGCCGCGATCAGGGCGTGGTGGAGGTGGCCGTGCGCCGAGCCGTTCTCCGCGCCGCGCAGTTCGAGGGCCCGGTGCGCCGCCTTCGCCCACTCGGGGGTGTCGTACGGATTGATGTCGTGGTGCGGCCACACCGGGTAGAGATGGCTGAGGTGCCGGTGGTCGTAGGAGTCTTCGAGGTCCGGCCAGGCCCATTCGGCGAGCGCGCCCTCGGAGTTGACCCGGTAGTCGGGCAGCCGGCCGGCGAGCGCACGCCACCGGTCGCCGTCGGGACCCGGGTGCCAGGCGGCCGCGGTGCGCAGGGCGTGCCGGGCCGCCGCGATGTCCATCGTGGCGTTCAGGGTGCCCCAGCTCGCGTTCGCGGGCCGGTTCTCCGGCGAGTACGAGGGCACGATCACCACGCGCCCGTCGGGTCCCGTCCGGCTCAGGAAGTCCTCGTAGAACAGGGCCACTTCGGCCAGTGCCGCGCCCAGCCAGGCGGGCCGCTGCCCGGTCGTCTCGGCCTCTTCCACGAGGGGGGTGAGGAGCCAGTCGGCGCCCGCCGTCCATAGATGCATCGGCCACTCCCGCTGGAAGTGGTACGCGTGCCCCGATCCACCGTCGGTGTGCGCGGGCGCGACGATGCCGCGCGCCCCGAAGATCTCCCGCGCGTTGTCCCGCCAGTCCGGCAACTGGCTCTTGATCAAAGCCCCTTGGGCCTCCGTCACCTCAGGCAGTGCGCAAACGGCCGCGGAGGCCGTCTGCAGGTTGAGGTTGGCATCCGTGGTGAACGCCCCCGACCAGGCCGTGTCCCACGCGCCGGTCCACAGCCCGGTGAGCCGGGGCGGCAGTGCACCGGACGCGCTGAGCAGGTGGTAGCGGCCCGCCGCGAACAGCCGCTCCAGGAGGGCATGGCTCTCCGGGCGCCCCAGCAACTCGCTGCCGGGCAACCCCCGTTCGGCGCGCGGCGCGTTCAGGTCGAACGTCACCCTCTCGTACGCGGCGCGGTGCGGCGCCTCGTGCCGGGCGAGGAGATCGGCGTACGTCACCGCCGGGTCGCCGGTCACCAGCGCCGCGAGGCCGGCCGCCTCGGTGCCCGCGTCCAGCTCCCCGATGTGCCGCCGCACCCGGGTGAGCAGCAGCAGGCCGTTCGCGCCCTCGACCCGGATCCCCGTGGCGCCCACCGAGGTGCGCCCGCCGTGGGTGAGCGCGAGCGTCACCCCGGTGTACGCCAGGTCGCTTCCGGGGTACCGGCAGCGCAGCGTCAACTGGGCGCCCCCCGGCGTCAGTACGACCGCGCGGCCGACCCCGAGCCCGCCCGGCACCCCGGCGAGCCGGTGGTCGAGCGAGAGCTCCCCGTCGAGTCCGGGCCCGGTGACGTACTGCACGACGACGTCGTCCGCGCGCGACACGAACACCCGGCCGCGCCAGCCGCCGCACCGCGCCTCCGCGACGCCCGTCGCGAAGTCGACCGCGCGCCGGTAGCCGCGCCACACCACGCTGTCCCGTACGAACCGCACCTGGAAGGCGGGATGGAACGCCCGCACCCACCGCAGGTCGCGGCCGTCCGTGAACCGCTCGGCGGCGCTCACGTCACCGGCCAGCAACCGGTCCTGCAGCTCCGGGAGCCGGGCGGCCAGCGCGGGCGGCCGCGGCTGCGGTCCGCCGTCCGGGCGGACCAGCGCGTGCTGCGTGACGATCACCCGGTCGTCGTGCGGATCGCCGAACACGAGGGCGCCGTGCCGGCCGTTGCCGCTGAGGAAGGCGTCCTCCCAGCGCCCGGCCGGCGCCGGCTCCCACGTGCCGTGCGGATGCTCAGGCAGCACCGGACCCCCGTGACCCGCGCGCGAGGACGGTGACGCCGAACCGGCCGAGCGGCACGGACCCCGTGTGCTCGTCGCCGCTCAGCACGTCCCGGTACGTCGCGTCGTCCGGCAGCGTGACCGTGGTCTCGCCGCGCCCGTGGTGCAGCAGGAACAGCAGCGCGCCCCGGCGTACGGCCTCCACACCTGCGGGGAGGCCGGACAGCGGAGGCCGTACGCCCGCCCCGGCGGCCACGTCCGCGAGCAGCGAGCGCAGCGCCGGGGGGTCGGGGAGGGTGGAGAGGTACCAGGCGCGGCCGCGGCGCAGCACGGCGGGCAGCCCGTCGAGGTCGCCGCCGCGGTACGCGGCCACCACCTCGGCGTCCGGCGCCGCCGACAGCTCCTCCGACCACAGCGTGCCGACGAACTCCCCGCAGTCCACCGGCTCCTGCGGCTCCAGCGGCCACCACTCGTGGACCGTGCGGATGCCGAACAGCTCCCGCAGCCGGGCGTCCATGCCGCCGGGCCGTATCCGGTCGTCGGCGTCGGCGACCCCGGTGAAGAACCCGCACACCAGGGTTCCGCCGCCTCGTACGTAGGCGAGGAGGTTCTCGATCGCCGCGTCCGTCAGCAGGTACAGCTGTGGCACGACGACCACCTTGTACGCGGACAGGTCGTGCTCGGGGTGCGCGAAGTCGGCGGCGAGGTGCTCCTCCCACAGGGCGCGGTGCCAGGCCCGTACGACCTCCTCGTACGCGACCTTGGTCGACGGTCTCCCGTCCTGTCCACCCGCCCACCACGAGTGCCAGTCGTGCAGTACGGCTATGGCGGACGGGGTATGAGCACCCGTCACCTCGGGTCCGAGGGCGGCGAGTTCGGCGCCGATCTGTTTCACCTCGGTGAACGTCCGGCCTTCCTCGCCCGCGTGGCCGAGCATCCCGGAGTGGAACTTCTCCGCGCCCTGCCGGGACTGCCGCCACTGGAAGTAACAGATCGCGTCCGCGCCGCGCGCGACGGCCTGCAACGACCAGAGGCGGTTGAGGCCGGCCGGCTTGGGATGGTTGACCCCGCGCCAGTTCACCGGCCCCGCCGCCTGCTCCATGAGCATCCACGGACCCCGGGCCTGGCCCCGCGTCATATCGGCGATCATCGCGTTGTACTGACCGCCCAGCGGGTCGCGCGGATCGGGATAGACATCCACCGAGACGACGTCCTCCTGCTCCGCCCACGCCCACGCGTCCTGCCCCACCCACAGTGGCATGAAGTTGGTGGTGACCGGGATGTGCGCGGGGGAGTGGCGGCGGACCAGGTCGCGCTCGGCGACGTAGCACTCCATGAGCGCGTCCGAGGTGAAGCGGCGGAAGTCGAGAAGCTGCGTGGGGTTACGCAGGTACTGGGCACGGCGCGGCGGGATCACGTCCTCCCACGTGTCGAGGTGCTGGCTCCAAAAGGCGGTGCCCCAGGCCTCGTTGAGTGCGTCGAGGGAGTGGTATTTCGTGCGCAGCCAGCGGCGGAACGCGCGGGCCGCCTCGTCGCCGTAGTCGAACGTGCAGTACTCGTTGTTGATGTGCCACATCCGCAGGGCCGGATGCCGGCCGTAGCGGATCGCGAGGTCCTCGGTGATCGCGGCGGCGTAGCGGCGGTAGGCACTGGAGGAGTGCGCGAACTGCTGGCGCGAACCCCACCACACCGTCCGCCCGTCCTCGTCGCGCGGCAGGGTCTCCGGGTGCAGGCGGCCGAGCCACGGCGGCGGCGAGGCGGTCGGTGTCGCGAGGACGACGCCGATACCGTGCGCGTGCATCAGGTCCATCAGCCGGTCGAGCCAGCCGAATTCCCGTGCGCCTGGGCGTGGTTCGAGCTTCGCCCAGGAGAAGACGCCGAGCGTGACGGAGGTGACGCCGGCCTCCTTCATCAGCGTCACGTCCTCGGCCCAGACCTCCTCGGGCCACTGCTCGGGGTTGTAGTCGCCGCCGAACATGAGGCGGCCCTCAGGTGCGATGTTCATCCCTTCACCGCTCCGGTGAGCATGCCCTTCTTGAAGTGGCGCTGGACGAAGGGGGAGGCGATCGCGACCGGTACGAGGGCGAGCACCATCACCGCCATCTGGAGCCCCAGTGCGGAGAGTTGACCGGTGTGGACGGCCTGCTGGAGGCCGGCCGGGGCCACCGTGTTCTTCTGGACGAGCTGCTTCAGCACGTTCTGCAGCGGCATCATCTGCTGGTCCGTCAGGTAGATCGACGCGTTGAACCAGGCGCTCCAGTACCCCACGGCGTAGAACAGCGAGATGACCGCGAGCACCGCCCGCGACAGCGGAAGGATGATGGTCAGCAGGATCCGCAGGTCGCTCGCGCCGTCGATCCGCGCGGACTCGGTGAGTTCGGGGGAGATCCCCATGAAGAAGCCGCGCAGTACGAGGATGTTGAAGACGCTGACCGCGCTCGGCAGGATCAGCGACAGATAGGTGTCCGTCAGGCCGAGCGACTGCACCAGCAGGTAGGTCGGGATGAGCCCCGCGCCGAAGAACATGGTCACCATCAGGGCCATCAGCAGGAACCGGTGGCCGAGGCTGCCGGGCCGGGACAGGCCGTAGGCGGCGAGGACCGACACGGCCATGGAGATCACGGTGCCGACGAGCGTGACGCCGATCGAGACCAGCATCGCCCGGCTGACCTGACCGCCGCCAAGCAGTTCCGTGTAGTTGATGAAGGTGATGTCCTGCGGGATCACGACGAGCCCGCCGACCCGGTCGATCACCGGCTTCGGGGAGAGGGAGGTGACGATCACGATCCACAGCGGGGCGAGCACGCACAGACAGCACAGGGCGAGGAAGCCACCCTTGAGGGTCAGCCCGGTCCTGCTGGGCTCCTCCTCCCACGAGGGGCGGGCGGGCGCCTGCAGGCTGCGGATCAATTGCGTGTTGAGGCTCACTTCTTGTACACCCCCTGCTCGCCGAGCAGATGCGAGAACTTGTTGGCGCCGAGGACCAGCGCGACGCCGATGGCTCCCTTGACCAGGCCGACCGCGGCCGCGTAACTGAAGTCGCCGTTCTGGATGCCGATGTTCCACACATAGGTGTCGAGGACCTCGCTGGCGCCCGCGCCCACCGCGTCGCGCTGCAACAGGAACTGCTCGAAGCCGACGCTCAGCGCGTCACCGACCCGCAGGACGAGCAGCAGCGCGATCACCGGGCGCAGCGCGGGCAGCGTCACGTGCCACATCCGGCGCCAGCGGCCCGCGCCGTCCATGGCCGCCGCCTCGTACAGATCCGTGGAGACGGCGGCGAGCGCGGCGAGGAACACGATGATTCCCCAGCCCGCGTCCTTCCACACGGACTGCGCGGTGACCAGGAACTTGAACAGGCTCGCGTTCGTCATGAGGTCGAACGCACCCCAGCCGTGCTTCTCCATCGTCTGCGCGATGATGCCCGCGCCGCCGAAGATCTGCTGAAAGACGGTGACGACGAGCACCCACGAGAAGAAGTGCGGCAGATACATGATCGCCTGTGCCACGGCCCGCACCCGGGGCCGGATCACGCTGTTGATGAGCAGCGCGAGGGCGATCGGGATCGGGAAGAACAGCACGAGTTGGAGCACGAACAGCATGACGGTGTTCTTCGCCGCGTCCCAGAACAGCGGATCGTCGATCATCCGGGAGAACTGCTCCACGCCCAGCCAGGGGCTGTGGAAGATCGCCGTCACGCCGTTGGTGGAGGCGTACGGGTCGTAGTCCTGGAAGGCGACCACGTTGCCGAGCAGCGGGATGTAGTTGAAGAGCACGAGCAGCCCGAGAGCGGGCAGCGTCATCAGGATGAGCGCGCGGTCCCGGCGCAGCCGGATCCGCCAGGAGACCTTCCCGGCCCCCTGCTTCTTCTGCGCGCGCTTCGAGGGAACGACCTTCGGGACGAGGGCGGCCGCCGGCTCTTCGACGGCCGCCGGGGGACGCGTCCCGTCCGGCCTGCTCCCGGCCGTGAGAGACATCAGTTGCCGCTGCCGTTCTGGTCGATGAGCTTCTTGTACCAGGCGCGCAGCTTGTCGCCGCCGGACGACTTCCAGGTGGAGATGGCCTGCTGCACGTCGGAGAGCTTCTTGTTGCCGCGTACGTAGTCGATCTCCAGCTGCTCGAACTGGCTGGCGAGGTTGGCCCAGCGGGTCGGCTCGACGATGTTCATGCCGTACGTGGACGTCTTCTTCATGAAGGCGCCGTGCCGCTGCTCCCACTCGACCTGCCGACGGGCGATGTCCGGGAAGTCGGGGTGCGCGAAGTACGGGGCGGGGGCGGAGAGCATCAGCCAGGCGTTGATGACTTCCTGGTTGCCCCGGTCGTTCTTGACCGGGACGCCGTCCTTGACCGTGTAGTGCGTGCCCTCGACGCCGTAGTTGACGCTCATGAACTCCTTGGTGCCGTACGGCGCGGCGGCGTAGTTCGCGGCGGCGAGCGCGTTCTCGACCGTCTCCTTCGACGCTCCCTTGCGGATCAGCGACCAGATGGTGGCGGGGCTGCTCGCCCACAGGTGCGGGTCGCCGCCGTCGGGACCGAAGAGGTCCATGGCCTCGATCTTGAAGTCCGGGTTGGACTTGGCCTGTTCAGCGGTCTTCACGTACCAGTGGGACATGTCGTTGTTGTACATAAGGATCTGACCTGCGGTGAACCGCTGTGCCACGTCGCCCGAGCGGGCCTTGTCGTCGGGGTGGACCACGCCCGCCGCGAAGAGCTTGCGGGTCCATTCCAGCGCCTCGAGGTACTCGGGCTGCTCGATGCGGTACGTCAGCTTGCCGTCGGCCCCGACGTGCCAGCCGAGCGTGCCCGAAGGGCGGACGCCGAAGACGTTGAAGGCGGTCCAGGTCATGTCGCCGCAGGCGTACACCTTCGCCTTGGC
This sequence comes from Streptomyces sp. NPDC102467, assembly GCF_044765445.1. Lineage (NCBI taxonomy): Bacteria > Bacillati > Actinomycetota > Actinomycetes > Kitasatosporales > Streptomycetaceae > Streptomyces > Streptomyces sp. NPDC102467. The sequence goes on along the minus strand of NZ_JBIWKA010000006.1, from coordinate 26,250 downwards.
GCTGGTGATCTCCTTCGCCAGACTCAGGAACTCGTCGGGCGACTTGGGGAGCTCGTAGCCCTTCTCGTCGAAGATGTCCTTGCGGTAGTACGGAGGGTTGAAGGTCGCCGCGGCGGACGGCATCGGGATGCCGCGCAGCGCGCCGCCGAAGATGCCCATCTTCCAGGAGTCCGACGGGATCGCCGCGAGGTTCGGATACTTCTTCACCTTGTCGCCCGCCAGATACGGGCCGAGGTCCATGAACTTCGCGGTGACCGCGTTGGCTATCTTGCCGACCAGCTCCCAGCCCGGCACGACCACCATGTCGGGGATCGAGCTGGAGGCGAGCACGGCGCCGAGCTTCTCGCCGTAGGTGGTGCCGTCCTGGTTCTGCCAGGTGATCCTGGTGCCGGCCGCCTTGTCGAGCGCCGTGTAGTAGGCGCAGTTCCCCTTGGGGGGCGTGCCCCAGAGCGGGGACATGACCTTGAGCGGTGCGCCGGTGCCGAGCGCCTTCGGGACCGAGGCGGCCAGGGCCGACAGCTCCACCTTGCCGGTGTATCCGGCGGCCGAGCCGTTCTTCGACGGCAGGTCCGGAGCGGCGAACTTGCCGGCGACGAACGTCGGCAGGAGCTTGTCGGCGTTCTTCCCGGAAGTGGTGCCTTCCCTGTCCTTGCTGTCCGACCCGCCGCAGGCGGTGAGCAGCGGCATCCCGCCGGCCACGGCCGCGGCGGCCACGGCGGTGGAGGCCAGGAATCTTCTCCGGCTGGGAGCGGAGGAGGAAGGCGAGTTCGGCGTCATTGCTGCAACCCTTCAAGGAACGCGTCGCGCATTTGTCGAAGCGCTTCGATGTTGCAGCGAGGCTAGGGGAACGTTTCCGGGGTCACAAGGCTGGTGCACGGAATTCCTCAACGGACTTTCGTGGCGCGGCTCTTGACACTGACTGGGGCGAGTGCGGAGCATCGAAGCGCTTCGAAGATTGTCGCCCTTCTCTTTCCTCTCTTCCTCCTCCTTCGCCAAGGGACCCGCACGTGACCGATCGACCCCCGCTCCACCCGGACGACGCGGCGCCCGCGGACAAGCGCGTCGACGACCTGCTGGCCCGGCTCACGCTCGACGAACGCATCGCGCTGCTGCACCAGTTCGCGCCCGCCGTCGAGCGGGCCGGCCTCGCCGCGTTCCGCACCGGCCAGGAAGCGCTGCACGGCGTCGCGTGGATGGGCCCGGCCACCGTCTTCCCGCAGGCCGTCGGGCTCGGCGCGACCTGGAACGACGACCTGGTGCGCCGCGTCGGCGACGCCGTCTCCGCCGAGGTGCGCGCCATGCGCAGCCGCGACGACCGCGTGGGCCTCAACGTCTGGGCGCCCACCGTCAATCTGCTGCGCCACCCGCTGTGGGGCAGGAACGAGGAGGGCTACTCCGAGGACCCCCACCTCACCGCCGCGATCGCCACCGCGTACACGCGCGGCCTGCGCGGCACGCACCCCACGTACTGGCGCACCGCCCCGGTCCTCAAGCACTGGCTCGCCCACAACAATGAGACCCGCCGGGACACCTCGAACTCCTCCGTACGCCCCCGCGTCCTGCACGAGTACGACCTCAAGGCCTTCAGGGCGCCGGTCGAGGCGGGCGCCGTCGCCGGTGTCATGCCGGCCTACAACCTGGTCAACGGCCGCCCCAACCACGTATCCCCGTATCTGCGCGAGCACTTGAGGACCTGGACCGACCAGGGGCTCCTCGTCTGCTCCGACGCGGGCGCGCCCAGCAACCTCGCCGATTCCGAGCAGTACTTCGACACCCACGAGGAGGCCACCGCCGCCGCGCTCGTCGCGGGCGTCGACAGCTTCACCGACCACGGCACGGACTCCTCGACGATCGTGGGAAGGCTCCGCCGCGCCCTCGACCAGGGGCTGATCACCGAGGCCGACATCGACACCGCGGCCCGCCGCCAGCTCGAAGTCCGGTCGCGGCTCGGCGAGTTCGAGGAGAGCGACCCTTTCGCGGACGTACGGGACTTCGACACCGAGGCCCATCGCGCACTCGCCCGGGAGAGCGCCGAGCAGGCGATCGTGCTGCTCAAGAACGACGGCCTGCTGCCCCTCGCCGACGACACCCGGATCGCGCTGGTCGGGCTCCTCGCCGACGAGTGCAAGACGGACTGGTACAGCGGCACCCTGCTGCACCGCTCCACCCCGCTCGACGGCCTGTACGAGCGGTTCGGCACGGAGCGCGTCACGTTCGCGGAGGGCGTGGACCGGGTGCGGATCCGCTGTGACCAGGGATGGCTGTACGTCCCCGACGCACCCGATGGCGTCGAGGCGGGCGCCATCGAGGCGGCCCTCGACCCCGCCCTGCTCGCCGGGCGCACCGACCTGCCGCCGCTCACCACCGTGCCCGACGGGGGCACCGAACTCGCCCTGGTCGACTGGGGCGGCGGCACCCTCACCCTGCGCGCCCCGGACGGCCGCTACCTGTCGGTCGCCGATGACGGTCACGTGCGGGCGTCCGCGGAGCAGCCCGGAGGCTGGATCGTCCAGGAGACGTACACGCTCGAGCCCCATGGGGACGGTCACCTCCTGCGGCACACGGGAACGGGTCGGTACGTGTGTGTCGCCGCCGACGGCGTGAAGGTTGCCGACGAAGGCACGCTCTTCTCGGTGGAGTTCGTGGAGCGCGGCGAGTCCGCCGTGGCCAGGGCCGCCGCCGACGCGGACGTGGTGATCGTCGTCGCGGGCAACGACCCGCACATCAACGGCCGCGAGATCGAGGACCGTACGACCCTCGCCCTGCCCCCGCACCAGGACCGCCTGTGGCGTGCGGCCCGCGCGGCCAATCCGAACACCGTGCTCGCCCTGGTCTCCGCCTACCCGTACGCCGTCCCCGACGCCGAACTGCCCGCCCTGCTGTGGACCGCGCACGGCGGGCAGGCCGCGGGCCGCGCCCTCGCCCGAGTCCTCGCGGGCGACGTCAGCCCCGCCGGGCGGCTCCCGCAGACCTGGTACGCGGCCGACGCCGACCTGCCGGGACTGCTCGACTACGACGTCATCGGCTCCCGCCAGACCTACCTCTACTTCGAGGGCGACCCGCTCTACCCGTTCGGACACGGCCTGTCCTACAGCTCGTTCGGCTACGACGCGCCCTTCGTGACGCGCGGCGACGAGACCCTTGAGTTCACCTTCACCGTCACCAACTCCGGCTCCTACGCCGCCGACGAGGTCCCGCAGCTCTACGCGCGCCCGCTCGGCATGCCGGTGCCGCGCCCCCGCCGTCAGCTCCTCGCGCACCGCAGGATCACCCTTGCCGCCGGGGCGGCCGAGCGTGTCACCTTCACCGTGCCGCTGAGCGACCTCGGCCACTGGGACGTCGCGCGCGAGAGATGGAGCGTCGCGTCGGGCACGTACGAACTGCTGCTCGGTGCCTCCAGCGAGGACATCCGGCACACCGTGCGGCTGACCGTCGAGGGGGACGAGCCGATGCCCCGCCCGGTGCGCACGGACGGTCTGGAAGCGGCGGCCTACGACGAGCAGCACGGAACCGAGATCGTCGACCGCACGAAGACACGGGGCGACGCCGTGACGATCACGGACGCGGCCGCCGGTGAACTCCTCTATCGCAGCTGTGACTTCGGGCCCGACGGCGTGACAGGCGTACGCGTGGAGGCCGCCGGCCAGGGAGTCATCGAGATCGCGGAGGCGTGCGCGGTCACGGTCCCGGCGACCGGGAGTCCATACGACTACGTGACGCTGGACGCCGACTTCGCCGCCGCCGGAGTGCGCGACCTGCGCGTCCGGCTGAGCGGCGGGGTCCGCCTGGCCCGGCTCACCTTCATCCGACGCGGGGTTGACGCATGAAGTTCACCGACGGTTTCTGGCTGATGCGCGAAGGGGTCCGCGCCGCATACGCCACCGAAGTCCGCGAAGTCAGATCGGCAGAAGGGCAGTTCACCGCTTACGCCGCCGTACGGCACGTCAGGGACCGGGGCGACACCCTCAACCAGCCGCTGATCACGGTCGACTGCTTCTCGCCCGCCGAGGGCGTCATCGGTGTCCGCTTCACCCACCACGCGGGCAAGCGGCGCCCCGGCCCCGACTTCGAGCTGCTGCCCACCGAGGGCGGCAGCGGCACGCGCGTCACCCGTGACGGCACTGTCACCGAGCTGACCACGGGCCCTTTGAGCGTCCGCCTGGACACCGCGGGGGAGTGGGGCCTGGAGTTTTCCGACACCTCGACCGGGCGCCGTCTGACCGGAGTTGAAGGCAAGGGCACCGCCTTCGCGACGACACCCGACGGCGCCCACCACATGGTCACACAGCTCGGGCTGGCCGTCGGCGAGCAGATCTACGGCCTCGGCGAACGCTTCACACCGTTCGTCAAGAACGGCCAGAGCGTCGACATCTGGCAGGCCGACGGCGGCACCAGCAGCGAACTCGCCTACAAGAACGTCCCGTTCCACCTCTCCTCCCACGGCTACGGCGTCCTGGTCAACCACCCGGGGAAGGTCAGCTACGAGATCGGCTCGGAGTCCGTCGGACAGCTGCAGTTCAGCGTCGAGGACCAGTCGGTCGAGTTCTACGTCGTCGCGGGCCCGACCCCGAAGGACGTGCTGCGCCGCTACACCGCGCTGACCGGCCGGCCGGCTCTGCCGCCGCCCTGGTCGTTCGGCCTGTGGCTGACGACATCCTTCTGCACCGAGTACGACGAGGAGACGGTCACGTCGTTCGTCGACGGCATGGCCGAGCGTGACATCCCGCTCAGCGTCTTCCACTTCGACTGCTTCTGGATGCGCGAGTACCAGTGGTCGGACTTCGCCTGGGACCCGGACGTCTTCCCCGACCCGGTGGGCATGCTGAGCCGTCTCAAGGCGCGCGGGCTGCGTATCAGCATGTGGATCAACCCGTACATCGCCCAGAAGTCCGCCCTGTTCGCGGAGGCGGCCGAGCGGGGCTTCCTGGTGCGCCGGGCCGACGGCGACATCTGGCAGTGGGACCTGTGGCAGCCCGGCATGGCTCTGGTGGACTTCACCGACCCGGCGGCGCGCGCCTGGTACGCGGGGAAACTCCGCGTCCTGCTCGACCAGGGCGTCGACAGCTTCAAGACGGACTTCGGCGAGCGCGTCCCGACGGACGTCGTCTGGAGCGACGGCTCCGACCCGGAGCGCATGCACAACTACTACGCGCAGCTGTACAACCGCACCGTCTTCGAACTCCTGGAGAAGGAGCGCGGCAGCGGCGAGGCGGTCGTCTTCGCCCGCTCGGCGACGGTCGGCGGCCAGCAGTTCCCGGTGCACTGGGGCGGAGACTGCTTCGCCTCGTTCACGGCGATGGCCGAGTCGCTGCGCGGCGGCCTCTCGCTCTCCCTGTCCGGCTTCGGTTTCTGGTCGCACGACATCGGCGGCTTCGAGGGCACGCCCGATCCGGCGGTCTTCAAACGCTGGCTCGCCTTCGGCCTGCTCTCCTCGCACAGCCGACTGCACGGCAACGTCTCGTACCGGGTGCCGTGGGCCTTCGGCGAGGAAGCGGTCGACGTGGCCCGCACGTTCACCAAGCTCAAGCACCGCCTGATGCCGTATCTGTACGGGGCCGCGGTCGAGGCGCACGCCACGGGCGTCCCGGTGATGCGCCCGATGCTGCTCGACTTCCCCGACGACCCGGCCTGCCGCACCCTCGACCGCCAGTACATGCTGGGCCCCGACCTGCTCGTGGCGCCCGTCTTCTCGGCGGAGGGGAACATCGAGTACTACCTCCCCGAGGGCACGTGGACCCATCTGCTGACGGGCGAACGGGTCCAGGGCCCGGTGTGGCGCCGAGAGACCCACGGGTTCGACAGCCTGCCGCTGTACGTCCGCCCGGGGGCGGTGATCCCGATGGGTGCCGACGACCGGCGCCCCGACGGTGACTGGCCCGACGGCCTGACGTTGCTGGTCGCCCCGGAGGCCGACGACGTGACCGTGGCCGTCCCGGGGCACGACGGAAGCCTTGCCGTCACGTACCGGGTGAGCCGGGCCGGGGTCGGCGGGCCCGTGACGGTTCAGGCCTCGGAAACCGAACACCCCTATCAGGTAAGGGAGTTGTAGAGACGGTTCTACGCAGGGAGCGGGGGTTGCGGCGGGTCGTTGCGGCCCCGGGGTGTCGGGGCACTCGCCGAGTAAGTAAGGTAAGCCTTACCTGAGCTCGGAGGAGATGTAGGAATGGACATGGCCCACCCCGACGCACCCCCGTCGCCGTCGCCCACCGATGCCGAGCGGGCGCGAACCGTCCTCGCCGCCGCCGGCTCCCTGGCGCTGACCGTGACCGCCGCGGGACACCGCCTCGAACACGTAGTGCTGCACGCCGTGGACGCCGCGTCCCGCTTGCTGCTCCTCGACCCGGCCGACGACCGGCTCACCGCCGAACTCGCCGTGGCCCCGCACTCGGGGCTGGCCGTCTACGCCGAGTTCACCGACGTGGCACCGGTCGCCGTACGGGACCGGGTCCGCGCCCGGCTCGCGCTCAGCGGCCGCCTCACCACCGCGGGGCCCGACACGCTCGTCCTGCGCCCCGCGCGCGCCGCCTTCGCCGAGGGCGACACGGTGCGCGTGCTCGACGCGGCGGCCCTCGGCGCCGCCGCGCCCGACCCGCTGGCGTCCCAGGAAGCGGAACTCCTCGATCACCTCGACACCGGGCACGCCGACATCCTCGTCGAACTCGCCGAGCTGGTACGGGGAAACGACCTGGCCGGCGTCGTCGGGATCCGGCCCGTGCGGCTCGACCGCAAGGGGCTCGTGCTGCGCCTGGAGACGCCCGTCTCGTTCCAGGACGTGCGCGTCGCGTTCCTGACGGAGGCGCGCGGCGCGCACGAAGTGGGCCCGCGCATCCAGCAGCTCCTCGACCCGACCGGCGTGCGTACCCACTACTGATCCGCGGCCCCGCTCAGCGCTCCAGCTCCCGGTGCGCGCTCTCCGGGAGTCGTAGGTACACCACGGACGACACGAGGCAGAGCACGGCGACGTACCAGGGGAACAGGCCGCTGTGGCCCCACTCCTTGAAGAGCGTGCCCATGTACGGGGCCGTGCCGCCGAACAGGGCGACCGTCAGCGAGTACGGGAAGCCGATCCCGGCCGCCCGCACCCGTGCCGGGAAGATCTCCGCGTTGACCGCCGCCGAGATCGACGTGAAGCCGGTCAGCAGCACCATGCCCGCACACTGCGTGAGCAGCAGCGAGCCGATCGAGCCCGTCAGCGAGTGCAGCAGAGGCACGCTCAGCAGGGCGAAACCGAGCCCGAAGAAGAGCAGCAGCGGCTTGCGGCCGAAGCGGTCGGAGAGCAGGCCGCCGACCGGCTGGAGCAGCGCGAAGAAAGCGAGCGAGATGGTGCCGACGAGCAGCGCGTCGGACTTGGTGATGTCCGTGTTCAGCTCCGCGTACGTGGGCAGGTACGACGTCCACGTGTAGTACGCGAGCGTGCCGCCCGCCGTGATGCCGCAGATCAGCAGCGACTCGCGCGGGTGGTGGCGCAGCGCGTCGAACAGGCCGGGGCGCGCGGCCGGTTCGGCGAGCTCCTGGCTGCGGGTCTCCTGCGCGCCCTGCCGGATCCAGAACCCGACGAGGCTGAGCAGCGCGCCCACCAGGAACGGCACACGCCAGCCCCAGCCGTCCATCTGCCCGCCGTCGAGCGTGGCGACGAGGAGCGCCGCGATGCCGGACGCCACCAACTGGCCGATGGACGTCGACACGTACTGGAAGGAGGAGAACAGGCCGCGCCGCCCCGGCCCGGCCGACTCGACCAGGAACGTCGTGGACGCCGCGAACTCACCGCCCACGGAGAGGCCTTGCAGCAGCCGGGCCAGGACCAGCACGACCGGCGCGAGGACGCCCACGGCGGCGTACGTCGGAGTGAGGCCCACCAGCGCGCTGCTGCCGCCCATCAGCAGGATCGTCACGGTCAGCGCGGCACGCCGTCCGTGCCGGTCCGCGACCGCGCCCATCAGCAGCCCGCCCACCGGACGCATGAAGAAGCCGACCGCGAAGACGGCGAAGGTGGACAGGAGCGGGACGAGCGAGTTCTCCGCGCCCTTGGGGAAGACCTGGTCGGCGATGTACGTGGCCAGGAACGTGTAGGCGTACCAGTCGTACCACTCCACGGCGTTGCCGACGGAGGCGGCGATCAGCTGGCGGATCGGGTGAGCGGGTGGGGCCGCGGTGGCGATCGTCTCTGTCATGATCTCGACGCTAACCCCGGAAACCACCAGCTCACACGCGGTTTGACGGAGTCGACACATCGCCGTCACCCAGGCCGTCCCGCCACGGCCGACCGGCTGCGCCGTTTGGTGCGGCCGTAGATCCAAAGCACAATCACGGGCGCTGAGTCAGCAAAAAGTCAGCATCGGCCCGAGGACAGTACATTGCCTTCCATCCCCAAGCAGCTCGCCCGCGGCATGGGCACCTTCGCCAAGGCGTGTAACTGCAGCCAGCCCACTCGCTGCCAGCATCCCTACGTCATCCGGTATCGCGACGCGGGCGGGAAGCAGAGGGAAGAGTCCGGCTTCCGCACACAGGACGCCGCCAAGGAGCGGCTCGTTGAGCTGTATGCCCGCAAGGCCAACACGCCCCCGTCCAAGGCCGAACTCATCCGCCATTACGGACAGATGCGATTCGAGGACTTCGTCGGCGACTACATGGGCCGACAGCGGCGACTGTCGTACGGCACCACGTACGAGTACGAGCACCTCGCGCGGAACCACCTGATACCGGAGCTGGGGTCACGGCGGGTGGAGACCTTCAGCCCGATGGTGGTGGAGAACTTCCTTACAGCGATGGACCGCCTCGGCACGCCCGACCCCACGCAGTTCAAGGTGTATGTCCTCCTGAAGACGCTGCTGCTTGACGCCCATCGCAAGGGAGCGATCAACGAGCATCCCCTCGAAGGTGTCGACGCGCCACGGTACGAGGCCGAGCGGGCCGTCGTACCCAGCAAGGAACAGGTGATCGGGATCAAGACGGCAGCCGCCAGCGACCGCTTCTCGATGTTCGTGGACATGATGGCTGGCTGCGGTCTGCGCAACGGCGAGGCCCTGGCGCTGAACGTGAACAACATCGTGGCTGACGACGTCTACCGCGTCACGGAGCAAGTGCACTACCGAACGAAGAAGCTCGAGAAACTCAAGCATCGCAAGCCCGGGGAGTTCCGCGAAGTCCCGCTGCCCCGGAGCATCCGTGAGGCGATAGAGCGCTTCGTCGAGAAGCACGGCACCACGGAGGATGGCTACGTCCTCCAAGGGACCCGTGCCAAGCACATGAACCACGGCACGATCAACGCCATCTGGTACCGGAAGCTGCCAGGTAAGGACATCGACATCCCCAAGGGCATGACGATTTACGGGCACCGGCACTTCTTCGCTTCGAACTGCCTGGCACACAACATCCCCATCACTGATGTCGCGGACTGGATGGGCCATAAGAGCATCGAGGTCACGTTCCGGATCTACCGTCATCTGATGCCGGCCTCGATCGGCAGGGCGGCAAGGCTCCTTGACCGGGGGCTGCACGACCTCGCTGCATGAGATTGCGACGAGTGGTGGACCGACACAGGCTTCAGGACTTCACCACTGACAGCTTGTACTGAACCTTGGCGTTACGACCGTGCCCGAACTTGTACGGCGACAGCCCCTGTTTCGGTGCATCGCGGTAGACCCACGTCACAGACATGTTCAGATAGTCGGCCGTCTCTTTGACGTTCATGAACTCGGCAGTCATCCGGCGGTCTCCCAGTTGTCGACACCCGCCCGCGACAGGCGGACCGGTGCGCAACAGTGCCGAATGAGTGCGGCTTGGGTCAGCCGGAGGAATCTGCTAGAGGCTGGGCGGTGACGCCCTGGCTGCCCTGGCCACTGCGCGGCTTGCCCAGGTAGATCCGGCGCGGGTGCGGACATGCGAAAGCCTTTTGGCGAACACGTGCGGTTCGTGGTCCGTGTCCATCGGGGCCTGCCCGGCTGCCGGGCAGGCGGTTACTAGGGGGCAACAGGCGGTCCGGTGGTTGCGCTGCCAGCGCGCGGCCTGCTCGGTCATCTCGTTTGCGGCGAGGTTTCCTTGGGCGCAGTAGCCGTGGACGATGAACTTGTATAGGCCCTCGCCGACGTCTCCGTCGCCGATGCGCTTGTGGGACAGCCGGGTGAGGGAGGCCCGCGGACGATGGCGGCGCCGGGCCAGAGCTTGGGCGGGCGGTTCAGGGCTCAGTTGTCGCCGTCGGGGTCGACCTCCACGCGGCAGAAGCCGGGCAGAGCGCGGAGATAACGGATGAGGGCGTCGAAGGGTTCCTGGCCGCCGACGGTGATGTTGGTGCGGGTGACGGACAGCTCGCGGATGAGGGCGGGGCGCGGTACTCACTTGGGTTCAGCCGTCATCCGTGACGTCAACACCGAGCTGATCGAGACGGCGTAGCGCCGGGAGGCCGGAGTCGTAGATCGCCTGCATCCAGCTCGCGTCGGCCAAGCGCCCTTGATTCACGCAACCTAGCTGCGCTGGGCCCACGAGCCATGCGGAAATGGCTGCCGTGGACCTCAACTCACTGCGCAAGTTCGTGGAAGGCCAACTCATCCTCCTAGAAGGCAACGCCTTCCAAGGCTGTATGGATCGGCTCGGGTTGGAGCTCTACCCCGGCGATTACCAGGCCGTGCGAGCCGCTGGGCCGAGGGGTGATACCAAGAACGATGGCTACTGTCCGAAGGCCAGGGTGTTCTTCGCGGCGCACGCGACACGCAACGAACCTCTCCACAAGACCAAGGCGAAGATCCGCGGTGACCTGGAGGGCTGCCTTCAGGAGCACCGGTGAAGTAGTGCTCGCGCTCCCGAGGCATGTGGTCACGCTTCCGCCGCATGTAGTCGGGGTTGTCGTGGGGTGATGTGGCCGCCCGAAACTGGGCGGCACGCCCATATCTGTGCAAGCACCCCGAGCAGGACCCGGCCGTCACGGCCAAGCATCTGCTGGCCGAGATCCGCGAACGCGGCCATGTCGGCACGCAAACCTGCTGGTCCGCTACATCAACCTCCGCCGCGTGGAGGCCGATCACGCCGTGCAAAGCCACGCCGTGTGACCGGCCTGCGCACCTCGACCGACTCGGCGAGGGCCAGCGAGCCCTACGCGATCAAACTGCTGGCACCTGCCGCGAAATGGCCGATCTGGCGTGCCAGATCGGCCATTTCGCGGCAGGTGCTGAGTCTGGCCCAGGGCAACGCCGACCAGCTGACTGACTGGATCGTCCGGGCCCGTGCCGCCGCAGACGCGGTCGTGATGCTGCCCTGGCTGCAACGGCCGAACTGATGAAGGCGCCAACACGAAGATCCAACCCCTCACACGGCGGCTCCACGGCCGAGCCGGGCACCACCTCGCCGCGCAAATGCACGGCGTCAGAGGCGAGGTGCAGATTCACCACGAAACACCCTTCGAGGCCGCTTACAGGAACGGAGATGCCCCGCCTCGGCATCGGCCGAAACGGGGTCATCGCAGCCTAATTCGGCTCGAGGGAGGGTGCCCCTCCGAGCCTATGGTCCCGCGGGGGCACCTGGGCTATACCTCAACGTCGGCGATGACCCAGTCACTGATCTCTCGCCATTGCCGAATCGCTTCCTGGTGGAAGGGGTGAGCCAAATAGCTTTCGACCTTGTCCATATCCTCAAGGATACCGTCAACAAGAAAGTCGTAAGCGATGTCCCGAGTGGACATATTGCGGCCGAAACGCCACTCTTGAACTTCAGGTACTTCGCAGCCAACCTTGGCCGCAGTGCGCTCCGCTGCCAAAGCCCTCGGGTCAGTCCAGTCGACTCCCGATTTGAACTTGAAAAGCACGATGTGGCGAATCATCGAGCCTCCTCTCGGTGTAGTTTGAAGACGTTCACCGCTGTTGTATTTTCAGCTTCGTGGTTGTTGTCCAGTGCTGTCACTGTCGGTTTCACTGGGCTTCCTGGTCGTTCTTCAGTTTGGAGACTCGGTGATACCGAGGCGGAATGAAGATGTTCAGGGAACGGGCTACGCCCGCATTAGGGTTGACGGCACCGTGACCCTCCTGACTCGCGCAGAAGTAGGTGCCACCGAAGGCCAGTTCGTGACTCGTCTCCTCGACCGTCATTTCGTAGCGCCCTTCTAGGCATATCCCGATCTGCTCATGAGAGTGCTTGTGGTATGGCATTTCGCCGCCGCTGGGGATATCGGCGAGCATGAGCTCGATCCAGTTATTCACGAAAAACGTGACATCCATCCCGACGAACTTGCGGGACTCGTACGGCTCAAGGAAGTATCCACTCGGAGCGGGCTGAGGACCCCCCTGCTGGTCGCGCCTGATTTCGAGTGCGACGACTTCTTCAGGGGAAGTATTCGCAATCGAGAGGTCCACTCCGGGAGGGGCGACATAGACGTCACACTCGGCCGTCATTGATTTCGTCACACCTCCGACAGTCACGGAGAGCTCGCCCTTAACGACCATCCCTACCCGGGCCTCATCGCCGGCGGAGACCGCGAAGGAGCCATGCGGCGGGATACGAATGACGGTCACTTCGGTGTCTTTGCGGCGGTAGGACTCGAATCGAGCGCCTTCGTCGTTCAGCGCGATATCGGGATCCGGGAAGTAGATCTGTTCATTTGCCTGCGTGGTCAATTTGGTTCATCCTCCAGGAGAAAGTTCATGGCGAGGAGGAGGCGGGCCTGACACCGGAGGCGGCCGTCTCCCGAGTGGCCTTCAGCTCTTGCTGTAGAGAGTCCCGTCCGCCCACACGTGTTCGGTCCGACCCCACTTCATCGCCGAAGCGGCGTCCGGGAAGAAGCTCCTGCCGTTCAGGTTCGCGCTGGTGTTGCAGAGCACCGGGACCCCGCTGAGCGTGTGGTAGGCGCGAAGCAGATCGGTGAGTACCGGGTCTTCGTCCACGCTGACGGTCTGAAGGCGGGCGGTGCCGTCGAGGTGTATAGCGGCCGGCACTCGCTCCACCCAGTCCGGGCGGATGTCATGGTCGAAGAGCATGTACGGGTCCGGCGTTCCGGGGTCGAAGATCTCCTCGGCGTGCTCAACGAGGCAGATCGGCGCCACTGGACGGTAGTACTCCCGGTCCTTGATCTCGTTCAGCAGGTCCTTGGCCGCGGGGTCGGTGGCCGTGCTGAGGATGCTGCGTGCGCCGAGCGCCCGGGGGCCAAGTTCCGCGTTCCCACGCAGGAAGACCAGCGGCTTGCCGGTCTCGTGCAGGATTTTGGCGACCTCATCGACCGTGCAGTCGCGAGCGGTCCAACCCTCCGGGACATCAGGGGTGGCAACCAGGGCGGGCCCGGTACGGGCGTTCCACTGAACAGCGGACACTCCCTTGAGGTGTGCGTACGCGGCGCAGGCGGTGCCGATAGCAGAGCCCGAGTCGTCGGGGAACGGCGGCACCCAGACGTCCCTGAAGAGCGGGTGGGCCCGCAGCGCGCTGTTCCACTTGATGTTCAGCGCGCAACCACCGGCGAACGCGAGGTTCCAGGGGCCGTCCCCCTTCCAGCGACGGATCTTCTCGACGATCCGCTCAACCAGGAGGTCCTCCATGAACTGGTGCATGCTGGCGAGGACATCCTCGTCGGAGACACCGAGCGTGCCGATCTGCTCAGCCGCGTCACGGAGGTATCCGTGGACGTACCGGTGTGAGGGTTCGCCGTTGCTGCCACAGCCGGTGACCGCGCGGCGGTACTGTGCGACGGCCTCGGTAGGCGCTTCGAAATTCTTTTGGAACGCGTCGCGAAGGGCTTCCTGGATCGCGTCCTTGGGCTGCCCCAGCGCGATATACGCCATCAGCTTTCCGGCCACGGAGAGGTCGTCCACCACCTTGGACCGGTCGCTTGTCTTGCGCGCCCACGGACCGTAGTACTGGGCCGCCATGGCATATGAGTGGCCGATCAGAGGAAAGACCTCGCCGCCATTCTCGACGGTGCCACGTTCGGCATCGACGAAGTACAGCCGGGGGAAGGTTCCACCGTCCCAAACCAGGACGAAGGAGTCCTCACCGCGAGCGGCGAACGGGCTGGAGCAGTAGGCGGCGGCGAAGTGGCTCGACACATGGACGAAGCTGTCGTACGCCATCGACTTTCCGCCGATGGGGATTTCACCTGTGAACCCTGGACGGACCAGGCTGGTCACGATGTCATTCTCACGGTAGGGCGCGACGGTCAAGTCGATCGGACGGCCGTTGTCCAGTACGGAGATCCGGCCGGCTTCCCGTCCGTCCCATCCGTCGAGCGCCCAATGGTCGACATCGGAGACCTTGAAGCCCTGTTCGGCAAGCAGCTCAGGGATCAAGCTGAGGTCGGCGACCGGGCTGTAGCGGGGGTTGTTGGCGAGCTTCTGCACCTCGATGTTGAACAGGAGCTTGTCGTCCTCAAGGAGCGCGATTCCGCCGCTGTGCGTCAGCTTGAGTCCTGCAGTGATCATGGGGTTCTCCTTGCCGAGTGTTGAAAGGAAATCTGGCCGGCTCGGCGTACGGCAGATGAGCTCGGTGCAACGCGCTGGACACGCGGCACTGAGGTTGTTGGAAACCGGCGTAGAACCGGGGTGGGCAAATCTCGGTTCGCCACTCCGCGGATGCCGGATGGTTCTGGTTCTGCGCAAGACAACTGGAGCTGCCTCGGAGCAAGGTCGCAGTCACGTGCAGATGACGCCGGTGACCGTGCAGGGAACGAAAAGGTCAGCTGCTTTCCCCGCATGCGTGAAGGGTGGGAAGGCAGCCGCCGTTCAACTCATGGACTTCCCCACGGCGAACGACGAGGACTACGACGCGCCACCGTGCAGCCAGCCCGTAGGCCCTTCTTGGAGATCCTGCGTCAGGCCCGCAGGTCGCGCCGGACGACGAACGTGTCGCCCACGACGTAACCGTCCAGCCCGTGCTCCTCGCCGTACTGGATCAAGTCGCTCGTCCGGTTGATGAAGCCTCGACCGTTGAAGTTGAGGGAGGTGTTGCACAGGACGCTGTATCCGGTGATGTCGCGGAATTCCGTCAGCAGGCGAGCCATTTGGGGATTCTGCTCCGGCGTCACGGTCTGCGCGCGCGCCGTCCCGTCAACGTGAGTGACGGCCTTGAGGGAATCCGATGTCACCGTGCTGAAGTAGAGCATGTGGGGATCCGGAATCGACCCGCTGAACCAGTTCGCGGCGTCGGACTCCAGAGTGATCGGTGCGATCGGCCGATAGCCTTCTCGCTTTTTGATCCCATTGAGTCGGGTCATCGACTCCTGCGTGAACGGCGCAGCCAGGATCGAGCGGTTACCGAGCGCCCGTGGACCCATCTCCCATCGCCCCTGGGCCCAACCGATCACGTTGCCGGCCGCCAGGAAGGCGGCTACTTCACCGAAGTCCAGCGGCCTGACATCGTAGTCACCGGAAGAGAAGGGGACATCCTCCACAAACTCCTCTCCGGCATAGACATCCCAGGACACCGTGGCAGATCCGGTGTAGTGCAGTTGCGCATCGATGGCCGTGCCCAGCGCGGAGCCGCTGTCGTTCGGGCACGGCGGCACGAACACCTCGGGGAAGAGTCCGCACTCCCGCCAACGGCGGTTCCACTCACAGTTGAGTGCGCACCCGCCCGAAATCAACAGAGGGTAACCCTCCGTGAGTTCAGCCTTCGCGTACTGGAAAAACCGGTCAAATATCGCGTCCGAGAACTTTGCGGCCAGATTCCTGTACTCCTGCGAATCCAGCCCGATGTTGTGGAAGGGACTCCAGGTCATGTCATCCTTGCCGAGATTAAGGATGATCTGTTCCTGCTCCAGGAGGAAGTCGATGAGTTCCTTCTCGTCCTTGTTCAGGCTGGTGTGCTTCGCGAAGCCTGTCAACGCCATCTGCTTGCCGGCGTCCTGGAGCCTGAGCAGGCCCTTGTTCGTCGGGAAACTTGGATCGGCCAGCGCGAACAGGTAGGCGTACTTGTTGCCCGGGTCAGCCATGACATGGCGGAGATGGGTGACCTCGCCCTTTTCGTCGATGAGATAGAACGAGCCGATGTTCCCCTCCCACACCAGGCAGTAGAACGGCTGACCCGCCGGAAAGGACGAAAGGCCGAGCGCGGTCATGATGTGCGATCGCTCGTGTGTGGAGGAAAATATTTTCACATCCTGGCCGAAGAACTTCCCGGCCTCGTCCGAGACCGATCCCGGCCCCACACCGTAGTAGCCGGTACGGGACGGAGGCTCCGTGTTGTGCGTCCCCTTCACCCAACCCCCGACCGCCAGCGCGTCAGGTACCCGACCCAGCTTCTCCGTAGCCCGAAGCAAGACATCAGCGGTCAGGCGATCATAACGAGGGAACGAGTCCTTTTCTGCCTCAAGTGAGAAGAGAAGCTTTCCATCCTCGATCGCGGCAACCGCGCCGTCGTGGCCTTCTTTAAAACCCAGAATCAGCATTCTTCCTACTTCCCAGAGATCTCTTTGTTCGATTCAAGCAAAGCTATGCGGTCGATTTTTCCGTTGTGCGTCACGGGAAACGAGTCCAGCACGACGAACCGGTGAGGCACCATGAATTCGGGCATTTTCTCCACAGCGTAGGAGCGAAGTTCGGCTTCTTCGGACCCGGTATCGCCCTGTTCCGTGCGGACCGCTAGAAAGGCGACCAGTCGCCGATCTTCGGGCTTGTCGCCTGTCGCCACGACGACGGCTCTCTTGACCGCGGGGTGCGCCTCCAGGACGGATTCAACTTCGGTGAATTCGACGCGAACGCCCCGGACCTTTACTTGCCCGTCCACCCGTCCGATGAATTCCAGGGGCCCGTCAGCATGCATCCGCACAAAGTCGCCAGTGCGGTACATGCGCCCGCCGGGCCTCCCGAAGGGGTCGGCAACGAACCGTTCGGCGGTCGTTCCTGGCCTCCCGAGGTAGCCGTTGGCCAATCCCTCACCCGAGGCATAGAGCTCACCGATGTCCCCATCGGCCACTGGCTGCAACTGCTCGTCAAGGACGTACACGTTCTTGCCGGCCATGCTGTGACCAATCGGGACCGACGCTCGCGCCGCACTCTCTGCGGTGACACGGTGTGTGGTCACGAAGACCATGCACTCGACCGGCCCGTAGCCGTTGACGAAACGCAGCACCGGGAAGTCACGGACCAACTGGGCCGCATGCTCGGGAGAAAGTGCCTCACCGCCGACGAGGAGATCCGTCAGTCCCGCCAGTGCCTCCGGATACTCCTCCATGATCACGTGGAAGAGGACGGTCGGGAGATTCATCGTGGTAATGCCGTGGGCGGCCACGAGACGTTCCATCTGGAGAGGGTTGGGCCGCCCCGGATGGAACACACAGGTACCGCCGGTCAACAGCGGGCCCCAGAGCTCCAGAACGAAGGCGTCCCAGGAGATGGGCGCGCACTGGAGCCAAACCGTGTCGGGACCGAACCGCGTATAGGACTGCCCCAGGACGGTCCCGGCCAACGCCCGGTGCGGAGCAGCAACGCCCTTGGGCCGGCCCGTGGATCCGGAGGTGAAGATGATGCAGGCGGTGTCCTCGGACGTGGCGGCGACAGCTCCGCGAGGCAGCGGCCGATCGGTGGCACTGGCCAGGCCGACGAACTCCGCCGAAGAGCCCAGCCTGTTCACGTCCGCCTCGCTGTCGGCGATCACGACGGCGGGCGCCACGTCTTCGACCATGTCACGCAGACGGTGTACAGGGAACTCCGGGTCCAGCATCGCGTAGCCCGCGCCGGCCTTCAGCGTGGCGAGGATGGCAACGACCATCTGCGCCCCGCGCTCCAGATGGATCCCCACTAGGGACCCCCGGCGCACTCCCGCGTCCACGAGAAGCTGCGCCACCCGGTCCGCGCGCGCGTCCAGTTCGCCGTAGGTCAGTTCTTCACCCTGAGAAACAACCGCCAATGCCTCCGGGGCGGCAGCGGCCTGCTCCTCGAAGGTCTTGTGCAGGCACTGTGTCGTCACGCCTGCCTCCGTTCGGCGGCGAATTCGAATCGCTCGTAGGTGTGCAATGTAACCTTCTCGGTTCTACTGGCTAACTAAAGTCTTTTGGGAATTGCGGCTGATGGCAGGAATTGCCCGACTCGGCGCGGCGTGTAATTCGCGCAGGGAAGTTGCGCGATGAAGGACACCTGGTCAGTGTGGTGTAGCGACTACAAGGTCGGCGGATTCATTTGACCGTCTTTCCGTCGCCCGTCCCAGCACCATGTAACCGATGGCCGCCACCGTGCCTATGACACCGCACATGGTCCAGATGGTATTGGCCCCGAACTGATCGATCACATACCCACTGGAGATGGGAGCCACGAGGGCAGCGCCAGAGAAGGCCAGCTGATACATGCCCTGATATCGCCCTCGCGTTGCGGGCGACGATAGATGCGAAACAACATTCATGATCACGGGTGCGAAAATTATCTCACCCAAAGTCCAGATGGCCACTGCTGAGAAATAGAACGGCAGCGAACTGGCGCCCGTTATGACGGTGAGGCCAAATCCGCACAGTAGCGCCGAGGCTGCAAGGACCCGCCTCGGGCTTACGGACTTTACTACCCGGGGCAGGAAAGCCTGAAGTAGGACGATCATGAATCCGTTCAGGCTTATTACACTTCCGTAGTCGGCGCTCGAGAAACCATCCAGAGTCATGGAGATTGGCAATGAGGTAGCAGCCTGCTGAAACAACAAGGCCATCAGGAACGTCATTGCCACGATCCCCATGAAAATCCAGTCCCGGCATACGGAGGCATATCCGGCAAGGAAACCGGAATCCCGTGTATTTTCACGGCTCCGCTTCCTGCTTGTTTCTGGCACCCGTACGTACACGAGGATTGCACAGACAAGTGTGGCCGTGGCCTCGGCCATGAAGAGGAGAAGGTATCCGTGCTCGGCGACCACACCCACGATCGCTGCGGAAGCGCCGAACCCCAGATTCCCCGCCCAATAGTTCAGCGAAAATGCCTTCTGTCGTTCGGAGCCTTCCACAAGGTCTGCGATCGTCGCACCGATTGCTGGGCGCGACGCTGCGCCCGATACCCCCACCACGAATGCCATGGCCGCAATCGCTGTGGCGCTGTCGGCGAACCCGAGCAGCAGAGTGGAGATGCCGGTCGTCAACTGAGCGACCAGGATGGTGCGCGTACGCCCGATGCGATCGGCCAAAAACCCGCCGAGAATCGAGGAGATGACGGCCCCGCCGCCGTACAGGGATACCACAAAGCCGGTGAAGCTCGCGGAGTAGCCCAGGCCGTTCGTGAGGTAGAGCGCAAGAAAGACTCCGACAAAGCCGCCGAGGCTATTGATGAGTGTGGCTGTCCACAGCCACCAAAAGGCTCTGGGGAGGCTGGAAAAGGAATCCTTGGCGAAGCGCTTCATGGGTGTACGTCACATTTCTCTGAACCACGGAAGAATGAACCGACATGAGGTTCGGGTTCGTGGCAGGGGAGCGCTCCAGCGGTTGCGCCTGACTTGAGGGAATCCAATGGGTCGAACGTGGCTACTTGGCCATCGTGTGCGCGAGACTGGCCGGCCTCATATCCGTCCACGTCTCGCCCACGAATGCAAGGCACTCGTCACGGGACAACGGGCCGAGTGCGATGGACCAGCCTTCGGGGACCGGTACGAATGAAGGCCACAGCGAGTACTGCTTCTCGCCGTTGATCAGTGCATAGTACTGGCCGTCCGGGTTCTCGAACGGGTTCGTCATGGTGTGCTCCTGTGCATTGAGAAAAATCGAATGAGATGTGCTGGGGATGCCGTCGTGGCTCGTGCCTGTCAGACGACTCCATCGTGGTGCTCTGCTGAGATTTCCGAGATCCCTTTATCGGATTCCGAGCTCAGCGAGTACGAGAGAGAGCTCTTCGATAATGATTGACGCAGGACCGGGCGCCAGCGTCTCTCTGTGCAGGCAGTCCAGTTCGCGAAGAACGGTGTCGGGCGCACCACGCTTCCACATCGCTTCCTTCGCAGCCGCGGATGGCGTGGTCGGGTCGGCAACGGCTGCGAAGTAGTGGAGTCGGCCCCGGTATTGCGAGGGCTGGTAAGAGACCGACAGATCAATGCTGTTGGCACTCACGTCGACCAGTCGATTGAGCATGCGTTCGCTCAACCCGTGC
Source organism: Streptomyces sp. NPDC102467 (assembly GCF_044765445.1). Classification (NCBI taxonomy): domain Bacteria; kingdom Bacillati; phylum Actinomycetota; class Actinomycetes; order Kitasatosporales; family Streptomycetaceae; genus Streptomyces; species Streptomyces sp. NPDC102467. Next base: position 6,232 of record NZ_JBIWKA010000006.1, on the reverse strand, counting down.
AAGGGGCCCTCCGCGTTGTACACGGTGGCGATGGTCTGCGCGCGATCCCGCACGCGAGTGGGCGGGTAGGGCGCATCGGGCAGACCCTCGCGCAACAGGATGCGCAGCGACTCCTGTTCGATGGTCTCGGCCTGCCCGGGGTCGGGCTCACCATCGGACGCGAGCTGCAGCGCGTCCAGCAGACCGAGGAAGGCCACCGTTTCGCCCTGCTGCTCCAGCTGCACAGCCACCTCGTAGGCGACAAGCCCGCCGAAGGACCGGCCCATCAGCAGATAGGGGCCGTGAGGCTGGACCGTCCGGATGCGTCGTACGTGATGCGCGGCGATGGCATCAACGCTTGGTGCCAGCTCGTCCTCATCGGTGATCGCGGGGTCCTGCAGGGCGTAGACCGGCCGCTCTGGCAGGAGTGGCAGCAGCGCGGTGAACCCCCAGCTGAGTCCCATGGCCGGGGCGGCGCAGAAGACCGGGGTGCGGTCCCCCTGGGAGCGAAGGCCGAACAGCGAGCCCAGGTAGTCGTCATGCTGGCCCACCGGAGCCGGCGAGTGCCGCCCTTCTCCTGCTGCGAACAGCGCCGCCAGCCCGCTCACCGTGGGGTACTGGAACAGTTCACGAATGCCCCACGCGACGCCGAGCCTCGCACGCGCTCGGGACATCAGCCGGATGGCGAGCAGCGAATGGCCACCGAGATCGAAGAAGTCGTCGTCGATCCCGACCGACTCCAGTCCGAGCACATCTGCGAACAGGCGGCACAGCAGCGCCTCCTGTGCGTTTCGCGGCGCACGCCCGGTGCGGCGACGATCCGGCGAAGGGAGAGGAAGAGCCTCGCGGTCCACTTTCCCGTTCGGTGTGAGCGGGAATTCTTCGAGCGGTACGACTGCGGCCGGCACCATGTACTCCGGCACCGTCTGACCGCAGTACTCGCGCAGCGCGCGGCCGTCCACCACATCCGTTCCGCCCGCAGGGATCACGTAGGCAACAATGCGTTTGTCGCCCGGCTGGTCCTCTCGCACCACCGCCACCGAACGAGCGATGGTGCTGTGGCCGGTCAGAACCGCTTCGATCTCGCCGAGCTCGATCCTGAAACCACGCACCTTGACCTGGTGGTCGGCCCGGCCGATGAACTCCAACTCACCTTCGTGACTCCAGCGCGCCAAGTCTCCCGAGCGATACATCCGCGAGCCCGGTGGCCCGAACGGATCCGCGACGAATCGCTGAGCCGTGGCCCGCGGACCATTCACGTAGCCACGGGCCACCCCGGCTCCCGCTATGTACAACTCGCCTGCCACTCCCACCGGCGACGGCTGCAGGAAGGCATCGAGGACATAGACCTTCGCGTTGGGAATGGGCCGACCGATCGGGGGCATCCGTGACCCGGCGGACACGTGGCTGGTGGTTGTCCAGATGGTCGTCTCGGTTGGCCCGTAGACGTTCAGGACGGAATCGCACATTTCGCGCAGCTGGCGGCCGAGCAGATCGGGCAGTGCCTCTCCGCCCACCAAAGCCTTGACCTCCTGCTCCCATCGGACTCGGCTGTCCACAAGCGACTGCCACCATGGCGGAGTCCCCTGGACGAAGGTGATGTGCGTCTTGTCGATGAGCGACGCCACGGCCTCCGGGTCCTTCGCGTCCTCCCTGGTCGCCATCACCATTGCAGCTCCCGTGAGCAACGGCAGATACATCTCCAGAGCCGATGTGTCGAACGAGACGCTGGAAATCGCGAGGAACCGGTCGTCGGGCAGCAGGCCGAGCTTTTGTTGCATGGACCTGAGAGAGCTGAGGAGGGATCCGTTCGGGGTGAGTACGCCCTTGGGTATCCCCGTCGAACCGGAGGTGTATATCGCGTAAACGGGGTTCAGCTGGCGGTTGACGTGCGAACCGTAGTCCCGATCGGGATTTTCTGACGGGAGTCTGTCGAGTTCCTCAGCGAAAGCAGGGGTGTCGATGTCGACCCTGACAGCTTCTGTTGTCGAGTCGGGAACGAAGGAGCCACCGGCGCTCTCACAGCATAGGACCAGGCTCGGCTGGGCGTCGCCGAGGATGAAGTTGATGCGATCCGCGGGGTAATCCGTGTCGATCGGGAGATAGGCTCCCCCCGCTTTCACGATGCCCAGGACGGCGACCACCATCTCGACGGACCGCGGGACTGCCATCCCCACCAGCTGCTCGGGGCCGACCCCCTGCCCCATCAGGTAGTGGGCCAACCGGTTCGCGCGCCTGTTCAAATCCGCGTAGCTGACCTTGTGGTCCTGGAACACCAACGCGACGGCATCCGGGGTCCGGGCGGCCTGTGCCTCGAACAGCTCGGCCAGAGACTGCTCCGGAACCTCGCATGCGGAGCCGTTCGGCTCCACCATGAGCCGGTGCCGTTCCTCGGCCGAGAGGATGTCGACCTGCCCCAGGGGCAGGTCTGCGTCCGCGGCAACTTCTTCGAGGAAGCGTACGAGTCTCGCCGCGATGAGTTCTGCCGACTGACGGTCGAACAGATCTGTGGCATAGCTGAGCAGCCCGCTCAGGTCACCATCGGCATCGCTGAAGGAGAAACTGAGGTCGAACTTCTCCGCCCCGAGCCGCACCGGCAGCTCAGTCACCCGCACTCCAGGGAGACTCCAGGCGGCCTGGGAGTTGTTGTCGAATGCCAGCATGACCTGGAACAGGGGATGACGAGCCATGGAGCGCTTCGGGTTGAGCGCCTCGACGAGTTTCTCGAAGGGAAGGTCCTGGTGTGAGTACGCCGCCACGTCGACGTTCTTCACCCGCCGCAGCAGCTCACGGAAGCTCGGATCCCCTGAGGTGTCGGTGCGCAGCACCAACGTGTTGACAAAGAATCCGACCAAGTCGTCCAGAGCCTCGTCCGTGCGCCCTGCGACGGCCGAGCCGATGGGGATGTCCGTACCCGCCCCGAGTCGCGTCAGCAGACCGGAGAGTGCCGCCTGCACCACCATGAACAGGGTGGACTGAGTTTCGCGGGCCAGCTCCATGAGCCGGCCGCGCAGTTTTGTCCCGCACTGGAAGGTAACGGCATCGCCTTGGTGGCTCGCCACCGCCGGACGCGGACGAACTGTGGGCAGCTCCAGCACGTCCGGCGCACCGTCCAGCGTCCGGGTCCAGTGGGCGAGTTGGCGGTAGCAGACACTTTCCGGGTCCTCGGCGTCCCCCAGGACGTCCTGTTGCCAGAGTGTGTAATCCACGTACTGCGTCGGCAGCGCATCCCATGACGGGGTGTGTCCGGCGCACCTTGCCTCGTACGCAGTCAGGAGATCCTGCGCGAGCGGTCCCATGGACCAGCCGTCACAGGCGATGTGGTGCATCACCAGAACGAGCACGCAATCGTCCGGTTGTACGACGAAGAGGGAGGCGCGGAGCGGTATTTCCGTCCCCAGGTCGAAGGCCTTCTGTGCTGCCCGGGCGACCTGCTCCTCCAGCTCCGTCTCCGCGACGCTCCGGACATCGAACTCGATCTGGACCGAACCGGTCTCCAGGACCTGCTGGTACGGCTCGCCGTCCACCTCGGGAAAGACAGTCCGAAGCGACTCATGTCGACAGACCACGTCATTGAGGGCTTCGCGCAACGCGACCACGTTCAATGCACCCGACAACCGAAATGCTGCCGGCAGGTTGTACGCAGAGCTGGGCCCGTTCAGGCCGTCCAGAAGCCAAAGGCGGCGCTGCGCGAACGACAGGGGGTGCATATGCATTCTCACTTCCGGGGCATGCGGCGCAGTGCCGGTCGAGCCTTCTCCGCAACGCCTACAATTTCCGCGATCTCGGATACGCGAGGAGAATCAAAGATAGTGGCGAGCGGTATTTCTACACCAAGGGCGGCACGGATACTGCTGACCAGACGGGTGGCAAGGAGCGAGTGGCCTCCCAGCTCGAAGAACCCCTCATCGACCCCGACCTCGTCCAATCCCAGGACCTCGGCGAACAGGCCGCACAGCGTCTCCTCCATGGGAGTTCGCGCCGACTGGCGAGAGATCGACCGACGCGACTCCGGAGCCGGCAGCGCCGTGCGGTCCAGCTTCCCGTTCGACGTCAGTGGGAACTCGTCCAGTACCACGACAGCCGAGGGGACCATGTATTCGGGCAGGAATTCCTGCACGCGGCGGATCAGCGTTTCTGTGTTCACGACATCCGGTCGCGAGGAGTTCGGTACGTTGAAGAATTTCTCTGAACCGGATCCGGTACCCTCCTCGGCATCGCTACGCGCGACACCATCGATGTCGTCGAAGTCTTCAGGGGCGAGGAGCAGGTCGAAGGCATAGGGGGATTCCCGCGACCAGTCGATGGAGGCACGAAGACCGATGCTCTTGGCGGCATCGCAGATCAACGCCGGATCGATGGCCTCTGCAGCCCACACGTCAGGTGCGCTCTCGCTCTCCAGCGCGAGCAGCATGCGACGATCAGCCACGAGCCTGGCACTCGGCAGGCCCGTCAGACGGAGGGCGCCCGGTCGGTCATGCGCGAGCAATTTAGCCGCCTCTGTGAGGCTGTGAATGTCGCTGCCCCAGGCAAGCATACGGACCTCGCGTGGCGCCGGCTCCCTGCCGCCTGCCTTGCGTAGCGCGACGTCGTATCGGTAGAGCGAGAGTTCGTTCTTTGCGTCCAGTTCCTTGAGCATCACGCGATGAGCCGATATCGCACCGATTTCATCAGTGAATGCAGAGAAGAAGTCATGGCTTACGAGAAGTTCCTGTTCCATTTCCATGCTGCGCTTCATTGCCGCAGCATGCTCGGTGCTTCCCGGGCCCGTCTCGATTCCCCTCATGGAAATCGCCGCATGGAAGCATTCGAGCAGTTCCAGGTTCCGCACGTCACCGACGAACACGGTCCCGCCCGGCGCCAGGTGCTCAACGGCCCTGAGGAGTACCCGCTTCAGGTACTCACCGCTCGGGAAGTACTGGATCACAGAGTTGATGACAATGACGTCGAAGAATCCCTGGGGAACGCCGTCGAAGTCGTGCGCAGGACGGTTGAGCAAGCGGACTCTGCCGGAAAGACCCGGCTCCTCTTCCACGCGTCGGCTCAGGCGATCGATGACCTCAGCCGAAAGGTCCGCGCCCCAATAGGACTCGCAGTGCGGAGCTACCTTCGACAGGATGAGGCCGCTGCCGACGCCGATCTCGAACACCCGCTTCGGATTGAGCTTCAGGACACGGCTCACGGTCTCGCCGCGCCACTGCTCCATCTGCTCGATAGGGATCCGCCGGCCGTCATAGCTGCTCGCCCAGCCGGCGAAGTCGTCCTCGGCCGCCGCGTCGCTTCTGTAGTGCCGATCCTGGATCGCCTGCCACTCGGCGACCCGTTGGGCATCGGAGAGCTCGTCCGGCTGGTCGTTGGCGGCTGCTGGGATCACGTAGGCGGCGATGCGCTTGTCGCCGGGCTGGTCCTCGCGCACGGTGACCACGGCGCGGGCGACTGATGCGTGGCTGGTGAGGACCGCTTCGATCTCGCCGGGCTCGATCCGGAAGCCACGCACCTTGACTTGGTGGTCAGCCCTTCCGACGTACTCCAACTCGCCGTTGTCCGTCCAGCGCACGAGGTCGCCCGAGCGGTACATCCGTGTCCCGGCGGGGCCGAACGGATTGGCCACGAACCGCTCCGCCGTCGTTGCCGGCCTTCCCAGGTAGCCCCGCGCCAGCCCCGGGCCCGCGATGTACAGCTCACCGGCCACCCCCGCAGGAACCGGCTGCAGCCCTTCGTCCAACACATAGACGTGTGCGTTGAGATTCGGGCGACCGATCGGTGGTACACGGCCGCTCACCAAAGGCCCGCTCATGGTGGCGCAGACGGTGAACTCTGTCGGCCCATAAGCATTGATCATGATGCGGCCGGGTGCCCAGAGGCGGATCAGTTCTTCGGAAAGCGCCTCACCCGCAACCATCAGTGTGTGCACACTCGACAGGGCGTCTGGTGACAGGACGCTCAGTACCGCAGGCGGCAACTCCAGGTGAGAGATGCGTTGTTCGGCGACCAGACGCTCGAGCTCGGGACCGGGCAGGAGCCTTTCGGCGGGAGCCATGACCAGGGTTGCACCAGCTCCGAGCGTCATGAGTACGTCTGGGACATGCATGTCGAAACTCGGCGAGGAGAACTGCAGCAGCCGACTACCGGCAACCATGGTCTTCGCCGCCTGAATGTATTGGCCGGCGAGGCTGGGCACTCCTGAGTGTGTGACGACCACGCCTTTGGGGCGGCCGGTTGATCCGGATGTGTAGATCACGTATGCGGGGTG